>JANPIP010000064.1:0-107604 GCA_031424995.1 Chitinophagales bacterium | reverse complement strand
GTATATCATCTATCAAACAATAAATCCCAATAACTTTATCATCAGTGAGCATAACTAGAATTTTTAAGTGTGGTAACTTTTAAAACTCTTTTATATGCTCACTTATTTTATACTTACATAACTAGCAACTTGAATTAATTACTATGTTTTTGATAAGATACTGTTTTAGTTAAGTTTTTCATACCCGGCCCAGGGCGAAATTGAATGCGGCAACCTTTTATTGAAAAAGCAGTTACTTCATCTTCTTTATCCATCCCTGTACTGGAAAGTGTGATAGAAAAAGTGCCAAAATCGCCCAGCCTTACCGTTCTACCTTCAGCCAGCTCTTCCAGCATTACCTGCTCCAAACTGTCCAGCACCGCCAGCGTATCAGCAGAATTAACCGTGTTCATATTGCTAATACGCTTAGCAAGTTGTTTTAAAGTAACTTCTCCATCACTTTTTGCAGAAGCATAATACTTTTTAGGATCGTTTCGTTTTTGTGGGTTTACCTTTTGAACCACGTTGTACTTGATTGCCATAACATTTGTGTTTTAAATGGTTAATGAATGATTGGTTTATGAAAAGAGGTGTGGTTTAGTATGCTATTTTAATATTACCAAGCCAGTCTGTTTTAATTTTGATACAGTAGTCTTGAATTTTAATTGGCTTTACTTATAACTTTTATCTGTAAGTCCTTTTACAAAGTGAGCATATACTTCAACTGGTGCACTATCTCAATCATAATAAGGCTTATGCCGTAGTGAATTTTTATTAAGCCGAAGTAATTCGGCTTTTTTATTTCCACTCTTCCTTCCTACAATTTCACAATACAATGCTGCCAACTGCAAATGCACAGTTCGTTATCTTCTTATTTACAATGCCGGGGGTGCTGGTAAATAAGCAATCAGTTGGGTGGTTGATTATGGGGGTAATTCAACAGCATGAAAATAATAATATTTTGCTCACAAAACATTGCTGTAAAAAAATAATTGTAATCTTTTCTAATTGCTTTCTAATATAAAACCGTGTTAATAACTGCACTTTTGTATAGCAGGCAATGGCTGTTTAAAACCATGCCTCATTTTTATTCGATCACGCTTTCAAAAACAAACACTGGAAGCATAGTTAAAGCAAAGGGTAGCAGCCGATTCAGTAGAAATTTTTATAAAATAGAACCATAATAACTTATGAACAGAATTACACTTTACTGCCTAACAGTTGCTGCTGCACAGCCGTTGTGAAAATTTTAAACGGCAACAGCATGTTTGTGAAATTTTTTATTTTCGGATTAAAATCACCCTCTTGAACAAATCAAAACCCATACACTCCTTATCTGCCAAAATTGGCCTAATGGGTTTGTACACGGTTTTCTTTTTTGTTCAACTGTTTTTTCAGTACCACGCATTTTCTCTTTCACAGGCTGGGCAAGTTAACGGCATTGCTGTAATACATAAAAGCAGTAATGCAAAGCCATCTGCTGTTATTTCAAGCAATCATCCATCAGGCTATAAAAAATCAATACGTTTAAATAAACGCTACCACCCCGAAACCTCTTTTGAGCTTGCTGCTGTTTATGAAACTGGTGTTGTTGTTTACCCTATTACCAACCGCGAATTTTTTACCACCACAACGCATGTACAAAGCCGTTGTATTACTGGCTGCCCGCTGCGCGGCCCGCCTGCTATCAGCTAATTTGTGATACGTATCTTTTGTAACAGCAACTGGTTGTAAGCCATGCCCGTGCGCTGGTAAGTTGTATTATACTGTTACAATTCTTCCTTCATTCCGCTAAATATCTCTCTATGGCTTTTTTATGTAAAAGAGCAAAGGGCGGCTTTATGGCAGTGCTGCTGCTGTACCTGCCGTTTACTTGTTTGCCAGGGGCAAACAAGTAACCATACCACTTTAAAAACTTTTATCGATTCGGCCAGGAAGCACCTGCCAGTATTGCTGCAAAAGCAAGCGATAATAAACAGTGCAGAAGCCCAGTTAATTGATGCCAAACACAGTTTTTTGCCCCGTGCTGTGTTTAGTAACGAGGTATCCCTTGGTTCTGCCAATAACCTGCCGGGCTCTTTTTTACCTACCATCGGTGTTTTCCCTTCTGTTAGTGCAGGCATAAGGGCAGCAAATAAACTTAACCCTGCCATGGGTAACCTTGCATCGCTGTACAGTGATTATGAACTGGTGAATTTTGGCCTTAAAAAGGCCAGGGTAAAAAGTGCAGAGGCCTATATTGACGTTACCAGAAGCGATCTTGAAAGACAAGTTTACCTATTGGAATGGAACGTATGCAGGCTTTATTTTGACCTGTTGAAAGAGCAGGCGCAACTTGGGGTAAACCTCCAGAATATTAACCGCTATGATTCTATTTTCAGGGTAATACGCGCTATCACTTTAAGCGGTATAAAACCTGGTGCTGATACCTCGCTGGCATTAACAGAACTTTCTAAAACACGCATTACGTATAACCAGTCGCTTGGCCGTATTAACCAGTTAAAGCAACAACTGTCTTTTATTACGGGGCTTGCAGCAACAGCAATAGCAATTGACACTTCTGTTTATGCTAGTAAACTAACTGTTGAACCTATAGTGGCAGGTGATACCAGTACCACCAGCCACCCTTTAGTACTTTATTTTGAAAAGCAGCAGCAACTTTTTAAAAGCAATGAAGAGGTAGTGAAAAAAAGTTACCAACCAAAAATTATGGTTGCTGCCGCACTTTGGGCAAGGGGCAGTAGTATTGACAACAGGGATGTTTTCAAGGCACTTCCAACGGGGCTTGCCTACCAGCGGTTTAATTATTCGGCGGGCATTTCTTTTGTGTACGACTTGTTTAACGGCACCCGTAAAAAAGATAAGTCAGCCGTAAGTCATTACCAAACACTTGCTGGAGAACAGGAACTGGCACAACAAAAACTCGTGCTGAACAATGCCGCCGGCCAGGCAGATGAAGCGATAAATATTGCGGAAAAAAACCTGGCAGAAATACCTGTGCAACTGCAGGCAGCCAAAGATGTGTATGGGCAAAAACTGGCGCAGTACAGGGCCGGCCTCAGTAACCTTATTGATCTTACCAATGCCGCTTTTGTGCTTTACCGTTCAGAAACCGACCGTATTGATGCCCTGAACAGTTGGTTTATTGCCGGGCTTGAAAAAGCCGCAGCCTCAGGAAACCTTGATCCTTTTATCCAATCAATAAAATATTAATTATGGTACGAGCCGCTTTAAAAAGGCCCATCACTGTACTGGTGCTTTTTGTTGGCCTTTTATTGTTTTCGGTAATGGCCATACGAAAAATACCGATAGACATTTTCCCTTCCTTAACCTGCCCACCATTTATGTAATTGAAAGTTATGGTGGTATGTCGCCACAGCAAATGGAGGGCTTTTTTGCCACGCGCCTGCAGGACCAGTTTCTGTACGTAAACGGTGTAAAGAATATTGAAAGTAAAAACATACAGGGGTTAACCCTTATTAAAATGACGTTTTATGAAAGCACTGATATGGCAGAAGCATCTGCACAAGTGGCTTTGCAGGTAAACCGTGCTTCCAAGTTTTTTCCTGCTGGTGCATTGCCGCCGCAGGTAATACGGTTTGATGCTTCTTCACTACCTGTAGGCCAGTTGGTGTTCAGCAGTAAAACAAAATCGCTGAAAGAAATTTATGAACTGGCGGTAACACGTGTAAGGCCCATGTTTGGTACCGTGCCCGGCCTTTCAGCACCACCGCCTTTTGGTGCCAATTCAAGGTCTGTTGTGGTAAGTGTTGACCCTGAAAAGCTGCGCAGTTATAACCTTTCGCCAGATGATGTGGTAGATGCAATTTCAAAGAACAATGTAATGTCGCCATCAGGCAATTTGCGTGTTGACAGTATTATGTATGTAACCTCCGTTAACACGCTGGAAGAAGATGTAAAAAGCTTTGAGGAAATACCCATTGTAACCAGCGGTACCAATTCTGTTTTTATAAGGGATGTAGCTAAAGTGGCCGATGCTGCTGATGTTACGGTAGATTATGCCCTGGTAAACGGCAAGCGTTCCGTATATATCCCTGTGGTTAAAACCGCTTCTGCAAGTACATGGGATGTTGTACAAACATTGAAGGAAAGATTACCCGAAATGAAAAGCTTATTGCCTGATGATGTGAACATAAGTTATGAATTTGACCAGTCTATTTTTGTGATCAATGCCGTAAAAAGCCTTTTATCAGAAGGTATTTTGGGTGCCATACTTACAGGGTTAATGGTGTTACTTTTTTTACGCGACTGGCGAAGCAGCCTTGTGGTGATTATCACTATTCCTGTTGCAATTATCAGTACGGTATTATGCCTGCAGCTATGCGGCTAAACCATTAACCTGATGACGCTTAGCGGCCTTGCCCTTGCTATTGGAATACTGGTAGACCAGGCAACGGTAACCATTGAGAATATTCACCAGCACCTTGAAATGGGGAAACCTAAAAAGCTTGCTATACTTGATGCCTGTGAAGAAATCTCTTTTCCGTTATTGCTGATACTGCTTTGCATACTTGCGGTATTCGCGCCTTCATTTGTAATGACGGGTGTGCCAAGGGCAATGTTCCTTCCCCTCTCGTTATCCATTGGCTTTGCCATGATCATTTCGTTTGTGGCCGCACAAACGCTGGTACCTGTTATTTCTAACTGGCTGTTAAAGGCAGAGATGTTTCAGTACCACCATAATAAACCTCATGCACATGCGGGTTTAGGGCTTGATAATGCAGAAGTGGGCCAGGTAACACAACATACAGCAGAAGATGAAGCAAAGCCTGTAGAGAATGGCTTTTTTCAGCGCATGAAAATGGGTTTAATACACCTGCTGGAAAGATGGATGAAGCAAAGAAAAATGATTGTATTGCTGTACCTGTTTGTTACCCTTGTTGCATCGGGTATTTTGTTTGTTGTTATTGGTAAAGACCTTTTACCAAAAAGTAATAACGGCCAGTTGCAGATACGCATAAAAGAGCCGGATGGTACCAGGCTTGAACGTACAGAAATTGCCGTTAAAGGGGTGCTTGATATTATAGACACCATTGTAAACGGCAATGTATCCATCAGTTCTTCCTATGTAGGTTTGGTGCCCAGCAGTTATGGTACCAGTAACCTGTACATATTTAATAGCGGCACACATGAAGCACTGGTACAGGTAAATATTGATGAGCATTATAAAGCAAATCTTGATGAACTGAAGGATAAAATAAGGCAGGAAGTAAAAGCGGTATACCCAGAAATGCGTATTTCTTTTGAGCCGATAGAGCTTACAGAAAAGATTATGGCGCAGGGCGCTTCTACACCTATTGAAGTACGGGTATCTGGTAAAAATTTTGAAGAGCTGAAAACCTACGCAAAGAAGCTTACAGATACATTAAGCCGTATTAGCTACCTGCGGGATGTACAGATTGCGCAACCCCTGAAATTCCCTACCCTTAAAATAAAGATTGACAGGCTTCGCCTTGCACAAATGGGCTTTACGCTTACAGACGTAACCAAGAGTATTACAGAAGCTACTTCCTCAAGCCGTTTTACTGAAAAGAACCAATGGCTTGATACCAAAGTGGCCTACACTTACCAGGTGCAGGTACAGGTGCCTGAATACATTATGAACTCAATAGCACAACTGCAATCCATCCCCCTTGTAAAGGGTAAGCCAAGGCCTATCTTATCCGATGTGGCAGAGTTTAAAATAGACAGCGTACCTGGTGAGTATGACCGTAATGGCCCAAGACGTTTTCTTACAGTGAGTGCCAATATCTATAAAAAAGACCTTGGTTTTGCTACTGACGGTGTACAAAAAGCCATCGCCTCTTTAGGCGAAACAACAGGCGGTTTAAAAGTAGAAACCAAGGGTATGTCGTCATTGCTTACAGAAACCCTAGGCTCTTTGCAAAACGGGTTAGTGGTTGCCATTGTGGTGATATTGTTACTGCTTGCGGCCAACTACCAATCATTTGGTTTATCCATCAGCATTGTTTCAACGGTGCCTGCGGTATTGCTTGGTGCGCTTATTTTTCTTATCACCACAGGTGCTACACTTAACCTGCAATCGTACATGGGTATAATTATGTCAATTGGTGTGTCGGTTGCAAATGCCATTCTTATTGTTACCAATGCCGAGAAATTAAGGCTTGATTACAAAGACCCTTTTAAAGCGGCCATTGTAAGTGCAGGGGTAAGATTACGTCCCATACTCATGACCACCTTTGCTATGATAGCAGGTATGATACCTATGGCAAGTGGCTTGGGCGAGGCAGGTGACCAGTCTGCACCATTGGGCAGGGCAGTAATTGGCGGCCTGGTTGCATCCACGCTTACAGCCCTTTTTATTGTGCCGCTGGTGTACGGATGGATACAGCAAAAAGCGTCGTACAAAAATGTTTCCCTATTACCTGAAGACCAACAATAAAAAAATATAGTCATGAAAAAAGTAACCGTTATAATAATGGCAGCAGTCGCAATTTTTATAAGTGCCTGCGGCGAAAAAAAGAAAGAAGAGAAAAAACAGGCAGTTGCAGCTATTCAATACCAACTGGCTAAAGTACAAAAAGGCAGTGTAGCCCAAAGTATAAAACTGCCTGCACAGCTTGCCGCTTACGAAGAGGTAAGCATTTTTCCTAAAATGAATGGCTATGTAAAACAGGTGCTGGTAGATATTGGAAGCCATGTTACAAAAGGCCAGTTGCTGATGACACTTGAAGCACCTGAACTTATTCAGGCTGCACTACAGGGAAAAGAAAAATATGCGCGAACAAAAGCAGACTATACTTTATCCAGGGAAAGGTACCAGCGTTTGATGCAGGCCGCACAAACAGCGGGTGCTGTCTCACCCCTTGATATTAGTGCTGCAAGGTCCAGAATGGAAGCAGACAGTATTGTTAGCAACGCTGAAAGGGCAAGCTGGCAAATGCAGGAAACTATGCTAGCTTATCTTAGGGTAACCGCCCCTTTTACAGGGGTTATTACAGAAAGAAATGTACACCCTGGTGCATTGGTAAGTGCTACTTCAAAAGATAACAAGCCCATGCTTGAATTGAAACAGGTAGCGCGTTTAAGGCTTAAAGCAGATGTGCCTGAGCATATTGCCGCAGGGCTTAAAAATGGTGACAGTATTATTTTTTTCGTTTCTGCTTTTCCCGGCAAAAAAAATACAGCCCGTATCAGCCGCAAGGCAAACGCAGTAAGTATGCAGTTCCGCTCAGAAAAGCTGGAGATAGATGTGGATAACAGCAAAGCTATTTTATCGCCTGGTATGTATGCAGAAGTATTGCTGAATGTGAAAGGAAATATCAATGCTTTCAGGGTGCCCAGGTCTGCAGTAGTAACTTCTACCGAAAGAAAGTATGTACTGGTAGTAAAGCAAGGAAAAACAGTTAAGGTAGATGTAACCACAGGCAATGAAAGTATGGATAGCATTGAAGTGTTTGGCAACCTTGCAATTGATGATGAAGTAATAACAGGTGCCAATGATGAAATTAAGGAAGGGGTAAAAATATAATTATCAGGGGCTGCCAAGGCAGCCCCTGTTTCACTTTAATAGTAGGTTACAGGCGTTAATAATCAATGTTATGGTAATTAAGATTATTCTTGTTTAATTATAAAGGATTTAGTAAGCAATTCGTTATAATCACATAGTTTAACGCTTAAAGTGATTCAGGCTTAACTGCCACCAAGGCAGTTATAGCTATCTCAATCAGCTTTTGAATAGCTGAAACAAAAACTTTGCAAACTAAATACTTAATTCTACATTTCGCCTAAATGGTGCTGCATACTTTTTTTAAAAAAATTCTTCTTAAACCTGTAAGCTGGTTGGCGCATAAATACGATTCACGACCTGATGAGCAGCGTGTTTTTAAAGCCCTTGGCGAATTGTATGCATCTATACAGGCAAACCCAGGTAAAAAAGGGTTGGTGCTGCCACTTGATAATAACAGTAAATACCTCATACTTTCTGACCAGCATAAAGGTGCCAAAGATGGTTCAGACGATTTTTCTTTTGCAGAAAATAATTATCTCGCAGCACTTGATTACTACTATAAAAATGGCTTTACGTTTATTAGCCTGGGCGATAGTGAAGACCTTTGGGAGAATACCATAGCTGAAATAAAATCCTGTAACAAACTAAACTTTGAAAAAGAAAAGTTCTTCCTTCAAAACAACAGATTTATAAAAATATTTGGTAACCACGATTTATACTGGGATAACGATCCGCTTGCGGCCCTAAACCTTGAAAGTATCTATGGTAAAAAAGTTAGTATATACGAAGGGTTACTGTTGGAAGAAAAAAATACAGGTGCAACACGCCGTATTTTTTTAACCCATGGCCACCAGGGCGATATACAGAGCGATGGTAACTGGTTTGCTAAATGGTTTGTTTCAACCATATGGGCACCATTGCAAAGCTACCTGCGCCTTAATCTTAATACCCCCTCCAATAACGATCAGTTAAAAACAGTGCACAACCGTATGATGTATGACTGGAGTGCTGTACAAAACGGCCTGCTGCTTGTTACAGGTCATACACACCAGCCTGTATTTGCATCACTCACACATATTGAAAGCCTGTACCGCCGTTTAGATATGGCCAGAAAAACCAACGAAACTGCTGTAATAACAGAACTTGAAAAGCAGATTGCAAAACTCGCGATGAAGGGCGCAACAGCACCTGATTTTACAGCATATAAACCCATGTATTTTAACACTGGTTGCTGCTGTTACGATGATGGGGATATTACTGGTATTGAAATAGAACATGGCTATATAAGGCTTATGAAATGGGAATACAGCAGTACTGGTATCTCAGAAAGAATTGTACTTGACGAGGCACTGCTTGATACGCTTTTTTAGCACGGCAAAGTTTTTATAGTTAAAGGCATATAACAGAGATATGTATAACATAGAAAATATAAATGCATTAAAGAATGAACTGGTAGACAGAGTGCAAACAATTGCAGTTGCAGAAAGTGTTACCAGTGGCCATATACAGGCCGCATTATCTCTTGCAACCAATGCTTCTAAATTTTTTCAGGGCGGTATTACCACGTATAATATTGGCCAAAAATGCCGCCATTTAAATGTTGACCCTATCCATGCCCAGGCATGTAATTGTGTATCAGCAAAAGTGGCCGAGGAGATGGCTATACATGTTTCCAAACTTTTTATAAGCCATTGGGGAGTTGGTATTACAGGCTATGCAACACCAATACCAGAACTTGGTATTAAAGACCTGTTTGCTTTTTACAGTATTGCTTACAAGGGCAGCATTATATCAACACAAAGAATTATTACCACCGAAAATGATCCTTTAAAAGTGCAGGTATATTTTGCCAACCAGGTGATAAAAGGCCTTGCTGATTTTGTTAAGTAAATGTGCTTAATAAAACTAAAACCGAAAGGTTTAGTTAAGGCTGAAATCAGCCAGTCATTGTTTCTTTCTCGGGGTTTCTTTAGCGTACTTCATAATAGCATCAATACTCTTTTGGCTGGGTGATTGCTGCTCAAGTTTTTCCAGTTGTTTTTTGGTACGCTGAAGCGTTTTTACTTCTTTATGAAGTGCTGCGTCTTCTTTCAAAGCGTTGTCTATGGCTAACCTCAGTATTGGCGAAGCTTCCCCATACAGGTACTGCATCAGTTGTTCCTGTGTATATTTCTGCATACAATTAAATCGGATAAATGTGAAACAATTACTGTTTCGGTAGGGGCGGGATATTATAAAAACGCAGCAGGAAAACTTTTATTGTGGGGTAGTTTATTTTTTAATTTCAGGGGTATCTTCTATGATGAAAATATCTTCCCCATCTTTCTTCATCATATAACGTTCACGGGCAAATTTTTCAAGGGCAGCAGAGCTATGCTGCATATCATCAAGGTCTTTTGCGGCCTGATCTATTTCTTTTTTATAATAAGCTTTTTTAACTTCAAGCTCACTTAATTTCTTCTTCTGTTCACGTATAAAAAAGAAATCACGCTGATCGAAAAATCCCATCCAAACTACAAAAAAAGCAATAGATAAGAGATATTTATTTAGAAGGATAGAAGCGATTTTCATAAAAACAAAAATGATGTTTTGATAAAGATAACAGGTAAAAATAAACGGTTCATTTTTTAAACAGAACCTTTAAATATTAACCTATGTTATTAACCATGCTATGGCTATTAACCGTTTTTTCTTTGTGGCAGTTTTGCGGTTTTAAGCACTTCATTTGCCTTCGCAAGTTTTTTAGGGAACAGCACTTTACCACTATACTTTTCAAGTGATGGATCTATAGTAATTATGGGCACTTTACGGTTATTTAATTCCTGCGCTGTTTTCATAATTGCAAATTAACTAAAATTTTCTTTGGGCTAAGAATCCGCTGTATTCTTTGCCCATTTCAAATTCAAAAAAATCATCTCCTTTTTGTCCATACAAATAAAAATCCTGCATCATTTCTTCATAAAATTTTGTTATTCCAATTCTGTACAACCTTGTGCGGGCATCAGTGCTGCCTGTAGCATATACAAACGCCTCTGGGTGTTTATCAAAAAAAGCATATACGGCTGCAATTACAGTTGCCAAAACTTTATCAGTATCGCCATTGTTTGATACAGCAAGGTCGTCCATTTCATCACTATTTTCATACTTATCTCCAAACGCAAGATTGAATAAGCCCGGCTCATTTGTTTCCTGAAATTCAACCACTTTGCGTATGGCACCTTTAGGCCCATCACTTATAAATTCAAAAATGGTCTGGCTGCTTGGAGATTTGAGGGCATATCTATCAGCCTTCATAAACTGAATATTTTGGAATAAAAAAATGACAGTTGACACGCGTTTGTCAACTGTCATCTCAATAACTTTCAACTACCTTTTATTTACCAAACTTAATTTTTCCTTTTGGATAAATACCTGTGCTGCCCAGTTCTTCTTCAATACGAATTAACTGGTTGTATTTTGCAATACGGTCTGTACGGCTTGCAGAACCAGTTTTAATCTGGCCGCAATTTAATGCTACTGCAAGGTCAGCAATAGTAACATCTTCAGTTTCACCGCTGCGGTGACTCATGATGGTGTTGTAACCATTGTGCTGTGCCAAAGTAACCGCGTTAATGGTTTCAGTAACAGTACCAATCTGGTTCACTTTTACCAAAAGGCCATTCGCAATACCTTTATCAATACCTTCCTGTAAACGTAAAACGTTGGTAACAAAAAGGTCATCACCAACCAACTGGCATTTGCTGCCAACGGCTTGTGTCAAAGCTTTCCAGCCATTCCAGTCGTCTTCAGCCATACCATCTTCAATAGAAATGATAGGATACTGGTTTACCCAGCTTTCCCAGAATTTAACCAGCTCATCACTGCTCATTTCTTTACCACTGCTCTTATGAAAAACATATTTATTCTTATCGCCTTTCCAAAGTTCGCTGTTGGCAGCATCCATAGCAATTGCTACTTCAGTACCCAATTTGTAACCTGCCGCAGTAATAGATTCCAATACAATTTCAATGGCCTCTTCGTTGCTTTGAATGTTTGGTGCAAAACCACCTTCATCACCAACATTGGTGCTAAAACCTTTCTTTTTCAATACGCCTTTAAGGGTATGAAAAATCTCAACGCCCCAACGCAAACCTTCGCTAAAAGAGCTTGCACCAATTGGCATCACCATAAATTCCTGGAAGTCAATTTTGTTATCTGCATGTGCACCACCGTTAAGTATGTTCATCATTGGGATAGGCAATGTTTTAGCATTAGTACCACCAATGTAGCGGTATAGTGGCGTGCCAGCTTCTTCAGCAGCAGCTTTAGCTACAGCCATACTTACAGCAAGCATAGCGTTTGCACCAAGTTTGCCTTTGTTGGCAGTGCCATCAAGGTCAATCAAAGCCTGGTCAATAGCAGCTTGCTGACTAACATCAAAACCAGTCAAGGCTTCTGCTATGGTATCGTTTACGTTTTTAACGGCTTGTAAAACACCTTTACCAACGTACACATTTTTATCATTGTCACGTAACTCAACTGCTTCATGAATACCAGTGCTTGCACCACTTGGTACGGCAGCACGGCCTAATGCACCATCATCTGTGGTAACATCAACTTCAACAGTAGGGTTGCCACGGCTATCCAGTATCTGGCGGGCATGAACTTCAATAATGTAACTCATAATTGTTTGCTTGTTTGTTATTAAATAGAGTATGTTTAAAAAGATGGTTTTGGAGGCCAGCTTTTGTTATTAATTAAGCCGCAGTTGCGTCGCACTCTTGTACGTTCTGTACTTTATTGGGCTTTATTTACAGGTACTGTGTACGCAAACGTTGCCGCGAATGTAATAAATCTATTTTTAGTGTTTACAGCTTTTGAAAATGATGATGTTTTATTAAAAAGCGTCGAATAATAAAAAACTGTTTTGTTGGTGCAGGCACAGTAAAAAAAAATAATTGTGTAACTGTTAAGTTCAGTTGCCACTTTAACAGGTAAAAAATATAATAGCCCAGAAAAGTTTAATTGATTGCTATTGCAAAATTTTTATTACAGGGCTGTAATAAAATCTAAACAGAAAATTATTTTCATTGCAACTGCATTTTTGTTTTTGGTTGATGGTCACGCCCAAAGTTTAAAAGCATCAATAAGGTGCAAATATTAAATGTGTGAAAATTAACGCCCACGTTTGCTACAGAATGACTTTTTTTGCAAAAATTTTAAAGCATACATGGCTACTATACAACAGGATGCAATTTTAATTTTGGCTGATGGCCATGTTTTTCATGGTAAGGCTTTTGGAATGATTGGCACTACCACGGGCGAAATTTGTTTTAATACAGGTATGACGGGCTACCAGGAAGTATTTACTGACCCTAGTTATACAGGCCAGGTGCTTATTATGAACAATGTTCACGTGGGTAATTATGGTGTAAAGGCAGCAGATGTAGAAAGCGATTCAGTAAAAATCCGTGGCCTTATTTGTAGAAACCTGGAAGACCAGTTCAGCCGTTTCCAGGCCAGTGGTTCTTTGGGCGAGTACCTTGCTGCTAATAAAATTGTAGCCATTGAAGGTATTGATACAAGAGCTTTGGTGGCGCATGTGCGTACCAAAGGTGCTATGAACTGTATTATTTCTTCAGAAGAAACTGATGTTGAAAAACTGAAGGTTTTACTGGCTGAATGCCCTGATATGGATGGTTTGGAATTATCAAGCACTATAAGTACAGAAGTAGAGTATGAGTTGGGTGATGTAAATGCTGAACTTAAAGTTGCCGTACTTGATTTTGGGGTAAAGAAAAATATATTGAACTGTTTGGTTGAGCGTGGTACGCATGTACGTGTACATCCGGCAAAAACACCAATAAGCCGTTTAAGGGAATTTAACCCAAATGGTTATTTCATCAGTAACGGCCCTGGCGACCCTGCCGCAATGCCATATGCAGTAAGTACTTTAAAAGAAATATTGAAAGAAGAGAAGCCAATCTTTGGTATTTGTCTTGGCCACCAGTTACTGGCTTTAGCTAATGACATTCCAACTTTTAAAATGCACCACGGCCACAGGGGTTTAAACCATCCTGTAAAAAATATTATTACTGGTCGTTGCGAAATAACTACCCAAAACCACGGTTTTGGTGTTGACCCTGAAGCGGTAAAAAATCATGCAAATATTGAGGTAACGCACCTTAATTTAAATGATAACAGTATTGAAGGTATACGTGTAAAAAACAAGCCTGCGTTTAGTGTGCAATACCACCCTGAAGCAACACCAGGCCCTCACGACAGCCGCTATTTGTTTGATGATTTTGTTGCACTGATGACAAAAGAAAATTAAAAACTGAATAAATTGAAAGTGGGCCACTCTTTGCAGAGTGGCCCACTTTTTTATGCATTATGATGCCTTTATTTACCTCAATACCTCACGCAGTTTACTTTCCAGTTGTTCGCCGCGCAAGTCTTTTGCAATTATTTTTCCCTCTATATCTATTAAAAAATTGGCAGGTATAGATTGTACGCTGTACATGCCAGCCACACTGCTCTGCCATCCTTTAAGGTCGCTAACATGCTGCCATGTTAAACCATCTTTCATAATAGCATTTTGCCAGGCGGTTTTATCTTCATCCAAACTGACACCAAGTATGGTAAAGTTCTTATCCTTAAACTGGTTAAAGGCTTTAACTACATTTGGATTTTCCTGCCTGCAGGGGCCACACCAGCTCGCCCAAAAATCAAGTAATACATACTTTCCTTTAAAAGAAGAAAGGCTTACTGTTTTACCATCTGGTGTTTGCAGTGCAAAATCAGGTGCCTTATTGCCTATACCTGAAGCCTTTAATGCATCAACAACATTCTTTAATTTTTTAGCGTAAAAGGTTGTTTGTATAGATGTATCAAGACTGTTGTAAACATTTTCTACCACTACTGGGTCTGTACCATAATTGGTAAACTGGTAGGCAAAAAATGCAGAAGCATGGCTTTTAGGATGGTCCTTTATAAACTTAATTACTTCGCTTTTCTGCTCTTCTTCCAGTTTCATATACTGGCTCTCTAATGGTTTTAACGCAGCTTCATTACCTGCACTTTTTAAGGCATACAGGCTGTCGCCAAGTACTTTCATTTTCTTGTAATAGCCATTTAAAATAGCTTCTACCTTTTTAAGGTCAGTATTGCTTTCACCGCCTTTTACAGTGGCAACATTCAATTCATTTTTTTTGCCTGTTAGTTCTGTACTGCCACCTTCAATAAAAAAGGTAAGTGCCTGGTTGTCTTTTTGTATGGTTGATGGAAAATACACAGCACCTATCATAGGTTCATCTACGGTACCTTTAAAACTAAAACTGCCGTCTTTGGCAATGATGGCAGTATCTGGTTTTTTATTGGCCATCATTTGATGCAATACTATAGCCTCGCCTGTTTCAGCACCTTCAATTTTGCCGTTGATGGTAAAGCTTCCGCCTTTAACTTCTTTGTCTTTTTGTTTGCAGGCAAAAAGTGTTGCTGCTATAAAAATGGAGATGACCGTTTTCTTCATTGTAAATATTTGCAGCGAAGGTAACAGCTTGCAGGTTTCGCCAGCGGCAGAAAACGGATAAGTGAAATTGCTGCCAGAAAATAGGATTTTATTAACCAATGTGGTTCTCCTTTCCCGCGAAGCGGATTATAAAAACAAGAAAGCCCTGGAATTAACCAGGACCTTCTGTTTTCGGGGGTAAATTTTTAAGATATTGGATTTTAAACGATGCTAACTTATTGTACTATTATTTACGAAAGCGATAATTAGCAACTCATATCGGTTAAGTGGTTAACTGTTTAGCAATTCGCCTGGCAACACACCCATTTCTTTTTTAAATGCTGCTGCAAAATGGCTTAGGTTTTTATAACCCAAGTTTAAACCAACGTTTTTTACCGCATATTCGCCGCTTAAAAGCATTTCTTTTGCAAGCACTATTTTATGATACAGGTAGTACTTATAAACAGGCATACCATATAGTGCCTTGAAATTGTTTTTAAGTTTAGAGGAACTCATGCCGGCCTGGCTTGCCAATTCAGCAATAGTTGGCGGCATTTTGCTTAGGTCCTTCAATAATTCCTGCTCCACCAATGATAGTTTTACAACATCATCACGCGTTAATTTATGGCCTGTTTGTGTGTATAACAAACGCTGGTGAATGCGTGTAAAAAAGCGTTCTATCAACAGCATTGCCCTGTTTAACAGGTACAGTTCTGAAAAAGGATGACTGGTTTTCTGGATAATCAAATTCATCAACCTTGCATACTCGCCATCCAGTTTTTCGTAACCCAAACCTTTTGCATAATCATCAAAGTATTCCTTTAACAATTGGTTATTTCTGTTGATGTTAAAATGCTGCTGCAACCAGTTTGCATCAAACAGTATAAACAGTATTTTAATGTTAACACCTTTGGTGAAATGTACAGAAAAATCGTCCTGTGCGTTACTTAAAGTAACCCCAGCTTTATCGTAAATATGCCTTGCTTTTTTAAGGCCTGTATGTACCATTATGTTATCTCCATTGCCAATTTCATGCAGGCGAAGTACAAAAAAGCGGTTGGCATTTTTGGTGCGGTGAACAGTTACATCTTCATTTAACGTACATTCTGCAATTAAAATTTCCAGGCCATTAGGTAAAGAAAATACTTTGATATAGCCATCAGCAACAGCACCTGATAAACTGATGGTATCACTTTTAACAGAAGCATTCAATTGCCTGGCACATGTATTTAAAATAGATGCATAATTAAGCACATCATATTTAACACTGATATTTATCATTAACTCGTTGCCCTCCTGGCTTTCCCTAAAAGGGAAAGCTGCTTTTGATGGTTACTCACGCCTAAACAAACGGATAAGGATAGGAAAGCTTTAGCTTTCAGGATATTGGATTTTAGAAACGGGACATCTGTAACGCTGCGTTTTTTTCAGGTTGCAAAAGTAGACCCACAGTAAGGGATAAGGTAACTAAATCGGACAAATGAATAACTGCAAAAGACAAATTTTATAGACGGGGTAAAGTAAACAAAACGCTAAAAAAATAGAAGTTTATACTTCACTTGGTAATATCCTGAACTCTTTTTTAAAGGCCAGGGTAAAGTTGCTGAGGTTTTGATAGCCAAGCTGGCGGCCAATTTCTTGTACAGAAAAATTATGTGTAGCAAGCAGGGATTTTGCCCGCAGCATCCTGTTTTTTTGAAAGTACCCATAGGCACTGCTATGGTACACCTCTTTAAACAGCGTTTTAAAACGGGTCTCGCTCATGGCAGCCATTTGTGCCAGTTTTGCAAGAGGGGGAATGTCAGTTGAAAAATCGTTTACCAGTAAAGCCTCAACCGTCATAAGGCGTTGAAGCTCCTCGTCAGAAATTTTTATTTGCTTTTTTGAAGTGAGTTTCTGAAACAATCCTGTAAAGAATTTTTCGATCAAAAACATTAAACGGTTTTGGATAATACCGCTTTTAAGCGGTGAGATATTATCTGCATTAATTATTTCGTACAGGCATTGGCGGTAATCTTCATCAAAAGGTTGAAGATTGAAACTGCCCGTTTTTAACCGAAGGTATTTTTTTAAAATAGCATTACCACTTTCAATACCCAAATACCTGGCAAGCCATTCTTTACTTAGGGCAATATAAACACCCTGCACTTTGGTGCCTTTACTTGCCTGCAAGGAAAGATCGGTGTGTGAACTTGTTAATACGGCAGCACTGTGCACATAATTTTTTTCCTCCAGCACATCATCATCCAGTACAATATTCAGCGATTTGGAAATGTGTATCTCATCTACCCGCAGGGTATAATATTCTTCTTTATTCTTTTGTTTTACAATTAGTAGGTCTTGGTTAAGAGTAACATCGAGTATCATGGCCTGCAGCCCGTTGGCAATGGTTAATACATGAAAATAGCCATTGGCAATACTTTCAGGAAAACGCAGGGTATTGTTTTGATCAATTGCCACACCTAAAGCTTCGGCAAATTTTGCCAGGAAGATGTTATAGTCTGCGTGCTGGTAAGTGTACTGGAACATAGCCCACAAAAATTAAGCATTTGGGTTGTTAAAGGAAAGGTAGTACAATTATTCAGTTTTGCAAACGGTAAATATTTTTAAGTGATGCCAACTTGCAGTAATGTGGGTGTGCCATAAAAAAGAAAAAGAGGCTGTCTTGCTTGGTAGACAGCCTCTTTTTTCTCTTTTGTTTTGCGTTAAACCTACGCCAATCCTTTCTCGCTCAAATATCTTTCTGCATCCAGCGCTGCCATACAGCCACTGCCTGCGGCAGTAACAGCCTGGCGGTAGTTTTTGTCCTGTACATCGCCAGCGGCAAATACACCTTCAAGGTTGGTTTTAGAAGTGCCTGGTATGGTGTTGATGTAACCCGTCTCATCCATATCTATAAACCCTTTAAATATGCCACTGTTGGGGGTGTGGCCAATGGCTACAAAAAAACCATTAATAGCAACGGTTTGGGTAGTATTGTCTTTATTGTTTTTAATGCGTACACCATCTACTTTATGTTCGCCCGTTATTTCTTCTGTTTCACTGTTCCAATACATTTTAATATTGGGGGTTGCCAGTACACGATCCTGCATTACTTTACTGGCTTTCATCTGGTCTTTACGCACTATCATGTGTACAGTGGTACAAAGTTTTGACAGGTATAAAGCTTCTTCAGCAGCAGTATCTCCGGCACCAACAATCGCCACTTCTTTACCGCGAAAAAAGAAACCATCACAAACCGCACAGGCACTTACACCAAAACCGTTCAGGCGTTGCTCGCTTTCAAGCCCCAGCCATTTGGCAGAAGCACCGGTACAAATAATTACGGCATCAGCTTCAATCCATTTTTCTTCATCAATTTCTACTTTATAAGGGCGTTGACTAAAATCAACTTTTGTAGCAAGTCCATAACGAATATCAGCCCCCATTCTTGCAGCCTGCTTTTCAAAGTGTACCATCATTTCTGGCCCTTGAATTCCGTCAGGGTAACCTGGATAATTTTCTACTTCAGTAGTTATGGTTAATTGCCCGCCAGGCTGTATGCCCTGGTACAGTACAGGTTTAATATTTGCCCTTGATGCATAAATGGCGGCGGTGTATCCCGCAGGGCCACTGCCTATAATCAAAAGATGTACTTTTTCGTTTGCTTCGTTGCTCATTCTTCTAAAAATTTAAGTTAACAAATGTATCCATCCCTCAACGAATCACCATCAATCATCCCTGCAAAACATTCACGATATGTGGAAAATGAGTCCTTAGCGGCATGATAGTTTAAGTATTCAGTGAAAATTATGTTACTATGATTAAGAATAACACCCTCCTGAAAATAGGTTGCTACGGTTTGTTTGCTGCTATGTTTGTATCCTGCGTACCTACAAGACAATTAAAAGAGGCGCAGACCACTATTGCCCAATTAAGGGAAGATAGTACCCAAAAAGCCAACCAGATAAGCCAGTTAAATCAAACAGCAGGCGATATGCGCAGCAATCTTTCTAAACTGGAAGATGCAAGAACTACCTTACAAAAACAATTGGATGCTACAAAGAATGATGCATCAAACCGTTTAAATGCCAGCCAACAACAAATCAACCAAAGTAAAGAACAGATTGCCAGCCAGCAACAGCGTTTGGCGCAACTGCAATCTTTAATTGATCAACAAAAACGCAATACAGAAAACATCCGCAAAAAAATGGCAGATGCCCTGGTTAACTTTAGTGCCAATGAACTTTCAGTGCACACTAAAGACGGTAAAGTTTATGTAAGCTTACAGGAAAGTTTATTGTTTCCTTCAGGCAGTGCTGTTGTTAACCCAAAAGGTAAGCAAGCTTTAAGCCAGTTGGCGCAGGTGTTAAACACCAATGCTGATATTAATGTAAACATACAGGGGCATACAGATTCTATACCTATCAAAGGAAAATATGAAGATAACTGGTCATTGAGTGTATCAAGGGCTACCTCAATTGTACGTGTATTAACCAATACTTACCAGGTAGATCCTATAAGGGTTACGGCAAGCGGCAGAAGCTGGTACGAACCTATTGATAACAACTTTTTAGCACAGGGACGTGCTAATAACCGTAGAACAGAAATTATATTGGAGCCTAAACTGGATGAGTTAATGAAGCTGATTAAAGAATAAGAAGTTTTTGGATGTTTAGTGTTTTTTAGAAAGAGCCACTGCAAAGTGGCTCTTTTGCTATTAAAAAGATGCGTTGGATGTATGCTTATAAAAATGACTGATAAAAGCCTTCTTTAAAATAAATTGCAAGCGTTAACAATATTTGAAGTGAAATTATTTAGAAGTCTTTGAACCTTATTATTGCAATATGCATAAACAACTTCCTGTTTGGCAATTGATTGAACAAAGCCTGTATAATGATACCGCAGTGATGCTGCTGTACGTGCTGGAAAGTAATGGCAGCAGCCCTGGCAGGCAGGGTTTTGCCATGTGTGTTAATGCCAATGGGCAAATGCAGGGTTCTATAGGAGGCGGCATTATGGAGTATAAACTGGTTGAGATGGCAAGGGAGGAGTTAAAAGCTGTGGGCAAGAGTATTTATCATACGCAGGTGAAAAAGCAAGTGCATAACAAAACAGCAACTAATAACCAAAGTGGGATGATATGCTCTGGCGAGCAAACCATTTTGTTGTATCAGGTTAAAAAAACCGATACAGATACAGTTAAAAGTATTGTTGAAAGCCTGCAGCAAAACCGTAATGGCTTACTCAGGTTACGGCCTTATAAACTGCATTTTGACGGAACTGTTGTGCCTGAGAGAGATTTTTATTTTAATCATGAGCTGGAAGATAACTGGATATATGAAGAAAAGACAGGTTACAAAAATCAGCTTTGTATTATTGGTGGCGGCCATTGTTCATTAACCTTATCACGATTAATGAATACCATGGATTTTTACATTAGTCTTTACGATGAAAGGGAAGGTTTAAATACCATGCAGCACAACCGCCATGCGCATGAAAAGCATATAGTTGACAACTACCAAAACATAGCTGAACTTGTTACAGATGCGCCTAATAAATACGTTGTTGTTATGACGCAGGGCTACCGTACAGACCTTATTGTAATTAAGGCTTTGCATGGCAAACACTTTAAGTATGTGGGGTTACTAGGCAGTACGAGAAAAGTAGATAAACTGTTTAATGATCTTAAAAATGAAGGCATTGATGATGATTGGATAAGCAATATTTACACACCTGTAGGTTTACCTGTAAACAGCCAAACGCCTGAAGAAATTGCGGTAAGTATTGCTGCAGAAATTATTGCTGTGAAAAATGCCCATAACAAAAACACACTTTGATTACACCACAAACCTATACCCAACCCCTTTAATAGTAAGTATTTCCAGTGAAGCATCTTCTTTTAAATAGCCTCGCAGTTTGGTAATATACACATCAAGGTTGCGGCTGTTAAAAAAACTGTCGTTGCCCCAAATATGGTTTAGCAGGTCGCGGCGGTCAATTAAAGTATTGCGGTTTTGATACAGGTACTTTAATAACTCAGCTTCGCGGTAACTCAATTTACGTTCCTGTTGCTGGTACTGTAAAACCTGTTTATTGATAAAAAAGCGGTATTTTTTTAACTCAATAGAATCACCTGTAATTGCTGTAGTTTCAGGTGTTGTGGTACGCAGTGCATTTTCAATACGCACTATTAATTCTTCAATACTAAAAGGCTTGCGAATGTAATCGTTGGCGCCCAGTTTAAAGCCTGTAACTACATCATCTGTTTGTGTTTTTGCAGTCAAAAAAATAATTGGTACGGCAGCATTTACTTTACGAATATCCTGTGCCAGTTCAAAACCATTGCGATAAGGAAGCATGACATCAAGCACACAAATATCTGGCTGCATTTCCTCAAAACGGCGCAGTACATTACGGCCATCATCTTCCATAGTTACAGTAAAACCGCGGCTTTCAAGGCTTTCTTTCACTATTTTTCCAAGAAATAATTCATCCTCTACGTACAAAATACTGGTGCTCATAATTACAGTTTAAAATCTTTTCGTACCACTTTTTTACCATTGCCGTAATCAATAATAGCAGCATCTTTTACAGGCAGCTTTACCGTAAATGTACTGCCTTTGCCAAGTGCTGTTTCTACTTCAATTAAACCATGGTGAGTCTTTGCAATATGCGATACATAGCTTAATCCAAGCCCATAACCTTTTATATTATGCTTATCGCCTGTAGGCACCCTGAAAAATTTTTCAAATATTTTTTCCTTGTAAGCATTTGATATGCCTATACCTTTATCGCTTACTATAAGGTCAATATATTCTTTGTGATGCTGTATTACTACTGTTATTTCAGGATTGTTAGTGCTGTATTTTAAGGCATTATCCAGCAGGTTATAAATCACGCTGGTAATGTGCAGTTTATCGGCATTAATTATAAAACTGTTACCATCTGTTTGCAGTACAATATGTGCCTTTTGTTTTTCAAACAGTAGTTTCATACTGCTGATAACATCTTTTACCAATTGCTCCACATCAATCCATTCTTTGTTCAGTTCAATGGCTTTATTCTCAAACATAGAAAGCTTAAGCACCTTATCAACCAGTAAACTTAAACGCTGTAATTCCGCTGACGAAATGTTTAAATATTCTTTTGTTCTTGCAGGGTCATCAATGGCATTAAAGCGCTGTAATGCTTCAATAGCAACGGTTACGGTGGCTATAGGTGTTTTAAGTTCATGCGTGATATTACTGATAAACTCATTTTTTATAATAGCCAATTTTCTTTGTTCTACAAGGTTATTGTACAATGCAATAAAGGCAAACAGCACAATAAACAACAGCAGGGCAGACCCAATAATTTGTGGCTGCATTTTTTGTAATAAATGCACAGGCACATTACTAAAAACGGCAGAATAAGCAAACGGGGTATTAAAACCAAGCAGCAGGGTAGAGGTAACAAAATTTCTTCCTGTATCCCTTGCTTCTGTTGTTTCAAAAGGTTTTGTACTATCGCAAACTTTAAATAACAATTGGTATTTGAGGTTACGTTTCAGCTTTACAAGTTCTGCTTTGTAGGCTGAATCAACTGTACGTACAGGTATAGAATCGTTCAATGTTTTGTTGCTGGAAAACAAACGTATAATGGCCGATGTTGGTTTAGGTACATCAGCACCTGGGGCATTGTTTTTCTTTGTTGCTTTCTTTTCATTTAATGCAACAGGATTTCTGTAAAAAGATTTTCCTGAAACTACGCTTATTTCCCTGATAGCTTCGGTTGGCAAATTAGTAAGCATGGTTGAGTCAAGGACTTTCTTCTTTAAAAATATATTGGATACGGTGGCAGAGTCGCCAAAAAAATGTTTACCGCCAAAAGAGGTGTCTATTTTTATAAATATCCTATTGCTGTCGCCATTGCGCATACGGCTTTTAACCAGAACCTGCAGTAGTTCAGATGGCAGTATAGGCATGCCCTCCCTGAATTTAAATGCCGTTTCTTTTTTTTTGCCATACCCGTTAACAGTAACGCTTTTAAGGGTGTCGCTGCTGAATGAAGTGCTGAAAGTTTTCGTAAAACGGTATTGTGGTTTGCCTGCGGTTGCAGGGTTAATGGTAACTGAGTCTACTGTTTTTGGTACCAGCAAAGTATCCTTTTCAAAACGCTGGCGCTGGAGGTTAAAAACGGTTTCCCTAAAGGTTACATCAGCTTCCTTTTTCAGGTTATTGTATTCATCTTTATACAGTTTCACCAGCCAGTACGCCTCAAACAGCGCAATTAGCAAAATGGCCGAAACCATCAATGCTCTTGTAACATGTAATTTTTTCATGCCATGGTAATTAATTCATTTTTTTTATTTAGGTATCGCTCCTCCGGAGCGAAACTGAAATATATATTTAGTTATTAAGATATTGCACCTATGGCGCAAACCTTCTGCGATTTTACTGCTTTCTGCGATGACCTTTTTCTTTCTTTGCGCCTTTTGTCTTAGCTTCTTTGCGTGAAGTCTTCTGCGTTTTCCGCGCTTTCTGCGAGACCCTTTTCTTTCTGTGCGCCTTCCTGTCTTAGCGTCTTTGCGTGAAATTTTTCTGCGTTCATCCGCGCCGTCTGAGCGAGACCTTTTTCCTTCCTTTGTGCCTTCTTGCCTTAGCGTCTTTGCGTGAAATCTTTCTGTGTTAATCCGCGTAATCTGCGCGAACCTTTTTTCTGCGTTTTCCGGGCTTTCTGCAAGACCCTTTTCTTTCTTTGCGTGAAACCCCCTCAAAGCGCAGCGCCAAAATCTACTTTTACAAATGTAAATTCCTTATTTACCGATTTTCCTTTCCATTAACCTTAATTAACCTTTGAGCAATCTTAATTAACCCTTAGCTTCAATACTTTTGACCTCTCAAACGAAAAATACATGAAGAAGTTATTACTGTTACTTGCCGCTGCTTTTGCTTTGCAAACCATACAGGCGCAACAAAAAGAAGGAACCATTACCTACGAACGCAAGATTAATATGTGGAAACGTATTACTGATGAAGAAATGCGTGCGAGAATACCTGAATATAGAACAAGCAAACATATCTTGTATTTTAGCGACAGTGTTTCATTATACAAACTGATACCTGAAGATGACGCACCAGACCCTTTTGCAGGTGGTGGTGGAGGTGGGCGATTTGTAATGCGTATGGGCGGTGCAGATGGCGGTGACCTTTACAAAAATTTTGCATCTGCAACATCCATTCAAGCCAACGAAATGGGTGGTAGAAATTTTTTGATTACAGATACCATAAGAAAAGCACCCTGGAAAATAACAGGCGAAACCAAACAGATACTTGGCTTGAATTGCCGTAAGGCTACGCGTAAAGTGGCTGCCCCTGTAATGGTTAACCGTACCATGAATTTTAGCCGTAATCAAAATACTGATACCACTATAAAAACTGCCGCTCCAAGAGAAATAGAAGTGGTAGCATGGTTTGCAGAAAATATGCCTGCACCTGTTGGGCCTGATGTTTATGGCCAGTTGCCTGGGGTTATCATGGGGCTTGATATAGATAATGGTTCAATGGTGTACACAGCTACTGATGTTAAAAAAACAGTTGATATTAAAGATCTAAAAGAACCTAAAAAAGGCAAAAAAGTAACACAAGAAGAATACCGTAAAATGATGATGGGACTGATGCAGAACCAGGGCGGCGGTATGATGCGTATGGGCGGGCCAGGTATGTAATAAAAACAATGATTTTAATATAAAAAGAGGCAGGCTTTTAAGCCTGCCTCTTTTTTAGTTATTTGTACCATGTGTTAATGAAAAGATTGTAACAGGTTTGTTACTTATACCTGCTGTTTTTAAAGCTTTTTCGGCCTGTAAAATATGCCTGTACTGGTGCGCAATTAAAAACAAAAAAGTATCGCCCAGTTTTAGTTTTATAAAAGTTGCAATTGAGATAGGTACCCTTGTTTTATTCCAGTCAATTTTTTTAGAAAGAGATAACAGTTGCAGCAATTTTTCCTGCTGTTCAATAAAAGCGGCAATAACATCATGGCTTTCTGCAATGGTTAATGGTACATGGTCTTTGGGCGATTTCATAGGCTTTGCAACCAGCCCATTTTCAGTGGGTAACATTAGTTTGGTAAAATAATTGCCCAGCCATCCTGCGTTGAAAACATTGTTGCCTGTTGTTTGTTTTGTCGCAAGATTGATAGCTTTTTCAATGGCAGGCAGGTAATAATTGCCATAACTGTTCAGGTGCTGTAAACATTCATTGGCACTCCATTTTTCTGCCGCAGGCTTTAATGCAAATTTGCTGTGCGGTATCATTTGCCATTCGCTGATGGCTTTGTGTAAATAACTTTCTGTTTGCTGTTGTAGATAAGCGAGTAAGCTTGTTTTGTTGTATGCAGGCATAAGTATCAATTTTATACAGCAAAACTGCCTGAACATAAAAATATAAATCTTGGTGCAGGCAAAGATTTTATAACCGTATACTATTTAATAGTTTACTGAAAGTGGCCGCATCAATACCCATATAAGAGGCCAAATATTTATGCGGTATCATGGTTAATATATGCGGACTTCTTTTTAACAATGTTGTAAATTTCTCTTCTGCGCTAAAACATTGTAATTCAATCTGGCGTTCTAATGCGCCCATTAAAGCAAAGCCTGTAGCCTTGCGTATCATTCTTTCAAAGTTGGGATACTGATCCATTAAGCCTGCTACCTGCTGGTAACTTGTTTTTAGAAAACTGCTTTGTGTTAATGTTTCAAAATAATACTTTGAAGGTGTTTGGGTAAGAAAAGAATCAGCCACACCTGAAAAAGAAAAAGGATAAGTAAAAACGATGGTAGCTTCTTTATTATTATCAGTTAAATAGTAAGCTCTTTGCACACCTTCCATAACAAAATAAAGATGCTTTTCAACCTCACCACTGGTGGTGATAACTGTTTTTCTTTTAGCTTCAAAAGGTTGCCAGATAGCTTCAAAAGCAGCCCATTCAGATGCTGATAAAGTATGTATGGAGTTAGTAAATTGTTTTAGCTGATCAAGTGCTTCTGTCATAAGCTTTAAAGATAGCGGGTTGTGGTTTTATGTGCTTAAAGGGCAGGGCATAAGTTTTGAGTGTGATATATAAAACCACTCAACAACTTATTTAAACCCATCATTATGTTACAGCAAAATGAAATAACAGTAAACGATAATCCCAAAGAAAAACCCACGGCACCTGAAGTGCCAACTCCCGCAGAGCCGGAAGTACCAAATGAAGATAAAAATCCAGAAGAAGTAAAAGTACCCGATGAGCCTGAACAAACACCCATACCTGATGAGCCTTTAATGCCTGAAATGCCTGATGCGCCTGATATTCCTGATTCCCCAGGTCGCGTTCAGCCAATGATGTAATAAAGAAGTGTACAAAAGCCGCCCGTTAAAAGGCGGCTTTTGTATTGGTTAGTATATAAATGGTTAGATTTCTTAAATAATTATTCCGATAACCTAAGGGCAATTACCCCTTTACTTTCTCTTTTATCTCCTGCAATTTCAATAAAGCTTCTACTGGTGTTAAGCGGTTAATGTCAATGGCCGCAAGCAAGCCACGTATTTCATCAAAAGTTTGAGAGTGCGCATCAAAAATAGATAGCTGCATTTTAGGCGCCGTAAGGTTTTTAACAGCCTTGGTTAATGGGTTACGGTCGACCGTCGACTGTTGACTGTTGACGGTTTCACTATCATCTGTTCTCTGCTCCCTGCTTTCTTCCAATTGCTTTAAAATATCATTGGCGCGCTCAATAAGTTTGGGTGGCATACCAGCCATTTTAGCTACATGAATACCAAAGCTATGGGTACTGCCGCCAGGTGCCAGCTTACGCAGAAAGATGATTTTGTTGCCTACCTCTTTATTGGTAACATGGTAGTTTTTTACGAGAGGAAGTTTCACTTCCAACTCATTCAGTTCATGGTAATGCGTGGCGAATAATGTTTTGGGAGAGCAGGGAGAACTGTGCAAAAACTCAACAATACTCCATGCAATGGAAATGCCATCATAGGTGGAAGTGCCGCGGCCAATTTCATCCAGCAAAATCAAACTGCGCTCAGAAATATTATTGATGATGCTGGCGGTTTCATTCATTTCCACCATGAACGTACTTTCTCCGCCGCTTAGATTATCGCTGGCACCAACACGCGTAAATATTTTATCTGTTAACGGTATTTTGGCAATATCAGCAGGTACAAAACTGCCCATGTGAGACATTAAAGTTATCAACGCCGTTTGACGAAGAATGGCACTTTTACCACTCATGTTTGGACCTGTTAAAATAATAATCTGCTGCTCGTTGGGATCCAAAAAAATATCATTGGTAATATAGGTTTCTCCTGCGGGGAGGTTACGCTCAATTACAGGGTGACGGCTTTCCGTCAGTTCAAGCCCAAGGCCATCATGCAGTTGGGGTTTTTTATAATTAAAGCGCAGCGCATTATCTGCGAAGCATAACAAACAATCGAGTATGGCGAGGATATTGCCGTTCACCTGTATAGGTGCAATATAATCCTGCAAAGCCAGTAACAGCTTATCATACAGCGAAACCTCAATAGCTAAAATTTTATCTTCAGCACCAGTAATCTTCTCTTCGTATTCTTTCAGTTCAGGAGTAATATAACGCTCTGCATTGGCAAGCGTTTGCTTACGAAACCATTCTGTTGGTACCTTGGTTTTATGCAGGTTGGTTACTTCTAAATAATAACCAAACACGTTGTTGAACCCAATCTTTAAAGAAGATATTCCTGTTGCTTCTGCTTCCCGCTGCTGGATGGCAATAAGGTATTCTTTACCGCCTGTGGCGATGTTTCTTAACTCGTCGAGGTCTGCGTTTACGCCCTGTTTTATAACGCCGCCTTTGTTAACTGCCACAGGCGGCGTTTCATTTATTTGAAGCAGGATTTGTTCAACAATAAAGAGGCAGGGATTTAAAGCATCTGCCAATCTTTTTAAGTAACTATTGTTTATTTGGCTTAGATGCAGTTTAATCTGTTCCACCTGCTGTAAGCCCTTTGCAAGCTGCACTACCTCGCGAGGGTTAATCTTTTTCATCGGCAGCTTGCTTACCAATCTTTCCACATCACCGCATTGCTTTATAGCTTGTGATATTTGTTTGCGGAGGTCAACATTCAGTATGAAAAATTCAACCGCATCAAGCCGCTCGTTTATTTTCTGCACATCCTTCAAAGGCAGTACTGTCCAGCGTTTAAGCATACGTGCGCCCATAGGGCTAACAGTATTGTCAAGCACCTTCAGTAGGCAGTTTCCATCGCCACTTCCTGTTTGCAGTAATTCAAGGTTTCTTATGGTGAATTTATCCATCCATAAAAAATCTTCTTTTTCCATCCGTTGAATGGAGGTAATATGCTGAAGGTTGGGATGCTCTGTTTCTTTTAAATAATACAATATGGCACCAGCGGCGACAATGCCGCAACACATATTTTCAACGCCATAACCTTTAAGGGAATGTGTTTGAAAATGTTTGAGTAAGCTCTCTGTTGCAAAGGCTTCTTCAAACAGCCAGCTTTCCATGGTGTAGGTATAAAACTTACTCCCAAAAACTTCTTTAAAATGCTTTTGCCAGCTACGCTGAAAAATTACTTCAGCAGGTTTTAAACTCTGTAATAGCTTATCAATGTATTCAGTATTGCCTTCGGCTACGAAAAATTCACCCGTACTAATATCAAGGAAGGAAACCCCCAGTTTATCTTCTGTAAAATGTACGGCTGCCAAAAAGTTATTACTGTTATGTTCCAGCAATTTATCGTTGGTGGCAACACCAGGAGTAACCAGTTCTGTAACACCGCGTTTAACAATGCCCTTAACGGTTTTTGGGTCTTCCAACTGGTCGCAAATAGCTACGCGGTAACCCGCTTTTACCAGCTTATGTAAATAGGTATCTAAAGCATGATGCGGAAAGCCCGCCAACTGGCTGCTGTTGGCATCGCCATTATTTCTTTTGGTTAAAGTAATGCCTAAAACCTGCGATGCTTTAACAGCATCATCACCAAAGGTTTCATAAAAATCACCCACACGAAACAACAAAATGGCATCAGGATATTTTTGCTTAATAGCCTTGTGCTGCTGCATCAGCGGGGTTTCGGAAGTAGCTTTAGCCATAGCGACAAATATATAGCGGCTGTATGCAACCACATTCACGAATTATACACACGCAACCAAGTGTGTTGAATTAATTGCCCACATGCAATAGGCATGGTTTATACAATAGGTAAAGTGTTAAAGATTTAAAAAAACAAAAAACACTTTTATGAAAAAGATAATTTACATCACTTTTACAGCTTTGGTTTTAATGTTCAGTTCTTTTACCAGTAATGCCTCTACCAACATGTCACGTGAAGAAATTGCTGCTAAGGCAGCAAAAATGACTAAGGAAGAAAAGAAAGCCAGACTGGAAGATATTGAGGCGCGTGTAATGATTATAAAAGACATGGACAAAAGCACTTTATCAAGGGAACAACGTAAAGGTTTGCGCCAGGAATTAAGGATGATGAATAAAGAAGCAAGGGTAATGTCGAAGGGTGTTTACCTTTCAGTAGGTGCTATTATTATTATCATTTTGTTATTGATTTTAATATTATAATTAAATGTTAACAGCAATACTTATTTTGTAACTGCTTTCAAATAAGCAACACATTTTATTATTATTAAATAAAAGCTTCCTTAAAGGAGGCTTTTGTTGTTTTATTGGTTTGTGATGTGGGGTTTGTACTTTCGCCAATCCTTCATAACCCCCCTTTAGGGGATGGGGGCTTACGTAATGAGAAAGTTAAGTATGGATGAACTGGGGCGGAAAAGCGTTGAGGAATTTAAGCAGGCAGAAAAAAACAAGATCATTGTTGTGTTGGATAATGTAAGGAGCGTGTACAATGTGGGAAGCATTTTCAGGACCAGTGATGCCTTTTTAATTGAGGCCATTTGCGTTTGCGGTTACACCCCCACGCCTGAACATAAGCAGATGAATAAAACGGCTTTAGGGGCTACAGAATCGGTTGACTGGTTTCATTGTACTACGGTTGCTGAAGCAATTACACAGCTTAGAGAAAATGATTATAAAATATACGCGGTAGAGCAAGTGGAAGGAAGCGTTTCACTTGAACAGTTTGCATCAACTGATGAACGCATTGCTGTGATCTTTGGTAATGAAGTAGAAGGGGTGCAGAATGGTTTACTGCCTCTGGTAGATGGTTGCATAGAAATTCCACAACTGGGCATGAAGCATTCATTAAACATAAGTGTTGCAGCAGGTATTGTGTTGTGGAAATTAAGTGAACCCAAATTTATGAGCAGAAATAATTAAAGGATTGTATTAATTTTAGTACATGAAAACATTTATTGTTGAGGTGCAGGATGATGAGAAAGCAGCATTTGTTGAAACATTGCTGGGCCAGCTGGATGGCGTGGTGTATGAACAAAAAAGTGTTGAAAAGAAGAATAAGAAACCTTTGATAAAGAAGGATAAAAAGCAGAAAGGTTTTTTTGAAAATAGCGCTGGTATGTGGGCAGGAAGGGATATAGATGCAAAAAAATTACGTGAGGCAACATGGACACGTGGGGGCGGAAAAATATGATACTGCTTGATACTAATATTTTTATAGAGGCCATAAAAGAAAATCCAGTTGTTAAAAACGAGGTTATTGCTTTAGGAATTGAAAATACCTGCACTTCATATGTTTGTGTTGCTGAGTTATATCTTGGCGTGAGGGATAAAAAAGAATTACGTCAAATACATAAAGATTTGAGAGAAATAAAGTTGTACGCAATAGAGCCAGCAATTTCTTTACTTGCCCTTGATTTAATGAGGCAGTATGTACTGGCGCATAAGGTTAATTATGCTGATTTTCTCATTGCTGCTACCTGTCTTCATCATAATTTTCCCCTTTACACACTCAATAAAAAAGATTTCAAATTTATTCCCGGCCTTCAATTTCATAAATAAACTGATGAGTACTGTAAAGAATTACCTGTCACTGATAAAGTTTTCCCATACCATTTTTGCTATGCCTTTTGCGCTGATTGGGTTTGTGTTGGGTGTATTTCAATTTAAATTCGTTAATTTTTCGCATGTCCCATTAGGTTCAGCTTGGTCTGTTTATAATAGTAGGATTGGTTTTGGAAGTGGGCAATGGAATTTGAATAAAAGTATTGGTTGGGGCTGGGACATAACCAATTATATTCTTTGGCAATCTATTGGAGTTAAATTCCTTTTAGTTCTCATCTGCATGATTTCTGCACGCAGTGCGGCAATGGCTTATAACCGTTATTTAGACAGGCAGTTTGATGCAAAAAACCCACGTACTGCTGTACGCGAAATTCCAAAAGGTATTATTACACCAACAAATGCTTTACGTTTTGTAATACTGTCATCTGTCATTTTTATACTGTCAACTTTTTTCATTAACCCGCTATGTTTTTTCTTAAGCCCTGTGGCTTTGTTTGTGATATTATTTTACAGTTATACCAAAAGATTTACTGCCTTATGCCACCTGGTTTTGGGTTTGGGATTATCTCTTGCTCCAATAGGTGCTTACCTGGCGGTAACAGGCAGGTTTGATGTGTTGCCTGTACTGTTTTCTTTTGCAGTACTGTTTTGGGTAAGTGGTTTTGATATTATTTATGCTTTGCAGGATATAGAATTTGACAAGTCACAGCAGCTCTATTCTATTCCCTCTGTTTTGGGTAAAGTAAAAGCGTTGCGTGTATCTGAATTGCTGCATTTTTTAAGTGCAGCCTGTGTAATTGGCGCAGGTTTTTATGGGCATTTTCATTGGTTATACTGGATAGGTATTGCTGTTTTTGCAGGAATGCTTGTGTACCAGCATGCTATTGTAAAACCAAACGACCTTAGTAAAGTAAACATTGCTTTTATGACGGCGAACGGTATTGCCAGTGTTGTGTTTGCTGTGTTTGTAATTGCAGATATTCTTATTTTCTAAAAATAAATTCCCCTTTAGGGGCAAGGGGTATGAGCAGAATACTATGTATTGATTATGGGGGTAAAAGAACTGGGCTTGCAGTAACTGACCCATTTAAAATTATTGCTACAGCTTTAGCTACCATTGAAAGCAGGGAACTGATTCCTTATTTAAAAAAGTATTTTTTACAGGAAACGGTAGAATTGATATTAATAGGAATGCCGCTGAACCTTAACGACACCCCAACACATGGCACACCATTGGTTTTGGCGGCGATAAAACAACTGCAAAAGAATTTCCCAACCATACCTGTACAAACTGTAGATGAACGTTACAGTTCAAAACTGGCTTCGCGTGCGATGGTTGAAATGGGTATGAAGAAGAAAGACAGGCAAGTAAAAGGCAATATTGACCAGGTAGCAGCAACTATGTTGTTGCAGGAGTATCTTCAAAATTTCTAAGTTTCATTTTGTATTTTTGATAAAATGCAGTTATGGCAACAGTGATTTATATGGAGAAAAATATTCCTGAAAAGGAAGCTAAAAAGAAAGTTGAAGGACTTGTAAATACTTCTTCTGCAAAAAAATTCCCTGCCTCTAAATTCACAGGCAAAATGAAATCTTTTGGTGATGGGATGGCTTATCAAAAAGCGGTAAGAGATGAATGGAAATAAGTTTGTTTTAGACACCAATACCATCATTTATCATCTTAATGGAAGCCGTGATTTAGAGTTGATATTACAGGACAGCACCTTATTTATTTCTTCAATTACATATACTGAACTGTTTTCTTTTTCGGGGCTTTCAAAAACTCAAATTAAAACCTTAGCTGAATACATTGATTTGTTACAGATAGTACACACCAATAATTTCATTTGTGATATTGCAGCTCAAATAAGAAGAAAATCAAAAGTAAAACTACCCGATGTGCTTATTGCAGCAACATGCATTTATTTAGACCTGCTTTTAATTACCTTTGACACCGGTTTTGAAAAAATTGACAACATCAGAATTATAAAATTTTCAGCATAGATGATTTTACCAATAGTAGCATACGGTACACCGGTTTTACGAAAAGTAGCAACAGCTATTACACCAGAATATCCTGACTTAAAAAAGCTGATAGCTGATATGTGGGAAACCATGTACAGCAGTAATGGCGTGGGTTTGGCGGCGCCACAAATAAATCGTGATATACGTTTGTTTGTGATGGACAGTAAGCAAATCTTTACCAACCAGGATGAAGAAGATAAAGGCAAGTACAGCGATGAGCCAGGTATTAAACAGGTGTTCATTAATGCACATATTATAGAGCTGAGTGGCCCTGAATGGGTGTATAACGAAGGTTGCTTATCAATACCAAAAATACGTGAAGATGTTAGCAGGCATGAAACAGTGGTGCTTGAATATCTGGATGCTGATTTTAAACCGCATACTAAAACCTTTACTGGCTTAACGGCAAGGGTAATACTGCACGAATACGACCATATTGAAGGGAAACTATTTATAGATTACCTAAAACCTTTGCGAAAAAAAATGCTGCAAAGCAAGCTGAACGATATTAATAAAGGCAAGATTAAAGTTGATTACAGGATGAGCTTTCATAAATAGTTTAATTGAGATTCCCGTCATGTCGAAGAATGAGACATCTAATTTTTTAATCAACAGATTTCTCGTTCCTCGAAAAGACGGCCTTCGTTTGCCTTTGCGTCCTTCTTCTTCCTTTGTTTCTTTGCGTGAAACTTCTTCCAGCAAGTTGCATTTTTTTGTTACCATAGTTTTTGGGTTAATGAATATCACTTCTACTGCGCAGGATACTACCATCATCTACGAAAACAAAAAACTCACTTTACCAGAAGTTATCGTTCGTAATAATTTCAATTACCAAAAGGTATTGAAACAAATAAAGGACGACACCACTTTTTACAAAGCATTCCGCAACCTGCGTATTCTTAATTATTCCTCTTTTAATGATATTCAAATGATGGATAAGAAAGGAAATATTAAGGCATCTCTGTTCAGTAAAACCAAGCAGCAGCGCAGTCTGGGCTGCCGTACCATGAATATTTTACAGGAACAAACTACAGGTGATTTTTATAATGAGGCGCATGAGTTTAACTACCTGACCGCTGAATTATACGGCGGCCTTTTTTTTACAAAAGGAAAAATTTGTGGTGAGAATAATATTGTAACTGGCCGCGCTATTTCAACCGCTGATAAAAGCGGAATGGACAAGCATAAAGAGCAGTTGAAAATGCTGTTCTTTAATCCTGGTAAAAAAATAAAGGGTATTCCTTTTATTGGCGATAAATTAGACCTGTATGATGACCATGCAAGAAAGGTGTATGATTACAGGTTAGATGTGGTTGAGTTTCATGGCATTAATTGCTACGTGTTTACCATCAAACCAAAAGAAGACCTTGGCCTTTTTAGAAAGGATGATATTGTAGTAGATGAAATGACCACATGGTTTGATGCCAAAACGCTTGAAGTACTTGCAAGGAATTATTCACTCAGTTACAAAGCGGGTGTATACGATTTTAACGTAAGCATGGAAGTAGAAATGACCAGGTTTGAAGACCTTCTTGTACCAATAATACTGCGCTATAAGGGCGATTGGGATGTGATTTTTAAGAAAAGGGAACGCGGCATTTTTACAGCTACGCTTTTTGATTTTAAGAAGGAATAATCTCTGCGTTAATCAGCGCTTTCTGCGGGAGATTTTTACTTCTCAAAATACGCCAAACTTCCACCCACCCAATCTTTGTCTTTATTATAGCGCACACCAATCATTTTACCTTTACTTAAACGTGCTAAATTGTTTGTAGCAACTGGCCTTGCTTCGCCATCTTTCCAAAAGTAAAATATTCTTATTTCTGCCTTAGCAGGTTCATTAGGGGTAACAATCACATCTGCATATTTTACTTTCTTCTGTAAAATCCAGTTGTGGGGATCCTGCACTTTATCAATATCTTCTTTGGTTACATCAATTACAACGCCTTGCCCCGCAAAAGAAAATAATGGCTTTAAAACATAATTTTCAAGGTCAGATGGCAATTCTTTAATCTCGTCTAAAAAAGTAGTGGCGGGTATGTATTTGTGTTTAATGAATGGCAGCGTGTACTTGCTTATTTTATAAAACCAGTTAGGGTGTGGTACCCATTCTACATTCAGTTCTTCCAGTAATAATTTGCCTTTTTCCTGAACTTCCTGCGGCTGCTGTTGAAGGTCATCGAAAATGATACGGTTGTAAATGCGCTTTACAGGTGTTTTTATGCCCTCATTTATATAAAATAAATCTTTGCCTTCTTTAATTAATTCTGTCAGGCAAACAATATTTATTCCTGTATAATCTTTGGTGCAGTAAAAGTCAATTTTTGTTTTTTGTTGATGGGGAAATAATTCCAGTAAAACCACGTTTTCAACAGCATGATTGCCAATGATGATTTCTTTTAAAAGCTGCTGGTAAGAATCTTTGTTAAACCCATTTAGATAAGGCGAAAAATTATCAGGAATATCAAAAGCTTTAGTGGCAACTTCTTCCTGCCAAATTTGAAACGCAAAAAGGGTAGGGAAGCCCTGCATTTCTATTAATTGTGGTTCCAGTTCGCCTTGTTCATTTTCGCAAACACCAAAATCAAAGGCAATAAAGTTTGAGATTTTGTTTTCATTCGGTACCCTTACCTCTGATGGTACGGCACTTTTTGTAAGGGCATTAAAATTAGGCTGTGTTATCACATCAACTATGCTTTCGCAGGCATCCAGCATTTTGGTGGTAAATGCTTTGTCAACAAAAACAGGTGTTTCTGCTATGCGAAATTCAATGGCACCAGGATGTTTGCTGTTGAGATGTGATAAATATTGGTTGTATTTTTCAGGGGTAAAGTTGCTGTTGAACCATTGGCGCATTGCGGGTACCATGTTGCTTTTTGCTTGTAAGTGAACAGATAGATAAGCAAATAAAGTTAGGGAATGATTAACATGAATGCTATTATGTTTTGATAAACTGTTGCGATGTTTTTGTATTTTTTTTTAATATTACAGCATATGAGAATTGACCTGCGAAACCATAAAAACTTAATTGCATGTGTTTTTTTGTTAAACATTCTTTTGTTTACTTTATTGCTTAGCAGTGTAAAATGCCTCTACAATTCAGGTGATGATGTTTTTTTACTGTATATATTAGGGGGAGGTTGGGGCGAAGCATCATCGCAGTTGTTGTATTATAATTATGGAATGCATCCATACATTGGTGGTATTTTAAAAACGCTTTTTACTTTGCAGCCAGGTATAAACTGGTACACAATTCTATTGTTATCTACCCATTTTTTTAGTTGCTGTATTGTAAGCCACCAGCTTATAAAAAAAGAAAATCAAGGCACACAAACCTTTGTCTATGTTTCTTTTTTTCTTTTGGTAGAGTCTTATTTCTTAACACATTTAACGTTCACAAATACCGCCGTAGTAACTGGATTTGCAGCCGTATTGCTTTTATTTTATAATGATGGCACGAATTACATAAAAACTTCAATTGCGGCATGCCTGCTTTTAGTTCTTGCGTCCATGTTCAGGTTGCATGTCTTGTTACTTGTATTGGCTGTTTTTGCACCCTTCTGGTTTGTGAGTAAAATGAAAGTCTATTCAATTATTACAATTCTTATTGCCTCGTTTCTAATAATATGTCTAAATGCGGTACAGGTAAATTATTATAAGAAGAATATTGTGGGCTGGGAGAAGCAGGAAAATTACCGAAACGCCTTTTTTAATTATGTAAACCATAGAAATGCAGTGCCGCTTAGTAGTACGGCCCTCAACCAATATTCTTTAGAAATACAATTACTGAACAGTTGTTTTTTAGCTGACCATAAATTTTTATCAGCAATAAAAATTGATTCACTTAATGGGTATGTACAAAGCGAAAATAATTTTACTGTTATTAAAGGAGGGGAGTGGTTGAATTTTTTGGTAGATAAGCGGGTACCTAAAATGGGTACTTTTTTAATTTTATTGCTGCTTTTTTTTGAAGTTGATAAACGCCAGCGGTGGATACTTGCTTTAGGTGCAATAATGGTTGCTGCTGTTTTATTATTCCTTTTTGTATTCTTGAAAATTCCTGATTACATTGTTTATACATTAACAGGTGCATTAATTTTATTATCAGCGAAGCTTAAAAAAAATTCTCTTAGTGCTTCAACTGAAAAAAAATGGCCATGGGTTTTTTGCATCATATTGGTATTAACAACCTTTAATTTACGAAAGATTGCTGTTGAAAACAATGCCAACTATAGTAAGTGGAAGAATTTTTATTATGATGTTGCAGAAAACAAGCAGGATTTATTTGTTGCGGCAGATGATAATTTTCCCAGGGATTATTTTGGCATTTGGGATGCACCTGTAAATTTTAAGATCACAAATGTTCTTTTAAAAGATCATTTTTTAAATAATACACAAGGGAACATCATAAAAAGGTTTGGTTTTACAGATGAAAAAGAGATTTTTAAGCCAGCTAAAGTGTATTACACAGGTGATGATTTTGCTTTGTTGAGTAAATATTTACAACAGGTGCAAAAAGATAGCCTTAGGCTGGTTTTGCCTGTTAAAACATTTAGGTATATAAAATGCAGGCAGCTTAAAGCAGGTAGCAGTGCTCAATAATTATTTGCCTCCGTCTTTTCAATTACTCAAATCCCTACCTTTGCGGCTCGAAAAAATTGGCTGTTATTTGTTGAACAGCATTGTTGCAGTACCAGTGTGCGACGCAACAATAGCCACAACAAAGCACTTAAAGCTGGTTACATAAACAATAAAAATCACACAAACAATAATAACACAGAGTTATGGCGGACTTGAAATTTCAACGCAACTTTGGTATTGCCGCTCACATTGATGCTGGTAAAACCACAACTACCGAGCGTATTTTGCGCTATACAGGTATGATCCACAAAATTGGTGAGGTACACGATGGTGCCGCCACAACTGACTGGATGGAACAGGAAAAAGAACGTGGTATCACTATCACTTCTGCTGCTGTTAGCTGCCAGTGGAAATTTCCTACTGATAAAGGCGTTGCTGATGCAAACACTAAAAGCTATTATTTTAACATTATTGATACTCCAGGCCACGTTGACTTTACCGTTGAGGTTGAGCGTAGTATGCGTGTACTGGATGGTTTGATTGCTCTATTTAGTGCAGTTGATGGTGTTGAACCACAATCTGAAACTGTATGGCGCCAGGCTAACCGTTATAAAGTTCCGCGTATTGGTTTTGTTAACAAAATGGACCGCAGCGGTGCAGACTTTTTGATGGTGGTTGCACAGGTTAAAGAAATGCTGGGTGCCAAAGCGGTGCCTTTGCAGTTACCTATTGGTGCTGAAGATGATTTTATTGGTGTGGTAGATTTGATTACCATGAAGGGTGTAATATGGGATATGGAAACAGAAGGTATGACCTTTAAAGAAATTCCTGTACCTGCTGATATGGTAGATGAAGCCAATGAATGGAGGGCAAGCTTAGTTGAAGCGGTTGCTGAATATGATGATAATTTGATGGAAAAATTCTTTGAAGATCCTAACAGTATTTCTGAAGAAGAAATGCACGAAGCGATCCGTAAAGCAACCATCGATCTTAGCATTGTACCTATGATGTGTGGTTCTTCTTTCAAAAATAAAGGTGTACAAACTGCATTAGATGCGGTTTGCCGTTACCTGCCTAGCCCTGTTGATGTGGATGATACTGCAGGTATTCACCCTGATACTGGCGAAACTATTTACCGTAAACCAAATGCAAATGAACCATTTGCAGCTTTGGCTTTTAAAATTATGACCGATCCTTTCGTAGGTCGTTTGGCGTTCTTCCGTTGCTACTCTGGTCATTTAGATGCAGGTAGTTATGTACTGAATGTACGTTCTGGCAAAAAAGAGCGTATCAGCCGTATTATGAAGATGTTTGCGAACAAGCAAAACCCAATTGACTTTATTGAAGCGGGTGATATTGCTGCCGCCGTTGGTTTTAAAGAAATTAAAACTGGTGATACTTTATGTGATGAGAACCATCCTATCGCCCTTGAAAATATGTTTATTCCAGAACCCGTTATCTCTGTAGCTGTTGAGCCTAAAACGCAGGCAGACGTTGATAAAATGGGTATGGCTATTGCTAAACTGGTTGAAGAAGATCCTACGTTACGTGTTAAAACCGATGAAGATTCTGGTCAAACCATCCTTTCGGGAATGGGCGAATTGCACCTTGAAATCATCGTTGACCGTATGCGTCGTGAGTTTAAGGTAGAAGTAAACCAGGGTAACCCTCAGGTGGCTTATAAAGAGTCTTTTGCAAATACCGTTACACACCGTGAAGTGTTGAAGAAACAGTCTGGTGGTCGTGGTAAATTCGCTGATATTCAATTTGATTTTGGTCCTGCTGATGCTGAATGGATTACAGAAAACCCAGGCAAATCGTTCCAATTTGTGAATGCATTGTTTGGTGGATCTATCCCTAAAGAGTTTGTTCCTGCAATACAAAAAGGTTTTGAAAACTCAATGGGCACAGGTGTACTGGCAGGCTACCCGGTGGTAAGCATGAAAGTAAGGGTGTTTGATGGTAGCTTTCACCAGGTGGATAGTGATGCGATGAGTTTTGAGCTTTGTGCCAAAGCTGCCTTCCGCGAAGCTGGCCGTAAAGCAAAACCAACTTTACTTGAACCAATTATGAAGATTGAAGTTGTTACACCTGATTTGTACATGGGTGATGTTACGGGTGACCTTAACCGCCGCCGTGGTATGATGGAAGGTATGGACAGCCGTGGAAATGCACAGGTTGTTAAAGCCAAAGTACCATTAAGCGAAATGTTTGGTTATGTAACCCAACTGCGTTCATTGTCTTCTGGCCGTGCTGCTTCTACCATGGAGTTCTCTCATTACTCACCTGCACCAAATAACATTGCAGAAGAAGTAATTGCAAAGAGCAAAGGAAAAGTGAAGATTGAAGATTAAGATTTCTGATTAGGAATGATGTTTATGATACAGCCCTGGCAAATGCCGGGGCTTTTTTGTGGGAATAAGTGAATGGTGAAAAGTGAATGGTGAAAAGTGAATGGTGAAAAGTGAATGGTGAATTGTGAATAGTGAAAGAGGGACGGTGTACGCTTACTTTCCCGTGGTGTATGGTTGAATGTTAGCAGTGTATGCTCACTTTCCCATAGTGTATGGTTGAATGTTAGCAGTGTATGCTCACTTTTTCGTGGTGTATGGTTGATTACTGCTGGTGTATGCTCACTTTCCCGTGGTGTATGATTGATTGCTTTTGGTGTACGCTCACTTTCCCGTGGTGTATGGTTGACTGCTGGCGGTGTATGGTTGACTGCTAGTGGTGTATGCTCACTTTCCCGTGGTGTATGATTGAATGCTGTTGGTGTACGCTCACTTTCCCGTGGTGTATGATTGAATGCTGGTGGTGTACGCTCACTTTTGAATTCCGGACACAGTCCGGTACTATTAATAAGTCACCAGTGATCCATTGGAACACCCGCGCCAGTGAGTAAATTAATACATCAAATGGTATTAAATGATTTATTTACTTTACAATTGCAGAAAATATACAATATGCCTAGATTATTAATTCTACTCTTCTGTTGCTGTATTACATATTTTACTCAGGCACAAGATGCAAAAGAATTACTTAAGAAATGTTTTGAAAAGTGCCAAGCAATAAATAATGGACACTTTGTAAGCACTGTTGCCCATAAATCAGAGCTTTATCCTGAAAATGTTTCAAAGTCAAACGTTACTTTTCGTAAAACAAATAATGATACTGTATCACCTTGCTTATTTTATGCACAGTTTTTTTTAAAAGGCGATGTTAATAGATACACTTTGTACACTGGAAAAGAGTATGCTTCTTACTCAAGTGTAGGTGATTTTGGTGAGATTGTGCCCAACGATAAATATGCAACTGACGCACTGACAAAGTGTAGAAGTGATATTTACCAATCATTTGAACCTTTTATGATGAAAAATAGTTTTCCGTTACCTAAATATTCAGATTTTGAAAGCCAGAGCACCAATTACAAATTTATTAATATTGAGAGTGTGAATGGTTTTAAATGTTGGCATGTGCAAACTACTCGAACAATTAAAAATGATTCAACCCAGTTAATCAAATACAATAAATACACAAATGAATACTGGATAAACATGAGTGATACAATACCAGTGCAATATTTGTTAGCCAGCGAAAGTTTGGTAGATAGAGATACAAGAATATATTACAAAAAAGTAGCAGTAGAAAGTTACGAACTGGATAATATTACAAGTGATGCATTGTTTAAATTAACAGTAATACCCAAATAAGTAAACTTAAGAGAATTTGTACACAGGCCAAAACTCGTTCTTTTAAAAAGAGGTACAGTTGCCCCCAGTTTTAGACTTAATACCATAGATGATAAAATAATAAAGTTCAAAGATTTAAAAGGTAAGTTGGTACTATTATCTTTTGAAAATAGTCTTAATAGTTCTATGGGTAAAATGTCTGCTGTTGGTTTACAATCTATTCATGAAAAATTTCCCAACTTAGAAGTTGTTATTTTGAGCTGCTTTGATAAAGATATTGACAGACTAAAATTATTTGCAAAAAGTAATGCTATTACTATTCCTATTGTAACGGATTGTGAGAGCATAAAAAAAGATTACAATATAGCTGTTTATCCAGTTTACTACATAATAGACGAAAATGGTAAAGTTTTATACACACGTACCGGCTATAACAATAAAGTGACTGAGAAGCAATTAGAGGATGCAGTTACCAATCACTTGTTATTAAAAGAGTAATGTGAATACTTGGATATTTTTTCTGTCGCTGTTGCTTTCACCAACAGCTTTTCTTTGTTTCAGTTAGATGCTACCTCCCCCATGCGTTGCTGATGGGAACGCTAAAAACGGTTGTTTTTTAATGCTACCCACAAGATGTTCCTACGGAATAAATGATGGGTTTAGTAATAGTTTTACAGGATCAGAGATCCTTTTTTATCTGTAGTTCGCCATGCCTCACAGCGTCTGAGACCTGCGGAAGATGTGCGGAGAGCGGTTAGCTGGCTTGGTTTTATCAATTCAGGATACCATCCGGCTTTTTTGTGCAGTCACGGGTGATCCTTTGGAACACCTGTTGACAGTTGATAGCGGGATTCCCCTTCGGAAAATCCTGAAGAGCGTGATTAGAAAGGCAGATCGCCATTGTCAAAAAAGCTTTCGTCTGTGTCGTCGAAGTAACTTGTTTTATAATTTCTTCTATGCTTTTCAGGTCTAAATTGAATACCAATTTCCTTGTCTTCTTGATTTAGGAAATAGTCGTGATTGAAAGAATATATTTCTATTCTGTCATCAAGAATAACATGTAGATGGTTTTCGTAATTCATAGACCTCGGATAAATTCTCCACTTTGTAATTGGTCCAGGAATTGTCAAAGTATTATTATCACTTTGAATAACTATTAAGGCATTTTCACATTCCACGATATTGCCAAAATATGCAGTTCCTCCATTGACTACTTTACCTTTCCAAGCATTAAACTCTACTGATTTTAGACGATTAAATTGTTTTTCGCCTCTTTCCAAAATTGCGTAGTTGTTGTATTTTATAATTTCAAATCCACTGTCTGTTGCCTTGTAAAGTTTATCTTCAATTCCCCAACTGATGAAATGCTTTTTATTTTTTACATTAAAAATTGTTTTGTCATCAATATTGCTGTCAAAGTCTCTAAGTGGTTTTTCTTTATTGTTTTTGTCTTTAGTAATATTCCATTTAAAAGTTGCTAAAAATGAGTTCTCTATTAGTGAAGTGTTATAAATGTTAAGGTAAGAGTAGTTTGAAAAAGATGAGTGATTTTCGCTTATTTGAAAGATTGGACTTTTTCTTTCTATGCGTTTAAGATTGCTTGGTAAACTTGATGCCATATTTAATTCATATAAGCCTTCATCGCCACCTGATAAAGCTAACTGAGGATATTTGTTTGCTTTAATTGAAAGTAAATTACAATCCCACAATTTTGCTGGCTTAGAGCTAACTGGATATTTGTCTGATTTCGCTCTGTGTGCAGAACTTGAGAATAGTCCATTCTCATTAATGAAATACAGTTTGTTACTGTAAATTTCTGTATCGGTTGGAAGAATTCCTGTTGGGGTTTCCTGTTCACCAAACAGAAATTTATCAAGCTGCTCGAAACTTAATTCAAAAGTAGAATTTTCAATTGCGTTGAACTTTTTAAGCAGCAAGTTTTTGAAATCTATGTCTTTAAAAAGTTCAATTAATGAGGATTTGTATAAATAATTTCCATCAAGAAAGCAAAATGTCATAGCAATATTATCAGTTTCTTTCTTGATAAATGACTGAACAATATCCTTCCAATTATAAACTTTCAAATCACCATCAAAAGTCCATAGGTATAATCTGCCACGATATATTTGGCAGTCATAATAATCTCCTTTCAATGTAATTTTTACAGGATGCATAATTGTCCTTGTCTAATTTTATTCATTTTAGCTTTAGTAATGTAGCCATTATCAACCCAGTTTTTTAGTATAATAGTTGTTGGTCTGTCTTGTGATTTAGTCATATGGTCTGCTGGATAACCGTGCCAAACATTTGTACTAGTCCCGTCTACAAACTTAGCTATTTTTAATTCTTTTTTAGTATTAGTAACACCAATGACTTCCAAAGTCGTTCCATTGAGTTTTAAGCCCCAAGCCTCTACACCACTTACCCATTTTTGAGTTATTGTTTGAATGAAGCAATTAATTTCTTCTTCAAAATCTATTGTCCAAATACTTTTGTTTGGGTTTCCTACTCTTCTATGTTGAGATGAAACAATGTATTTACTTGGTGCAAAATCTTGATGTTCTATCTCTGTGTCTGCTTTATATGGCATAGGTTCTGTCGTGTTTCTTTAAAATTACTTACAACGTTCGAGGCTTTGTGCAGTTGGGGAATTAACCAACTGTCCGCCCGGAACTGAAGCTAAATTTATAACTAAAAGCCGAAGTTAAGAACTACTGCCCGGTAGAATTCCGTCCGCCGAAACCAAAGCTTGGATATGCACTGCTGATGATTGCTTCAACGTCCTGCCCCAATTGCACAAAACCGCATGTTGTACGCTTGTGCCATTGTTATTATGCTCAACCTGTTGATTCCAAAATATCCCATTCAAATCCAATTCCTGTGTCAAGGATAATTGTCTTGCAGCGATTTAAAAATTCTAGTCCAAGTTTATTTGGTTTAAATTTCAATTTCACTGATATTATTAACTCACTTGTATTTGCTTTTGGGTAGTCCTCATTTATCTGGCCTCCCTCGATAAATTGTAAATAGGCATTTACTTTTTCCTGCAGAAGTAGTATGTGTTCTCCGCCGTCATCCCACTCGAGGTGGTCTGAAATGGTAAGTATAATCTTTTCATCTCGAGACGTTCCGATGAAATCAATTTTATCTGTTTGATCAATACTCATAGGTTAGTAAAGTGTGCGTAGGCATAGCGTACAACTCAAATATATGCGAAACTTTCAATTGTAACTTTCGGCAATCCATCTTGTATAGTTGTATTGGCGCAACCGTAGTAGAAAGGAAAGACCGCTGTAAGGCGGTCTTTCCTTTTCAATAAATAAGCATACCTTATAAAAACAAATTCTTTTTGGCAGGGCACTTAAACTGTAGTGCAGCAGCTTCTTTTTTATCTGCTGCAGAAATAGCATTTACACTTTTTATGTAATTCTTTATTTTGCCTGCCAGTACGGTTATACCAGTTTCGGGGTGGTATAACAGGGTATCGCGCTGTTTAAGCGCAGTGGCATAGGGCGAGTAATCGGTATCTACATTTTTATTGGCGGCGGTAAGCTGTGCGGCATAGGCCGTAAGTGCGGTTAACTTAAGCTCTGCTTCTTCAGGCTCATACTGTGGTATTAATGCAAGGGCAGCCAACAGTTTATTAAAGTTTTCGGTGCGCATATCAAAACTTTGCTGCGATTTTGAATGTGCTTTTTCGGGGCTTGCTGTAGCAGCACCCGCAGTGGTAGTGGTTTCAACAACGGCAGTTTTGCTTTTCTTAGCCGCGGTTCCGTTTATTTTTTTAAGCAATGCGTTTACCGCTTTAAGGCTTGCAGGTGTTACCCCGTCTGCACTGGCAAGGTTATTACAGGCAGCCGCAGCAGTAGCATTAAGCTTGCTAAACAATAGTTGCCTGGCATCAATGGCATCGTTATATGCCTTTGCTGCGGGTGCCACGGCTTTTACTTTGGTTTCTGCATCTGTAATTAATGCATCAATGGCGGTGGTTTTAATTTTTGCGTTAGCTGGTTTGTACACGGCACTGTTGCGTGTGCCAATTGAATTTAGGGTGTACAGGTTGGCGGGAATTTTGGCATGGCCAGTTTCGGATTTGCTGCTCATGATGAAGATAGTTTTGTGGTGATTGAATGTTGTTTAATTGTTATGCCAAAATAAGAATGTTTTTTTAATTGAAAAATAGATATAACAATTTTTTTGCAGTTTGGGGGGCTTATTGATTTGCCCGCAGATAACGCAGATATACGCAGAAGAAAATTATAGATATCCTATTCTTTTTTTATAATGCAAATAATAAAGGCAAGTTTTAAATAGCTATTTTAGTTAATTTTAATTTAATAAACTGTAGTAGATGAAAAAGATAAAAATATTAACAATAACAGCATCATTCTTAATTTTTTTATCATCCTGCACCAGCCTTATAGCTTCTAAGGCAGGATTAAATGAAGCGTCTCCTAAACTTGAAAAAATATCAGTTCCTGATAAGGAAGTATATTTTTTGGGTATGGCTCACTTGCAGAAAAATGATTTTTATGAAAACGCAAAAAAATAATAACTGATTATCAAAACAAAGACTTTGTTTTTTACCTAGAATCGACAAACGGTTTAGGGAAAATAGTTATTGATACAATTAGCCTTAAAAAATTTAGAAAATTAACCTCGTTAGATTTAACGAATAAATATTCTCAATTATCAAATCCTATCATAAAAAAAATGATAAAAAAATATGAGTTAATAGACCAGCCAAGTTACAAAGTTTTGGGTGTTACTAATTCTGTTTGGGTAGATTATTCATTGATTGATTTGGTAAACATTTACGAAAAAAAGTATTCCATAATCGAACTTGATAGTTGCGATATAAAAACTGGTTTGAATGAAGAATATAAGTGTGCTGTAGACTTTGCAACACGAAATACATTTACAAAGGAAATTATTAATAAAGAAAGAAATAAACTAGTTGCAAAAACCCTAATAAATTCTAATGATAAAAAAATAGTGATCATTTATGGAAAAAAGCATTTTGCGGGTATTCAGAAAGAATTATCTCAATTAATTAAAGAAAAACAATTTTAAATGAAGTAGTATGAGAAAAAATATTTTGTTTTTTGTTTTTCTTGTTTTTTTTATGAAAAGTTATTCGCAAAAAAAATATAGTATAGGTATTGATGGAGTGATTTATACCTCATTAACCAAAAGCCAAGTTAAACAAGATTTATTTTCAAGGGAATTTGGGTTTCAAATAGCTTTTAGAAAACATACAACTGATTACAACTATTTTTCACTTATAGCTGGAGGAATTGGTTTAAACAGAAATACTTATAGTTCTCAATTTATAAGAGCAGGTTATGAATTAGGAAATGTTTTTGGCATAAAAAATTGCTTCGTAATGCCAGAGGTTGCTTTAAAAAGATATAATTCTAATCACTTATCTACAAATTCGTTTGCTATTGCTCCTTCAATTGGTATTGGCTACAATTTAAAACTGAATAAAAATTTATTATTAAGAAGCTATAATAATTTTGAATATAATATTCCAAATAATATTGGTACTTTTTTCAACAACTTGTGTTTTGGCGTACATTATTTATTTGATTAATTTTTATTTTTTTCTACGCAGATTCTCTACTCATAGCTATTTTCGTGGCAGGACTCTGCGTTTAGGCAATTCATGCAACCGCAGCGTCCACAGCCTCTCGCTTGGCCTAGCTTCGTGAGACGTTGCGCAGAAGAAAGCCCCACACCCACAATACCCAATATTAGCAATTCGTTGTTGTACTAGTTGTTTTGCAAATTAAATTCTGTTGAGTCGTGATAGCCAAATATTTCAATTTCATCTTTATGTTCTTTTATTAGTTCTTTAATTTTATTTAGACTTTCAATTCTCAATTTATTATCATCAGCTCTCATTGTAGCAAGTTGAGTTACTGGATGATCATTTGTTTCTGTTTCTGCTTTCAAATAGTAAGCATCTCCAACGTGCAATACCCATTTATTTGTTTGTTTTATTGCTATTCCACAATGACCGAGCGTATGTCCGAAAAGTGGTATTAGAAAAATGTCAGCAGCGAAGTCGATGTTTATTTTTCTTGCTTCCAGTCCAAACCAGGTTTCTGATGCAATTCCATAACTGATTATTTCAGGGTCATGAGCCATTTGTATTGGTAAGTAGCGTGGATTACCACTTTTAAAATTTTGCAACTCCTCGCTGGATGCGTGAACCTTGCTATTTAAAAAGTCAACTAAGCCGCCAATATGGTCTGGGTCTAAATGAGTGAGAATGCAGTGCTTCACTTGTGTTGGCTTAAAACCTAAATTTTCAATTTGCCTGATGGCCGTTTGGTTTTCGTTGAACTTGAAACCAACCATATCAATTAGGTCTTGTCCAATTCTTTCCGTTGGGTGTTGAGTATCTAATAATCCTATTCCTGTGTCAACAAGTGCCAACCCGTTTTTATCTTCCAGTAAAAGACAATGTCCAATAGCATTTCCATTTGGTGATTCAATTACCAGACAGTTTAAATGATGTATAGTTGTCATTTCTAATTATTTTATGTGCGATCATCGTTTAGCCTGTTATAATGGACGCCAACCATTAGTGCTTAAGTATTTAGGATAGTGAAAATTCTACTGCCGCTTGTGAATGGATTTTTCGTTGTGTCAAAAACAGGCACTTTAACATCCGATTGTTGAATTAATAATGGGATTTCAGTGCAGCCCAATATAATACCTTCTGCACCTCTGTCAATTAGTTGTCGAATAATTGATAGATAAGCATTCTTTGTTTCTGGTTTTAAAATACCTGCTCCTAATTCACTCCTCAGGGTTTCTTCAATAAAATCTCTGTCAGCCTCACTTTCAGGAATAATAGGTTCAATACCGTTTTCGCGAAGCTTTAATTTGTAAAAATCCAATTCCATTGTGTAAGATGTACCCAGCAAGCCAACGGTTTTTAAATTTTTCTTGTTAATGGCTTTGGCAGTTACTTCGGTAATATGGATTAACGGCAACTTTACCTTTTCCGCAATACGGTCAGCAACAATATGGGCAGTATTTGCACATAAAACAATACACTCGGCACCAGCTTTTTTTAAATTTTCAGCGGCAGCAGCTAACAAATTATAAGTTGCATCCCAGTCGTAAGCAGCGTTGTATTTTTGAAAATTGTTAAAATTTACAGAATAGATTAAACATTCTGAAAAATTGAGTCCGCCTAATTTCTCGTTTATACCTTCGTTAATGTAGCGGTAATAGTCCAATGTTGAAGTCCAACTGATTCCACCTACTAATCCTATTTTTTTCATGAGGTATTAAATTTTATCGTAGCTATTGATTGTTAATTCTGAAATTACGTTTCCTGTGTGCTTAATGTTATCGGGTTCAAAAAGCATCATCCAAACTTCATCTTCTGCTACGGGTTTATGTTCAATTCCTTTTGGTACCACTATCATTTCGCCAGCATTTACTACAACCGTTTTATCTCTAAACATCATTTTTAGAGTGCCTTGTACAATAAAAAACAGTTCGTCCTCATCTTTATGGTCGTGCCAAACAAATTCCCCTTTTACTTTTGCTATTTTAACTTGTTGTCCATTCAATTCGGCAATTACTTTTGGTTTCCACAAGTCGTTAATTAGGTTAAACTTTTCACTTAATTTTATTGCTTTCATAAATTCATGTTTATTGATTTATGAAGGCAAAATTAGATTGGAAAATGTTATTTTTCCTTGATGTAGGTTAAGGCTTTTAGGCTACTTAATGATTCGGGTTTAATTTTCAGGTAGGATGCTATTTGATATTGAGGTATCAATTGCTCTATGTTTGGATATAATTTAAGTAAAGCATGATACCTTTCTAATGCAGTATCTCGTAGTAATGAAGATTCTCTTTCACACTTTCTAATAAAAAATTCATCTGCAACATATTTTCCAAATTTAAACCATACTGGTGAGGTATTTTGTAAGTTCTGAAGTTGGTCGTATGAAATTAAACGCGCTGTTGTCTCAGTCATTGCCTGCATGATGCTAATTGCAGGTTTTTTATTAATAAAACTATTATAAGCACTAAAAAAACTATTTGGAAAATAAAAAGCATTGTTATATTGAACTTCTTCTTTTTTAATAAATGAGCGAACAATACCTGTTTCAACAAATCCAATAAAATTGCATACACTACCCTCATTAATTATAAAGGCGTTCTTTTTGTACGTTACAACTTTGGAAATTTCGCAGAACTCAAAAAAATATTCTTGTGTAATGTCTATTTTATTAATAAAGATATTTTGTAGTTCTGTCATAATGAATTTTTAGTTAACCCCCTACAATGACCGCTAACTCAAATATATACGAAACTTCTAACCAAAACTTTCGCCAATCCATCTGGTATAGTTGTATTTGGCGCAACTGTAGCAAACAAAAAAACCGCCTTGCAGCGGTCTTTCCATTTCAATAAATAAACTATCCCTAAAAAAAACTCTTTTCTTCTTCGCAGCGTCGTCTCTCCTCATAGCTATTAGCGTGGCAGGACTCTGCGTTTAGACAATTCATTCAATCGCAGCGTTCACAGCCTTTCGCTTAGCTTCGTGAGAGGCTGCCCAGAAGAAAAAGCAATTGGTTTTTGGGTTACTTAATTACAGCATTAATTTTTTGCCAAAGGTCATTGTCAAAACCCGACACCGCAAAACTTGAATTTGCAGGATCTGATGCATTACCCATTCTTACAACCACCATATTTTTACTGGGAATTACATAAATGCGCTGATCTTCTGCACCCATGGCTGCGTACATATCTGTAGGTGCATTAGGCACCAAAGTATTTGGGTATACCGTTTGACCACCTGGTACCATATAGTTAGCCTTACCATTTAACCACCATAAATAGCCGTATGATGGATTTATGTTTTGTGATGTATTGATACTTTCTAAAAAAAATGGCTCGTTTATTATGGCCTCGTTTTTCCATTTTCCATTATTAAGTGCAAGCAGCCCAAATTTTGCCATACTGCGTGTATTACTATGATATATTTTAAAAATAAGCCCGTTATTCCAGAAACCATCCATGCCTATTTTGCTTTTTAATTTAGCTGTAAAGTAAGTTTCAAAATCCTGATTACTGGCAGCAGCTACAACATCCATCAATTTTTGAAAAACATTATGGTAAGACCACCGTGTACCAGCATCTGCCAGGTATGTTAAATTCAGTTTTATTACCAATTCACTGGCATCGTTAATACCAGAAGTCATTGTAAGCAAATGCTTTGAAGTAATTAAATTTTCTTTCGCAATGGGTTCGCTGGTCCAACCTGTACCTAAGTATTGCGATGCTTTGTTGTTAATGTTTAATAGCCCTTCTTGTTGTGCAATGCCAGTTGTGGTGGCTACCAGTGTTTTTCCTGCGCTATTCCATTGCCAGGTAGCAGTTGCATTATGGCCATTAAAGTATTCTTCCATAACAATTCTTCCATTCACCAGAATCATAAAAGATTTTGTGCGCTTTTGAATAAGATAATCTTTTAAGGGTTGTACCGCACTTTCGTTCCACCCCAGGCTGGTAAGCGATTTAGTTTCCCATGCACTACCTGTGTTTTCAGGAAAATACATGGCTTCTGTAGGGTTGGGTTTTGCATCATCATTTTTTTTACTGCAGCCTAAAAATGGAAGTAATAATAGTAAAAGAAATTTGGATTGTTTCATTGCCAGAGTGGTTTAGCGTAGCCTGTGACCCTAAATGTTATGAAGGGTTTAAATTACTTGAGTCGAGTAAAGCCATTCACCTGTTCTAAATTTACTTGCGTAATTTAAACTATTAAGTAACGCTTAGGCACAGTTTAAAAGTATGCGTTAGTAATGGTGCTCTCTGTGCTAAAGGTTACTTCTATTCATTTCGTTTACCAAAGTTTCTATTAATATTTTAGCGTCCCGATGTTTTAATAATGAAGCAGATTGTCCTGCCCAATAAGATTTGAAGTCTGGATTTGAGTTTTCAGTTGCTGGATATGCTTTTAATAAACCCATAAACTTACCTTGTAATGGATATGGTGCAAATAAGTCTTCATGATTTTGTAATTCTTCTGTCAGTCTGTTTCTAATTCCTCTTGATAGTCGCCCTGTAAACACTTTTGTCAGCGTTGTATATTTTGCGTCTGATGTAAATAATTTGTCTTTATGGTCTTGCGAAGTATTGGACTGCACTGTTGCCAAAAAAGCAGTACCCATTTGTACCGCATCAGCACCTAAAGCCAATGCTGCTTTTATACCTCTTGCATCTGCAATTCCACCTGCGGCAATAATTGGGATTTTAACACTATCGGCTACTTGTGGTATAAGTGAAAAGATACCAGTTAATGAATCTTCTGCCGACCTTAAAAAAGAAACACGATGACCACCTGCTTCAAAACCTGTTGCAACTATTGCATCCACTCCTGCATTTTCTAACGCAATAGCTTCATCTACCGTTGTTGCTGTACCAACTGTTTTTATGCCAAGTCTTCTGCAATTTTCTAAAATATCTGACGAAGGAATACCATAAACAAAGCTAAATATGGCTGGTTTTGCCTCATAAATAGCTTCCATTTGTTCTTCAAACTTTGGTCCAAGATCAGTTGGTCTTTCTGGTATTGGCAACCCTAATTCATTAAAATACGGCTTAAATAATTCTGTGAGTTTTTTAAAGTTCTCATCATTAAAAGTTGCTAAACTGGTATCTCTGTCGTTTACCCACAAGTTGATATTAAAAGACTTGTTGGTGAATTTTCTTATTTCGTTACAGGTTTCAATAATTTCTTTTGAAGAAAATGGTTGCCCGCCAAATGAGCCCAATCCACCTGCGTTTGAAACAGTACTTGTAAGTTTAACAGATGATAGTCCACCACCAAAGGGGCCTTGAACTATTGGATAATCTATTCCAAATAGTTTAGTAAATTTTGTTTTATTCCACATTGTCTTTTTGCTATTAAATGTTGATTGATTGGTAAGAGATAAAAGCGAAGTGCCTGAAACACCTGCCAAAACAATTGCTTTTACGGCACTTCGCCTTTTCATATAAGTTTGTGTTTATGCTTGCCCTACCAATTTAAATTGCAACACAAAATCATCGTGAATTAGTTTGTCGCCCAGGTTGTCAATAAATTTTCCTGAACCGTAACGGATATTGTACAATGTTCTATCAATTACAATTTCTCCTAAAGAATGAAGAAAATCCGTAAATATTTCTACGGTAGCAATAAAACAAACCGGGTGTGAAATGTCTTTAATAGTTAAGATTCCATCAAGTTGAAATTTATTAAGGTCAACTTTTTTAGAACCTCTTATTACCAGTTTTGAAGTTTTGAATTTGTCAACAGCAAAAAAATCATCATTGTGAAGATGACCTAAAAACTCATCGTGTGTTTTTTTATCAGCTATATCTGTGATGGTGATAGATGTCATATCTATTTCGATTTCTCCATCTATAACTGCGTTGTCTGTAATTTCAATATAGCCATTAGCAATATTGATGCTTCCTGTATGTAACCCTAAAACTTTTTTTCCAGTCCAGTTTACAGTACTACTTGCTTGTTGAATTTTGAATTTTGCCATTATTTTTTTGTTTAAAAATTTATGGCACAAATGTCTATTCAATACAATGGAAGCAAAAGGACATACATCACGATTTTTATGTGATGTACCTCACATTATTTTGAAGGAGCGTTAAGCCTGCTAAGTGTTTCCCTGGTAACACCTAAATAAGAAGCAATCAATTGTTTGGGAACTTTTTGAAAAAGCTGTGGATATAATTGTAGTAATTGGTCGTATTTTTCTTTGGCGTTATTGCTTAATAAAGAAAGGATGCGTTGTTGTAAGGCAACATTACGTTTATTGGTTTTCTTTCTAAAAAAGTGTTCTATTTTATGCATTTCTACGCAAAGTTTTTCCCTGTTTTGAAAGGATAAACAAAGTAATTCGCTGTCTTCAATGCAGTCAATATTTATGGTTGCTTTTGATTGATTGTAATACGCCTCATAGTCGGTAATCCACCAGTCTTGCATTCCAAAAGCCAGAATATGTTCTTTGCCATTTTTGTCTGTAAAGTATGATTTTAAACAACCATCTAAAATGAAATAATCGTTTAGCACATTTTCTCCTTCCTGAATTACGAATTGGTGTTTTTTAAATTTTTTCGTTGTGAAGTGTGAAAAAATATAGTCAAACTCTGCGTCCGTTAGCAGGGTTATTTTTTCTATTTGTTGTCTTAAAATATCGCTCATTCACGCTTGATATTTGTTAGTTTGTTGTTATTGTGCAGGGTGTCTGTTGCGCTTGCCACTCACTCAAATATATACGAATGTTTCATCAAAACTTTCGCGCAAAATACACCTTATAACGCTGCACTTTTGTAACTAAGGAACAAAAAACCGCCTCGCAGCGGTGTTTCCTTTTCAATAAATAAACTATCCCTAAAAAATATTCTTTTCTTCTGCGCAGAGTCGTCTCTCCTCATAGCTATGGGCGTGGCAGGACCCTGTGTTTAGGCAATTTGTGCAATCGCATAGTCCACAACCGGCCGCTTGGCCTGGCTTCGTGAGACGTTGCGCAGAAGAAATTGTGAAAGGGCAGCGATGTACGTTTGATTTGCACTTAGCGTACGGTTATTTGCATTTGGCGTACGGTCATCTGCATTTAGTGTACGGTCGTTTACATTTTGCGTACGGTCATCTGCATTTGGCGTACGGTCATCTGCATTTGGTGTACGGTCATCTGCATTTTGCGTACGGTCGTTTGCATTTTGTGTACGGTCGTTTGCAATTTGCGAACGGTCGTTTGTATTTAGCGTACGGTTGTTTGCATTTGGCATACGGTTACCTGCATTTTGCGTACAGGTCGGTTAGCGGTGTACGGTGGGTTTTGAAATCTGCCTTCCGTTCCATAGGAACCTAAGGTGGGTACAAATGGAATTTTTTATTGACGTTCTGTAGGAACGTTTGGTGTTTTGGTTGCACCATGCGTTGCTGATGGGAACGCTAAAAACGGTTGTTTTTTAATGCTACCCACAAGATGTTCCTACGGAACAAATGATGGGTTTAGTAATAGTTTACAGGATCAGAGATTCTTTTTTATCTGTAGTTTAACATGCCTCACAGCGTCTGAGACCTGCGGAAGATGTGCGAACAGCAGTTAGCTGGGCTTGGTTTTTTCAATTCCGGATATAATCCGCAATACCCTGCCCTTCAAATTGCTTAAATGTCCAGCCCGAACCACTGCTGAGATTTGCATAATTGCCCATTGTACTTCCGTCCAGCCACACTTGCGGTAAGCCCCATGTTGGGCGAATGTGTGCAGTTATCTAAGAGTAACATTTTCTAATTGTTGGGTTTGGCATTTTAGGTATAATCATTAAGGTTTTGTCATTGAATTTAAATTTTATATTCATTAGAACTTCCATTTTCAACCCCAAATCACGTTTATATATTTCCTGTTTTGAAACAAAATATATTTTCACATCAGAATAGGAAACATCCAGAGGATTTTTAAACCGCTTTTTAATGAAATCATACAGAGTTGTTTCAAACTTACTTTTCATGTTTCCAATTTCGAACCCTTTTCCAGTCTCGATTTTTTTTAACTCAACTAAAGTCAAACCGAAGCCTTTGTTAACACATTCCCTAACAATAAGGCAGTCAATTGAAGGCGGTGTTTTTTTTCCCAATTTTAATGAGTTATAATAAGTGTCGACTTTGATTATAGCATAAGACGCTGCAGGAACATCATTTTCAAAGGTTACACAAATGTCATTTTCACAGCAAGTATCTTCAACAAATTCAGATAAAACTTTGTGAGCTTTAATTTTCTTAATCATTGGTTTCCTCTAAATAGTTTAATCGTTCGGTATAAAGTTTTTCTGAAACATTCTGAAAGTTATCATCATTAATTCCATCAGCAGTAACTTTCATTTCACTATTAATAGTTGTTCCGTCTGCTGACCTTACTAAATGATAAACCATTATACTTTTCATGTCAATTTCTTTTTTTATTAAAAGATTATTGAGCTTATTAAACATGTAATTACTATGTGAGGTAATAAATATTTTAAGTTTTAAACTTGAAAGTTTAGCAAATATTTCAATTAGTTCCACTTGTATTTCTGGATGTAAGTGAGCTTCAGGTTCCTCAATAAATAGGATGTCGTACCCTTTGTCTTTTTTCCTTCTTTGGGGGTTGTCATAAAACTGGTCTATGAAAAAGAAATCACGGCCTTTTGTAGAAGCGTATTTGTTATTTAGTATGTGTCTAAAATAAAGTACTAAAGGAGATAGTTCTGCTACCATTGATGATGCTTCCGATAAATTTAATTCTAGGTCTATGCCTTTCGGTTTATATAATATCCTTCTTGTTTTCTCATTATATTCGACCTCACCCCGCAATATATTATTTTGTAAAAGTTTAATAATCTCCTCAAATTCTTTGTTTATATGCTTTTTATCGACCGTTGACAAATCGATAAAATAATCAGCAAGTGGCTCAGATAAAGAAGGTAATTCAATGCTTTTATTTTGCATAAAAAACCTGTTTTGTGTTAGCTCTGCAATTATTGGAGTGAATGCGTTTAATGCCTGATATAACCCCGAACGACTTGCGGGCAAATAATAAATGTCTCTGATATTAAAATCTAGCTTCCTTAAAATTTGGTTAACCTTTGTGTAAATATATCTTATGAATTCCCCACTAAACTCTTCTTCATTTGGCTTTCCAAATGCTTTAAGGTCATTAACATACAAGCAGAATTTTGTTGATTTTGTTGATTTTTGAAGTATTCGAACTTTCCTAAAATCATCTACATATTTTAAATCTAGAGTTCCTTCATCGTCTGAAAGTATTATCAGCTTTTCTGTTTCCGAAATTGATATAATAATTTCATAGTTCTTATCGGAATATCTATTTTTTAGATTCTTTAGCGAGGAAAAAGTATTAAGCAACGAGTTTTGAAGTCCTTTTAAAATTATTTCCTTTAATTCACTATCGACTAAATTTAAAAATTCTTTAGTGCATTCTATAGAAGTATTAGTTTTTAGATTTTTAAGTTTTGCCTTAATAAATTTTTGAAGTGAGCCATCCTGTTCTTTAGCAAAATAAACATACCTATTATTAATAGCTTTATTCTTGATATTTTTTATCAGGCAGTAAAGGCAATAAGTAGCGTATGATTTGCCGATGGCATTTTGCCCATAAATAAGGTGTAAGTCCTTATTTATGTCAAAGGTCAGATTGTCAATTGGGCCAAAATTTTTTATTTCAATTTTCATTTAATGTATGTGATTTGTAAGTTGTATCGAAATTAGCCTTTTTACTCAATTTTCTCGCATTTTGGGAGCTTCGGTTGCATTTCGTCCAACTCAAATATCTGCGAATGTTCCATCAAAACTTTCGCAGATATATCTTACCGATACATTTACGAAACTAAAGCAAACAAAAAAACCACCTCGCGGCGGTCTTTCCTTTTCAATAAACACCATCCTTTATAAAAACAAATTCTTTTTTGATGGGCTTTTAAACAGTAGTGCCGTGGCTTCTTTTTTATCTGCCGCAGAAATGGCTTTTACACTTTTTATATATTTTTTTATTTTGCCTGCCAATACGGTTATACCAGTTTCTGGGTGGTATAACAGGGTATCGCGCTGTTTAAGGGCTGTGGCATAGGGCGAGTAGGCATCATCAACCGCTTTATTGGCGGCGGTAAGCTGTGCGGCATAGGCCGTAAGTGCGGTTAACTTAAGCTCTGCTTCTTCAGGTGCATACTGTGGTATTAATGCAAGGGCAGCCAACAGTTTATTAAAGTTTTCGGTACGCATATCAAAACTTTGCTGCGATTTTGAATGTGTTTTTTCAGTGCCCGTTACAGCGGTGCCTGCTGTGGCAGTGGTGATGGTTTCTTCAGCCGCTGGCTTGTTTTTTCTTGCGGCGCTTCCATTAATTTTTTTAAGTAATGTTTTTACCGCTTTAAGATTGGCGGCACTTACAGCATCGGCACTGGCAAGGCTGTTATAAGCAGCAGTGGCAGTATCATTAAGGCTGCTGAACAATAGTTGCCTGGCATCAATGGCATCGTTGTACGCTTTTGCTACGGGGGCCACGGCTTTTACTTTGGCTTCTGCATCTGTAATTAATGCATCAATAGCTGTGGTTTTAATTTTTGCGTTGGATGGTTTGTACACGGCACTATTGCGTATGCCAATTGAATTTAAGGTGTACAGAGTGGCGGGAATTTTGGCATGGCCTGTTTCGGATTTGCTACTCATGATGAAGATAGTTTTGTGGTGATTGAATGTTGTTTAATTGTTATGCCAAAATAAGAATTTTTTTTTAATTGAAAAAGAGATATAACATTTTTTTTGCAGTTTGGGGGGCTTATTGATTTGCCCGCAGATAACGCAGATATACGCAGCAGAAACTTGTAAACAATAATATCAGCGAAAATCAGCGCAATCAGCGGGGGATATTCCCCACCACTTTCTCAAAACAAACGCTGTTTTCTATGCCTGCATACTGCCCATAATTGGGTATAATTTTGTAGCCTTTTTTTGTATAAAGTGCAATGGCTTCGGGTTGTCTTTTGCCTGTTTCTAATACACATTTTTCATAGCCAAGTTCATCGGCCCATGTTTCCAGTTCCGTTAAAATACGGGTGGCAATGCCCTTGCCCCTTGCCACTGGTAAAGTGTACATGCGTTTTACCTCCATTGCGGTGGGTGAGTATTCTTTTATTGCACCGCAGCCGGTGGGTATACCATATATATACAATACAATGGCGTGTTTAATAGTGGCAATGGTATTGTACTGGCTGTAAAATAAATTGTCTGCGCCATCTCTTTTGGCAAGGTCTGCATCAAGCAGTATTACCAGTGCCATAAAATCAGGATTGGTTGAGTCTGTTCTTGTAATGGTTATCATCAGAAACAAAATTTATGGCTAATGTGCTGAATTTTTATTGCAGGGGTACTAAAAATAAATTGGTATAAAGTTTCTTAACAATAAAATGTTTTAAAAAAGCAGGTTTTCGGGTGTTCAATTACCACATTTGCAGGCTTATGAATCTTACCCCCTTCAAAGCACCTAAATCCTTTAGGTCAAAAGTATTGTATAGTTTTCTCTCATTTATCCTTATTCTTTTTGTATGGATTGCTTTTTACTTTTTTATTTCAGGAAAACAAAAGCAGTTGCAGCAGTTCTCAAATAACCTTACACAGGTGCAAAACCAGTTTTTAGAAAGTAACCGCCACCTGCAATATTTTATTTTATCTGGCTTTCATGAGCCTGTATTTTACACTACTGAAAAGCAAAAAGATATTGATACTTTTTTGGGTAGCCAGCAAAAAAGTATTGATGTACTGGCACAGATTAATACAGAGGCGCAGGCAAATCATATAAATCTTGACAAAGAGTTAAACAGCCTGTCTGCATTGCACAGGATGCTGGTTGATTCAACCATTATTTTAAAGAGTTTATACCTTGGTAAAGGGTTTAAAGATTTTGGAGCTGAAGGCCGTATGCGCAGTTTTGCACACCAGTTAGAGAAAGATAATTTGGTACCAGGGCTGGAGCTTTTAATGTTGCGCAGGCATGAGAAAGATTACCTGATTAGGGGCGATGCAAACTACAGTGCGCAATACAATATTTTAATAGATAAGCTTTTGGCAGGTTATGCTGCTGGCTCGCCTGCGGCGGTTGCTTTACTTGGCTATAAAACCAATTTTAACAGCCTGGCAAATTATAACTCACGCCTGGGTGTAATAAATAACCAGGGGGTGTATAAAAATGTACAAACCATAATTAATAATATTGGTAACACTTACGGGTTAGCAGAGGCGCAGGCCGCACAAGAAATTGAGGTAATGCACAATGCCTTTAAAACCATTTTAATTGTTGTTTCGCTGCTGCTTATTGCAGTGGTTATAGGGCTTAGCGTGTTTCTTTCAAAAAGCCTTACGGCTGATATAAAGGAATTGAACAGGCGGCTTTTTGCTTTTGTTGATAATAACTTTAAAACAACAGAAGAGGAAGATAGTAAAGCGGGTGAGTTTGTGCCTTCAACCACCGAAACCAATGAATTATACACCCATTTTTTACTGCTTAAAAAAAACCTGAAGCATACGTTTGATGATTTGGAAAAAACCAATCTTGATTTAAAAATTCATGCAGAAAATCAGCAGATATTGTACGATGAGATGCACGAACAGTCAGAGAAGCTTCAGGCAAAATCGAATGAACTGTATTTAAAAACCGACAATCTCCGTTTAATGAATATGCAACTGGAAGACGAACGCAAAAAAGCTGAGATAGCAAACAGGGAAAAAAGTGTTTTTCTTGCCACCATGAGCCGTGAAATACATATACCTATGAAAAGTATTGTAAGCTCTGCTTCAATGCTTGATGGTACTGCGCTTGACGCTGAGCAGACTAAATATTTAAAAACAATAAAAAACAATAGTGATAAGCTGGTTATGGTAATAAATGATATGCTTACGTTGCAGCAACAGGGCCAGGGTATGCATAACTAGTACTGTTAATGAGATACTATAAAATTTAACATTACAAAACCGCTTTCAATGTTATTTTTACGTTATCATTTTATTAAAACGTAAAAATATGTCCTTGTCATCACAAACCAAAATACCTTCTTTATCTAAGAAAGATGCCCGCAAAGATGTGGAAGCAAAACTTGAAGCATTGTTTATTGCTGATAAAAAAACAATCAGCGATAAAAAATTTAAAAAAGCAATTAAGAAGGCTGGAAAAATAATAACAGAAGCATTGGTAGAAGAAACAGAAGTTAAAGCTCCTAAAGCGGCAAAAAAAGCAGCACCAGCACCTAAAAAAGCTGTTGCTAAAAAAACAACCCCGATAAAAAAAGCACCTGCGGCAAAAAAAGTATCCGCTGCTAAAAAAGCTACTGGTGTTTAGGCTGTTGGTTAAATAAAAAAGCCGTTGAACAAGTCAACGGCACGCACATACCAAACCCACAATTTAACCCAAATTAGTTTATAAGGCGTGGCATTTGTATAAATGCCACGCCTTATTTGTAATAACTATTTCTTTTTGTTTTTACTGCTTACCTCTTTTGTATTGTGGGTAGTATCCTTTCCCTTACTATCCTGTTCTTCATTTTTACGGCTGTCCATATTGTCTCTTATTTCAGGAATGGGTTTGTGGCTCATGCCTTGTTTGCTTTGCTTGTTGTTGGTACTTCTTGATGCTTTCATGTTTTTATTTTTAATGAATGATAAAAGAATGGTACTACGATCCTTGTGTTGCTGAATTATTATGCCTTACAGAATCAGCATTGGTATTACTTGTATCAGAGCCGCTGTAAGTACTAGTACTGTTGGCAGGTGCTGCGCTTGGATTTGGCGTTAACGAAGTATCCTGCCTGCCATGCTCCTCACTGCTGCTGTTACATGCCGTAACTAATATTGCAGTTAAAGCACTTATTATTATAAAACTCTTTGTCATATTATTTTTTTAAGAGATGATAAAGATTATTCCCCGCCCGCTTTTAAGATTATAAGGGGGTTTGGGTATCATATTCAACACGTTATAAGGAATGAAAAGGGGCAAAAGGTATTTTGTGGGAAAGTGAGATGTTTTATATATAACTGTGTACCAAACTTTTGCATTTTGAAAGGTTGTACATTGCGACCTGCGTAGCGTACGTAATTAAAAGAGGTTTTTTATGAAGGTTTTGTTGGTACTTTTTTTTGTGCTGTGTGGGTATGTGTTGTCTGCTCAAACACGTGATACGATACCAACTGTTTTGCGTGATTCTGTGCCTGTGGTGCATGATACCCTGCTTCGCATAAGCAAACTGCCGCCTTACATAACACTGGCTTCAGATTCTATTTTAAGTTATCAGCCCGAAATAAACAAAACAGGCAAATATTTCTGGTTTTTGCGTAATGCGCCTGTTGGTTTGCAGATTAATAAAGACAATGGAACGCTTTCTTTTAAGGCAGCAAAATCTTTCTTTCTGTCAGGCAAGCTTAAATATGATTATGAGTATAAAGTGCAGTTGGGTGTAAACAATCCAACTGATCCTTCAGAGCGGATAGATACAGGTTTTACACTTGTTTTTTATAATACTGAGATTATTCCTTCGCGTGTAAAGCTATCTGTAAGCCAGGTGTTAAATGTTGATGAAGGCGATACTGTAAGTTTTAGGGTACAATGTGAGGCGGGAAGTTTTCCTATTGAAAATATTGTTTTCTATGCTACACAGTCGTTAAAAAGCTTTACGCCAGTAAAACACTGCGATGATGATTTTACATGGAGCCCAAGTTTCGACTTTGTAAAAGAAACAGATTCAGGTAAAGTAAAAATTATCTATCTCAGTTTTGTTGGTTCCAACAAATTTCAAAACCGCGATACGGCACAGGTTAAAATTATTGTTCGCGATGCGCTGAATTTTCCTTTGGCGGTGCAAACCTATCATGCACAGGTAAAAACAATTAATACTTACCTGATGCAGTTGAAATATAGTTTTTTACAGTTAGACCGCAGTATTAAACGCGTAAAAAATACACGTACCACTTTTGATATTACTTCTTCTGCCACAGCTTTAACAGGTACCATTTTGGGTTCAGCAGCCGATGCAGGCAGCCAAAAAGTTGGTAAGATTTTACCAAGTGTTGGTATTTCGTTAGTGCCTGTAAAAGAAGCAGTTTCTCCGCAAAAAGTGTACGATCAAAACCAGGCGGCACAAATACGTACTTCTATTAAAAGGCTGGAATATATGTTAGCAGATAATGTACTGGTAACTGAAAAAGACCCTGATATTGTTAAAAAAACCAACAAACTAAAGGATGAACTGAAGCAGATACAGGTGCAGTTAATTGATTTGCCTGTAAGTATGGACAGTAATATGACGGAAGAAGAACTGAACGAATATTTTAACAGCCCTAAAGTAACCAAGAAGTACAGGTTAAAGAGGAAGTAAAGAATTTTAGTGCTGGTCAAAGAACAATAATCTAAATCGTAGTATGCAACTGAGCCTCTTCTTTTTACTCATATTATTTAATTTTGGTAAACCTGTTCCCAGGGAAATAGAAGGTTTTGCCAAAGAAGTTGTTCAATCATTTAAAAACAAAAATTTCGAACAATACAAAAAGTTATGTACAAAACCTGAAGATTTAACTAATGAAATATTGCCCGCAATTAAGAAAGATACCCTGCATATTGTGCCAGAAGGTATAATACAGCAGGCAATTGAATTTGATGAAAGTTACAATGATAGTACAAGGAAAATAATCTTTCAGCGATATCTTTCTCAAGGTGAAAAATTAGGAATTGCCTGGAATGAAATAAACTTTGAAGAGGTAGAATTTGAAAAAAGAGTAATCCGTAAACCAGGCGATAATACTCTAAGTTGCCATATACGTTTTTCTTATAAAGGGCAATCTTATTTTCTTTTTGGAGTAATGGCAGTACATTTAAAAAGAGGATATTGTTTAACTTATATATCGCACGTATTTAAAAAGTAAGGTCTTATTTGTAAAATGGAAAGTAGAGAATTTATAAAAACTACACATGCTCCTTATGTGTCCTTAATTCAAACCGTTTTCTTGAATCTGTCACCTGTTCAAAATTAATATCGGCCCATGAGGCAAGCTCTATTAATTGTAAAAGCAGCCCTTTTCCCAAATCTGTAAGCGCATATTCAACACGTGGGGGAATTTCTGAATAAATTGTTCTTGAAACAATTCCATCTTCTTCTAACGAACGTAAAGTAACGGTAAGCATCCGTTGAGAAATTCCTTTTATCCTCGTTTTTAATTCATTAAACCGCATCTTTTCGTGCTGCCCCAAAAGCAATACACTATAAATTGACCATTTGTCGCCCAGTCGTGCAAGAATATCTTTAACAGGACAAATATTTTTTTTTGCACCATTTCCCCTGAAAATATGTTCAATTCTTTCACTAATGGCGGTTGGCGGCATGATGTTTATATTATTTTTATTTTTTTTAACAATGTGTGTATATACGTGTTTTTGGTAAATGCATGGTTTTTTTGTACCTTTGGTTATCAAAAGTAACTAAGTATGTTTATACAACTGTGAAAAATGTTCCAAAACCGTTTTTACACATTCACGAAACATTAAAAGTTAAAGGAATCTGTTTACAATAAAAAACTGGGCAGTACAGTAATTACTGCAAAAATAATGAAGGCAAAAGAAGTAATAGAGATCATAGAACCAAAGAAAATGGTTGTAGGAAACAGTAAGGCGCCAATAACAATTATGCAGTTTGGAGACTATGAAAGTGAAGCCTGCGCCAAAGCAAACGAAGTAGTGGAAGCATTACTGGAAAATTACCCTGATAAAGTAAACTTTATTTTCCGTCATTTTCCATTGTTAAAAATTCACCAGAAAGCGCATAAAGCAGCAGAAGCAGCTATTGCTGCGGGGCAGGAAGGTAAATTTTGGGAAATGCATAAAGAGTTGTTTAACAACAGGAAAAACCTTGGAGTTATCAGCTTAAAATCATATGCAAAAGAAATTGGCACTACCAACAAAAACTTTCTTGACCAGTTGATTAATGGAACTTATGGCTGGCATGTACAGGACGATTTAAATGAAGGTATTAAGATGGGTGTTACCAAATTGCCCGCTTTCTTTATTAATGGTAAATTTTTTGAACAGGAGCCAACACTTAAAAACCTGAGCAATTATATTCAGGGGCTTGATGATACTCCAAAAACAAAAGCTGTTAAAAAACCAATAGCTTCTGATAAGAAAATGAGTGCCTCTCTTAATTAAGAATAACAGAATAATATTAAAATGCCGCAGGTGAAAGCTTGCGGCATTTTTGTTTTACTTTTCAAATACACGTTCGTATATTCATTATTTTTTGTGGCATAAAAATTTAATCACAACAACAAAACTACATTTGTAACAGAAAAACTCATTATGCCATTAAGCAAACAGCACCCTTTTATTTTTATTGATGACGACAAAGACGATTGTGATATGATGGTTGATGTAATGAGTCAATTGGGCTACACAGAGAATGTACTTTGTTTTAACAATGGCCTTGAAACCATATCATATATTAAAGACGGGAACGTTAAACCATTTATTATTGTATGCGATATTAATATGCCATTGATTAATGGCTTTGAACTGCGCCATAAGCTACAGGATGATGAATCACTAAAGTTTAAGACTGTTCCCTTCGTATTCTTTTCTACAAGTTCTGAAAAAAATACAATCAAACAGGCATACGAATTATCTGTGCATGGCTTTTTCGCCAAACCACATAATGTAGGCGGCTGGCTTACCATTATGAAAAATATGATTGAATACTGGAAATACGCCCAGCTTCCAAACAGGGTTTCTTAGCAATAAAGGTTTCTTTTTTAATTGATTTTTTTGCGTCAATGCCTTACAACAATATTATTACTGCAACCGTAATTTTTGTAAAACAGCAACTGCAGCATGCCGAAGGCGGCCACGACTGGTGGCATATACAACGTGTATGGGCCAATGCAAAAACCATTGCCTCAGTTGAAAATGTAAATATGCTTGTGGTTGAACTGGCGGCTTTACTGCACGATATTGCAGATTCCAAATTTCACAACGGCGATGAAAATATTGGCCCACAAAAAGCTACCGTATTCTTGAAGAGCCTGCAAGTTGAAGCTGATATTGTAAATCATGTGGAAGCCATCATACGAAACATCTCTTTTAAAGGCGGCAACTTTGCTGCAACCTTTTCTTCACCAGAACTTTTTGTAGTACAGGATGCCGACAGGCTTGATGCCATTGGTGCCATTGGTATTGCAAGGGCATTTAATTATGGGGGATTTAAAAACAGGGAAATATATAATCCCGGCGTGCCGCCTGATTTACAAATAACAAAAGAGGCGTATAAAAACAGTAATGCGCCAACCATTAACCATTTTTATGAAAAGCTATTGTTGCTGAAAGACCGTATGAATACTGCAACTGGTAAACAAATGGCAGAACAACGACACGTGTTTATGCACACTTTTTTGCAACAGTTTTATATGGAGTGGGAGGGAGAACGATAATAGAAAAGGGGATGAAATTTCATCCCCTTTTTTCTATTTCTTATTTTAAAATAGCCTCTATTTTTTGTAGTTCTTCACTGTTAAAGCTGATGTTTTTAAGGCATTCAATTGAGTCTGTTACCTGTGCAGGTTTACTGGCACCAATAAGCACTGTGGTTATCCGTTCATCTTTTAATATCCACGAAAGTGCCATATGCACTAATTTCTGGCCGCGCTGTTTTGCCACTTCGTTCAGTTGGCGAATTTTTTCTATTTTCTCATCCGTAATACTGCTTTCTTTTAAAGAAATACCGCTTGTTGCCACCCTTGAATCAGCAGGAATGCCGTTTAAATATTTATCAGTTAACATGCCCTGCGCCAATGGCGAAAACGGAATACAGCCTACACCTTCCCTGCCAAGTACATCTAATAAACCACCTTCTACCCAACGCTCAAACATTGAGTATTTTGGTTGATGGATAAGGCATGGTGTACCAAGTTGTTTTAAAATGGCGATGGCTTTTTCTGCTTCAGGTGCTTTATAGTTTGAGATGCCGACGTACAAGGCTTTTCCCTGCCTTACAATAAGGTCAAGCGCGGCCATGGTCTCTTCCAAGGGTGTATCAGGATCTGGACGGTGATGATAAAAAATATCTACATAATCCAGCTTCATTCTTTTAAGGCTCTGGTCAAGGCTTGATACCAGATACTTTTTAGAACCCCAGTCGCCATAAGGCCCATCCCACATGGTATAGCCAGCCTTTGATGAAATGATCATCTCATCGCGGTAGCCACTAAAATCATCCTTCAATATCTTACCAAAAACCTCCTCTGCACTTCCTGGCGGCGGCCCGTAATTGTTGGCTAAATCAAAATGTGTAATACCATTGTCAAATGCAGTGTGAATTATGTTACGGCTGTTTTCGTACATATTTACAAAACCGAAATTGTGCCACAAGCCAAGTGATAAGGCGGGCAGTTTTATACCACTGTTGCCGCAACGGCGGTAAAGCATGCTGTTGTAACGTGTTTCTGAAGGTTGGTATGGCATGTTATAAGATTATGGTGAAGCAGATATAATTCAAGGTTGGAAAATACAAGGGAAAGATGGAACTTTTATAATTACGGGTTAATATTTTAAACATGGTTATTTTTTCCACCTAAGGCTTCCTCTCAATGGTAATATTTATACGGTTGCCTGGTTATGTTGTGCCAATAAAATAATAATAATTTTTTTTGACACATTTTTGTGCCAATATTTTTGTGTCAATTTTATTTGGCACGGAAAAGTTGACACAAATTATGGGTTTCTAAACGCCTAATTACCCAACTAAATTTTAATGTGTTAATCCGTGATAAGGGTACCTGTATTTTAAGAAACAGGCCACCTTATCTTTGCCCGATGGCATCACTTGAGTTTCAGCTTCAGCAAACAGACACCAATTGCAAGGCAAGGGCTGGCAAAATAACTACAGATCATGGCGAAATACTTACGCCTATTTTTATGCCTGTTGGTACCGTGGGCAGTGTAAAAGCGGTAAACCAGCAGCAGTTAAAAAATGATGTAAAGGCGCAAATTATTCTTGGTAATACCTATCATTTATACCTGAGGCCTGGTACAGAAGTACTAGAGGCTGCGGGTGGCCTGCATAAGTTTAATGGTTGGCACAGTCCCATACTTACCGATAGTGGCGGCTACCAGGTTTTTTCATTGGCAGCGAATAGAAAAATAAAAGAAGAAGGGGTAATGTTTCAAAGTCATATTGATGGAAGTAAACACTTGTTTAGCCCTGAAAAAGTTATGGACATACAACGCCAGATTGGTGCCGATATTATTATGGCTTTTGATGAATGCCCGCCTTATCCCAGCGAATATATCTATGCTAAAAAAAGCATGGAACTGACACACCGCTGGCTTGACAGGTGTTTTACCCGCCTTGAAGAAACGCCTGATAAATACGGCTATACGCAAAACCTCTTTCCTATTATCCAGGGCAGTACTTATAAAGATTTGCGTACGGCTTCTGCTGAATATATTGCTTCTAAAAATGCCACAGGTAATGCTATTGGCGGTTTAAGTGTGGGTGAAAGTGAAGAAATGATGTACGAGTTTTCTGCGCTTTGCTGTGATATTCTTCCAGAACAAAAACCACGTTATTTAATGGGCGTTGGAACACCCTGGAATATTTTGGAGAACATTGCTTTAGGCGTTGATATGTTTGATTGTGTAATGCCTACACGCAATGGCCGCAATGGTATGCTATTTACCAGTGAAGGTGTGATAAACATACGTAACAAAAAATGGGCGACCGATTTCAGCCCCATTGATACCGCCATTGACTGCGAAACCAGTAATTATTACAGCAAAGCTTACCTGCGTCATTTGTTTGTGGCGGGTGAGATATTGGCACTGCAGATTGCAAGCATACATAACTTGGCTTTTTACCTATGGCTGGTAGGTGAGGCGCGGCAACAGATAATCAACAATACTTTTAATAGTTGGAAAAATGAAATGGTACCAAGATTAAAAATACGATTGTAAATAAAAATGCCGGTGAGTTAACAGCTCACCGGCATTTCTATTTTTGTGGATAAGCAAAGCAACTTTCTTTATTTATTCACCTGCACAATAGAAGCTAATAAACTCAAATTCTATTCGCTATTTTCACATCACTTACTAATCCGTTACCTATTGAAGTCCGTAATTCGCACATCCTTTTATAAGGATGTTTTTTTTGCCCCTACTTCATCAGCCACGCATAAAAACCTGCAAATTCCTGCCGCCAAGTTTTCTCATTATGTTCACCCAAAGGGCTGATAACAGTTCTTATTTCATAGCGGTCTTTCTTGCGCAGCAGGTCAATAAATTTTTGCATATCACTTACTGTAGTATTGCCCTCTCTGCCACCTGCATAAAAGAAAAACCTGGGTGATGCTGTGGTGGTAAAACGCTCTGCTTCTTTATACAAATTGGGCGATATCCAAAATGATGGCGAGATAATGCCCGCCGCGCCAAACACCAATGGATACTGCAATACAGCATATGTACTTATTAAACCACCCATGCTGCTGCCTGCTATATAAGTAAATTCAGGGCCTTTTTTGGTTCTGTATTTACCATCAATAAATGGCTTTAAATTCCGCACTAAAAAGTCAACATACAATGCCCCTTCACCTTTGCTGTCAGGTGTTGCAAAAGCACCTTTTGTACTAAAATCATAAGGCGAGTATTCGTTCATTCTTTGTGCACCACCGTTATCAATACCAACAACAATGCACTCTTTACCAAGTTTTTGCTGCAGGCTGTCAAGGCATTCGTCTACACCCCATTCTCCTGCAAAAGCCGTTTGGTCGTTAAATAAATTCTGTCCATCCTGCATGTACAAAACAGGGTATGTTTTGGTGGAGGAAGCATAACCCTTTGGAAGGTAAACCCATATTTTTCTGGTGCGGTTTAACTGCGGAATTTTAAAAGCAGTATCAATCACTTTTACCTGCGGGCTGGCTGTATAACGTTTTGGCCTTTCAGGGTAATCGTCCTTCCAACCTGGAATAAAAAATTCCTGCGAAACATCTGCACTTATATCAAGAATACGGTCTGGAATATCCCTGCCATCGGCAGTAGATTCAAGCCTGTCAACCGTACCTCTCGAAAATTTAAAGGCATAATTACCAGCCGCAACATCTTTAATTACAATGCTTTTTCTGCCACCGCCAAAAGGTTTTAGTTTATACTTTTCATCTTTTGGGTTCCAGTTGTTAAAAGTACCGGCAACATAAATATCATCTGTATTTTTTGTAGCAGCACCTGTAACCACAAGTCGCACTGAAAACTGGGCTTTGACTGCAGCAGTAATTAATATAAGTAGGGCGAAAGAGAGGATTTTTTTCATAGAATAAATATAAAGGCAAGCGGTAATAAAAAAGCCATCCGTATAAAGGATGGCCTGTAAATAACTCTTAAAATACTAATCCAGTATCTCAACATCAGCAGGGTATTTTGCTTTGTTGAAGGTGAATATATTATCGTTTATGGCGGCGTTGGTGTTTAGGTTAGATAAAGAAATGGTAGTGGTATTGTTTCCTTTATCAAGAATATTCACCTTAGTAAACATGTTCTTTGTCTTATCAATAAACAGGTTCACTTTTGCAAAACTTTTGCGGCTGTCAACAGGTGTAAGTTCTACCTGGTAAGTAGCACCCGCAGAAGAAATCAATTTGTAATTAAAGTCTTTATCGTAAAAATTAGAGAACAATTTTTGAGGGCTTAATAAAGATTCTGCTTCATCAGCACCAGTTATAGTAATAGTTTTCGATCCATCGTAATTGTACACTTTTGTTCCATCACAAATCACCTCGGTTTTGCCCTGCTTTAAAACGTATTTTTTGTTTTTGTAGGTGATGGTGCCGTTTTTTGTACCATTGTCTTTTCCTTTACTGGTTAAAGATTTTATGGTAATGTTTGAAGTAATGGCTTTAAAGGTTTTGATTTTTGCACTCACGTTATCAAGCACTTTTTTTGCGGCGGGATCATTCTGTGCAAAAAGAACATTCGCTATGGCAATACTTAAAATTAGTCCTAAGATTTTTTTCATTTTTTCTATTGATATTTTTCAAAGATATGTGTTACGTCTTTCTATGACGCTTGTATCGGTAAATGGTTTAGTTAAATCAGGTGTTTGCAAATTATCCCATCGAATCTAAATACTCCTGCAGCTCCATTTCACTTTTAAATAACACTTCCCTGGCTTTACTGCCTGCGTTGGCACCCACAATTCCGGCAGATTCCAGTTGATCCATTAATCGGCCTGCACGGTTATAACCCAATTTCATTTTACGCTGTATCAATGAGGTTGAACCTATCTGGTTCATCACAATCAGTTTAGCTGCATCATTAAACAGCGGGTCTCTATCGCTTGCATCAAAACCCTTGCTCTCCATTTCCTTTTCATCCAGGTATTCAGGTAAAAGAAAAGCCTCAGGATAGCCACGCTGATCTCCAATAAATTCCACCACTTTATCTACTTCAGGCGTATCAACAAAAGCACATTGCAAACGGGTAATTTCTCCGTTATAACTGATAAGCATATCGCCTTTACCAATCAATTGTTCTGCACCACCTGCATCAAGAATGGTACGGCTGTCAATTTTAGAAGAAACTTTAAACGCAATACGCGCAGGGAAATTTGCTTTAATAGTACCTGTAATAATATTTACTGATGGCCTTTGTGTGGCAATAATAAGGTGAATACCAATGGCCCTTGCCAACTGCGCCAAACGTGCAATAGGCATTTCCACTTCCTTGCCTGCAGTCATAATTAAATCAGCAAACTCATCTACCACCAAAACAATAAAAGGTAAAAACTGGTGGCCTTTTTGCGGGTTCAACCTGCGGTTATTAAACTTCTCGTTGTACTCTCTTATGTTACGGCAACCTGCTTCCTTTAAAAGGTCGTAACGGTTATCCATCTCAATACACAAAGCATTAAGTGTGTGTACTACTTTCTTAGTATCGGTAATAATACTTTCGTCTTCGCCGGGCAATTTTGCAAGAAAATGTTTCTCAATTACCTTATAAATACTCAACTCCACTTTCTTGGGATCTACCAAAACAAACTTTAATTGCGATGGATGTTTTTTGTATAGCAGCGAAACAAGAATAGCGTTCAAACCAACAGATTTACCCTGCCCCGTTGCACCTGCCATTAACAAGTGCGGCATAGTGGCAAGGTCAACAATAAAGTTCTCGTTGTCAATTTTTTTACCAATAGCAATGGGTAAAGAGAAGGTGCTGTTGGTGAATTTTTCTGATGCCAGCAAAGTCCTCATGCTCACCACGCTTTTGCGCACATTGGGTACTTCAATACCAATGGTTCCTTTACCAGGAATAGGTGCTATGATACGTATGCCCAACGCCGCCAAACTCAATGCTATATCATCTTCCAGGTTTTTGATACGGCTGATGCGCACACCAGGTGCAGGTACAATTTCGTACAAAGTAACTGTAGGCCCAACAGTGGCTGCAATACGTTGAATTGCAATATCATAGTTCTTTAACGTGGCAATAATCTGATTTTTGTTGGTCTCCAGTTCATTGGGGTCATGAACAATTTTTTCACTGCCGTGCGTTTCCAGCATGTCAATAGATGGGTACTTGTAATCCTTCAGTTCAAGCGTAGCATCGTATTGTGTATCAAGCCCCTGGTGATTAACGATGGACGATGGACGATCGTCTATCGTTTCTTCCTCATCATCCACCAAATCCTGTAATTCAAGCTCAATATCTATCTTATCTTCAAACTCAATTTTTAAAGGCTTTCTTGCTTCTGTAACTTCTTCAACCATAAGTTCAGGTTCAGGGTCTGGCATTGCAGGCATTATTACAGAAACATGTTCATGCCCCACCGTTTGCTTTACTTCTAAAGGAAATTCATCCACCGCAGGTGCAATAATTTTTTCCTCTTCTTTTATTAATTCTCTTTCATCAATAAATAGTTTGCCTGCGCCTTCTTTCTCAGCAATAATTTCTTCTTGCCAATCTTCAATCATTTCCTTTTCAGTAATGTCAAAACTCGTCATTGGGTCTTCTTCAACCACCTCGTCTTTTGGCATTATTACGGCCACACCTGCGGCGCCATCTTTCAATTTATTATGGCTTATGGGCAATGCTGGTTCATTATTAACTTCTGCTTCATAAACAGGATTTATTTCCTGTTCATTGCCATAAATATCATTGATTGTTTTAGTGGTAACAACGGTTTCATCTGTTTCTGTTTCATTAATTACGACAGGTTTTTTCCATTCAGGCCATTTAAAAGTTGGGTTAAACCTCCATATTACATAACTAAAAACGGCTGCCACCAGTAAAGCACCTGTACCAACCTTGCCAATCCATTTTACAAACCAATTATTCAGTAATTCGCCTACGGCGCCGCCCCAGCTAAAATCGCTTGCAGCCGCTGCAAAAGCCGCTGCCATACTTAATAAGGTAAGCCCTACAAGTACATAGCGCAGGTTGCGTATAAGACTAAAAATCTTTTGGCCAAACAATAAATTAATACCCAACACAAAAAAGAAAGTGCAGAATAAAAAAGAGGCGATGCCAAAGCCTTTATAAATAAAAAGGTGTGCAGTATAAGCACCCAGAACGCCCAATAAATTATGTACACGAACATCATCGGTAGAAAAAATCTTAATGCCAAACTGGTGCACTTTATCCTGGTCTTCCTGCCAGGTAAAAAGGTAAGAGGTAAATGCTATAAACAGGAAAGCAGCAAATAATAAACTAAACGCACCCGCAATTTTGGTGGTGCGTTCATCCTTTACCACCTCGGCCACGGTAACTTCTACCTCTTTGTCTTTATTTAAAACTTCAGGATCGGGTGGTGGCGGCGTTTTTTTTCTTAAACTGTTTGCCATGAAAACAAATATACGTTTTGCATTACAGGGTAGTATTTTTTGAACGGGCATGTGGATTTCTTATCAGGCTTCTGTTGCGTCGCACACTGGAGCGTGGATAACTGCCTTGAACAGTGTAGAATTTGAGAGTTTGGGATTTGAAGTTTTGTTAAACTTTCAAACTCCCAAACACTAAAACACTAAACTTCAACCCCCAAATTCAAGGCTTTCTTCACGGTGCGGTTTTTGAAGCAAGATATTTCCCACAAATTGTGCAAAAGCATTTAACAAGGGTAACAGATAAAAGGTAAATTTGAGAAACAAGTATCCACCAAAATCAATCCCATTATTAACTAAAAACGTGTTGCAATTGACAGAAAAAATCATTAGCCTCGAATCAGTAAATCCAATTGAATTTTTCGGTGTAAACAATGGTAAGCTGGATAAATTAAAAAAGAAATTTCCCCTGCTTAAAATTTTATCAAGAGGCACACAAATAAAAATCAGCGGTGCCCCTGAACACATTGATACAGCCAAAGAAAAAATCGATCTGATTATCCAGTACCTTGAACGTAACGGCCACCTGAGCGAAGGGTACTTTGAACAAATTCTCGGTGGTGATGATGCAGAAACGGTTGACAATTTTGTAGAAAGAAATCCCAACGACATTTTGGTTTTTGGCCCTAACGGCAAAACAGTAAGGGCAAGAACAGCCAACCAAAAAAGAATGGTACAGGCTGCCGATGCCAATGATATTGTATTTGCCATTGGCCCTGCTGGTACAGGTAAAACCTATACTGCTGTTGCTTTAGCGGTAAGGGCACTTAAAAATAAAGTGGTTAAAAAAATTATTCTTACACGCCCTGCTGTTGAAGCTGGTGAAAGCCTTGGCTTTTTGCCTGGTGATTTAAAGGAAAAAATTGATCCGTATTTAAGGCCATTATACGATGCACTGGATGATATGATACCTGCCGATAAACTGGGGTATTATATGAGTACACGTACCATTGAAATTGCACCGCTGGCTTACATGCGTGGCCGCACGCTGGATAATGCGTTTATTATTTTAGATGAATCGCAAAACACCAACGACCTGCAGTTGAAGATGTTTCTTACACGTATTGGTGCCAACGCCAAAGCCATTATTACGGGTGACCCTACACAAATTGATCTTCCGCGCAACCAGCGCAGCGGTTTGGAAAAAGCAAGCCGTATACTCAAGAATATTGAGGGGATTGCGCATATTCAACTGGATGAAGAAGATGTGGTAAGGCACCGTTTGGTAAAAGCCATCATCAGGGCCTACGAAAAAGAAAAAGAACCTGAGGACAACCACCAATACAGGCGGTAAGAATATAAATAATTCGCTTTAAAGGAACGGCTTGCCGTTCCTTTTTTTATGTTACTACTTGTTTAAGGGATACGTTATCATTTTAGGTTGCTTTAATTTTATTTTACGGTGTATCGTATAATTTTCGCAACGATATTTCGTTATGTACTTAATCCGTTTTTGTTTATACCCAACTTGTTTAGTTAATAAAGCCCTATATAGAACATGAAAAAGAGTGTTTTTTTTGTATTAATTGTAGCCGCAGGTGTGCAGGTGTACGGTCAAACAAAGCCTAAAAAGCCAGCTTACAAGCCTATAACTACGTATAAACAAAGAACAGCCAGAACCGCAGGAAGCACCACCAGCCAAAAATCGCCTGGCATTTACCCTGATCCATATCCATCCTCAAAAAATGTTGTTTACCAGTATATTGATACTACTTTCCCTAACAGCGAAAACCAGTTTCCCGTAATTGGTAATGTAGGTATTGGCACCAAGGCACCACAGGCTGCCTTAGAAATTAAACGTGGGGCAGGCGATACCCGCAAGAAAAATATTTTGCTCCAGTTGAGCAATAATTGGGCAGCCAATGGGCAGAACGAACCTTCTATCATGTTTTCAAATGGCGACCTTAGTTCGCCCAATAACGTTAGTTACTGGACGGTAGGGGCGAGGGTTTCGGGCGATAAAACTATTAATACACCACAAACTTTTAAAATTTGTTATAAGGCACCTGGTATTGATAATGACCAGGAATTTTTATCTGTTGATTCATACCAAGGCCGCGTTAAAATAGGCAATGTATCTACCATGTTTGATGGCTATAAATTATTTGTAGAAGAAGGGATACTTACAGAAAAAGTAAAAGTAGCCGTAAAAAACTCAGAAGACTGGTTTGATAATGTATTTGAGCCTGATTATAAAATGATGAGCATTTATGACCTTGATAGTTTTATAAAACAATACAAGCATTTACCTGATATACCAACCACCAGTGAAGTAATGAGAGATGGTTTAGACCTTGGTAAAATGAATGCTTTATTATTGAAGAAAGTAGAAGAGCTTACCAAGTATGTTATTGAATTAAAAACAGATCTTGACGCCACAAAGAAAACCGTGAAAGAACTTACTGAGAAAAAATAATCAATAGTTAAAAAGCATAAAAATAGCCGTTGAAATTTCAGCGGCTATTTTGTTGTATATTTTGTAATCAGTTCTTGCAAAGGCAATTCGTTTGCAAGAAAAGTTAAGCTGTATTTGCAGTCACATCAACCAAAATTAAAACCTGAAACCAATATTTATACCTGCGCCACGTACACCAGCCCATGGGCCATCTGTAGTTAATACTGCACCTTTACCATCTGCATTTACAGTGCCTTTTACTACAAACGGGCTTGCATCTATTTTATTTATAGCCGATTGCAGGTTGTTTTTTTCTGCCGAATTTAGTGTGGTGCCAAATGTTGCATTCAGGTCGCCTGTACTACTGCCATAATGTGCGCCAATAATCCAGATATCAAGGGTTATTTTTTTAAACAATTGCTGTTGCACGCCCAGCATAAGGCCGCCACTGAATGATTTTATAGTACCTGTAAACAATGCCTGACTGGGTTCTGGTTTACCTGATTGCGCATAATTAACGGGTAGAGTGACATCAAAGCCGGCAATACGGGCATAGGGTGCAATGTAAAAACCCTTCATGCGCTTATGAGCATAAAAACGAACTTCTGGTGTTATTGCCCAGTTGCCCATTTCAAAAAGGCCAACGTTAATGTCTTTATTATCAATAAAATCTGTTATTGCTTTTTCTAATGGTAGGTTACCTTTTGGCATAAACCTGTAGCTTACTGCAAAAGACATTTTATTGTAAATAAGCCGCTCGTAAGTAAAGCTGTAATTTTTAAGAGCTAAAGAACTAAGGTTTGTTTTAAAAACGTTTTTGCCACCTGTAAAAACAGGGGTCGCCTTTTTTTCTGTCTTTTTTTCTTCCGTTTTTGTTGGAACATCACTTTGTTGTGCTATTGACGAAAGTGGTAACAGGGCAAGTAAATAGATGATTTTTTTCATGCGTGGGTGGTATTTATATGGATATTGGATGATAGGAAATGTGTAGCTAAAAACGATTATTTGATAAATCAAAAGTAAACAGAATAAAAAGCAGGGATAATTAAAAGGCAATTAAACCACCATGTGTGGCAAGTATTTTAACTTTTACTTACTTAAAAGGTTGTTAACACATGCTTAAAGGTTCTTGTAAAGTTTAGAAATATCAGCCACTGTTTTGCTGTCAAGTATGCCCAATGTAGCGTCACGTACCTCTTTCATAACATCACTCAACCCGCACGAAGTTTCATCGCAGTTTTTACAACTTTGGTAAAAGTTAATGCTAACGCAGGGCAGCAGGGCAATGGGGCCGTCAATTAACCGCATTATTCTTGCAAGTTTTATAGTAGATGGATTTTCATTAAAAAAGTAGCCGCCTCCTTTCCCTTTTTTACTGTCAAGTATGCCCGATTTTTTTAGTTCCAGTAAAATATTCTCTAAAAATTTAAGCGGTATTGCTTTTTTGTCTGCAATTTCTGCAATTAAAACAGGGCCTGTGGTTTCTTTTTGTGCTAAATACATCAATGCTTTAAAAGCATATTGAGTCTTCATCGATAGCATACTAAACTAACATTTATTTATGACTAATACTGGTGCAAATACGGTTAAAAATCATTTCTTTGGCTACTAAACTATCAACATGCGAAAGATACTTCAAATTTTTATTGTGGTTATGGCTTTAGATGCAGCTACAAAAGTAAAAGCACAAATACCCAAAGCACTTGTATTTGGCAATTTTACAATAGCAAATCCACAAGATGAAAGTTTCAAAAAGTCTTTTAATACAGGTTATGGTGTTGAAGCTGGTGCAGGTATTGGCTTTGGAAAAACCATGTTCATTGGCAGTATTGGTTACATCAGCTACAGTAATACTGACTTTAATACAAGCACAGGAAATTTAAAAGTAGTTCCTATAAAAGTGGGCATACGCCAGTACCTGGTGGGTAAATTGTTTATTAATGGCAATGTGGGCGGTGCTATACAGAGTTATAGCAAAAGCAGTGTTACTGGTACCAAGTTTTTATACGAAGTTGGGGCAGGCGTAAAGCTTATAAAACTGCTTGAAGTTGGGGTTGCTTACACCAGTTACGAAACCCCTGGTGCTAACTTGAAATCAAATTCAGTATTGTTTAAAGCTGGGTTCTCTATAAAATTATAATTGTTTAAAGCATTAATATAGTTGAATTGGAGCTTGTACGTTGTACAAGCTTTTTGTTTTTTGGTGACGAGCTTATGTTTAATAATTTAACTGCATATGCGTCGCACACTGGGGCAATTAGTGTCTTTAATCAGCTTCTTTTAGCAAGGTAAAGCTGTAAAACTTTTGCGCCTTTGCATCTTATGCTTCTTTGCGTGAAATTGTCTTTATGAAACTTCCTGCAAAGTATTCAAATAGGCAATGCCCGCTTTTATACATTTATTTTAATAACCCCGCAGCCCATTCCATAGCGTACCTGGCTTTATAAAATTTAATCTGTAGTTCTATCTGTTTTTGTAGCAGTTCAATCACTTTGGTTTCGCGGCTGTTTACTAAAAATAAAGAGCTTTCACCCTGTGTAAATTTTAGTTCCTCGTTGCGCAGCAAAGCCCTGTAATTACCATACATACTTTGTATAGTTTGTAATTGTTGAGAAAGGGCGGCAAAATCATTAAAATAGCTGCGTATTTTATTAGTGGTTTCCTGGCGTTTATTAATCAGTTCCAAATTGGTTTCCCTTATTTTTAGTTGTGCCTTTCTATAATCTCCACGGGCTTCGCGTAAAAATATGGGTATCTTAAAATCAACTCCCCACTTATAATTATTCTGTATAAAATTGGTGCTTACATTTTTTAAAGCATAATAGTCTTTATTCAAAAGATTGGCCTTAACAGAAAAATAAGGCAGCAGGCTTTGGAACTTTAATCTCCTTTCAACTTCAAGGCTGTTAAGCTTAAAATCATAAATCTTTAAAGCCGGGTTTTGGGCAAAGGATTGTGCCACCAGTTCATCTGCACTTTGGTAGTTGAGGTTACTGGTAAACTGTAAACTCTCGGGTAAATATTTATCTGGTAATTGATAACTGCTGTCTTTGTCAAGCCATAAAAAATTAGATAATTCCAGCCTGGCATTGTTCCATTTTACCAGCGCGTCTGTTTGCATTAGTTGATAGTTCTGCAATTGCGTAAATGCTTCTACCGTATCCATCATGGCTCTATCGCCATTTACAAATGCAATACGTACCAGGCGCAAACGGTCATTGGCTATCTCAGTAAATTTTGAAAACAAAATATATTGCTGGTAGCTGCCCGCCCATTGCCAATAAGTGTTATAGGCATCAAATAACAGGTTGTTTATCATTAATAAACGTTCCTGTTCGCTTTGGCTAAGGTATAATTTGGCTTGTTGCAAAACAGCCCTTCTCTTATCCAGTAACAGCCCTTTGCCCAGTGGCAATTCAACACCCAAATAGCTGGTTTTGCCTTTGGTAATTTCTGTTGACATGAAATCGCCACCATTGTTTTCAATACCTGTTTTAATATTCCCCACGGGCAGCGGAATACCAAGTTCTGGGTTATTGTAGAAGTAATAATTTTTGCCGTCAAATGTTTTGCGGCTGGCATCCAAACCTATGGTGGGGTCAAAACTACCTTTGGCTGAAAGCAGTTCTGCTACTGCTTTATCTACCTGTATGCTGGCTTGTTTTGCAATGGGGTGGTATTTTTTTATCTGCTGAATAAAGGAATCAAGCGTGAATATTTCCTGATTATTGGTTTGGGAAAATATTGGGGAAAAAGCAATACACAAAAGCAAGGGTAACAGCACAATTCTTATCCAAATATTGGTTTCTGTGAGTATTCTTTTCATTCCAATCATTTTAACAGCAATTACTTTTTCTTTTCTTTTGCATTATCGCCAGGCTTATAATAATCTGGCGGAAATCCATTAATATTTCGCCACAGTTCATAATAAATATGCACATCTTTTAATAAAGAAATACCATTTGCACCACCACCAATCCGTAATTGTAGCGGCCATTTTCTGTCATCTGGGTCTTCTGCTACCAATACTCTGAATTTGCCGTTGTTGCTTACTGATGTTTCCACAGCAGATACTTTGCCACCAAAAGTTCCAAAGCTGTTTTGCGGCCATCCACTAAATACTATTGCAGGAAAACCATCAAATACAAAACGCACTTTTTGCCCAATATTTATAAGTGGTAAATCCATAGGTTCTACAAACATTTCTACTGCATATTGTATGCTGGTGGGTACCACTTCTACAATCATTTCACCTTCTTTCAGCATCTCGCCAATACCTGCTTTTTTTGCTTTGGTTATTTGCCCGTTTTGCGGTGCTAAAATGTAATAAAGCTTGTTTCTTGCATCGTAACTGGCATACAGGTTTTGTAGTTTGGCAACATCGGCTTCTGTTGAGGCTGCTGTTGATAAGGAAGAAAATTTATCGCCCTCAGCCTTTGATATTTTGTCAATGTATTCCTGTACTGCACTATTCTTCTCAATACGCAGGCCGATTAGTTCCTGCCTGCTTTGAGAAAATTTGTTTTCTGCACTTATTTTCTTGGCACTTCCATTTTGAAAACTGACCCTTCTTTTTTCAAATTCAACCAAAGAAATAGCGCCACTGTCAAGCATGGTTTTAGCGGCATCAATTTGCCGCCTGTAAACAGCCAGCTCATTGTTTACTGCAATTAAATCAGTACTATCGCTTGTTACTTTTAACTGCTGTTGCAGTAATTTATTATCCAACGATTGCAGCTTTAGTATTTGTCCCTGCAGCAAAGCAGCAGTTTGGGTTTCAGCAGTGCCAGCCTTGCTCATGTACCCTTCAATACTTTGCTGTTTTGCATCAATTTGCTGTTGTGTACGGCTTAATAATTTGGGGTCAAAATAATCCACTTTTACCTCGCCCAACTGTAAAATGGTATCGCCTTCTTTCACAAAATCGCCTTCTTTTACATACCATTTTAAAACGCGGCCTGCGATAATAGTATTTAGCTCTTGCGGGCGTTGTTCCTGGCGTAATGTTGTAACCGTTCCCTTAGCGCGAATATTTTGTGTCCAGGGTAAAAAAGAACTCAGCAGCAGTATTATAATCACACCCCAAAGCCACTGCTTTACGTAACTGCGTTTATTAATCTTGTACACGTTTTTAAAAGCCGTCAAACGATTATTAGCTGAGGCTTCCTGTTCTATATCTGCATTAATAAAATTATCCATTGTAAAGGGTATTTGAAATTATAAATGCTGTTCAAGGTTTAGTACGCTGTCACATTCCTGTGAAATGCTTGCATCTTCTGATGCAATTAAAACTGTTGTATTTTTTCTCATTTTCAAGTCATGGATAATTGCATGCCTGGCTTTATTGTCAAGGTGCTGAAAAGGTTCTTCCAGTAAAAGCATTCTATGTTTACCCAGCAAAGCACGTATTAATAAAATTTTCTGGCGGGTTTGTTTAGATAACCTTTTGCCTACGGGATCTAATTGTGCGCCATAACCTTCTTTGCTGGATTGTACCAATGGTAAAAGCCCTATTTTTTCAACATAATCCATTACTTCAGGCAAGCCAATTTCAGGATTACCCATGGTGATGTTTTCCCAAAGTGTACCCAGAAAAATATCCTGGCTGCTTAACAAAATACCTGTTGCATTACGTAAGCTGTGTAGGTTGTAGCCACTAATAGGTTGCCCATCTAACAAGATATTTCCCTGAAAGTTTTTATAAGCACTTGTTAAAAGGCGAAGCAAGGTTGATTTGCCTGAACCTGATATACCAGTAACATGCACCAGTTGCCCTGGCTGAACAGCAAAATCAACATCCTTTAATACCAGGTGGCCATCTGGGTAGCTGAAACTGGTATTAACAAATTGTATGGCAATGCCCTTATCAACATTTTCAAGTTCAATAATACCAGCAATTTCTTTTTCTGCTTCAGTTACTTTACCCAATTTTTCTACCGATACCAATGCGTCGTACACTTTATCAAGACTTAAAATCATTTTTTCTACCGAGTTTATGATAGCAATGATTACAATATCAGCAGCAATAAATTGGCCTACATTTATTTGCTGATCTACCAGTAAAATAGTACCCACAATAAGCATGGCTGCTGTAATAATAATTTTGAAACTGATGAGACTCCAAAATTGTATCAATAATATTTTAAAATACTTGGTACGTGCATCCAGGTGATGTACAATTAATGCATCGGTTTTAGTAACATGCAGTTCGCTTTTTGAATATTTGAAAGACTTTACCACCCTTGCTATTTCCTGCAGCCAAGCAGCAACCTGGTATTTGTAATCGCTTGATTGCATGGCAAGCGCCAAGCCCTGTGGTGATGTAAAACGAAGGATGATTATTAGTATAAAAACGAGAACAATACCAAAACCAATAAAAATGGGATGATAAAAAGACAGTAGCAACAGGCCCAATAATGTTTGAATAATGGCGGCAGGCAAATCGAGCAATAACTTATCTAAACCTTTTTGTAATGAAATAGTATCAAAAAAACGGTTCACAAGCTCAGGCAAATAATAATTATCAAGTTTTTCGTTGTTAAGTTTGGGCAACCTGTCGCTAAATTCAAGGCCATAACGCAAAAATATTTTTTGCTTTAATTTTTCAATAATTTGAAGCTGCCGCACCTGCAAAAGCCCGTTTAAAAAGGTACCAAACACCACCAGTAAAATTAATATTATAATAGAAGTGGAAATAGAACCAGCCATTACAAAGCTTACAATAGTTTGTATGCCCAATGGCAGTGATAGCTGTACAATACCAGCTAAAATAGCAAACATGTAAATGGATGAAATATCTTTTTTATCAAGTTGAAGGGTGCGGTAGAATTTGCTTAGTGATTTGTTAATGAAAACTGGATTGTTTGTAGCCATTATTTTGATGGTTTGTAGAAATTGAGCTTGTGTAAACAGCAGCGCAAAGAAAATGTTTTAATGGATTAAGGTAGCATTTAATTATTGCTGTAGTCTTGGCCGAGTAGTTACTTCAATATGAGCGTTAAGGCTGGTATGGGTTTGTCCATTATCTTTTAGCTTTTCAATAACATTCTTCAATCTTTCTTTTAATTGTTTAATTTTCTCCTCCGAAAACTTTATATCCTCTTCTGAGTCATGTACTGTTTTTATTTTATGCTCGTGAAATGCAATTTTGGTTTTAAAAATGGCTGTAAGTAATTCTTCAGCTTCTTCTATAGTGAACGTGCCACTTATTAACTGTATTTCCATAATAATGGGTAGGTGATATGTTTTGTGATTGAGATTAAGAAGCTGCTTGCGTTATTTATTAGATATTCCTTTTAGCATTTTCAGGGTATTCAAGCCCTACTTCGTTAAAAGTTTTATGAAACAGGCCATCCGTCATTTTCATAATATTATCTTTTGTAAAGCAGGTTACTTTTTTGCGGTTATACGCTTTTGCATATTCAAAAGCATAGCGTACAATTTTTTATGTGCCAGGTTTTGAAATCAGCTTTAGGCATTGTACCACTTCATCGGTTTGCTGATGCTCTATTCCCGCATAAAGGTCTTCTTCGTTCTCCCTTACTATCACAACGTCCATTACAGGGTGTTTTGTTTGCACAAACGGGTGATAAGATACACAGGGCCTTACGTTGGCGTACAGTCCCAGTATTTTTCTTATGGTAACGTTCAAAATTTTAAAGCCTCCGCCCTGGGGCGTGGTAACAGGGGCTTTTAAAAATACCCTTGTCCTTCTTAACGATTCCCGGGCCGATGGATTAATACCAGCAGCATTACCGTTAAGATAAATTTTTTCGCCAATTTCAATTTCTTCAATATCAAGCATTGCACCTGCTGCCTTTAAAATTCTTAATGTCGCATCCAGTATTTCTGTGCCATCACCTTTTGCTACAGTAATTTTTGTCATGTTTTTGCTTTAGTAGCGCAAAATTGTAAGACTACTTTTATATATATTCATTTATATTTACTATCATTTGCATAAAATATATTTATGAACTATACATTTCATCAATTAAAGGTTTTTATGGCGGTGGTAGAAAAAATGAGTGTTACCAGAGCTTCTGAAGAATTGAACATGACACAGCCCGCAGTATCGATACAATTAAAGAACCTGCAAGACCAGTTTGATATTCCCCTTACAGAAGTGATTGGGCGCAGATTGTATGTTACAGAATTTGGCAGGGAATTGTATTTAATTGCCGACAAAATTTTACAAGAAGTAGCAACCATTAATTACAAAACGCAGAGTTTTAAAGGTTTGTTATCAGGAAGATTAAAGATTTCAGTGGCATCAACGGGTAAATACGTGATGCCCTATTATTTAAAAAATTTTTTGAAATTGAACCCTGGGATTGATTTGATGATGGATGTAACCAATAAAACAAGGGTAATAGAAAGCTTGCAAAAAAATGAAGTTGATTTTTCACTTGTGTCGGTATTGCCTGAAAAATTAGCGGTAGAACAGGAAATATTGTTGCCCAATAAACTATACCTAACCAGTGCATTAGATGGCGGAATGGATGCCAGTGGTATATTGAATAAATCTGTTTTTAACAATTTGCCACTTATTTACCGCGAAGAAGGCTCTGGTACCAGAACGGTTATGCAGCAATACTTTCAACAGGCGCATATTATTCCTAAAATAAGGTTTGAGCTCACTTCAAGCGAAGCTGTAAAACAGGCTGTGATGGCGGGTTTGGGATTTTCTATTCAATCGATACTGAGTATTAAAAACGAATTGCGGCAGCAAGAAATTATGATAATACCTGTTGAAGGGCTGCCCCTGGTAGAAAATTGGAGATTAATATGGTTGCCTTCTAAAAAAATGTCGGTAGTGGCTTCGGCATTCCTAAACTACATACAAAAAAATAAGCAAGATATTTACCAGCAACATTTTTTATGGATTGAGAATATGTGAGTTTAAGCACCCAGTGTTGGCGATAACAGTAAGGTGTTTAAAAAATTGAAGAATTAAATTGGCAATAACCACCAAACTGTTGGTTATACCCCAAACAAAGAGTTGCACAAAAATCAAGTATTTTCAACAATCAAAAAATATAATGGCATACCAATGGTAATATTAAAAGGGAAGGTTACCGCTAAAGCCATTGGTAAAAAAATGCCCGGGTTTGCTTTTGGCACTGCTATTTTCATCGCTGCTGGCACTGCTATATAAGACGCACTTGCTGCTAAAACAGAAAAGATAAACCTGTTTCCGAAATTGTGTGTTATTAAACCGCTTAATAATGCTACAATACAGCCATTTGTTAGAGGCACTATCACTGCAAAAATTGCGGTAAACCATCCATTTTTAAAAAAATCGTTTAGTTTTTTTCCGCTGGTAATACCCATATCTAAAAGAAAAATGGCAAGAAAACCTTTGAAAATATCGGTAGTAAACGGCTTGATGCCCTGGGCCTGTTTTTCGCTTGCTAATACGCCAATAATCAAGCTTCCTAAAATTAGCAATACACTGCCATTGGTAAACGAATGTGTAATTACATTTTTAATGTTAGAAACCTTTTCTTTTTGTTGATTGTATAAGTGTATCAACATTACACCTATTATAATAGCAGGCGCCTCCATAAGTGCCATTATAGCTACCATGTAGCCACTAAAGGTGTTATTTTGGGTTTCTAAAAAAGAAACCGCAGTTACAAAGGTAACAGCACTTACTGAGCCATACGCTGCTGCTACCGCCCCTGAATTTTCGATGCTAAGTTTTGTTTTGAGAACAAAAAATGCATAGAAAGGAATTGCACTGGCAATCAAAATGCCAAATAAAACAGACCAGATTATTTCTATCGTAAAATGGCTATGGGCCAATTCCTGTCCCCCTTTAAAGCCAATAGAAAATAAAAGATAAAGTGAAATAAATTTGGAAGAATTGTGCGGTATTTCTAAATCGCTTTTTAGTTTAACGGCTATGATTCCTAAGATAAAAAATAAAAAAGCAGGGTTGGTTAAATTGTCTATTATAAGGTTAAAGTTCATGCGTAATAAGGCTTATTTCTTTGATTATGTTCTCAGATTTAGTTGTAATTAACCCTCTTATAAGTATGTTGTTTTGAATTATTAATGGGTTAAACAATTCATTTTCTACAATTTCAAGAGCTTGTTGTTTTATATTAAGTTGAGCCAAAAGTTTAGCTTTAGCGGCCATGGAATGCTGGCGTTTTATAATTGAAAAATTATCAATTAAGATATTTTGGATGTTTTTCTCCGCAGGTGTACCAAATGTTTTATCACCTTTTAAAATGCTATTAATAAAGCGGCAGGATGTATCGTTAACAATAAAAAATTGTGTAATATCTTCATAAATAATTAGTTTTTTAACGGCTTCTAAATATTCAATTTCATGAAATTGAGATTTGGTAGCCATAGAAGTAATAAAATAGCATTCATTACCAAAATTATTACGCAGAAAATTTTCCATGCAAGAAAAGGGGCATACCCAAAAAAGCTTGTTGTTCATGCTTTTAATTTAAAAATTTTAACCGCGAGCTTTTGTGGTTTTCAAAGTTGCGTTAGGGCTGCAAAAGTGTGTATTGCTGATTATAAGTTTTCATTTATATTTTGCATGATTAGCATAAGTATAATTTATGAATTTAACATAGGCATTGCCAACACTAACAAATCATGCGGATTACAAATTTTAATTAGCAAATATGCAAAGCAAGGCCTACCTAAATATTATGGTAGAAACAAGTAGTTATATTGTCTGGCAAGATTTGTATAGTTACAGCAGGCAAAAGGGGCGATAATTTGTTAAGCCTTTTTTGTTGGGAACAATACCGAAACTGGATTATCAGATGTAGGAAAACAATAATTGTTAAGTGCTTGCTCTTTCTTACAAAGTCTTCAAATATTCAATTACTGCTTTTCTTTCTTTATTAGTTAATTTATCACCAAAAGTGTGGCCAATATTGTTGTAGCCTGCAAGGTCAGTATTATACACAGTGCGCCTTTCAGGTGTATCAACGGTTTCATATTTCCAGCCTGTATTTTCATAATCGTACAATGGATTTTTAAAATCCCTTTTCCAGTAGCGCGGTCTTTCTTTGCTGTTAAGTAAAGCCTGTAAGGTAGGCACAGAGCCGTTGTGCAGGTAAGGTGCAGTTATCCAAACTCCATCCAATGGTGGTGCTATATAACCGTTAAAAGGTTCCAGCCTTGCTGGGTTTTGCCCTTGGGCAAACCAACTTTTATTAAACCATTCAACAAATTGCGGATTTTGCTGGTTGCCTTTGTACAATAAAGAATCTGTTTGTATGATGGATGCAGGAATTAATAAATTTGGATAGCTGCCCGCATTGCCATAAGTGCCGTGGCATTTACTACAGTTGTTGATGAATATTTCTTCGCCTTCGCTAACCAATTCGCTATTTACAGACTTAGGATATTTTGGCGGCTGAATAGATTTTAAATAGGCCAGCACATCGCCAAAATGGCTATTTACTTCTCTTGCTTCGCTGCTGTCTTTTACGGTTAAAATGTTACTTAACATTAAAAATTTTCCAAAGTCGCCACGGCCAAAACCATTGTAAAACATAGCATTTTTTTTCTTGAGCAACCACCAAGCAGGCACATCTGTTGGTACTACTTCTTTAGGAATTTCCAGTAATGGTTTATCCTGCCATTCCAAAGTTTGAGGATTACGGTGCGCCACCAGTAAAGTTGCCAGTTTATCAGCGGCATTAACACCCTGTACTTCTGTTTGCATAAAAGGAAAAACGGCTGAAAATGCTGTAATTATAGGCTTTGAGGCCTGGTATTGGTTAGGTGAAAAGGTTTGCATTATTTTAACCGCAGCACTGTTTACAAAACCTGATGTTTTGCCCACATTACTAAAATCCTGAAAAGTATTGCCAAGCCCAACATACAGTTTGCCTTCAAATTCTTGTGCATGGCATTGCAGGCAGGTGGGTACCACAACTTCAGTTTTGTTTTCGCTAAGCACAACGTTGTACCCATACGCTACATTACCGTTTTTACCTGTGCGGTTTAAAAAATTATTCTTGTCTTTACCGTTTAATAAAATGTAATAACTGTAAGGGATGCCGCTTTTAAGAAAGTCGCCTGTGGTGAGGTATTCAAAACCTTTTGCAGAATCGCCGCGGCGTTGTGCACTTGGCGGTATAAAAACTGGTTTTTCACCTTCATATTTATGTATGAATGCTACACTGCTAAACACAAGGGTTACAAGAAAACAAAGTATAAAAAACTGCCTGCGAAACATAATATTATAAACTTAAAAAGTTAATATACAAACCAAAACTGCAATAGAAAGTTAAAGCATTTTATTCCTTTTTGTTGCCATACACTTCCAGCATTTTTTTCAGGTCTTCAATGGTATTTATTTCATCCGCTGTTTTGTCTTTGCGCCAGCGGCTTATTCGTGGAAACCTAATCGCAACGCCGCTTTTATGGCGATTACTGGCAGCAATTCCTTCAAAAGCAAGTTCAAAAACAAGTTCAGGTTTTACGGTACGTACAGGTCCAAATTTTTCTATAGAATTTCGTTTTACAAAATTGTCTACCTCATTAAATTCTTTATCTGTAAGGCCACTGTATGCTTTGGCAAAACTTACCAGTTTGTCGCCATCTTTTACGGCAAAGGTATAATCAGTATAAAGATTGCTTCTGCGCCCATGGCCTTTTTGCGCATAAATCATTACGGCATCAATTACCAATGGTTCTATCTTCCATTTCCACCAATCGCCCACCTTTCTACCTACCTGGTAAACAGATGATTTTCTTTTCAGCATAATACCTTCACTCCCTTTATCTCTTGAATGGGTGCGCAGTTCTGTTAATTCCTCCCAGGTAGAAAAATTTATTACAGGTGAGAGATGAATAACAGTTGCTGGTTGCTTGTTAACTGTGGATAGTGTATTAATCACCTCTTCTAAAATCCTTCTTCTTTCCTGCAACGGCTTGCCACGGCAATCTTCATAATTGTATTCCAGCAAATCGTAGGCAAAAAAACTAATGGGTGCTTCCTGTAATTGTTTTTTGGTAACATTTTTACGGCCAATTCTTGTTTGGAGCAAAGCAAAGGGTAAGGGCAGCAGGCCATCAACCCCTTTTGTAGTATCAGGTATGTACGGAATGATTTCGCCATCAAGCACAATGCCATCAGGCAAAATATCTTTCAGTAAATGGTATTCAGGAAATTTATCAGTCATCAATTCTTCCCCCCTGCTCCATACAAATAATTCGTTGTTGCGCTTAATAATCTGGCCGCGTATACCATCCCATTTCCATTCTGCCTGCCAGTCTTTTTCATCGCCAAGACTTGCTGGTTCGCCATCCAGTGCATAGGCTAAATAAAAAGGGTAGGGCTTACTGAAATCAGAGCCAGCATGGGTTTCGCTCAACAGATCGTTAAATAAAGTGGTTACAGGATTCCAGTTGCCACTGATGCGGTGCGCAATAGCAGATGCCTCAACATTTACTGTTTTAGCCAGTGCATTCACCATCATTTTTTGCGATACACCAATACGAAAGCCGCCTGTAATCAACTTATTAAAAACAAAGCGTTCATCCTGGCCCATACGCATCCAGTTATCAATAACAAATTGTTTTTTAATTGCCTCGTCTGCCTTTTCTAAGGCTATAAATTTTTCGAGGTAAAATGATAAGGTCGCGTAGCTATCCTTTTCCTCCCCCCCTTCAGGGGCTGGGGGTAACAACAACGCAATGGTTTCGCCCAAATCACCAACGGTATGATAACTTTCTTCAAACAGCCAGTTGGGTATGCCTGCCAACTCAATACACCAGGAGGCAAGTATGGTAGAATTAATAATGCGCTTTGGCCTTCGGCCGCTGAAAATAGCAATTACCCAAACTTTGTCCTTATCATCAGCCGTTAAAAAATAATGCTGTAGCGCATCCAGCTTTTCGTTGTTTTTGGTAGAGGTACCCAGCAGGTTTACAAGTGCTGAGAAAAGCCCCATCCCATCCTTCCCCGAAGGGGAAGGGGTAAGAAAGACGCTACTATTTTCAATATTATCCAGCATGAGTAATTTTTTAAAGTATTAGCTATCCTGCAATATTTCTTACACCCCTTCAGGGGCTGGGGGTTTAGGGGGTATTGGCTTTGCTTCTTCCTCCCCCTCGGGGTCGGGGGCTCCATATTCCGTTTTTACTTCATCGGCTTCAATGCCAATCTCATTTAAATAGCGGCTAAAGGCCGATTGAAAGCCATGTGTTGCAAAAACTTTTTCTGCGCCTGTTGCTTTAACTGCCTGCAACAATCCTTTCCAGTCTGCATGGTCACTAAGAGCAAAGCCTGCATCAACATTACGGCGGCGGGCATTGCCACGAACCTGCATCCAGCCGCTGCAAACGCCTACTTTGTAGGGCTGAAATTTTTTAATCCAGGGGGTACCTTCTGCACTTGGCGGTGCAATAATCACGGCACTTTTTAATTCTTCTTTGGTAGTTTCAGGCGTTACACGTTTAACAGAAGGCTGGGCAATACCTGCCGCTAATAAAGCCTGGTGCGTGTTCCATATAGCACCATGAACATAAATTCTGTCAGTAACTTTTGAAGCTGCCTGCAGCACGCGCTGTGCCTTGCCAAGGCTGTAAGCTATTAAAACAGAACAGTTTTGCCTGGCCTCGTTATCCGCAATCCAGTCCTGTATGTTTTTATAAATTTCTTGCTGTGGTTTCCATTGGTAAATAGGAAGACCAAATGTACTTTCTGTGATAAAAGTGTTGCATTTTACGGGTTCAAATACGCCGCTTATGCCATCATCTTCCGTTTTATAATCGCCGCTAATTACCCAAACTTCTCCATGGTATTCAACACGTATTTGTGAGGAGCCAATAATATGCCCTGCGGGATGAAGGGACACTTTTACGCCGTTCATATAAACGGGTTCGTTCCAGCCAATACTTTCATAATTATTTGCACCCAAACGAAGCTGTAGTATGGGCTTTGTAAGATGATGACACAGATAATAATTGCTTCCCCAGCGGGCATGATCGCTGTGCGCATGGGTAATAATGGCTTTATCCACAGGTTTCCAGGGATCTATATAAAAATTACCGGCAGCGCAGTATAGACCCTTATCAGTAAAGGTAATAAGAGCCCCCAAATCCACAGCCGAAGCGGGCGAGGTATCCCCCGCCCCTATAGGGGAGTTTTGAATCACTCTATTGTTTATGTTGGCAGGCTCCATCGCTTATTTGAAAATATTTGTATTGATGTTGATTGATTATTTAAGAACAAAGCAAATGAGGGTTGGTTCGCAACCAGTTGACCAATGAACAAAGCGTACAAGGGTGCGACGCAACGAAGCTGCATCTGTGTTACAACAGATGGCTCCATAAAACGAAAGATAATTTGCAGGAAAGGCCTGAAAAGAAAAAGCAGCTTGCTGCAAATGATGCGTGGATTTAGCTATTTTTGGCGCAGATGTCAAACCCCAATGTACATAATAGCGATACGCCTGTAACCAGTGCTGATAAAGAGTTTGAGAATGCGATAAGGCCTGCTGCGATTGACGATTTCAGCGGGCAGCCCCAACTGATTGAGAATCTGCTGATATTTATTAAAGCCGCAAAAATTCGTGGTGAGGCACTGGATCATGTGTTGTTTCATGGCCCCCCTGGTCTTGGTAAAACCACCCTTAGCCGTATTGTTGCCAACGAACTTGGCGTGAATATTAAAGAAACCAGCGGCCCTGTAATTGAAAAGCCCGGCGACCTTGCAGGCCTGCTTACCAACCTGCAACCCAACGATGTTTTGTTTATTGATGAGATACACCGTTTAAGTACGGTGGTTGAGGAATATTTATACGCGGCCATGGAGGATTTTCGTATTGATATTATGATTGACAGCGGCCCCAATGCAAGAAGTATTCAAATAAACCTGAACCCTTTTACACTGGTTGGTGCAACCACAAGAAGTGGCTTGCTTACGGCGCCATTGCTGTCAAGATTTGGTATAAAATCGAGGCTGGAATATTACAATGCTGCTACGCTGCAAAAGATTATTGAACGCAGTGCGGCAATATTGAAAACTTCTATACAAGCAGATGCTTCTTTTGAGATTGCACGCCGCAGTCGCGGTACACCACGTATTGCCAATGGTTTGTTGCGCAGGGTGCGAGACTTTGCACAGGTATTAAATGATGGGCAAATTGATATTGGCATTACCCAGCATGCTTTGCGTGCGCTTAATGTAGATGAGCATGGCCTTGATGAAATGGATAACCGTATTTTAACAACTATTATTCAAAAGTTTAAAGGCGGCCCTGTAGGCCTTACCACCATTGCCACGGCAGTTGGTGAAGAAAGCGGAACGATTGAAGAAGTGTACGAACCTTTTTTAATTCAGGAAGGATTTTTACAACGTACACCGCGTGGAAGGGAAGCCACAGAAAAGGCGTACAGCCATTTAGGAATGAAACCGCAGGGCGGGAAAAGCCTTGGGTTGTTTGGTGAATAAATGTGCAGCGTAAATTAAACCTGATTTTTAACTAAAAATGTGTTTTACGAAAAAGCAAACAGTAGTAACACAAAGAACAGGTTATGCAGGGCATGAAACCCCATGCTCCACTTTAAGCCCCATTTTATTCTTACATAACCCAATACTAAACCTGCAAATAATTGAGACATTACGAGTAAAACAGTTACAAGAGGAATGAAGTTTTTTATCTCATAATTGTTAAGATGTATCAAGCCAAATGCAATGGCAGATACATAAAAGTAAAGCTGGTAATGATGCAGGTAAAAACGTGCAAAGCTAATTTTTAACTTTTTACTACGTTTAAGCAGAATAAATATTACGCGGCTGCCAACTACAGCAATTGCTATTAATGGCCATAAAATAGCGGGTGTTGTAATGTTAAAAAGCTTTACCAGTATCAGGCACAGGTTTAATGGTAAAACTACGTTGTTACAAACAAAACCTGTAAGGTAAGCGCGGAATAGGTATTCCTCAATTAGTGGTGCAACAACAGATGTTATAAATACTGCTGCTACTAATCCTTCTTTATACAGCTTATCCTCTAAGGCGTTGGGGTTGGTAATTTTAAGCCAGTTAGTCAGCCAGTCGTTATTAAAAGTAAGCCCTAATACTATATCAACTACCAGGCAAAAAGAAAGCAGTACAAAAAATGGTTTCCATGCTTTTGATGTGGGTACTTTTTGCGGTATTACAGGATGTTTAAGGTATTGCAGCAGCAGTTTAATTTCGGTCATGGGTTAATGTATTTGGTTTTGAGTGATGCAGAACTAACAGGTAATTTTTTATGGGATGATAGCCCAGTATGCACATTTTGTTTTGTGCAACGTAAACTTATGCTATATGGGATAATTTTCCAATAGGTGCTTGATTTTAAATTGAGCATCAATTTTTAATTCTAGCATTTTCTTAAAACAAAGCTGTCCTAAATTCATGCGTCACAAAACCGTTTGTGACAACAATGTTTGTGACACACTATGTTGTCACAAAAGCACCTGTCACAAAATAGTTTGTGACAGGTGCTTTTGTGACGAATTTTTTAAAACAGCATCATCAAAACAACAATAGTATGAACCGCAAAACATGAAAGGAAAATGACCACTCGGCAGCGGGGGGTATATATTAAGCTGAATGCCATACTTTAACATGAGTAAATGAACGGTAAACTTTTACATGTAAAAAAATTACTTATTTGACAATCCTCTTACACTGTAAAAAAATCGTTGTAGTAAATTCATATCGTTGGTAATAATCTCAGCCTGTGCAGTTAACCCATCCCTAAACTGTAATTCCTTATCGTAATTGGTTTTTAAGCCAGCAGGTAACATTGCTTTTGCAAGGTAACCGCTGTCTGTTGGTACAGGGGAGATAAAGTCCAGCTTAGCTTCTACAGATCCAAATTCTTGAAAAGGGTATGCAGCAAATTTTAATAAAACCTTTTGCCCCGTTTTTATTTTGCCAAAATTGCCTTGCGGAATAAAGATGGTTGTATAATAGCTGCTGTTTTGAGGGTTAATAAAACAAATACTCTGATTGCTTTGCAGTTGTTGGTTTTCCTGTAAAAATGTACTGAAAGACAACTTACCAGCAATCGGTGCAATCAAAAGATATTTTGCCTTCCATTCATCTATCTGTGCTTTAAAAGTATTGAGTGCTTCTATAAAAAGATTCCGTTGCTGCGCGATTTGATTATCAAGTTCTGCTATTTCTTTTTGCTTGTTGTGCTGGTTGCTTTCATTGGTAATAATAGATGAAGTTATTTGTGGCAATGTTAACTGCTTACCAATTAATTTGCTCTTTTCATTCCTGTAATCAAAGGCTGAGATTACTTTATCATTTTTCAATTTTTCATTGGCGGCAAAAGTTTCTTTTGTTAGCTGAAGATCTTCTTTTTGCATGGCTTGCTGCTGAATTAAACTGCTGTCTAATAGTTGCAGGTATGCCACATCCTTCAATAACATTGCTTTCTTTCTGGGATAATAACCAGATGACAGGTATTGTTGAAATATTTGATGCGCCTGCATAAAGGTTTGAAACGAAGGTTGTATTTCACCAAGATTTGCATATTGGTTTATAAAGCTGGCATTATTTAACCCCTCACCGCCTGCTTTAATTTGCTGTTGCAGAACCTCCAGGCTTTCCGATAATTCTATTACCTGTGTATGTTTTGCCCTGCTTTCTATCCAGCCAATAATATCAGAAGGTTGTACTAAACTACCTTCTGAAGCTAATAATTTTACCAGCCGCCCGTCTGTTTTTGTTTTAATTTCTTTAGGGGTATTTATTGAAGTTAAGGTGGCTTTGGTACCCACAATGTCAGGGTATTTAATAAACCAGCACATGGCAACAATAGCTACTAAAACCATGAAAAAAAGCGTAGTACCCCAACGTACTAAAAAACCGGGCTTATGGCTAAGTATTTCACTTACTTCGTTGCTTCGCAGCGTTAGCCTGCCCGTTGCTAAACGTTCTTCAACTATTAAATCGCCATTAGGGTTTATTTGAAAGGGCATAATGTTTAAGTTGATAGCAGTAAAAATGTATGGTGGTTTTTTAAAAGTTTTGTGCTATGCGCAATTTTCAACCCGTTATTAATTCCCCATCTCCAACTGGTTCCTTACCAGTTCATAATAACGGCCTTTGTCTTTGCTCAAATTATCATGTGTTCCTTCTTCTGCAACTTCACCCTCATGTAGTAAAATAATATTATCAGCATTTTTAACCGTGCTTAACCGGTGTGCCACAACTATAACCGTTTTGCCTTTAAAAAACTCCTGCAGGTTTTTCATAATCACTTTTTCATTATTTGCATCAAGCGCATTGGTAGCTTCATCAAAGAACAGGTAATCGGGGTTCTTATAAACCGCCCTTGCAATTAACAAACGCTGTTTTTGACCCTGGCTTATGCCATTACCTTCTGCACCAATTGTTGTATTAAAACCAAGCGGTAACGACTCTACAAAAGATAAAATATTGGCAACCTTGCAGGCATGTAATAATTGTGTGTGGTTGGGGTTCTCATCACTTACGGCAATGTTTTTGGCAATGGTATCGTTAAATATAAAACCATCCTGCATTACACTGCCACAGCGGCTGCGCCAATAACGGGGCGATATATAATTCAGGTTACTGTCGCCAACTTTTATCTCGCCTTTATAAGTATCATAAAACTTAAGCAACAATTTTAACAGCGTTGTTTTGCCACTGCCGCTCATACCAACAATAGCCGTTACTTTTCCTTCTGGAATAAAGAGGTTGATATTGTTCAACACTGGTTCATTTCCTGCACCAGCATACGTGAAAGACAAATTATTAAAACGCAAAGATTTATCTGTTGGCAATTGCCTGATAAAATCTTTTTCAGCAGGTTCTTCTTCAGGTATCTGATGTATTTCATTCAGTCTTTCCAGGCTTATTTTAGCATCCTGCGCCTGTTGTACAAAACCAATCAGTTGCTCTATTGGGCTGTTTAACTGGCCGATAATATATTGTACCGCAAGCATGGCCCCTAATGTTAACTGACCATCCAGTACTGATTTTGCCACAAAAAAAGTGATCAGGATATTTTTGCCTTCGTTAATAAAGAATGCGCCAGCCTGCTGGTACTGGCTTAATGATAAACTTTTAAAAGACAGTTTAAACAATGCAGCCTGTAGCCCTTCCCATTCCCAGCGTTTTAAATGTTCGGCATTGTTCAGCTTTATTTCCTGCATACCATACACCAGTTGCATGGTAGCTGTGTTTTCTTTAGCGGCAACACCAAATCGTTTATAATCCAGTTTTCTGCGGTAAGCAAGAAACAATCTTACCCAAAAAAAATAAAGTACACTGCCACCAAGAAAAATAAAGAATACAGATACATTGTACTGTAGCAGTACAAAAGAGAAGATAATAAGATTGAACAGGGAGAAGAAAGTACTTAAAGCAGAGCCTGTGAGAAAATTTTGTATGCGTTGATGATCGCCAATACGCTGTGTAATATCCCCCGTCATTTTGGTATCAAAATAACTGAGGGGCAGTTTCATTAATTTGATCCAAAAATCTGAAAGTATGGAAACGTTTATTTTGGTGCTGATGTGCAACAGTATCCTGCTGCGGATAAACTCAACCGTAGTCCTTCCAAAAAACAGCATGAACTGTGCTGCCAGTATAATATAAATAAACTGGAGGTTATGGGTATTAATGCCGGTATCTACAATGCTTTGGGTAAGAAAAGGAAATATCAGTTGCAGTAAACTGCCCACCAGCAAGCCAATAAACAATTGAACAATATAACGTTTTTGCTGGTGCAGGTAACCCAACAGCATGCCCCATCCAACTTTGGCGTCTTTCTCATCTTCCTGTTTATAAAAGTCAGGTGTAGGCTCAAGCAACAAAGCAATACCTACTGGCTCGTTGCCATCTGTGGTGCTTGCCCAATGTTGCAAAAATTCCTGTTTTGTGTAGGTGATGATGCCTTTGGCAGGATCTGCAACTATGATATTATTATCCTTAGAAAATAGTTTTTTTAAAATCCCCCTTTTGGGGGGTGGGGGGATTACAACAAAATGATTTTGCCCCCAATGCAGTATAGCGGGTTTTGGTACATCTGTAATTAATTGGTGTAAAGTAATTTTAACACCAATAGTTTTAAACCCTATTTTTTCTGCTGCTTCGCTGATACCCAATAAACTAACACCTTCTTTACTTAACTGTGCAGTTTGCCTTAACCTGACAATAGCAATATTTTTTCCATAGTATTTGGCTACCATGCGTAGGCAGGTTGGACCACAATCCATTTGACTGAGTTGGTGATAATGAGTAAAGTGCATTTATTTTTCTTGGGATGCTTTATTTAAAAATACTATTAGTTCCGGATCAGAAGGACGAGGGGCGTTAGAATTGATGATTCCATTTTTACCTACAATAAGATAACGCGGTATAGTTTCAATTTTAAATTCTTTAGTAAAAGAGGCGTTTTTTGAATTTACAAGTAAGAAGTTATTTTCAGTTATGTTTTCTTCTTTGGAAGCTCTTTTCCAGTTTTCAATATCTTCATCAATAGAGATATAAATGAACTTGATTTTTTTTCCTGAAAATTTGTTTTTTAATGTTTTGGAATAACCCATTTCTGCCCTACAGGGGCTACACCAACTTGCCCAAACATCAATATATAATATGCTGTTTTCATTACTCTTTAACAGGTCTGCTAATTGTTTGGTTTCACCATTTTTGCTTAGCAGTGTATTGTTTTTTAAAGAAATAGTGCTTTTTTGCTCGCTTAGTTTATTCAGTATTATTCCTTTATAGCTTTTTTCAGGGCAATCTGCTAAAACTTTTATAACAGCAGGTTCTTTAGTAAACTTATTGGTAATACCAGCATGCAGGCACCTTGCCAGCATAAAAGATTTGAGAGTATCTTTAAAAGTGGCGTTTATAAAAGTTAACTTATGTTTTAAGTCTTCAGTATCTGTTACAGAAAAATCAATAAAAGTGCTGAAGTTTAGACTAGTGTACATTAATGCAGCCCTTAAATAAAAAAAAAGGGGACTAAAACCTAAAGAATAATAAGGTTGTATTGATTTGGATAATTCTAAAATATACTTTCCTTCTGTTTTCAGCATTATAGCGTTATCCCTGCATAACAATAACCTGTCTGTTATTGCCATTGACTTGATAAGATTAATTGCTATAGATTTAAAGTTGTTACTGCAATTATTTTTTTGGGTATAATAGTTCAAAAAAGATAATTTTTCTTTTTCTTTTTTCTCGATAATTGTTTTACAGTTAATAAATTCTGCATAGCCTACTTGTATTATTGGTCCTGTGATTCGGGTATAATAATGATAGATTATACCGGTATTTTTAATAAGTGCATCAAAAAAAAGCAGCTCATTTGTTCTCTCAGAATTACTAATAATTTTTAAGATTGCGTTGCCTGCATTATCCGTTGTAACATTAATAGTTTCTCCAGGTTTAATATAATAGCATGTTTGTTTTTCATTAGCCTGAAATAACAAGACAGGGCTGTTTATGTGTACATATGTTTTTTCTTTGTTTATTAAAACATTGTGTCCCAAACCCAATGAATCATGATAATAAAATTGGATACTTTTTTTAGTGTCATTTGAAATCAAGCAAGCAGGTTTATTTTGAGCGATAGATTTTAAGCCCCCCAAAAAAATGAACAGAAATACAGGTAATATTTTTTTCATTGAGATTTATTTGAAAGGTAGCCAAAAGAACAGCATCAGATTAATTTTGATGTTGTCTTTTGACTACCGCTTACTTTATTTGAGTTTAGCACGAGCTACAGCACCAGTAGCCATGCTGTCCACTACCTTGTGCATATTGGCTTGCACGAGCTTGGGCTGTTCCCATTGATATGCCACAGCTTTGATAGCTCCAGTCGGCATTATGCGCACAGCAAGTACCAGGTTCGCTACCGCCACCATCTTCTGTTTCATCTTCAAAACCACCAACTACCATTTTCATTTCATTTCTGCTTAATGCAGTACCAAAGTTTTGTAACATAATTTTTTTGTTTTGTGAAACAGCTACCCTCATGCAAGGTTATTTGTAGCAGTTCCGGTTTAAAATAACATTCATTTTACCACAGCTTTAAGCATCAGTGGTTTTGGCTTCCGGCCTGTACCATTTGCAACTGGTACAGTAGCCCGCCGGTTTTCTTTTTAGGGCTTTTAAAAAGAAATATTTTCTTACCATGCTGAGACCCGAATCTGTCATTCTGTGGTACGAAAAATCTCTTTGTACATGCAGATGCTTCCTTCGTCAGGATGACATTGTTAACTCAACAAATATTTTACATCTTCAATGCCATATATCTCTGGCAGTTGGTAGCCATTAATAAAAAAGGTTGGGGTAAATTGTATATCTGTTTCATTGCACCAATGTTCCATAGCTTTTATTTTAGCATCCTGTTGTTGTAAAACTTCAGTGGCTATTGGATATTTGACAGCGAATAGTTCATAATTTTTATCAGGGGCATTGTACCAATCATCCATCGCTTTCGCTGTCATAGACATCCCGTACATTTCCTGTATAGCTAATAAATGCTTAACAGGTTTGTTTCGTTTATCCTCATTATTAGTTGTGGCTGTAAATAATACCTGCACTTTTACATTGCTATTATGCAATAAAATATCATCTATTACAGGGTGTGCTAATGCGCATGGGTTGCAATAAGGGTTGCAAACTTTTATGATGGTGTTGCTTGCCGCAGGATTGCCTAACAATATGCCCATGCTGTCAATAGGTACTGTTATTTGCTTTTGCTTTACCAGTAAGCTCTCAAATATTTTAGGGTTGGCTTTTAAGCGGGTAAGTTCTTTTGCTTTTGGTTGCAGTTCTTTTGTTTTTATTAACGCTGGTTTTAGCATGGCCCACAATGCTATTGGTACTAAAAAAGCTACGCCAAAATGAAGTATTATTTGTAAAATATCAATAAGCAATAGATGGAAAGACAGTGCATTGGTAATGCCCTGCAATAATAGAAGCCCTTGTACGCCTAAGCACAATATACACCATTGTTTTGCTACACGCCATTGGTAATACACGCTAAAAATGATATAGGGAAGTGCCAAAAAATTAAGTAACGCCAATATTGAAACCACTGGCGTTCCACTTATTAAAAGTGACAGAAAGCTGCCCGTAAAATAGTAAAAGCCAATTTCGCTCCAGCTTAACCAACCCAGTAGTTTTGATTGTTTTGAATTTAAAATAGCATTGCAATTTGTTTTTCGGCCAGCGGTACATATTTTTTGCAGGGTGGTGTTGGTTTTGTCAACCTCGTACCAAAGTAATAAGCTGCTTATTATAATGCCTGCAAAATGCAATAGTAACAACGTGCTGTATTGCAGTGCACTGGTAAAAGCTTTATCAAGAAAGGCTTCTAAGCCTACAATAATGCCGCATAATAAAAACCCTGAAAATAAAAGTGGTATCCTGGCGTTTTGCAACAACTCCTTTCTTCTTTGCAAGGCAAAATCAGGTTCACCTGCGTTGGCTTTTGGTTCGGCCAATAATGTTTTACCACTCCAGTTGTTTAAAAATTCTTGTAAGGTTGTGGTAATGCTGGTTTTAAGGTCATTGCTTGTGTAGTAACTTAACTTATCTCCGTTAATAGCATAGACTGTTACAAAACTTCCACCCTTAGCGGTAATATGGGCCATAAAAGGTAAAGGAAAATCTTTAATCCTTGCTTTATCTGCTTTAATAGCCAACGCATTCACATTAAATTGAGGCAATGCATCGTTAATACTTAAAAGGCTTGGATAATCAGGATGTTGTTCCAATGTTTTACTAACAGTGCTGTTAGTAACATTTACTTTTAGTTGCTGCAACAGGTGTATGGTTGCCTGTACAGGATTAGAATAATTGGTGAAGGAAAGCAGCATGATAGGGTGGTTATTTAAATCGGTATAAAAATAGTGGGATAATTTTTTACAAAAAGCAGTGATTTTTCAGGGTATTTTAATTTTATATTGCTATTGCCTTTATTTTTACTTAAAACCAAATACTGCCTTTATGATTAAACTAATGCTTTGTGATGATCACGCCCTTGTGCTGCATGGATTGGAAAAGATTATCAACTCGTTTAACGGTATGCAGGTAGTTGCCACTGCCACAAGTGGAGAAGATGCACTTGGGGTTATAAACACGGGTATGCAAATTGATATTTTGTTACTTGATATTGGAATGCCCAATGGCATGAACGGTTATGAAGTTGCCAACCGTTTAAACCTTCACTATCCTGCAATAAAAGTGCTTGTTGCTACTCAAACCACAGATCCTTTAGCTATATTATGGATGATAAAACTGGGTGCAAAAGGGTTTATTAGCAAAAACATACAACCACCACAGTTAAAGGATGCTATTGAAAACGTATACCAGGGTAATCATTTTTTTAAAGACCACAATAACAGCAATCAATACCGTGTGTACCTTAATTCTGCTGCTGCCATTGAGCTAAATAAAAAAACTGCAAGCTCATTAACCGTTAAAGAAATGGAAGTTGCAAGGATGATGGCTACTGATAAGCCTTATAAAGAAATTGCCTCCATTTTAAAGCTATCAGAAAGCACCATAGAAAGTTACCGGCAAACTATTTTTAAAAAACTGAATGCTGCCAGCAGGATAGAAGTAGCCCTGTTTATGGTAAGAATGGGATTGTTTTAATTAGCCTTCTGCCATTTTAATGCAATGTATATTAGCACCAAAGTTTTAATTGATGTTGCAAAGCCACTATTCAACTTGTTGCTTAAAGTTGGGTTTAAATAATTTCTTACGCGCCGTTCCTTAATTCTAACATTTTCTTAAAACAAAGCTGTCCTAAATTCATGTGTCACAAAACCGTTTGTGACACCAATGTTTGTGACAGATGGGTTGTCACAAAAGCACCTGTCACAAAATGGTTTGTGACACTCTTGTTTGTGACGAATTTTTTAAAGCATCATCATAAAACAACCATAGTATGAACCGTAAAACCTGGAAGGAAAATGACCACTCGGCAGCGGGGGTTATATGCAATGCCACTGGCATGAGCAAAAGCGATCTTGCCCGTATATTGGGTACCAACCAAAACCTGCTGGCAAAATACAGTGCCAACGAACGTTTTCTACCCCATGCCCCGGCGATGGAAATTTTACAACTGTTTACCATAGTAAATAGATTGCCACAACCTGAAGTGCCAGCACCAACAGCAGAAGAAAAAGCCGAACTGCTTGAAGAAGCAGGGTGGCGGCGTACAGAATGTACCCTGCTTGAAAAACAGTTGCACCAAATGCAGCTTTTGTACCTGCAGGGTGCCAGGCTAAAATTGTTACTGAAAGTTTATCCTGCAAATGATAATAGCAATGACAGCAAAATACAACGCTGGATAGAGGGGCAACATTATGAAGCAGATAAAAAAATGAAAATTAATGGGTGGATGACGCAGCAAGGGTTGCAGACAAAAATTGCATTATTGCAATATGAGGCTGGACTGTATGAAGCCGCCGCTGGAAACCTATAGGATTTTCCAGAATCTTACAGGTCTTTATTACCCTCATTACTACCTTCTTCTTCCACCTTTGGCTTTTCTTCATCAAACACCATGTCTTTAATTTCGGGGTGTGTGGCAATTTCTTCATCGCGGTTTTCGTTCCATTCTACAATAAAATTATTGCGGCCTTCGCCTACCAAAAGGGTCATGTAACGCTGTTGTGAAAGTTCTAATAAAGAAAGAAACAGAAACAGGGCATGTATCCTGTCCTGGCACAGTTCAAATACTTTTTCAAAGGCCACCGTTTTTTCTTTGTTTACAAAGCTAAGCATGTGTTCGCGGCTGCCTTCCATGCTGTAATTATAACGCACAACGGTGTGTACAGGTTTGTTCTGGCGGTCGTGTACACGCTGCATTACTTTTTCAAAAGCCTTCATCAGCTTAAACATGGTAATGTTCTGTATTTCTGTGCCTTCGCCGCTTTCTTCGCCAATGGTGGCCAGCTCTTTCTGCAGGTTGCCGCGTTTTACCATCATCATACGCACAGCTTCCATATCGGCCATTTCGACAGATGCTTCTTTAAAGCGTTTGTACTCTAAAATTTTATCAACCAGTTCCTGGCGGGGATCTATTTCGTTTCCATCAGGGTCTATTTCTTTGCGTGGCAGCAGCAGTTTTGCTTTGATGCGCATAAGCGTTGAGACAAAGAGGATAAACTCGCTGCTCAGCTCAATGTTCAGCTTTTCCTGGCTATGTATAAAGTCAAGAAAATCGTTCATTATTTTGGTGATGGGGATGTTGTAAATATCCACTTCATCCCTTTCTATAAAAAATAACAAGAGGTCAAAGGGGCCTTCAAAATGTTCCAGTTTAATTTGATAGTTGGTGGTGTTCAAAGCTGCACAGGTTTAGCTGCAAATGTAAAGGGAAAGGTGAGAGGTGAAAAGTGAAAGGTTAGAAGTCTGAACTCATTAACTCATTAAGTCATTAGGTGAGAGGTGAGAGGTGAGTGGTGAGAAGTGAATGGTGAGGAACATTTACAAGTCGGTAAAACGATGGTCTATTGACGATAAACGATCATCCCCTCCAAACAATAAAAACCCGCCTGCACAAAAAGCACAGACGGGAAAAAAGAAAATAAAAGTAATTGATTATTTTTTAAGTGAATCCCTTATTTCCATTAACAACTGATCGGTTGTAGAAATTGTTGGTGGGGGCGGCGCTACAGCTTCTTCTTTCTTCTTGGTCGCATTTAGACCTTTAATGATAAGGAACAGCACAAACGCAATAATAATGAAATTGATAGCCGCTGAAAGAAAATTGCCGTATTTAACACTACCCCAAATGGTAAGGTCTGAGAGTTTGGAAAGGTGCGCTGCATCTAAAGCTGGTTTCAGCAATAAAGGTGTAATTACATCATCAATTAACGAGCTTACAATTTTGCCAAAAGCTCCGCCAATAATAACACCAATGGCAAGGTCAACCACGTTGCCCTTCATGGCAAATTCTTTAAATTCTTTCATCATTCCCATAAGTATTTAGTTTAGTGTTTTAAATAAGGAAAACAAAATACGAACTGCCGCTGAATTAAAAGATTATTTTTTCATGCCGGGGTAACGCATGTTTAAACCCTTTAACAGCTTAAGTAAAGCATCAGCAATAATAAATTCCTTGTACCAGTTTTGGTCAGAGGGTGTAATAATCCACGGCACCTTATTGCATTGGTTAAAAGCATCTTCATACACTTTCATATAGTTTTTCCAAAGTTTGGCTTCTGCAAAATCATTCTCGTTATACTTCCATTGTTTTTGCGGGTTTTCAATGCGTTCCTTTAAACGCAGTTGCTGTTCTTCAGGTGAAATGTGAAGGTAAAATTTAAGTATGTGGGTGTTGTTATGTTCTGTAAGTAACTCTTCAAAATTGTTAATTGCTTTTATTCTTTTAGCAGCAGTTTCATCATCAATCAATTTGTGTACACGCGTAATAAAAATGTCTTCGTAATGACTGCGGTTAAAAATTTGTATCATGCCTTTTGGTGGCACATGCTTGTGTATGCGCCATAAAAAATCATGGCTTAATTCTTCCGCCGTTGGTACTTTAAAAGAAGCTACAGAAACCCCTTGCGGGTTTAAATGTCCAAATACATTACGTGTTGCACCATCTTTTCCGCTGGCATCCAGCCCCTGAAAAATTACTAGTACACTATGCTTGCTTTCTGCATATAGCAGGTTTTGCAGTTCATCAAGCTCTTCTAAAAGCTTGGCTGTTTTTGCCTTGGTTTCTTCTTTGTCAAATTCTTTAGGTGCCCTTGTACTTATGTTTTTTAATTCAATTTTGCCCATAGCTTATCGTTTATGTAAAAGATGTTTTTTAAATATTAAATCTATAACCTTTGCACTAAACCGTTTGTTTTTTGAAATATAAAATAATTAACTGGCTGCTGTTCATCTTGCTTTCCTTAATATGGGGCAGCTCTTTTGTGTTGATGAAAGTAGGTATGCAAACTTTAAGCCCATACCATGTTGCAGCCCTGCGTATTTTAAGTGCAGGTGTTGTGCTGATACCCTTTGCAGCAAAAGCATTTAAAATGGTACCCAGGCAAAAAATGCTTATTGTTATTGTATCTGGATTATTAGGCAGTTTTTTTCCTTCCTTTTTATTCTGCATAGCAGAAACCCAAATATCCAGCGCCTTAACAGGAATGCTCAATTCACTCACCCCATTATTTACTGTTTTAATTGGTGTTGTATTTTTTGGCATGAAGGCAAGCACACAAAAAATAGCAGGTATTTTAACAGGATTGGTAGGACTGTACTTTTTGGTGGCACCCAATGGGCATATAGCTTTTGGCGACTTTACCTATATTTTACTGGTAATACTGGCCACCATTTTTTACGCCATAAATGTAAACCTTGTAGGGAGGCATATGCAGGGCATAGGTTCTGTAAATATTGCCGCTGTGGCTTTTGTTTTTTTGGTAGTGCCATGCAGTATTGTATTGTTTTATCACGACTTTTTTAATAAGCCTTTTGGTGATGCGGCTGTAATAAAATCAACACTTGCAGCTTGTGTACTTGGTATTGTAGGTACGGCTATAGCGTCAGTATTGTTTTATATGCTGGTAAAAAGGGCAGGGGCTTTATTTGCTTCTATGGTTACCTATGGCATTCCTTTTATTGCTGTTGGCTGGGGTGTGGTTTTTGGCGAACAAACAACAATGCTGCAGGTAGCATGCCTTGGGGTAATACTATGCGGCGTGTACATTGCCAACAGTAACTTTTCTAAAAAATCAAAAACAGGCACTTAACTTCTTCTTTTCTTTAAAAAACATGACCTGTATTTTACCGTTAGTATGGTGGTGAAAATTACCTTCGCCACAAATTTAGAATGTATGCCTTACAGGTATTTTTTCATAGTATTATTTGCAGCATTAGTGTCCTGTACAGGAAATGATAAGCCATCTGCCGCTCCCCAAACAACTGAAGTAAAAGACAGTGCTGCCGTTGCAGCATTAGAGGAGGGCAAAGAACTTTTTTTGCGTAACTGCATTACCTGCCATGCAGTAAATAACGATCTTACAGGGCCTGCATTAAAAGGCGTAGAAAGCAGATGGAAAGACAGGCAAAAACTATATGCTTTTGTAAGAAATTCTCAAGAGGTAATTAAAGATGATGCCTACGCACAGGATCTTTTTAACCGCTGGAATAAAGTACAAATGACACCCTTCACATGGTTAAAAGATGAACAAGTGGAAATGATATTGAAGTATATAAAATCGGTAGAAGAATAGTTTATTGTATGTAAAGTGTATCGCTTAGATAACTGCCGCCTGTTTTGATAAATTTGAGGTAATGAGTACCCTTTTTTGAACTTTTGTATTTAAATATCCCTGTTCTTATCGGAGCGTCTTGTGTGCAGATACATCCCGAATAAACTGCAATTACCTTAACAAAGGTTGTATCACCAATAAGGGTTGATTCTGTTTTTTCAAAACTTCCACAACCATTAAAGCAACCAAAATACACAGATAACTCCATTTCCTGGTTGATAACTCCAGTTTTATTACCTTCTACTTTCACTACATGTGCTTGGATATAACTAATACATTTATTTTCTTCTTCTTGTTTGCTACAACCTCCTAAAATGACTATCAGAGCAACAGCAATTTTTTTCATAAAATGATTTACTGAATGACTCTTGATTTGATAGAATCATTGCATCACAACCTGAATTCATTTATCAAAGGATTGCTGTTGCCGTTTACCTGGTAAGTGTACATGCTATTATCAGCATTCACTTCAACAATACGATAGCCCCTGTAAGCCGTGCCCCAGTTGCCGCCAAAATGGCCATCAAAAATGTGTGGCAGCTTTTGTGTGTAACGAACAATATCAAGACTATGGTCATGGCCATGTAATACTGCTTTAATATTTGGATAGCTGTGCAGCAGCGTAAGTGTATCAGGGCATTCAGCAAAAAAGGTTTCCTGCGGTAACCATTGGTGCGGTGGAATATGCAGCACTACAAACACCGCTTTTTTGGTTTTAAAAGCTTCTAATTTTTTCTTTAAAAAATCATTGTCAGGGCATACATATTCACCTTTTACGTTTGATGTGCTCGCTGCTATAAAACCAATGTCTTCAAACTCAAATGTATAGTTGTCTTCGTAACCAAATATCTTCTTCCATATGGCTGCATCGGCATGGTCGTGGTTGCCGACAGTTGCGTAAAAAGGAACTTTCAGTTTATCAAAATAAGTTTCTTTTATTTTAGGCAAAAGGTCAGGGCGGTCGTGTACAATATCGCCGTTAATAATCACAAAATCAAGGTGGTTGTCTTTATGTTCAAGGTTCAACCAGCTTATTAAATCACCAAAAAATTTATCTGAATCAGTATTGGGTTGCCCATAATGGCCATCAGAAGCAATGGCAAAACGAAGTTTGGGCTTGTCTTTTTTGTTTGTTGGTGCTGAATGAGTTGTTGCAAATAAATTTACTGTTGGTAGTAAACTAACGGCTGCAATACCTGATAATGTATGTTTTACAAAATTTCTGCGGCTGCCCATAATTTTTTGTATTGATGAAATGCCGTAAATATAAAGTGTCATCCATCCTTTTTATATTAAGCTGTTGTTATCAATCTTGATTTTTCAGAACGCCAGTTTTCTAAAATAATACAACTTGTCTTCTTCTGTAATTTGTTTTAACACTTTACAGGGATTGCCCACTGCCACTACGTTTGCGGGAATATCTTTTGTAACAACACTTCCAGAGCCAATCACCGTGTTATCTCCAATAGTTACGCCTGGGTTAATAACCACGTTGCCACCAATCCATACATTATTACCAATTGTTACAGGAAAAGCGTATTCTATTTCTTTATTTCTTGGCTCGTAGTGCAATGGATGGCCTGCTGTATAAATAGCCACATTGGGTGCCAGCATTACATTGTTGCCGATGGTTACTTTGGCGCAATCAAGAATAACGCAGTTGTAATTGGCAAAGAAATCTTCACCAACTTCTATGTTGTAACCATAGTCGCAATGAAAGGGCTGCTCTATAGAAAATCGTTCACCTGTTTTGCCAAATAATTGTTTGATGATACTGCGCCGTTTTTCAATGTCAGATGGCCTTGTGTTGTTATAATCAAAAGCCAAGTCTTTTGCCAGTATTCGTTCGCGTACAATAAATGAATCGCCGGATATATAAGGCTTTCCTGCAAGCATTTTTTCTTTTTCGGTTTGCATTTGATTTCTTTAATTGTATTTTAGGTTGTCCGATTTGTTCGGACAACCCTTCTTTTATTCGTTAATAAATTTTAGCTGGTTGGAACTATTCACCTCAGCCAATTTGCCCTATTCCATAAAGTTGGAATACATGCCTGAATGTTCATTATCCTGTTCCCAAAAGTTGGAATACATGCCTGAATGTTCATTATCCTGTCTTGTCCTAAAATAGGTTGACAGTAAAAACTGTAAACGTATGATAGATCCAGGATTAAAACAGTCTGCCATTAATGCCTATTTAGCAGGAGGTTTCAGCCTTCGTGGTTTAGGTAAAAAGTATGGTATCAATT
>JANPIP010000063.1:0-129053 GCA_031424995.1 Chitinophagales bacterium | reverse complement strand
GATTGGTTAGACGAGATACGCGACACCTACGGCATTAAACAGGAAGCACTGGGCGTTTACCTGGGGCTTTCAAAGTCAAGCATATCAAGGGCAGAAAGCAGCCTGCAGGATATGAATGCCAAAGCCATGCTATTGCTGGGGCCTTTGCTGCACCATATACCCGTGGCGCTGGATGAGGAAACGCTTAAAAGATTACAGCAATTGTATGATGATGACCAGGCACTGGTAGAAAAACAACAGGCTCGCCGGCTGGCCACTGCCCGGCATAGCCTACAGAAAGCCCAACAACAATTGGCACAAATGCAGCACCGCTGCAAGCAAGCCATTAATGCGCTGCAACTGGCACAACGCCTGTTGCAATTGCCACCCGGCACCCCCAACGAAATGGAACGGCGGCTGGCTTTTACCGCCAGCCTGCGGGCGAATGCTTTTAAGGCTTTAGAGGATAATGACTTTGCAGCGCAGTCTGTAATTGAGCACCGTATAAAACTTTGTGAAGCGGAGTTGGAAGGGGAGGGGTAGCTTAATTATAGAAAAGGATGTTGTGTTGCGTATATTTGAGAATTACAGGCCGCGGCACCGGGTATTTGATGGTGTAAATATTTTTTTAATACTTATAAATATTTCATTGATCAATTTCAAGGCAGCTATTGCAAATAAGTAGCAATCTTAAAAGTATCCTTTATTAAAATTTCATTATCAGTATAGTTAAGTTGTTGAGGATTTGTGATAACCGCAATTTTTTTACCATCCTGGTATTGTAGAATTAGTTTTATAATTGAAGACTGGATTATAGGGCTGCCATTCTCGTCTTTTACCGTTTCAAGGCTCATTTTTATAGGTTGTCCACCAAGTGATATACACGTAACCAACGCTCCTTCATTTCTATTGATGCGATAAATAGCTATTGGTAATTTGTGGCCTCTATAAGGTATGCCGTAGCCTGTAATTACATCCATTAACCCACTTGATGTAGTATTCATTAACATCGTTTTACCAGATTGTAGGCTGGTTGATAAAATAGACCCAGTTGTCTCACTCGTAATATTGGCATCAGTAATCATATTGTATCCAGGAATATTTTGGGGTGCATTCCAACTATTCTCTTTCGTTTGGTTTTGCCATTTACCAGCTGGGTGATAAATGATATCAAGCTGTTGTGGTTTTTTTTTCTGTGAAACAAATTGGTCTATAATTATCACAACGTTCTCGTTCAGCAATGCTGCCGTTCTGGTAAATTTTAAGGAATCATAGGCATTGCTGGTTCTTGTGATAATATAGTCTATATCTGATTCTTTGCCAAATGCTAAGCATTTGCCTCTGGATTTTCTTGATTGGTTGCTATTATTAACAGTAAAGCTATTGTGTGCCAAAGTTGTTCTATACCAACTTGGTGTTAAAAAAGAACCATAGCTCACAACACCAGGTGTAACTAATACATCGCCAAAACCTTTTGAAATAGCTAAACTCAACTCGTCGTTGTGCCGGTGCGAAAAAGTTGTGGAATTATATTTTAAATAAACAGATAAATTATCTTTTTGCTGCCCCTTACTTAATAAACCAATACCTGTATATAATAAATTGGCACTTTTTCTCTCCCAATTTTGTGGATGGGCTAAACTATCTTGCCCAAACAATAAAGCCCAGCCAGTAAATGTTGGGCCTATATTTTTAAAATTGCCCCTGTAATTATTATTGATAATGTTTAAAAAACGTTCATCTTTAAATTGACTATAGCCCCACTCATACAAATAAGCTTCTGCTGGTAAGTGTACGGTTTTAGAGTCGTTGTAAGGTGGTAAATAAAAACCTGCATTTGCCAAAAGTAAAGGTGAGGTAAACATTTTTTTTAAAGGCTCAAAACTAATAGGGTAGCCATAATTATGTGCTGCCTGGCTTAGCAATACCATAGCATTTAATGCATAAAAATGATAACTAGGCGATCTGTCCATCCAAAAACCCTCCTTCGTAACCCCTTTATCCAGTTGTGCAAAATAACCTTCTGTACTGTCCAGCATGGCGCGGTCAATTAATTTTTGATCATCCATAAAAAATCCAACCATACCAGTGGCTGCATTTTTCCAACACTGTATATTCGATATTTTATTTTTATCCTCGTTTATTAAAGTAATCGCTGGGTAGAATATATTGTTTTTTATTTTGTTTTTTTCTTTTTGTGTTAAGGTGTTCCAAATTAAATCTGCACTTTGTACTATATCAATTAGCCATAAGGCTTCGTTTAAGTTTTGCACATGCACTCTGCCTTTTCCAGTAGACGCTTTTTGAGTATTATCATCAAAAAGGTTTTTTTCAACTAACAGCGGGTATAAAGCTGCATAATCAAGTAATATATCTTTTGCTTTTATAGCATATTTTTTATCGTTGGTTATTTGGTAGGCCAGCCCAAGTTCTAAAGCACCAATAGCCCAGCTATCGTGCAGCAGGCTTATTACTACCCCGTCATAATCGTTTTTTATATTGCTGGTATCACTAGTAAACTGTTCTTTGGTCAGGGCATCGTAATGTTCCCATTTAAAATCGCCAGTTTGTTTGCCCCTAACCAATTCATTACCAGTTTTGGGGCTTACGTAATAATGCTCCCAATTGCCGCCACGGGGCGGTATTTCAATTTTCTCATTTAAAAAAATATCAGCTTTGCTTTTTAGCAATAACCAGCTTTTTTGTTTTAAAGCATTTGTGGCAATGCTTTTTTTTATGTTTTGCAGGTTGGTTTTGGTAACCAATAAAAAAGGATGCCCGGCAACTTGTTGGCTGTACCCGGCAAAACAATTAGTTGCTAAAAGCAGCATAAAAAAACATTTCATTAGAATATTATTTTAATTTATTGTTAAGCAAAGTAGCTAATCTAGTTAAGCAGGAGCAATATGCATAAAAAATGTTAAAATTTAATTGGCAATGTTAATTATGGCTGATACTTTCACATTCCAAAATAAAATAACACATGAAAACATTTTACCTGCTGCTGCTACTAACCCTCTTTTTTGTTACCGCATCTGCACAAAATAACATGCATAAAATGGTAATAACAAAAAGTACCATTACTACCACCCCCTTGCAGCCGCCCTTAAAACAATACACCCCATCTGGCCTTATACCTGTAAAAGCAGGTGAAGTAATAGAAGTACAGCCTAATATTACCCTGCCTCGCAAGCAGCACCGTTTTTTATTGGGTATTGCTAAAACCCTGGGCATTGGGGCATTAACGTATCATGCAAATAAAAAACTACAACCAGGCAGCAACAGCAAATTTGGTAGCAACAATGCCAACCCCGGCATATTGCCAGCAGTTGGCCTTGGGCTGGCAGCAGGTTTGCCCGATATAATCAAGGGCATAAAAAAGCAACCACAGCCTTTTTTAAAGTACTATTTCTACAATAAAAACAGGGTGCTAATATCTCAGGAAGTTAGGCAACTAAATAAGAAGCACAAGCCAATACTACAACCAGTAACAACGGATGGCTTTGTACAAGTGGTGCTGGTAGGTGCGTTAGATGCAAGAGATACAGAATTAGAAATAGGCATTAAACCAAAGCGTATAAATAGTACAAATGGCAATTTGCTTGGTGGCGTTGCCAATACCATGAACTTACAAACCTATGGTGAGTGTAATAATGGTGGTGATGGTGGCGGTGATGACGACCAATTTTTAACAATTAACATTAATGGAATCGACTATCATTTTTGTGATGGGGATGGGAATGGTAAAATTGATTATTTATGGTATGTTCAGGATGGGTTAATGGTGTTGGAGTTTCTACAGGAACCCCATGATATTGCCCCTGAGGATTTCCCTGTAATTATGGAAGGCTATGACCCTGAAGTTTGGGATAGTGTAGATGTGTATTTGAATTGGTATGAGGAAAACCTACAAAATGTACAAACAAATCCAATTGTAGACCCGAAAAGTATATTAGATACCAAGTTACCTGGCTTTTTCAACCAGCTAAGCGTTCAGGTTAAATGTTACATGTTCAACGCAAGTAATAATTTTTCTTATAGAGGCTGGACAGTAAATGCCCAAGGCAGATTTACAAACGGAAGCACCGTTGTAGATGCATTGACGCTACCTATGATATGGCTTAATGGCAATGGTCTTACCGGCACTATTACGTATTACTCACCTTATTTCAGTACCTTACCCAAATGCCAGCAGCAGGCACTTGTTGCCCATGAATCTGTACATGTACTGCTTTTTAACCTATTTTGGGCAGATAATGTAAGTGATCCTGCTAAATTTGCAATTGAATCTGAATTTGCAGCTTATACCTACCAAATGCAGTTGGCTACTTTAAATGGTGATTTGGCAACAAAGGCTCTTTGTGCAGCAGAGTTATTACAATTAACACTTGATGGTGCAAGAGGTGATTATGTAAGTTTTAATCCACCACTTCCAGCAAGTCCAACACCATGCTAAAAATAAATTTTTACCGAATGAAATGGATAATACTTTTTATATTTTTATTATTTAAAAATAGTATAGTTTCTGCACAGTCTGAAAAAGATACTTCTTTAGAAATGATATTAAAAGTTGTGCAAAGAACTGATAGTAAATCTGCAAAGAATTTAGCATTTTCACTATCAGTTATCAATCATTCAAGTCAAAGCATTTACTTGCCAAGAGCTTACAATGTTGACTTTTACAGGAAAAATGGCAACGTATGGGAGGAATTAGATAGAAATGGGAACATAAAGAAAATAAACGAAATAGATGCGTGGGAATTTCATGGTATGTCGCCAAAACGTTCTGATGATGATGAGACTTGGTATAAAAATTTAAACAAAACTTTTTTCAAGTATTATAAATTAGCAGATAGTATAGAGAAAAAGTACGTAATGATAAATACTAAATTTAAGTCGATAAATAGGTATCAATTGTTATTTTTAAAAACTGGTGAAAGAGTAAGTGAGTACATTGTTATTGATAGGGATTTTTTGTTAAAAAATAGTGGCGAATACAAAGTGTGCATTAATGTTTTTTCAAAAAACGTGATTGATTTGTCAAAATACCCTTCTAACATTTTTGAATATAATCTTTATGAACCCAACAAAATTATTTCAAATACCATCTATTATTCTATATTACCTTAACGGGAAATTACTTATTGCAATTGCTTCCTTCCCCGCAGAGTCTCTACTCTAGGCAACAATACGGTGGCAGGACTCTGCGTTAGGTAATTGTACAACCGCAGGGTCCACAGCCTCGCTCTTTGCTTTGCTTCGTGAGACTCTGCGCAGAAAAAAAGGGCATTGCTTTGCATGACGGCTACCTGGAAAGCTTTGTTATAAACAGGGGCAATACGCTTGCAAGGCCGGGTGCCATAAGCATTGCCACAAAGCTGCAGCAGCCGCCCATGCCAGAAAATAGCTTTGAGGGCAGCATGGTGGGCACTATGAGCCTCAGCAGCAATGGTGAATGTTTGGGGGGCGATGGTAACCAGGACCCTGTTTGTGTTAAATCGGACATACATGCAAGCTATCAATTTACCGAGATGGATGGCAGCATTTGGCAAGCCAATTGTACAACCACCCACTAGCGCTGGTCTCTGACCAGTGCTAAGGCGTCACTTGATAATGTTTAATTGAGAAGTAGAAATACACTGTTCGAATATTTAAAACTAAGTAACTCACTAGCACAGGCAGAGACCTGCGCTAGTGAGGGGTTTTGCTATATGTTTATGGGGCTGCTAAAAATTAATTTATTAACTAACAAATATTGAATAATGAAGAAATCTCTTTTATTTATTACATTTATATTATTTGTATCAACCATATTTAGTTTTACTAAAACAAATGGTGTAATTGCGTCTAGTACTTACGATAGTTGCATTTTAACCGCAACTGGTGATATAAATTTTAATATTACAAATGCTAGTTTCATAAAAAAGATTATCAATAACAGACCAACCATAGTTTTAGCTGGAAATATACATCAGGAAGAAAAATCGGTTCGTACTAAAAGTTTACTAATTTCTTTGGGTGGGGTTAATAAAGAAGGTAAATATTACTTAAGGCCAAAAAAGGGTGATTCGACTTTTGTAACAATAGGCTACGTTTCTGGTGCCGATGCAGACAACGATATTTATTTAAGTTTAAGAACAGTAAGCCTTGTAGGTTTTGTAAATATTACTTCAATTACCGATACAAGTATTGTTGGAAATTATAATTCAAATATTACAAACGCAAAAGGTATTGTTTATTCGGTTTCTGGTAAATTTTCTGGTAGTTTAAAATTGATTGATTGAACACATTTTTGAGGTTATTCCTTACTGACACAGGTCAGTGGGTTTGCAAGTGAGTTTGCTCACTTGTGTTGGGGGTGTTGTTTGTCGTGGTTGGCCACTTACTTAGCCTTGGTACATGTACTTACTTGCCATTGTTATTTTCTTTAGTGGCGGGTATCTTCACCACTAGCGCTGGTCTCTGACCAGTGCTAAGGCGTCACTTGATAATGTTTAATTGAGAAGTAGAAATACACTGTTCCAATATTTAAAACTGAGTAACTCACTAGCACAGGTTAGAGACCATAAGTGTTCGAAACCTTGTTCCAGCGGAACAATTGATGGGTAGATGTTATACAATTGGAGGTTAGCGTTCTGTAAGAACGCATGGTGTGCTATGTTTTACACCAAACGTTCCTATGGAACGACAATGAATTTTATTTTTTTCAACCCACCTGATGTTCCTATGGAACAATTAAAACAGGTTTCGAACACTTATGGTTAGAGACCTGCGCTAGTGAAAATACAAAACGTCCGAGGTTGTATAGATCTCGGACGTTTTGTATTATTAGCAGTAAATAACTTCTCTTTAAAATTTTGCTGAGTTTACAGTAAGATAATATTGCTACTCTACATTAGCGGTATGTACAGGCGAACATTTTTAGCGAATATAACTTCACCAATAGTAGCCGCTTGTGCAACTTGCCTGACTGCTTGTAGTAAAAAAGTTACTGAAACTGCTGTTGTTTCAACACCACCAGTTGTACCACCACCAATAGTGCCGCCACCAGTTTTATTCCCTTTTACAATCGATTTACAAACCAATTTACTAACCGTAGGTTCACAATTAGTTAAAAATGATGTGATTATTGTGCGACTAGATGCTGGTGCAACTACAACATCTTTTACTGCTGTAGAAAGGATTTGTACACATGCTGGTGGGCTTTTAGCGTGGAATATTAGTCAAAATGCTTTTGTATGTCCAGTTCATGGCAGTATATTTTCAGCCAATGGTTTGGTGCTAAATGGCCCAGCAAGTAAAGCGTTAAAAAAATATACTATTACAATTAATGGTACAACACTCACCATTAACCAATAAAATTTTTACTCAGTTTTATCGGTCAGCGTTTTCATAAAAGCAACCAAAGCTTTTACTTCTGTAGCAGTTAAGTTTAATGGGTCTGGTGCTAATGTTTGATTGGGTACTTTAAAACCTAAACCAACCCCTCCACCTTTGTTGTAAAAATCAATGGTTTCCTCTAAAGTACTATACACACCATTGTGCATATAAGGTGCTGTTAGGGCAATGTTTCGCAGCGTTGGAGTTTTAAAACCGTTCATTAATTGTGGCATATTGTGTTGTATGTAACGCCCTTTGTCATCATCTAATTGCTTATTGGCTTTATTTTTTGGCGTACCTAAAACCTCGCCCTCTGTTTTTACAAATTTTGGTGGTACAGTACCGTTAAATATTGGCACAAAATGACAACTACCACACTTAGCTTTACCCATGAAAATTGTAAACCCATTAATTTCCTTTGCATTTAATGCATTCTCATTACCTCTCATATAGTCATCAAAACGTGCATTAAAAGGTGTTAAAGACCGCACATAACTAGCTATTGCATTTTGCAGTTGCCATGTTTTTATAGGTTGTTTATTGCCAAATGCTTGTGCAAATTGTTTTGTGTAGCTGCTATCTTTTCTAAGCTTATCAACAGCGTTTTGTAATGAGCTGTGCATCTCATCTTTATTAGCAATCACATCGCCTGCTTGGCTTTCTAAATCTGGTTGTCGCATATCCCAAAACTGACCATGTTGCAATACTGCATAAGTTAAGGTTGGTGCATTACGTTTTATAAAACCACCATTTAAGTTGGCACTGGTTGTTAATCCATCAGTAAAAGCTTTATTTGGTTGATGGCAAGTTGCACAATTGCGATTACCATTAGTAGATAGCATATTGCTATAAAACAGTTTTTTACCCAGAGCAATTTTAGCTGGTGTTGAAGCAAACTCTTTAGAGGGAATAAATGCATTTACATCAAACCCATTTTTGTCAAATAAAGTAGCTGCATTTTGCTTGTAGGGTCTACCATCGTTTACAAAACCTATATTTTCTAATAGTTGAAATTTATATAAATTACTGCTTAATGGGTTAATATATTTTGTTATAAAAATACCCCTGTTAAAGCTATCAAAATCAATATTGGTATTGCAATAAACAATACAACTATCTATTTGGCTTTTGATATTTTTTAGTACTTGCTTTGATGAATCATTTTTAGTTAATAACGCATAGTTGTTAATTACTTTTTTAATTGATGCCAAGCTAGTTGCAGCTTCGCCAATACTAGATTTAGCCATTGGCGCATCAAAGCCACTAATACCAAGCGTAATTATTCTGTACACTTCTAATCTTGTTGCATCTATTACCACATCATCTGCAAAATTTATTTCAGTAAAATATTGCTTCATCCTTGCACAACTACCTTTTAAAATTTTTAATTGGCGTAGCAAATCATTTTTTTTGGCAGTATCGTAAGTAGGATAAATAAAAGTTTCTATCATTTGCAATCCCTCACCTTGTTCTGCTTTGTTTTCTTCTAGCTCTAGCTCATCTAATGGTGGGCCATTTACAAACCTTGCAGTTGTAGGCATAAAATAGTCCACTGCCCATTCAACTTTTTTATAAAGCAATCTACTTTTTACAAAATGCTGTTGAATTTGCTCACTACTTTCATTGGCAATTACAGCTTTTGCAAGTGTATCTTGTACGTAAGCATTAAAACTATCTATTTCTTGTATTGTTTCTAACCTTAAAGCATCTATACTAGTTTGTTTTGGTGCAGTACATTGTACCAACCAAATACAAGATACGGTTGTAAATAGTAGTAATAGAAGTACTGTTTTAAATGTCATATCGTAGCATTTTTGTAAAAACAAAAGCCCCTTACAACATTGCAAGGGGCTAGAAATTTTATCTAATAATTATCTTGGAACACCCTTTAAAATAATTGTTTGTCCACCTTCTAAAGCAGAACTTGCACTTGCGCTTAAATCTGTAGAACCCATGTTTGTACCACTGCCATCTGCATTTTTATACGATTGGCTTCTCCAAGTGTGTGGGTGTATATTGGCTAAAAACGTGTTTGGTACGCCAATAATATCGCTAATATCAAACATAGCTCCCCACTCCCAGCTACCAAACTTAGTTTCGTTAAGTGGATTGTATTTAGCATTCCAAGTGGCGTCAGTACGCTTATGATTTAAATTAATAAATGGCTTGTAAGCTTTTGTTGCTATAGAATACTGCCAGATATATGAATCATGCTTTGATGCTGTATAATAACTATCCCCATCTTCTTGTATGTACACGAAATTTTCAGTAGCACAAAGATTATCTGGGTTTATTAAATCATTACCAATATTATCTGCACCATCTGCAACAACTTCTAATTTACCTTTTAATGGATCAGTTGGATCCATTACTAATTTGTACATACGACCCCACATAGTGTAACCAGCTAAAGGATTTACTCTATCAGGAGATTGACCAGTTGCAACAAAATATACTTCACGGTTATTAGCAGCACTACCTTTTCTATAATCTACATCTTCTACTCGTGAAAAACGGATACAACCCAAACTATTTGAAGTAGTGTTGATAACCGCACCAGTAAGGTTTTTTGCATTAGGTATTTCTACAAATTCAACATCGTATTGTGTACCTTTTGTCATATTCATTTCAGCCTGGTCACCATTTGTGCGTTTTAACGAATAAAATTTACCATTACTTAAATCACCAAGGCTATTGCTCATGTACATTGATACTTGACCAGCACTTACATGGCTTGTTGCATAGCTTTGGTCTTCACCTATAAAAATGATGGTTTTTCCTGGGTAAGCAACTTTTGGTAATGGCACTGCATTTTCCATACTAGCTTTACCTAAAGCAGGTAATGTACGGTCAGTTCTTTGCTTATCACTTACTAAACCAATTGGGTCAATACCATGTACCAAACTTTCTTCACCGCTTTCGCCAGCAGTTAAAAACATTGGCCCAAAACCATGTTCTTCTGGGGTTGCTAAAGTAGCAGAACACAATCTCCACAAACCACCAACACCATCAACAATATATTCGCCTTTTGTTGGTTTTAAAGTTTTATCTAAGTACACACGGCTTACGCTTCTTAAAATTTCGTGGTTAGTAAGTAAAATATACCCCTCACCAATTGGGTTTTTCATTAAGCCAGCACCATCTGGCTGTCCACCATATATAAATGATCGTGAACCAGTTAATACATCATCACTACTAATAAGCGGAAACATTTCTACACTCTCGTAACCAGGCATCATAAATGCTAAGGAAGGCGTTACAGACTTACTTGTAAAAGTAATATCTTGATTTACAGATGAGTTATTATCTGATTTTTTACAACCTAAGAAGGTAAAAAATACAACAACTGCCAGTGCAGTAGAAGTAATGTTTAATTGTTTCATAATAAAATTAATTTGCTGTAAAAATGCTTGCACTTTGTTATGAAACTATTACCGCAAAATGAACGAACAATCAACAAATTGTTACCAACAAGAAGTGCTACAATTAGGTTTAAAATTTATACATAAAAGCCCTAAAAGTGATAAACAAAATGAGGAATTATTAAAGTAAAAAAGTGTCTTATTATTATGTATCAACTGGCGCGTGTGTTACAACAGATCACCCGTGACTGCACAAAAGAGCCGGATGGTGTCTGGAATTTGAAAATTAAAAGCCCACTTAAATTATTTAGCTAAAAAAGCGTACTATGTCTGGCAAATACAAGGTGGGCGAAGATGCTAGGCCACATTTTGTTACCTGTACCATAGTGGGTTGGATAGATGTATTTAGCAGGGAAATGTATAAAGACATTATTATTAAAAGCCTGGAATACTGCTGTAAAGAAAAAGGCCTGCGCCTGCATGATTATGTAATTATGACACCTGCACCTGATCATCTCAAGCTAAACCAACAGGTTAAGTGATATTATGCGCGACTTTAAAAAATACACCTCCAAACAAATTATAGCCGCCATTACTGCAAATGAAAAAGAAAGCCGCAAAGCTTGGATGCTGAATATGTTTAAATATGCGGGCAGCGGTAACAGTAATAATAAATAATACCAGTTTTGGCAAACGGATTACCAACCAATAGTTCTTGATACGGAAGAGAAGATGTTTCAACGATTGGCTTACCTGCACCAGAACCCCGTAAGGGCAGGCCTTATATGGCAACCTGAACAATTTAAATACAGCAGTGCCATCAACTATTACACAAAAAGTAGCGGTATTATACAGGTTCAACTTTTGTAGTTTTTAATTCGTATGCAATCCGGCTGCACTACTAAGTCACGGGTGATGCTTTGGAATACCCGCGCCAGTAAAAAGATTTGGTATGCCATAACTAAGGAACGATAACGAACAGGTTAAAGACCTGCCCAAGCGAGTACAGTTGGTAAATTCCCCAACTGCTTAAACCCTCCCTTGTTGTGTGCTACTTTATTGACACACTTTAATAAGTATCAGTTAGAACAGAAAATTTAATTAAGTGATGTAAAAACTTTCATGTATCCATATTAACTGGTTTTACCACATAACAGATTAAAAAAAGGCATGGTACGATGTTAGTATTTTCTACAAAAAACAAATTATGTCCACTATTAAAACAAAAGGCTATGGAGCAAAAAGCTCTATCATAAACAGCTTAAACAGCTTGAACAGAATGGATTTTGAAAGACAGGAACCCAAAGCAGACGAAGTACATATAGATATCTTGTACTGCGGGGTTTGCCACTCCGACCTTCATCAAGTAAAGAACGATTGGGGTAATTCTTTGTATCCGTGCGTGCCGGGGCACGAAGTTGTTGGCAGGATCATTAATGCCGGCAGTGCAGTTACCAAGTTTAAAACAGGCGATATTGTAGGTGTTGGTTGTATGATTGATTCCTGTGGGCATTGCAATCCCTGCAAAGATGGCAAAGAAAATTATTGTCAGGGCCCAGTTAGCTGGACGGCCACTTACAACGGCTACATAAAGCCCGACCCTAAAGCGGAAGCGTTTAACACCTTTGGCGGCTATTCAGATAATATTGTGGTGAAAGAATCTTTCCTGTTAAAAATACCAGCGTCGCTTGATGTAAAGGCGGTAGCGCCAATTTTGTGTGCTGGTGTCACTACCTATTCTCCACTTAAGCATTGGGGTGTTAAGGCTGGTGATAAAGTTGGAATAGTTGCCCTTGGAGGGCTGGGTCATATGGCAGTAAAACTTGCTGTGGCCATGGGTGCTGAGGTAACTGTTTTTACTACAGACGAAGAAAAAGCGACGGATGCTTTAGGTTTTGGTGCAAAAAAAGTGGTGTTATCTACCGATGAAGACGCCATGAAAGCCGAAGAAAAATCTCTTGACTTCCTGCTGATTACGATCCCCGAACCTTTTGACCTGACACCTTATATTTCCCTAATGAACCTTGATGGTGCTATTGTAACGGTTGGCCTGTTGGGCGAATATAAAAAACCTCTAAACAACATGAACCTGGCCATGAGTCGCATTACAGTTGGTGGCTCAGTAATAGGCGGCATTGCCGAAACACAGGAAGTCCTCGACTTGTGTGCAGCACATAACATTCTGCCTCAAACAAAACTTATTAACATACAGGACATCAACGATGCCTACAAAGACATGCTAAACAATGATGTGCAATACCGGTACGTCATAGACATGCAATCGCTAAAAGATGAAGCCTAAATAAACATTACTCACTGCATAGCAATATGCAGTGAGTTTTTATGTTGCATGCTATATATCACTCTGCTCTGCGAAACTTGCAAATTCAGGACGGGTCTCGTCCTAAAACCAATTGCCTACCAACCCATCAAAAAGTAGGCATACCAGTTACAACCACCATTATATCCATTTTGAACACAATCCCACGGTAAAGGGAATACCAGTTTTAGCAAACGGATTACCACCCAATAGATTTTGAAAAAGAAGAGAGGACGTTTCAAAGACTGCCTCACCTGCACCATAATGCGGTAGGGGCAGGGCTTGTATGGCACCTGAATAATTTGAATACAGCAGCGGCATTAATTATTATACAAAAAACAGCAGTATTATAAAGGTTCAACTTTTGCAGCTATTAATTTCGGATACAGTTTGGCCAAACTAAAAAGTCATGGGTAATCCTTTGGAACACCCGCGCCAGTGAAGACACTGAAATTAACACATAGCAGATTGTTAATTACCTGTTTTGCTAAACACGGAAAAGATTACTATAACGTAAACCATGCTTTTATGCTACCTTTATATTATTAGTAGATTAAGCAAAATTTTAAAATCAATAACATTATGTTTCAAAAGTTTACAATAACAGATAAATTATTATTTATCGCAGCATTTCTTTCGCTTATTTTTTCCGAAATATTGTATTTCAAAGGAGAAGCAAACTCCGCCATATTTATTGGTATTTGGGTGCCTTCCATACTTGCATTTGGAATTTATTTAAAACTTATAAACAACAAGAAAAATGACTGAAATAATACCATATTTTGCTGGACTCATTACACTACTATTCGCCACAGGTTTTTTATTGGCACTAAGAGAAATGAAAAAACAAAAATCCTAAATGCGACAAGGGATTTTAAAAATATTGAAATCTTCAAATCAGGCAGAACCGTAAATAAAATAACAGAAATAAAACAGTGTAATATGATTTAACAATACATTTATTTTTTATATTAGCGGTACAAAAAAATCTTGAACAGCAATATAACTGCCTATTTACATTTGTTCAAGGGCGCAGATTGATAAATTGAACTCTAATTCAATATTTCTTGCCGTTTTTGCCTGATAGCACCATACATGTCATACATGATTTCCATATGTGGTGCAGTAAGTACTGCCAGGCCTAAAAAAATGTATCCGGTAACTGCATTTTCATTGATGAACATAAAGCTGGTAAGCCCAAATATTCCGATGCCTGCAATGGCCAAAATACTGAACAATAAAATTTGTTTTGCAATTGTTGTATAGGAAACCGTATTTTTTTTCCTGAGGTAACTTATAATGTTGTTAATTGATAACACCGAATGCCACACCACAAAATAAAATGTAAAGCCAAGCAGCAGGGGTAGATTGAAAAGAATAAAAAGAATACAGGCAAAACGCACTAAAAATTGTCCACTATCGGAATTATAAGGATATCTGTTATTTAAAAAATATATAAACGCTGCAATAAAAAAGATACTTGCATTAGCAAAAAGTATGTAATACCGATTTTGGCTGATCCAGTTAATAACAGCCTGGTTTTCCCTGCCCGATTCAAACAACTCGTATATTGGCTTTACGTCATCAAAATGATGCAACAGTATAACACTCAATATTACCAAACCATAGGATATTACAAATATTTTACCCGGCAGTGTATTGGTTTTGAATTGATTTAAATCTGTTTCACCAAAATGATAGGCAGCAAAAAAGATGAATAGTATGTTACCAGCAAGAGGAAAGAAAAAAAGAACACATGCAAACAATACCAATTTACCCAGGTAATAGATAAAGAATTTTTGTTTTGAAAAGATTTTTTTAGATAAATCAGCATTTCTTGCAGCTACAAGTAAATCTGCAGCTCCATGAGGAACACCAAGTATTAAAACGCCAATGATGAAAATAAAATATTGTATATTAAGCTGAATAGCTGCAATATAATTCTGAAATAATAGCAGTGTGATACCCAGTAACAATAAGACAATCTTTTTCATGGCGCTTCTTTATCTCGTATTTATAAAAATTAAAAAGGTGTGATAAAATTTTATCACACCTTTTTTTAATAATTAAGCATTTTGTGTGCTTGATTTATCTGCTGTCGCCAAAGCATAAATCACCAAACCAAAACCAATTTTGTTAATGGCATCTCCAATATTATAAACAATATCCATTGAGAGACCCTGGAACATTTTCATTCCAAAGAATCCGCCCTCTGTACCGGCAATGTAACCAATTGGATATATAGCCCATCCAACCAATACAAACCAGCCAAGTGTCTTTACTGCTTTTTGAACTGCAGGGCCTGAATTATTTGCAAGTTTTGCAACTTCGCCAAACCATACCAAGTATACAATGTAGAAGTATGCAACACCGCTAATCAGGCCCCATATCCAGCTCTGAGTTTCTTTTCCATAAATTGCTTCTCCAATGTAGCCTGTTACAAGCATAACTATCGATGCAAATATTAATTGCCACAATAGTCCGGCTTTTGCGCCCGCTTTTTTAGTGATCAGGTAAAACTCAACACACATCAAAGGCACAGTAAGGATCCAGTCAACATAACGGAAAAATACCGGTGATTCCCCTGTTTCCAGGTTATAGCCACGCATGTAATAGTAATGCACAGCTGCAATAAAAGTGATGAGGCCGGAGACAAGCATGGATGTCCTCCATTTTTTGTCAACATTCGACATTTCAAAAAAGAAAAAAACGCAGGCGGCCATCATAGCCATTGTGCCTACAAAAAATGTAAAGGCAACATAGTTGTTGTTAGCAATCGCATGGATTTGCAAGAGATTTTTGAACATGATTAATTTTTTTAAGGGATAAAAATGATTTGTTTATAACCGTATTTAAACAATTGCTTGTTTAAGAGTTACTGTACATTTATTAAACAAGAAATCGTGATAAAGGTTTGTCAAAAAAAAATTAATTGTTAATTCTGAGAAAGGCAAACGGATAATTGGTATTGCTGCAAGTTGGGCTTGACAGTCAAACTTCGCTTTTTTTTCTTGTCCTAAAATAAATTAACTACCAACCATTCAAAAATCCGCATACCAAAAACAACCACCACCACACTCATTTTGAACACAAACAACTCCGTTTTGAACACAACCCCGCGTTAATGGTTGCGCACCTTTGCACTTCACAATTAAACAACAATGATGAAGTACAAAATTTTGGGAAATACAGGCTTACAGGTTTCAACGCTTTGTTTAGGCACTATGAATTATGGCGGTAAAGGCTTTTTTGGTTATATGGGCAACCTTGACCAAGATGCAGTTGACGAACAAATTAAAAACGTAGTAGAAGCAGGCGTTAATTTTATTGACACTGCAAACATTTATTCAGAAGGACTTTCTGAAATAATGATTGGTAAAGCCATCAAAAATTTATCTATCAACAGAGATGATTTGGTGCTGGCAACAAAAGTTAGAGGCTCAATGGGTAAGAGTGAAAATGACAAAGGCTTATCAAAAAAGCATATTATACAACAAGTGGAAGCCAGCTTAAAAAGATTGGGAACAGATTATATCGACTTGTATCAAATTCACACAGCCGACCCATTGACGCCCATTGAAGAGACCATTAAAACACTGGATGATTTAGTACGAAGTGGCAAAATCAGGTATTTTGGTGCCAGTAATATGCAGGCCTGGCAATTAATGAAAGGCCTGGCATATTCGCAATACAATCATCTAGACAGGTTTGCTTCTTTACAAGCCAATTACTCATTAGATGTAAGAGACGTAGAACGTGAAATTGTACCTATGCTTTTAGACCAAAAAGTAGGCATGATGGTTTGGAGTCCTTTAAGTGGAGGATTATTGACAGGCAAATACAAAAGGGATGGACAAAAGGAAGAAGGAAGGTTAAATAGTTTTCCATTTCCGCCTTTTCATGAAGAAAGAGCTTACGATGTGTTAGATATACTTGCACCAATGGCAGCAAAAAAGCAAGTGTCTATTTCTCAGTTAGCATTGGCTTGGTTGTTATACCAGCCAGTTGTAAGCAGTGTTATAATTGGTGCTACTAAATTGCATCAACTGCAAGACAACCTAAAATCTGTAGATGTTGTGTTTACGCAAGATGAATTAAACAAGTTGAACGAAGTAAGCAAATTGCCAGTTGAATATCCTGCTAATGTGTTAGAAATAATGACAATGGATAGAAGTAGTGCAGGCGTTGATTTTTTAAAGGCTTAAATTCACCAAAATAACAAAGCAGGCAGTAAGCAATTATTGCCTGCTTATTTTAAATATGAGAGAAACAGAACTACATATCAGGAAAATAATTTCGGTAAAAGAATTACATTCTTTTTTGGGTTTGCCAAGCCCATTAAATCCTTTAATTACCATTATTGACCATTCCAAAATACAAAACCAAAACCCCATCAATCAACAAAAGTTACTGTTAGATTTTTACAATATTTCCATCAAAAAAAGTTTTAAAGGCAAATTAAAATATGGCAAAAACCATTATGATTTTGATGACGGCACCATGTCATTTATAGCACCAAATCAAATAATTAGTGTAGATAGTGAAGACAATAGAAATAACGATGGCTGGTCTTTATTGTTTCATGCAGATTTGATAAGACAATATCCATTAGGCAAGGCCATTAAAAATTATGGGTTCTTTTCCTATGCAGTAAACGAGGCATTGCATCTTTCAGACGAAGAAGAAAAAACTATAGAAGCAATTGTTCAAAATATTCAAAAAGAAATAAACGCAAGATTAGATCATTTCAGCCAAGACGTTATCGTGTCGAATATCGAGTTGCTATTAAGTTATTGCAACAGATTTTATAGCAGACAATTCATTACAAGAAAGATGGCTACCAACGATTTGCTTACAAATTTTGAAAATATTTTAAGCAACTATTTCACTGTTAATTCTGACTTGCCAATACCAACAGTAGAAAAATTAGCAACAGAACTTAATGTGTCATCATCTTATTTAAGTGATATGCTTAGAAACTTAACTGGGCAAAACACGCAGCAACATATACACGATAAATTAATTGAAAAGGCCAAAGAAATTTTAACGACTACCAATTTAACCGTAAGTGAAATTGCCTACCAATTAGGTTTTGAATATCCGCAATCGTTTAGTAAACTGTTCAAAAGTAAAACTAGTTTTACGCCAGTTGAATACAGGCATAGCTACAATTAATAACGGTAAAAAGCGTATCCACTTCACATCCTCAATTCCTGCATCCCAATTTAAAGTAAGTTCAACTTCGCCCATGGGGCCGCTAAAGAATTTGCTTTTAAATGCATAAGTAACCCGGTATTTTGCGCAGCCTTAGCTTGCACCATAAAACGATAACTCTCTGTTAATTTATCTTTCTTCCCGTGCTGTCATAAAGCCCTACTAAAACGCCATTACCTTCACGGTCTGTTTTTATGCCGCCATATTTAGCTTTTGCATACTTTTCTGATTGTCCTTCTTCAAAAAAATATGACTCAGCACCAATGGTTATTTGCCAGCCATTGAAATTATACCGTATTAAAAATTCGTTGTTGGCTAATGGTGTTTTGCCCTGCTGAAACCTTATTTTTTGAGCAACGCCATCCGTTGTTTGTTTAACAACACAAAAGCCTGTTTTTGCCAAAGAAGTTCTTTCTTCATTTTCATCCGAAATCTTGTAACGCAATTGCATATAATCACCCTGCATTAATGATCTCGGATCTACAGGTGCCAGCTCAAGCAATATCAATGTGCCCTCTTTTACAATTGCTTCTTTTTTTAGCACAGATCCGTTAAACAATACCAGCAACATTATTAGGTTTGCCAGTATTGCCAACCTTTTAAATGTTTGCATTGGTGTTGATTTTATTGGTAATGAAATAAAAGAAAATAAGCAGCAAGCCTGAGGTAAACAGAATGCCCGACTTTACAAGCAGCGTAAGGTTAAGATCATAGTAATATTGAGAAACAAAATAAATGAGCGAAAGGATACCTGTAACAATACCTGTTTTATAATCTACAAAAAAGCTGAGTAATAAAACCATTAACGCGCCAGAAACTGCTGGTGCAAAAAGTGTTGGTAGCAATATTGCCAAAGTCATAATATAAACTATTGTTTTTGTTTTTTTATCGGTAATGTTAAATACGGGAAGTATCTTTTTTGTTACAAGGAAAAGAGTAATGCCTATGCTAACCAGTGCTGACAACCACAGCATGGAAGGGGATAGGTGTACCCATCCTTTTTTACCTACAAAATATACTGCTGTAATAAATGAAAACATTAACGCAGTACGCATTGGTTTGTACAGTGCAGAAATAATAGGGTTGCTTGTAATAAGTGCGGCTTCATTAAGTAGATAGCAGGTAAAAACTGTGGCCAGTAATGAAATATAAATATGAATTAGATTGTCATAATTATTATTAAATATCAGGAAAAGAAAACAGCCGTTTATTATCAGCATGGCCACTAACGAAAGCATAAAACGTTGCATTACCGCAAGGGTTACCAATGCAATAAATATAAAAATCAGGGCAGTGGTATTTTCACCCATTTTCATTTCTTCAAGACCATAACCTGCCAAAAAGAAACCGCTTAAAAAAATACAGATAGTTGCTGTATCAAGTACCAGTTTTCCAGATTGCTTATTTATAAATACAGCGGTAACAATAAACAACACACCTGCAATAACCAATGCTGTACTTGAATTGTATAAACCTGCAATAAATAAAAAACCTATAAAAGCCAGGGTACCGAGAATGCCCCCAAGAACTGATAATACTTTAATTGCCAGTCCATGCTTTTCTAAATTGCTTTCAAAATATTCTTTTGCAATAGCTTCTTCATTGGCTTCAAAAGATTCTGTTTTCTGCAGTTGATGCAGTAATTGAATTATAGTGTTTTCATTATTGCTCATTGTTCCATGCTTTTTGAAGTTGTAAAAATTGTTTTATTATTATAGTAATAGCAGCAACAATAAAAAGGCTTACCAGCAAAATCATTGCTGCGTCTGATGAGATATTTAGCATACATGCAGCCAGAATACATACTACACTAAATGCAATAACAGAAAGGTAAAAAAGGCTTTTATTTTTAATTGCATGCAATGTTGCAACTGTGTATATAACAGCAGTAATTGCTAACAAAACAGGAAAAGAAGGATGAAATTTTTCAAAAATTCCTGTTATAATTCCAATAGTTGCAAAACTTGCGGTGGCAAGCGAAAGTGTATGTGTAAACCAAACGGGAACATCTGCGTTGTTCCTAATTTTTTTTACCCATAAAAAAAATACCACTGCAACTGCATTAATACCAAAAAGAATGGAATGCAGCAACACATCGTGCCAATTTTGTGCTACCTGCTGTTGATAAAGTATTACAGATGTATTGATTAATAAAAGATAAATGAGCCACAAAGGCGCGAAATTAGAAACCAACACCCAAATGGTTACTATTGCCGCCCACCCTAAAAAAAAATTGTAAACGTTAGCACCCGTTTGGTATACCTGGCCAAACACGGCAAATAATACACCTGTAAGTACAACTGCAGCCGTTAAGAGTAGGTTTTTTATTAGTACTTGTAACCTTGATAACAAGGTTATAGCAGTTGCAATAACTACAAGCCCTTCTATCATTCCTATTTTTACAAAACGGTGCATTTGCGCCCAGTTGTATGCAAAAAAGAAGATAATGCCCGCTATGGTAAATGTAGTGCCAAGGCCAAGGAAAAATATTCGTAAAAATTTTTGCCAGGCATTTGTATTGCTGTACACATTCTCACTTAACAGCCTGGCTACACTTTGTTTGGGTAAACGGCTGTGCTTGCTTATTATATGAATATGCTCCCTGTTAATGTTCACAAATGATGTTTTTAAAGTGTTTTGTTCGGTGGGCCGACCGAATATAATTGTTTGTTTATGATAGTTAAGCCCTGTAAATGATTTCTTTTTTACAATACTGATAGAGCTTGCTATTGATTTGCTGTCTTTTATTTACGAAACTATTTATGTAAATACTGAAGCAAAATTGTAAAGCTTATCCTCCAAATTATTTGACATAAATCAAAAAATTGGAAATATGTAGCCCGTGTGATAAGACAGGTCAGTTTTATTCTTTTCCTTATCTCAAATAAATACACAAGGCAACCATATTTAATGGTTGCCTTGTGTGGGTTTATACCTTAATCTGAAAGTGTAACATTTTTATTGTATCACCAATGCCTCACCATTTACCTTCACATTATCCAGTTTATTGCCCTGGTATTTTGTTTTAAAACCCGGTGTTTCAGCGGTAGCTGTAATGTCTTTAAATTTCCAGACGCATAATAATAGATGCTCCTTCCTTCCATACGTGATGGCAGCAGTGGATAATCGTTAATATTATCTGATCCTTTTAATACAGCGCCTTCCTGCAAAAGAAGTTTTGTTTTTGGTTTGAAAAAAAGCGCACCTGTAAGAAATACACCTTTGGGAACTATAACAGTGCCGCCGCCATTTGCTTCAGCCTTATCTATAATTGTTTGAATGGCATGCGTATTAAGTTTTGTACTGTCGGTAGCTGCACCAAGGCTGGTGATAAGATAGTTCTGCGACTGTGACGTAAATGCCGTAATAACCAAACAAATTAAAAGAAGTGTTTTTTTCATAAGGAAGATTTGAGTACCCGTAAACTTTTATTTGCTGCAAACATAGGGGTTAAGGGAAATGTGGGTTGTTAATGGAGGACATCTTCGCGAAGTTTTATATGATTATTTGCATGTTGATTAATACCCTCGTGATAATTTAATATGGTTATTGTTCCAATTAATTATTAAAAAACTATGACCGTAAACGAATTCTTCTCTATTTTTCTTATCATCCCCCCATAAAAAAATGTACGTTTTGTCATCCCTGAACTCGAATCGGTAATTGTAATAAATTTTTCTATCTGTTCTTTGTATTATTACTTTATTTAGTTCTGTAAATTCTATGTAGGTGATGGTGTTAAGGTCTTTCGTTATTTTATTTAAGCTACAAACTGAAGTAAGGTCTAATTTGTCCAAAGGCGTACTTTCCTTCCATTTCCCCTTTAATATTTTAAAGTGTCCCTGATTGATTGATTGTTTTTTTGCTTCAAGAGATTTCAGGTAATTTTCAAATATCAATCGTTTAATATCAAAAAAAGTAAGTCTTCCCCAATCACAAAATTTTGTGATTTTAATTGTCTGGTTATCTTTTTCAATGAAGTAGAATTTAATATAGCTGCTTGTGTGGCTTTCTTTGCAATCATTGTTTTTGTATTTATTAACCAAAAATGCAAATGAATTTATTACATTGATTTGTGAATCGGTTAATTCTGTTTCAGAAGGTATTACTTTATCAGTATTAGGATAGGTTATTCTCCCCGTTACTTTGTTGTTTTTGATCTCAAAAAGTATTTCTTCCCTGGCGTGTGCTTCATCGCCATATACAAACTCTATTTTAAAAGAGTTTGAGAAACCTGCCCTTGTTTGGGCTTGGGTAAACATTGTTATTACAATGAAAAAAATTAAGAAAATGACGTTATTCATTTTAAATAAACTTTACTGATATTTATTATTCATCCCCAATGAAATAATATTCTGCTATCCTCAATGCATCGCTGCCCTAAAAAACACAACACTTAAATATATCCACAGTAGCGTAAATAAAATATGTACGGTGGTTTCAAATTTCTTTCCTTTCCATAATGCAGATGAGTAGCCAAGAAATTGAATGAACAGCCTTGTTGTCCAGAAAACACCAAAGCCAAATGTTATAGTCTTGCCTAGCTTTGTTTGTATCAATTCATTGGTTGATGTTAAGCATAATACGCCCATAAAGAAAATGGTAAAGGCAATAAAAAAGGTATGAACTCCCATCATTTGCCTGTTCATTAAGCTCAATGATTTTAGCTCTTCTTTCCAGTTAAAATATCTTGGAAAAATGATGTGTATCAAAGCAAGTGCAATTAATAAAATCCCAATTATTTTAAAGTGTATTTCCATTCTTTTCAAGTATAAAAGTGGTTATAAATGGCGTTGTTTTTATTTGTTGTTTTATACTAAGGTTGGCCTTTTTAAAGGTTTGCAGCCAGCTTGCTTTGGAATGGAAATGTAAAAACCCAATGGTATAAGCCAGGAAGTTGTTCCAGTCTCTCAAATGTTCCGTCACCATTATTTGTCCTTGTGTTTTTGTTATCCTGTTCAGTTCTTTAAAAAACTGAATTCTTTCCTGTTCGTTCCTTATTTCATGGGCCGATAAAATTGCCAGCGAGATATCAAAACTATTATCTAAAAAAGGAAGCTGTTGCGTTTGTACTGCAATTGTTTTAGCAGGGGATGGGTAAGCTTTTCTTGCCCTTTGTATGGATACTTCCGTGTGTTTGTTTGGATCGTAGAAGTCACAAATGGTAAGCGCTGCATGGCTAAACTTATTCACTATAATTTCACTCGTTTCATCAAACCCTGCATTGATATTTAGTATTTTTTTACCGTCTGCATTTTTAAGCCAGTTAAGCTGGTAAAGGTTTGACAAATCGTACACGTAATAAGAAACTAGTAATGAAATAACGATGATAAAAATGGCAATGATTGCCCCAATATATACCAGGCTTTGAATGGGTTTTGGAAGCAAATTTTTAAGCAGAAATACTGTTATGAGAAGAACACCCGCAACCAGGTAAAAGTGCCAGTTAAACCTGATGATATTATACACGCCCTGAAATGGTTTTCGTTTTAGTTCCATTTTTCAATTCTACCTTTTTTCCAGTAATAAGGGATGTTCTTTATCTCAAATGCGTTTGCTAAAACCACATTTTTAAGTTGTAAGTTTTCAATAAAACCGAAATGATAGCTGTTTATTTTTACGGGTGCCGGTGTCCAGTTTTGGCGAACTCCTTCAATTATTAAAACTGTTTTATCCTGTTTATTATACGTAAATGTAAATGGCAACGGGCCTGCAAATTTTCTTGCATCTTTCCAGTCAGTAAATGGCGAACCTTCGGGAATTTTTATTTCATTGTCCGTCTGTTCAATCGTGATTTTAAAATTTGATCGCTCTGATTGTATGGCACTTAAATTTCCTGTTGTAAACTGCTTTATATCGGTTGTGGTATAATTGTAATGGGTGAAGATGTTTCCAAAAAACTCCATTTTCTTTTTATCAGTTTCTGATTTTATGATATATAAACCCCTTAACCTTTTGCCTGCATTATTGGTGTAACGAACGAAAATGCGGTAACCAACCAGGAAAAAATCGTTACCCATAAATTTTGGAAACCCTTTGGGTCTTAACCCGCTTGTTTCAACCATTGCCACAGCTATAAAAGCCCATTTGTTTTGGAAAGTATCAAGTTCAAGGCAAGCGGGAATCAGGTTTTGAAGCTGTTCTTTTGTAACAGCAAAGGTTAAAACCACTGATTTGTTAAAAAACGCTTCAACTGCAAACGGGTGATTTTTTAAAAATTTCATTGTGTGGGAGACAGGTTTGGTTTTTTGTTCAGAATAAATTCATTATAATAAACAAGCGCAATAAACAGTAAAGCAAATAAAGCATTTAGTTTACCCCAAAGTAAAAGATCGGGAACCAAAATAAATTCTAAAATGTTCATTACCGCCACAATGGTAATTTGAGCGATGGCATTGAGTTTGGGTTTAAATCCTGTTAATATCCACACTGCCATTATTGTTTCTGAAAGCCCGATTAAAATGGTTAGAAGCCTTGAATAATCACTGCCTAAAATTGCTGCAACAATTTGTTCATGCCTTGGTACGACGTTTAAAATTTTGCAGACGAGACCGTTGATAAGCCAAACAGTGGCGATTAAAAAAGTTAGTATTTTATGTTTGCTTGTGTTTGTCATTTTAGTACACACGCTGGTTAAAATTTAAAGATCAATATTAAACCGTTGCATTTTTATTTTCTATTGTAAAATTGAAACAGAATTTGTTTCAAAAAAATTGTTGCAATTTTTTTTGCAACAGAAAAATTGCAACAGAACTTGTTGCAATTAATTTAAAAATAAAAAAGTTGCAACAAAGTGTAATGGTGCCTGATAAAACAAGCTGATGAAGGGGGGATTTATACTAATTACTTTTACAGCATTTTGCAGGAATAAAATATTCTTGATAAAAACTTGCAGGTTTCTGTAACTTTTAATTGCATCAAGCGTACCAATGGCTGTAAACACCACTGCCATGCTTGTAAATAATGATACTGCACCTGTTACTGAAGGATTGAACCTTGATATACCTATTGCATTGGGAATTTTGCTGCTGTTATTGTTGAGCCTCGCCATTTCTGTATATCCCAAAAATGCTGCTCCTGCAAAAGGCGTTGCTGGCTGCGATATTCTTGACAGGCTTGAAAAATAGATAATCTACAACAACGCCCTTACTGATGCCCTGCCAATATTCACTGTTCTTGCTTCGCCAGGTTTACGGCCTTCGTAACTAAAACTTATTTCAAGATTGTTTACCAGCCTTTTGGTCAATTCTACATTCCATAAAAAATTCTTACCGGGTAATAAACCATCCAGCATAATATAGCTTACCGTGGTGTTGGCGCTGCCTGTATAAGAGATGTTATTGTACGTAAATTTTGCAGTAAGGCTGGTGCTTTGCACTGCATTGTATTTCCCTTCAAGGTTAAGCGAGTGGCTAATGGATTCTTCGCCTCCATACAAAATACTATTACTCTTTTTTACAAAAGAATAGCCACCCTGCAAACGGTATTTAGTACTGTTGGTATAGGTAAATTTTGGTTCGGTGCTAATAGTTTGCAACTCATAATTCCTGTTGTTGAAGTTGGGCGTGATAAGGTTATTGGCGGCAAATTTTTGTAGCAGTTCCAGCGTGTACATACGGTTTATATTAACGCGGCCACGAAGTACCCATTCAGTTAATTGCCTGCTCTCAAACCCATAGGTAAGCAGGGTTTTAGAAAAGTTTATCACGTTGCTTACATCAAGCCCCCAATTGCTGCTGAAACGGTTAAAAGACAAAGTATTACTGAATGTTTTAGTAAGACTAACCAATGCGGTATCGGCAATTTTATTATTAAATGGGTTTAATTCAGGGCTGCCATCTGCCAATACTTTTTTGCCTGTTTGCAAGGCTGATTGTAAGTTAAAACGGGTAATAAAGTTCTTGAACTTGAGGTTATGTATTTTATTGGCCAATGCCTTGGGGCTTAACAAAACGCTGTAGTTAAACTGCGTATAATTAGCCTTTATAAATACATTGGTAGGCGTGAATATGCGTATGTATTTTGCCTGGTCTTGAAAAAGCGCAATCTCAAATTCGTTCAGTTGCTGTATGCCATCGCCGTTGTAATCGTTCCAGGTAAACTGGCCCCGGCCTGCCTGAACTTCTATGTACGAATAGTCTTTTTTCTGTTCCTGCCCACTTCCAATTTCGTATAAAGCATTGCCTGTAATAAATCCATCCAGTTCGTTAATTACATATTCTATCCTGCCAAGCAAGCTATTGTCTGCCTGAAGGTTGGTGATGGTGGGGTTGTACACTTTTAATTCGCGGTAAGTAATGTTGGTTCTTATCTGGTGTTTTTTGTTACTTAATAACTCCACCAACAGGTTGTAATTATGGCTGCGGTCAGTTTGCAGTAGCGTTTTTTGGTAGGGTGCTTTATTGCTTCTTGTGGTGTAGGTAAAAGCCCAGCGGTTATCTTTTTGCTGATCGCTTTTTATAAAAGCGGTAATGGTTTCAAAAGAAAAACTAATAGCGTTTAAAGTGTCCCTCAATACATTATTTTGTTCATTGTGTTCTAAAGCATAGGCAGCACCAATCATCCTGTTTTTAAATTGTGTAAGTGTTTTGTTAATGTTGATGTCTGGCCGCAGAAAAAAGCCTTTATCAGTAATATTATCACTGTTGGTTAAGTTGAAATTGCTTCTTATTTGCCAACCGTTAATTGTGTGCTGGTGCTGCAGACTTTGCCTGAAACCTTTATACCCATCGCCCCTGAAATAGCCTGCTGCCGTGTATTGCAGTATATTGCTGCTGTCATCTTTTATTTCAATAGTGGCAGTGGGCAAATGCTCTTCTGTAATAATATTGGTTTGCAGTGCAAGGCCCCAGTCCCTGGTAAATTCTACGCCGCGTAAACGTTCCAGTGGTTTAAAACTGGCATTGTTAAACTCATAACCAAGCAGTGTATTTAACTGTAGTTTTTTTTGCTGTAATTGCCATAAGCCATTGCGCTGTAATATAAACCTGGCGGCATGTCCTGTATTGTTTTGTTTGTCTTTTAATGAGTAAGTATTTACATCGTAATTGCTTAAAGCCATATCTGTTCTAAGCAGTGTTTTTTTATCAATTTTATATTCAGTAGAAATATTTACAAGCTGTTGTTTTTTAGGGGTGACCAAAAAAGTAGCGGGTTCAAAATTGCCCTGCGGTACACCATTTAAAGGAGCCATATACGCATACACTTTGCCGTTCGTGCCATTTAATAATGGAATATAATTGCCTTTATTGATGCCCACTTCAATAAAATTTAAACTGTATTTGGCGCTGTCTTTATTGGTTGAATAATAAAAAATAGAATCGTTACTGTTGGGATTTTTTATTCTAGCATACAAGAGTTTTGATACTGAAAAAGTATCTATGGAAGCAACAGGGTAAAAAGAATTTTGAATACTGTCGCCAAGGTTGGCGAGAAATTGTTTTTGCCTGTTATCAAGCGTTTGGTTAATGGGCGAATTTTTTGCATCGCTGTTGGTATAAATGCCCACGCTGATTTTTAGCTTTTTATTCAATTGCAGTTCATCATTCGCATAAAGCATTGAGTTAAGAAAATTCCTGTCAGCATATTCAAACTCTACCTGTACACGCTTGTCTTTGGTGATCATTCTTTTGGGTGTAAACGTAATTTCGGCAGTATTATAATTTATTACATAGTCCTGGTCTTCGCCGCGCTGCAACAATTCACCATCAATAAAAATTCTTTCTGTATTGGCCAGTACTACAAAATACAGTTCGTTATTGGCACCCGTTAAACGGTAGGGGCCCTGGTTGCCTTCTGCCCCCTGAAAAATATTACGTGTGAATTTGCCTTTGGCAATGGCGCCGCTTACCAACAGTTTGTTGCTGCCATTTTTGCCGATATTATTCTGCTGCTGGTAACTGGCACCCTGCAAACGTTTGTAAAAATTAAGGTAGTAAGATTGCGATTGCCGCACGTCAATATCGCCAAGGTTCAGCTCCCAGTTGCGTTTTTTAAACTGTAATAAAATCCTGTCAAACTCGTTCAGTTGCTGCGTGGTACCATCTGGCTGAATGGGAATATTATTATCTGTAATGGCAGCAGCTATTTGAATGCTATCACCAATAATGCCACTCAGTTGCAGATTTAACTGTGAATTAAAAACAGCATCCTGGCTATTGCCAAAACTAAGACTGCGGCCAAAGCTGCCGTTGTAATTCACACCACCAAAATCAAACAGCCCTGCATTCTGGTTTTGCCTGTTATTACGGTTAAATACAAAGGGCTTGGCGGCGATGAAATTGTTTTTAATACTGTCATAATTAAAATGCTGCGCAGTGGCATTTAACTTAAAAGGAAAGGTACGGTAGGTGATAAATACACTATCTGCCGGCATTTCTTTTTTCCAGGTAAGAATGGCTTTTACCGCATCAATACTGTAAAAAGAAGTATCAGTATTTTGTATGGAAATAGAGCCGGGAACAATACTTTTTGCATCTAATTGAATAATACCTTTTGCAGGAATTTTTTTGGTAGCAAGATTGGATAGCTGTGCATGAGTGCATTTACTCACTGCCATCACAATAACGATCAATATAAAACGAAAAAAATACAGGCTTATAATTTTATGCAATGATAACGACACCTACGGTAAGAGGAAGGAATACAATAGAATGATGCACGGTATTTCAATACCTTTTATCTTGCTGCTTCAAACTTTGTTATGACGACCACACCACTTGTTGGCATTATTATGGGCAGCGACAGCGACCTGAATATTATGCAGGCTGCAGCCGATATTTTAAAGCATTTTAATATACCTTTTGAACTTACTGTTGTATCTGCCCACCGTACGCCATTACGTATGGTTGATTATGCGCAAACCGCAAAAGGGCGTGGTTTAAAAGTAATTATTGCAGGTGCTGGTGGTGCCGCCCATTTGCCTGGTATGGTGGCCAGCATTACTCCACTGCCTGTTATTGGGGTACCTATAAAAAGCAGCAATTCCATTGATGGTTGGGATAGTGTACTGAGTATTTTGCAAATGCCCAATGGTATTCCTGTTGCCACTGTTGCATTAAATGGCGCAAAAAATGCAGGCATTTTAGCCGCAAGTATTTTAGGCAGTTTTGATGAAACCATTGGCAACGCTGTACAGGCTTACAAACAACAACTGAATGATGAAGTGCTTGAGAAAGTTGACAAGCTGAAAGGGGAGTGGGCGAATGGTTATGATAGCGAGTAATAGGAACGCAGATAACGCTGATTTAGCGGATTAAGAATGATCAGGTCGCAACAAAAAATATTGAACCACATAGGCACATAGACACAATAGGAATGCCATGGGTATACATGGTTTTAAGCTATGTGCCTATGTATCTAATATGGTAGAAAAAAAGCGCAGATGGATAGAACTTATATAAAAATTGGTGTTGCGGGGCCTGTAGGCTCAGGTAAAACTGCATTGATAGAACGCCTCAGCCGCAGGCTGGCCAACCAATACAGCCTTGCTGTTATTACTAATGATATTTACACTAAAGAAGATGCAGAATTTTTAACCAAAAACAGCCTGCTGCCAGCTGAACGTATTATTGGCGTTGAAACAGGTGGCTGCCCTCATACCGCCATTCGTGAAGATGCGAGTATGAACCTTGAGGCTGTTGAAGAAATGGCGCAGCGTATTCCTGATGTACAGATTATTTTTATAGAAAGTGGTGGCGATAATTTGTCTGCTACATTTAGTCCTGACCTTGCTGATGTTACCATTTTTGTAATTGATGTTGCTGAAGGGGATAAGATACCACGCAAAGGAGGCCCAGGCATTACAAGAAGCGACTTGCTGGTAATAAATAAAATTGACCTTGCCCCTTATGTAAACGCCAGTCTTGAAGTAATGGAACGCGATGCCAGGTTGATGCGCAAAGGCAACCCTTTTGTGTTTACAGACCTGATGAAACTGGAAGGTTTGGAAAGCATTGTTGGCTGGATACAAAAATATGCGCTGCTGGAAGCCGTTGATGAACCAAAGCTTTGGAGATAAAATATTAGCTGGGTTTACTTTGTTAGAAAGTACCCAAAAATGGTAACTTCGAAAAAATTACTATTTCATGGCACGTAATACTTCTGTTTCATTGGGAAATCATTTTGAAAGTTTTGTTGATGATAGAATATCAGAAGGCAGGTTTAAAAATGCAAGCGAAGTCATCAGAGCGGGGCTTCGTTTATTAGAGGAAGAGGAAAGCAAAATTGTTGCATTAAAGAAAGCATTGCAAGATGGTATTGAAAGCGGAACAGCTAAAAACTTCATTGCCAAAAAACATCTCGAAAGTTTGAAAGCTGTTAAAAGAAACAATGGCTAATTACAGTCTAACAAATAAAGCGGTTGATGACCTGTCAGAAATCTGGAACTATACTTACGAAGTATGGTCAGAAAAACAGGCAGATAAATATTATTACCTGCTTACAGGCTTTTGCCAGGAGTTAGCGGATAACCCTAGTTTAGGAAAAGTTTACGGCGAAATTAGTAATGATATCCTGGGGTTTAAAGCAAGTCATCATATCATATTTTATAAACGGGTTGGCGAAAACAATATTGAAGTGATTAGGATACTACACGGTATGATGGACTTGAAAAACAGGATAGTGGAATAAAAAGAACTGCTGCAATCAAAATAATTTGGAAGGAAATATTCATATACAAACAATTTTAAAACAGGGTAAAACTATTTTTACCAAAGGCTATTTTACACCGCCTTTTAAACTGGCTAATATTACAGAAGACAAGCAGGCAAAGGCTTTGCACTTAATGATGATGAGTTCTTCGCCCGGAGTTTTAGATGGCGACAACCTGTCAATAAAAGTTGAGCTTGGCGAAGACACTGGGCTTCAGTTACACACACAATCTTATCAGAGAATATTTACCATGCAGGGCAGGGCTATACAAAATATGGAAGTGCATCTTGCAAAGAATGCTTCTTTTATTTATTTGCCACATCCTGTGGTGCCGCATGTGAATGCAGATTTTCTTGCTGCCAACAAAGTGTTTTTGAGTGATGGTTGCTCATTAATATGGGGCGAAATATTAACCTGCGGCAGAAAGCTGAATGGCGAAATATTTAAGTTTACAAGGCTGCAAAACCTGACTGAAATTTACCTTAACAATAAATTGGTTATAAAAGAAAATCTCTGCATAAAACCGCTTGAAACAGATGTAAACGCTATTGGCCAACTAGAAGGATTTACGCATCAGGCAAGCCTTATCTGCATCAACCAAAATACAGAAACTGGTACTTTGCAAAAAGAGGTGATTGAATATTTATTGCAGCATCAGAATATTGTTTTTGGTGTTACAGAAGCACCTGTAAAAGGCATTATTGTAAGATTATTATCGCATGGCGGTGAGCAACTACATGAATGTTTAAAAGCAATTGCGGCAATGGCGCAAAACGATGAAACCATTACTGCCAATGGATGTTAGCGTTATCCTCATCATCATTTCATTAAGCTGCCTGCATATTTTCAGCGGGCCTGATCATTACCTGCCGTTCATCGCTTTATCAAAATCAAGAAACTGGAGTGTTGGTAAAACTATTCTGTGGACAAGCTTTTGTGGCCTTGGCCATATTGCAAGTGCTGTAGTAATAAGTGCTTTGGTTATGCTACTTGGCTGGTCAACTTTAAAGGTTGGTTGGCTGCAAAATATAAGGGGCAGTATTGCTGCGTGGATGTTGCTTTTATTTGGTTTGGCTTATACAGTTTGGGGTATTGTGCAGTTAAATAAAAACAAAATCCATAAACATTTTGATGAAGAAGAGGATGGCGGTTTATACGTGTATGAGCATAAACATGGGCAGCCTGTTTACCCGCAGCAAAAACACGCTGTTACGCCCTGGGTAATGTTTGTAATTTTTGCATTGGCACCCAATGAACCAATGATTCCGTTGCTTTCTGTATTAGGGTTTGATAGAAATATAACTGAAATGTTGTTGTTTATAGCTGCTTACACTACTGCAACCATCGCTGCTATGCTGTTGATGGTACTGCTTGGTTTTTATGGATTGTCAATTTTTAAAACAGATAAAATAGAAAAATATCTTCCCGCCATTGGCGGTATTACTATTTTATTTTGTGGGTTGGTAATGCTGTGCATGGATTGATGGGTGATAGGAACACGGATAACACGGATGTTATAGATAAAAACGGATTCTTCTTGTCAGTAAAAAGGGTAGCGTTTGTGTAAATAAAGAACGAATTAATATTTACAAAACATCCGTTCACTCTGTGTTATCCGCGTTCCAATATTCTTTACAACAAAGTATTCCACATAAACTTTGTGCCGTATTGCCCCCAGCGAACTCTTAGTTTATCCATGTCTTTCTGTAAGCTTTGCCATTGAGTTTTCTTACCCTTTTGCGCAGGTGCCAGTTGCGCGGTAGTTGGTTCAGTTAATTCCAGTTTTGTAGCAAACCAGGTGGTATGCAAACGTGGTACAGCAAGCCCCAATATTAAACCTGGCAGGCCACCAAAACTTTCAGGGCCGCTGCTTATTAAAATCTGATCAGTATAAAAAGCAACTACATATACACTGTCGCAAATTTTGGTTACTGCTTTTTTACATTCAAAGCCAGCAATAGTGCGGGTTTCATCCGTAATACGCCAGTCAAGGTTGCGCAAACTATCCTGCAAAAGATATACAGTTTCAAACACATCTCTTTGCATGGAAATGGTTTCCTTGCTCATATCTTTTACTATCACATCTGTTTCTGAAGGCTTATCACGCCATAGGTATTTATTGTTGGGATTTTCCTGTGCAAGCTTATAAACAGATTTGTTTTCTGTAAACCTTAATTCATACACATCGCTTACAAATTTTGGATAGTTCTTGCGCATCTGCTGTATCCAGTCGCCTTCACCTTCATCTTCTAAGGCACTATGCTGGTTATATTTTTTTTCATATTCAACCCTGCCAGATGTTATGAACTTGGTTTGTGCAAATGCAGTATTTGCAAGTGTTAACGTAAGTATTGCCAATAAAATTTTCATAATAATTAGTTGTTTTGTGGTTTACCGTTTTTACTGAAATTATATATCAGGCTCAGCAGAAAAACACGCTGTATGGTTTGGTTGGTGGTTTCGCTGATAATATTGCTGCTGATGTTACGGTTAATGGCCTGCTTTTGGTTTAAAAGATCGTTTGCTGAAAGCTTAACCTGCCAGGTTTCATCTTTGGTAATTGATTTTTTAATGTTTGCATTGAGTATAAAAATGTCAGTAGCATTTGCAAACGCAGCAGTTTTTTCATATACAGTAATGTCTTCTTCAAGCGTTACATACCATTTTTTGGGCAGCTTCATTTCTACTTCTCCACTTGATGAATATGTCCAGTATTTTGTAATAATGCCAGGATTGATGGATGATTTTGTTTCGTTTTGATTGGCATTAGCCTGGAAATAAAAATTGATCCATTTGTCAGGGTAATAATTCATGCTGATATTATAGCCCATGCGCCTGTTATCGCTCACGTTTCTTGTAGTAACACCTTTGCGTGTAATTTGATTTACGTTGCGGCTAATGGAGGGACTAATACCAAAACCAAAGTTTAAAGCAGTTACAATATCAAACCTGTATTGCGCATACATGTTGCCATTATAGTTGCCATCTACATTTACAGGCTGCGTAACAACCCTGCCAGAATCATCAAAAGTATTTGAATTACTGATGGCATTATTAACTGTTGCAAAGTTGGCACTTATATAAATGCTGCGGCTTTTTAAAACCTTATAATCATTATAGTAAAGGCTGAAATTATTCCTGAATTCCTGTTGCAAATCTGGGTTGCCTATGGTGGCGTTTAACCCATCTGAATTATCGCGCAAGGGTTGAATTTGCTGTAAACTTGGGTTTCTGGTATTGCCCCTGTAAGAGAAGTTTAAGCGTTTTTGCTTGCCTGGGGTATAGCCAAAATTAAAGGTTGGCAGTACGTTTGTAAAGTTAATATCGCGTGCAGCCTTGGTCATAACATCAGTAAGTTTATAAGTTACACCACCCAATGAAGTACCCACAGAAAAATTTATTTTTTTGCCCGCATACCTAACATTAAAACCACCAGTATTGCTGCTGTTATTGTATATATAGTGGTTGCTTAAACTGTCAACCAGTTGCTCGTATTTGCCTGTGATTGCTTTTGAAAAAGTGATTCTGCTTGCATCGTTTTTGTTACCTGCGTAAGCATAGTTCAGCTCAAGAAAAGTATTTTTCCAAAGCGGCTCTGTGTATGATGCACGTCCATTAAAAGTAGAAGTTACATCTTCATTGGGCTTAAACTGGTTAATACTGTCTTTACGCGAAAACACCCCTTGAGAATCGAAAAATTCATTGCCTGCTAAAAGGTAACCATTGCTTTTGTTATCGCCCCAAATTAAATCTGCATTTAAAGAAATTGTTCTTCCTTTTTTCTTAAATCTTTTGCGGTAAAAAATATTGGTTGCAAGGTTTTTATTGTCAGTTACCGTAGAAGAAAATTTGTTTGATTTGTTTCTGAAAAAGCCTGTTAAGTCAGTGGTTGAACTGCCTGTTGAATAACCTGAATTATCAGTATGTAAAATTGCACCTGTAACGGTAAGCTTTAACGAGCTCATACTATCAATAGTAAGATCGTAAATGCTTTTTATTTTGTTGCGATACTTTTTGCTGGTAAACTCATCCTGCCTTGTATTAGTAAAACTGCCTGAATCAAGAATGTTCTGTGTTATTCTTTTGGTAAGGCCATTTACTGTAAGGTTATTGTACTGGTAAAAATTATTAATGTTTTGTTTATCCGCATTCCATTTTTTGCTGTACAACAAACCAGCAGTTACTGCTGATGGCAAACCCTGTCCATAACTAAAATCATCGCCTTCATTGGTAAAGTAAATGCCACCATCATCGCTAAACTCTGTATTGCTGTTCATGTTGCCACCATAATTGTTACGGTCGTTCCAGTCAAGGCTGTTAAACTGGGTATTGTCGTAAGTAACATACCCTGCAATTTTTCTTTTGCCTTTAAAAGAATTGGCCATTATCTTGGCATTCTTGTAGTAATCAAAGTCGCTGCCAGCTTCCATCTTACCAAAATATCCTTTCTTTTTATCTTCTTTTAACTGCAGGTTAATTGTCTTTGTTTTTTGCCCGTCATCAATGCCGCTAAAAGTTGCCTGGTCACTTTTTTTATCAAATACCTGTACGGTTTTTACAGCATCGGCACGCAAGGTTTGGGTTACAACAGCAGGGTCATCACTAAAAAATTCTTCACCATCAACCAATATTTTTTCTACTTTTTCTCCTTGCGTAGTAATCTCGCCTTTACTATTTACCTGTATGCCGGGCATCTTTTTTAAAAGGTCTGCAACGTTGGCATTGGCACCCACTTTAAAGCTGTCTGCCCTGTATTCTGTGGTATCGCCATTTATTCTTATCGCCGCTATTTTTTGCCTCACAATTACTTCTTCAAGTAGTTTGGCCTTTTGTATCAACGGCTGTGCGCCAAAATCTTTTGTTGCGTTTGCTGTTAATTCAATTTTTTCTGCAAAATCTGCGTACAAAGGGTAGCTGATCATTACAGTATATTTTCCTGCGGGGATGTTTTTTATCTCAAAGTTTCCTTTAGTATCTGTTCTTGCATATTTAACAAGAATGCTGTCTTTTTGCCTTATAACAGATACTACAGCATTGTGCAGGTTTTCTTTGTTACTTGTATCAAGCACAGTGCCTTTTACAGAAGATTGCTGGGCATGTACAGTTAGTTGCAGGCATGTAAGCAAAATGAAAAGCAGGGAAAATTTTAGCATTGGTGGCTGGTTTAATTATAGATGGATGCATGAATAGGTAAATTCCATAATTTACACAGCAAATAACCGTTAGGAATTTAAAATTAAATGTTAATATTTTTAATTATCTATTAATTATCCAAACATATGACCGCTGATATAAAAAAAACATCGAAAAAATCTGCTGATAAAAAAACAGAAGCTGTAAAAGAGCCTGCTCAAACAAAAAAATCAACAAAAAAAACGGCTGTTAACAAAATAAAAGACACGGTTAACAAAAAATACGAAGAACTACATTTTATTGAAACCAACCAGCCTGTATGGAATTATTCGTTGTTTACAGATGAAGATGTAACCAATTTTCAAAATGGTACGCATTACAGTTTGTATAAATTTTTTGGTAATAAGCAGGTTGAAGTGCTTGATACCAAAGGAACCTACTTTGCGGTGTGGGCACCCAATGCAACTTATGTAAGTGTTACAGGTTATTTTAATGATTGGAATAAAGAGGCACATCCTTTAAAAGTACGTTTAGACAGTTCTGGTATTTGGGAAGGTTTTATTCCCAATGTGTTGCAGGGCGAAGCTTATAAATACCATATTCATGGTTTTGGTGGTGCCAAATTAGATAAGGCTGATCCTTTTGCACATTACTCAGAAAAACGCCCTTTTACAGCATCCATCACCTGGCAAACGGAGTATAACTGGCTTGATAAAAAATGGATGAAAGAGCGTAAAAAGAAGAATGCATTAGATGCACCTTATTCTGTGTACGAACTGCATCTGGCAAGCTGGATGCGCCCTGATAAAAACAACGAAGAAAGTTACAATTCCTACATACAAACTGCTGCTTTATTAGTGCCTTACCTGGTAGAAATGGGTTTTACGCACGTAGAATTAATGCCTGTTATGGAACACCCTTTTGATGGTAGCTGGGGCTACCAGGGTACAGGTTTTTTTGCACCAACCAGCCGCTTTGGCAACCCGCAGGAATTTGCTTTGCTTGTAGATGCTTTGCATGATGCGGGCATTGGTGTAATATTGGATTGGGTGCCTTCACATTTTCCTTATGATGCGCATGGTTTGTATATGTTTGATGGTACACATACTTACGAATATGCTGATATGCGCAAGGGTTTTCATCCTGACTGGAACAGTTATATTTTTAATTACAAACGCGGCGAAGTAAAAAGCTTTCTCATCAGCAGTGCAAGGTTTTGGTTCGACCAGTTTCATATAGATGGTATTCGTGTAGATGCAGTAAGTTCTATGCTTACTTTAGATTACAGCCGCAAAGAAGGGGAGTGGGAACCTAATGAATTTGGTGGCAACGGCAACATTGAAGCCATTGCTTTTATAAAAGATTTGAACGCCACGCTGTACCGCGATTTTCCAGACATTCAAACAATTGCAGAAGAGTCATCTGACTGGCCTGGAGTTAGCAGGCCAACCATTGATGGCGGCCTTGGTTTTGGTATGAAATGGATGATGGGCTGGATGCATGATACGCTTGCTTATTTTAAAACAGATCCCCTGCTGCGCAAGGGTTCGCAGGATAAGTTTACGTTCAGCATGATGTATTTTAAGGATGAAAACTTTATGCTGCCTTTAAGCCACGACGAAGTAGTGCATGGCAAAAGCCCTATGATTTATAAAATGCCAGGCGATGACTGGCAAAAGTTTGCCAACCTGCGTTTGCTGTACACGTATATGTTTACGCATCCAGGTGCCAAATTATTATTTATGGGCGATGAATTTGGTGCAACCAATGAGTGGAATTATAAAACAGAGTTGCAGTGGGATTTGCTACAGTATGCAAGCCATGCAGGCATGAAAAGTTGTGTGCAGCAACTGAATAATTTGTACCGTAACGAACCTGCACTGTACGAAAAACAATTTGATACAACAGGTTTTGAGTGGGTTGATCTTAACCACCGTGCAGAAAGTGTGGTGGTGTATAAACGTAAAGGCAATAAGCCTAAAGATGATGTACTGGTGATTTTAAACATGACACCTGTTGTACGTTACGATTGGAATATTTATGTGCATGATAAAAAGAATTGGAAAGAAATATTTAACAGCGATATAAAAGCCTTTTGGGGAACAGGCGATACATTTAATCCCGACATTAGAATAGAGCTTGCAGACAAAGCAAGCAAATGCTATAAACTAACATTGAACCTGCCGCCTTTGGCTGGTATTGTGTTACGATAAATTAATGAATAGTTGGTGCAGGTGAAATATCGCCTGTACCTTTTTTATGAGCTCGAAAACTAACTTTTATGGAACCGCTGGACACAAGCGATGAAGATTTTTGTTTGTATGCAGGTGGCCTTGGCACCATACTATCCCTGGCCTGCCTTGTACAGGTATTTATGGCTTTTAACTCGCATTGGTTTACAACGATAATAAGCATTCTGTTCGTTTTTACCGCCATCTCTTACATTATGCTTATTATGCACCACCGCGTTGCGCCTTTGCTGGTATTGATAAGTGGCATATTAATATTGCTCTATGTGCTTTTACTGGTGTATTTATTTCTAACTGCTACAGCTATTGTTTTTTCGTGGATATTGTTGCTGCTGTTAATTTATTCCAACCTTATTACTATTGTAGTTTATGCAAAGGGTTTACCCAAAAAGTTTAACTTGATTGCAAAAAAAGCAAAAGAAGAAAAGGATTACTGGAATGATAAGTTGTGAGGGAGCTAAACCCCCATTTAAACTCGCTTTCATTTAAAACTCATACCATGTTTATTACTCTAACGTGAGTTTTGGGTCTTTGGATAGCTCTGCGAAGTCTCTGACTTCGCAGATTTTATGTTCCTACGGGTTTGAAACCCGTTACAAACGGATAAAAAGCCAGAGGCTTTTAAAGAACATAAGGCATACGAAACCGATAGCTATCGGTTCAGAGACTTCGTACAGCACAAATTTATAAACTAACTTTTGTTTTTAATGGATGGTAATTTTGCTGATTGTAAAATAATTAATTGGATATTTAGGGATGTTTTTTAGGTATGCATCATAACAATAAGTAACTGGTTATTTGTAAATAATGAAACCCAACTATACATATATTTCTTCGCCTGACTTTATTGACAATCTTGATATTGATTATGTAGAGACCTATTCGTTTCAAAGAGGAGCAGAATTTGAAGAAAACAAGGCGTTGCTGCAACAGGAGTATCTTGAACGAAAACTTCAAAAAAAAGAAAATAAAGATTGGGGAAGTAAGGGTGAAAAAAGGCTTATAGAATTGGAAAAACTAATAGGTGGTACACAGTACTTAATAAATGATGAAAACGAGTTTCATCCTTCATGCAAAAAAACAAATACTTTTAAATCTACCGACCCCATCACATACAGGATCAGGAGTATTCTTAAAATAGAAATTTTTGATATTCCACATTGGCTGTGTTCACCGGTTTATCGCGATGCAATAGTTTTTTATGATAGTAACCATAAAATCATCACTCAATTAAATATTTGTTTAGAGTGCCAATATATGGGGACTACAAAATTTAATCATATCAATGCTGACTACAGGACTTACGACTTGCTTAAACGCTTATTTATCGAAATAGGGCATGCTGTTGAAAATCCAGAACATTTTGTTATGGATACAATCGAGAAATTGAAACTTAAGCATAAGAAATGATAACTGCATCTGGCATGTGCCACGTGTTAACTGGCACCGCTGTTCTGAAAGGTATCCCAAAGGCAAATCGAGGCAGATTTAAATCCACTTTCATTTATCATCAACACTTTTCCTCATAAACAAGTGAGTAAATTATTATTACTCTACTTATTTTGTAGAACAAATCCACTTCCTCTATTTTTGAATTTCAGGCAACATAAACCTGTACGCTTTCAATAAATAACGGATCATAACACTTATTGTAAATGACTTCTATTAAGCAATTACTTTTAATCCTTCCCCTATTATTTGTATTGAATGTTTTAACAGCTCAAAATGCCACAGTTAAAGGCGTTGTTACTGAGAAGCAAAACGGTTTACCTCTTGAATTTGCAAGTGTTGCAGTGTTAAAACTAAGCGACTCAACTATTGCAGGCGGTGCATTAACGCAAAACAATTGTGCTTTTGCAATACCTAAAATTAACATAGGCAATTATTTGCTTAAAGTGGTTGCAGTTGGTTATCAAACATCTTATGCAAGATTTGAAATATTGCATAAAAGCCAGCAGCTTACTTTAGACAGTATTTACCTGGACATATCAGGTAAGATGTTGAAGGATGTAATTGTAGAAGGCAGGAAAAATACCATCACCAATAAACTGGATAAACAAACCTATAAGGCAGACCAATTTGAGTCTGCCAAAGGCGGTACTGCAACGGATGTACTTAAAAATCTTCCTTCTGTTGCTGTTAACAGTGCTGGCGAAATAAGCGTTAGGGGTTCAACTGGTTTTTTAGTGCTGATTAATGGCAAACCTGTACTAACAGATGCACAGACTATTTTAAGCCAACTGCCTGCAAACACTATTGAAAACATTGAATTAATTACAGCCCCATCTGCAAAGTATGATGCAGACGGAAAGGCAGGCATCATTAACATCACAACAAAAAAAGGAACAACGGATGGTATTGCTTTGCAGGCAAATGTATTGGCAGGGTTGCCATCCACCACAGCTTATAACAACCTTGAAAAGCCCGTTCGTTTTGGTGGTGATATCACACTTAGCTTCAAAAAAAATAAATGGGATATTTCTGTTAGCGGCAACTATACACGTAACGATGCTAATGGCAGCAGGGAAGGGGATGTTTTTACAAATAATTTTACCAACAATACCATTACCCGTTTTCCATCAAACGGCGAAAGAAGTTTTGACAGGTACAACTATGGTGCAAGAACTGCCATAACCTATAGCGCAGGTAAAAACGATGTACTAAGTGCGGGCTTTTATGCGGGCAAAAAATACCAGCAACGCAGGGCAGATATTGTATACAATAATTCAACCGCCAGCTTAAGCACTGGTACAGTTATAAGGCAACTCACTTATTTTAATTCTAACCTTCAAAACAAAGAGGGAAACTTTGTTTTAGGAAGCCTTGATTATGCCCATACATTTAAAAACAATTCAAAACTTTCTGCATCTGCTATTTATGAGAATGCCGATTTATATGGCAATACGGTCAATATAAATTTAGATCCCCACTCGCGCACGCCTCATGGCCTGTGTGAAGCCGTCACTTTACCGGCATTAAATGTTTTGCAAGTGATACCAAGTAACAGGCAATAGGCCATGCGCCAGAAATACACACTGCTGCTAAACTGCACAACTACTTACAAATGCTCCAGTGTGCGACGCCACCGCTGCCACATATTAATTCAAAAGCTTGTTACCAAAAAAAATTACGGACAATAAGGTAAAAGGTGTATGGCTACACTACGGTTAGTTAGTAGGGGTTATAAATATTTCCTGCTCAAGCACTTTCCTGTATTTATGTAAAAGTTGTACCAAGTCGTTCATCGCTTTCTCTTCAATGCGATTTAACTGCAAATGATATTGTTTATCATACAACGACCTGTTGCCAAATTGCTGTAGCAATTCTTCTGCATTTGGGGGAATGAAAAATGTGGCTTTATTGCTAAGATGTTTTTTGTATTCATTCAGGTAAATATTAATGCCTGCAAAATCAAGGTCACCAAAATGAAGGTAATGGTTGGGTATAGCTTCCAGCCATTTTATAAGGTCATTACTTTGCGGGTAGCGGCTAACAAATAATGGGTTTTTACTGGTAAACAAATAACGTTGCTGTTCAATAAACCTGAAGTTTTCAGGGTTCTCAATGCCAACAATAGTAATACTTTCAGGCAGCAAAAAGCTTTCATAATCATGTATAAAAGTATAGCTGCCACTTTGGGGGTAAATGGTAAAAGGCTGGTCATTTATCGTTGCCTCAACAGTATTATAACTGGTTACTAAAAAGCCTTTAAAACTGCGTATGCGCTGTAATTTAGAGTCACCTGCAATGGTAACAGCATCAGCCCGTGTTAATGTTTCCTCACTTGTTTGTTTGGTAATATATTCTTGTATGCCACGAATGCCAAAATGGTTGTGCAGGTAAATGGCAAATTTTTGCTTATCAGCAACAAACAGCAGTGCTTTTGTTTTGCTGTACTGTTGTTTTTGTACAGCACCATCTTCCAGCATTTTTTTAATTACCTGGTTTTGCAGGCCAGAGGCTGGCAAGGTATTGCCATCAATTAAAAGCTGTAGTTTTTTTGCTATTGAAATAGGGATTTTCACAGTATCCTGATAAATGCTTTTGATTGTTTAAGAACTAGCAGTGAGCGCAAAAAAGAATAATCAAGTTGCATTTCTTTTGCAGGGATCTTCCAATTAACCAGTGTATTTACTAATTTCAGTAACTGTTTTATTCAGCCAATTACTTCCTTTCATATTCATACGTATTACGCTCAATAAAAATGCCTTCTTTTAAAGCCCGTTCTTGTTTTTTTATTGAGAATTTATGTTTGCTGATGGAGTAGGTGTACCTGAAAACTTTTGCCTTTCCATCATCGTTATAATTTTTTTGTGTAATAATGGTTATGGTCGAATCGTTACTCATCACCCTTTCCATTACCTGTTCTTCATTAATCTTTTTACCATCCTTGCTAACCACCACAGTATCAATGCCATTGGCATGTGGTTCTTTAGGATATTCATTTTTAAAATACCAAATGTTCTTATTCTGTGCACTTTGGCTTATGGTAATATTGGCAGGTATGGTAGTTTTTTTGTTACTGCTGTAATCAAGGTATGTAAGTTTTCCAGTCCATAGCTGGCCTGTTAAAATTTTAAAATCATTTGGGTAAATTTGTTTTTCAGGAGAAGTAAAAGCCATTACAACTAAAAGCAAAAGGGTAAAAGCAGTGTATTTATATTTCATGATATAGAGGTTAATACTAACGCTTGAAAGTAAACCAATTTGTACAATTACAATAATTACTGTTTAAAAAAAGTGTGGTAAAGTGTTTATTATTACTTAACATTTAAAACTGCACATCCCAATCTCAAAATCAACAAACTCACCAATCCTCTCATCCCTTCTTGCCCTATCTTTACAAAACTAACAACCGTTTGTTTTTATGAATATAGAATTTAACCGCAACGAAGACTGGATGAAACAGTCTCTGGCTAAAACGCAGCAATATTTTAATACTATAAAATGTGGTGGAGGCAAAAAAGCCATTGAAAAACAGCACGAAAAAAATAAACTCACCGCAAGGGAAAGAATTGACTTTTTAATTGATAAGGATACCGCCTTTACAGAAATAGGATCCTTTGCTGGTTTTGAAATGTATGAGGCGCAGGGCGGCTGCCCCGCCGGCGGTACCGTTGGCGGCCTTGGTTATGTAAGCGGCAGGCTTTGTATGATTGTTGCCAACGACCAAACGGTCAAAGCAGGCGCATGGTTTCCCATAACAGGTAAAAAGAATTTGAGGTTGCAGGAGATTGCCATGGAAAATAAACTGCCTGTAATTTACCTGGTAGACAGTGCTGGCGTTTACCTGCCCATGCAGGATGAAATTTTTCCTGATAAAGAACATTTTGGCCGCATTTTTCGCAACAATGCAAAAATGAGTGCGATGGGTATTACACAAATTGCCGCTGTAATGGGTGCCTGTGTTGCAGGAGGTGCTTACCTGCCCATTATGAGTGATGAAACCTTAATGGTTGAAGGAAATGGTAGTATTTTTCTGGCAGGTTCTTACCTGGTAAAAGCAGCTATTGGTGAAGATATTGACAACGAAAAACTGGGCGGTGCCGACACACATAATTCCATTAGCGGCATTGCAGATTATAAGTTTGAAACCGAACAGGATTGCCTGCTGCACATTAAAAAAATCATCAGTAAAATTGGTAAACAGGAAAAGGCTGGCTTTGACAGGATTGCCTCTTTACCGCCATCAAAAGACCCTTCAGAAATTTATGGCATCATCCCCGAAGGGAATGCAAAACCCTACAATGTGCTGGATATTATTGAAAGGGTAGTAGATGCTTCGGCTGAAAGTGAAAGTGGAACAGATCCTTCCGTTGTCAGCATGACATCTTCTTTTGATGAATTTAAAAAAGACTACGGCAAAACCATTGTTTGCGGCTATGCAAGAATTGATGGCTGGGCCGTTGGCATTGTAGCCAACCAGCGTTTAATTACCAAAACAGCCAAAGGCGAAATGCAGATGGGCGGAGTGATATATAATGACAGTGCAGATAAAGCTGCGCGGTTTATTATGAACTGTAATCAGAAAAAGATTCCACTTGTTTTTTTGCAGGATGTTACAGGCTTTATGGTGGGCAGCCGTAGCGAACACAGCGGTATTATAAAAGACGGTGCCAAACTGGTAAATGCCGTAGCCAATTCAGTAGTGCCAAAATTTACTTTTATTACAGGTAATTCTTATGGTGCAGGCAATTATGCCATGTGCGGTAAAGCCTACGATCCAAGGTTTATTTATGCCTGGCCCAGTGCAAAAATTGCGGTAATGGGTGGCGAACAAAGTGCTAAAACTTTAATGCAGATAAACACCGCTTCACTTAAAACAAAAGGCCAGGCTTTAACTGCCGAAGAAGAAAAGAAAATGTTTAACGATATTAAAAATGGATACGATAAACAAACCACTCCCTATTATGCTGCTGCCCGTTTATGGGTAGATGATATTATTGACCCCGCCAGCACAAGGCAACGCATTAGTATTGGTATTGAAGCCGCCAATAACAATGCAACTATGGAAGATTTTAAAATGGGCGTAATGCAGGTGTAGGCAGAACGGCAGGTATAATTTGTTTTTATATTTAACTAATGGCGAATGTATCACTTTTGGTATTTCAAATTCAGGACACCATCCGGCTCTTTTGTGGACTGGATAGAACAGGCCAAAGCACTGCTGAACTGCATTACTGAAGCATAAAAATTGCTGCTGCAAAGCGGCTGGCTATTCATTGCCATTGATGGAAACAAAGAAGATAAAAAAAGAAAGAAAACACTATGTTTTAGTGTGCCAGGTGCCAGCACCCAACTGCTGCCCTAAAGCTTCAAAAAGCAATCCCCATATATTTTAAGATGCCCCCTACCGCGCCGTTCCCTACAACTAGGGCCTCATCGTTGGCCTTCCAGGCCCGACGAAGCCTTATTTGTTGTACGAAGTTTAATTGATATACTTAGTGTCAAAAACACCATTTCTCACTTCCTTTCGATTTCCTAAAGTGTCTTTTGACGTAAAATGAAACCTACCAGAAATTATTTTGTTTACCGTGTCAAGTTTTGTTATTGTCAACTTACCACTTTCAATGAAATAGGTCTTACTTTCTTTTGCATTGTAGTAACCGCCGCCGTCACAGTTGTAAGGATTGGAACAATTAACAACATGATTTAGTGAATATTCTCCGGTTCCAAATACTTGCAATTTTTGAAGTAATACACCACCAGCAAAGTCCAATGAGTATCTAGCGTCAATACCTTGAATCGAAAGAAAGCCAGCTTTGTAGTATTGTGTTGAGTCAGGTGTATAGTAAACATTAATTGGTCGAACATTTCCAAAAAGTGTTGTTGAAGGAATAAACGCCTTGTCGTCAATATAACAACCAAAAGTGTTTAAAGCACTTTGTGTTTCTATAGGAAATTGTATAGTGTCAGTACTGCTCTTGCGGCAAGATAACAAAGCAAAGACACACAAAATGATTATCAATTTTTTCATGTCTATCTTAAGTTTAGAATGTCTGTTTTAAATTTCGTACAACTCAAAAATAGACGAAAGTCCGTTTGTAACAAACTAACAATCAATTTATTTTATCGCGTTTTTTGTATTGTCGGTTACTGACAATACAAAAAACGCAAGTCACTTATCACGTATTTGTTATACTTCTTAACACCTTATTTTGCTTCCGCAAACTTTGCGGAAGGTTTTTTACAGCTTTTTAGCATCCGCAAACTTTGCGGAAGGTTTTTTACGGCTTTTTAGCGTCCGCAAACTTTGCGGAAGGCATTTTACGGCTTTTTAGCATCGGCAAACTTTGCTGAATATTTTTTGTAAAAATTATATGCAATGTTATTGGCTTATAAACTAATTTATTGCTTATTTAACTACTGGCGGGTTTGTTACCCGCCACAACTAATAAGGCTTTGGTGGTTCAAATGCCGGGTGCAATACTGCTGTTTTGTGCAGTCAAGGGTAATCTGTGGGAACACCAGTGGTAAATTATAAGGAATGTGTTTATGTTAATAAATTGCACTTAAAAATGTACGAACAAATTTTAAGCAGACTTTCTCAGTTTATTTCGCTTAACAAAAGCGAACAAGAGTACTTTGTTTCGAAACTAATTTTAAAACAGTATAAAAAAAAGGAATTGATTTTGCAGGAAGGTCAAACTTGCAAGTATGCTTATTTTATTAATAGCGGTTGTTTCCGCTACTTTTATAACGTTGAAGGACAGGAAAACACAGCCCAGTTTTTTTTTGAAAACGGTTGGTACACAGATTATGATAGTTTTTTGACGGGTAAGCCAACTAAACAAAACATTGAAACCATCGAAAAAACCGAAGTGCTCCTGCTTTCAGCAAAAGACTTGCAACAACTTTATATCAGTATTCCAAAATTTGAGCGGTTTGGACGATTAATGGCTGAAAATTCGTTTTTAGGTATTCGCCAGCGAAGTGAAATGCTTGAAAACTTAACAGCAGAAGAACGCTATGTTAATTTAATAAAAGAAAGACCAAAAGTGTTTGAAAGAATTCCTCAACATTATATAGCGTCTTATTTAGGGATAAAACCACCCTCATTAAGCCGTATCCGCAAAAGAATTTCTGCACAAAAGTAATTTCTTAACCTGGGTGAACGTGGGCGGAAATTAGTAATTGCATTTTTGAATCGTAAAAATTAAAACGTTACAAAAATGAAAAAATCAATCGTAACTCTTGCAGTGAGTATAACCTGCCTTTTTGCACAACTTACAAATGCACAAACTTCTACCAACAAAAAAGTAAGATTACCAATTTACGGCGAAATTGGTTTAGGTTTTGGGCAAACCTTATTTTTTGGCGATATGAAAAGCAAGCTTTCACAATCGTATGGTGGTGCTTTTAACCCTGGTAGTGGAAATAGCCTGGCAATGGGTTTTTATGTGGCACCTGTACATTGGAAAGGGCTTGGCATTGGTTCAAGAATTAAGGGAACTTTTGGATCCTCTGTAAAAGGCGATAACGGCGACAGCTATATATTTAATTTTTACAACCTGGCCATTACCGCTAAGTATTATGGGTTAAGTAAAGAGTTTAACAAAGGTCTTTATGTGCGTGGCAGTTTTGGTTTTGGGCAGTTTACTACCAAACGGGTTAATGAGGCAACTAATTTATACAAACATCAATATGCTATTGGAACATCATTAATGGGTGGAATTGGCTATACCATTCCATTTAAGAAAACAGCATTAAGTTTTGAAACAGAATTTGATTACTCAAACCGTAATGGAACAATTGATGGAAAAGGCACTGTAGGTTATAAAAGTGGACAAATAAGTGGCAATATTATTTTATCATTTTAGTTCTATTTAGTAATCATGCGAAAAAATCTACAGCCAAAATGGGGTTTATAGAAATTGGGCATATAGTAATAACTAACATAAAAATCCGCTTACTAAAAACAACCACCTCTCACACTCATTAAAATACCAGTTTTGGCAAACGGATTACCACCCAATAGTTATGTAAGCAGGAAAATGATGTAATAGTGAAAAGGGCGTATCACCTTGCTTTGCATCTTACTTCTTTTAGAATGATGACTCGAATTCGAGAACGCTAAGAAATCTAATATACAAATTGTAATTATTATATAACAGCGTTGTTAAGTCAACCTATTTCGTATACCTTCATCTTTACGAATTGTAATTCCATTGTTTTATGATACAAAATGTAATAAACTATTTGCAGCCTTGGGTAAGGTATGAATATTTAAAACGCTTAGGTAATGCTAGTTTGCTAGTATTACTAACGCTTACGGTTTATGCTCAAAATTTTAAAATAAACCGGATTCCTGAATTTGAGAATGTTAATCATCCTGAAATTGCTTATTGGTTATTTTCTCCCAAAGAATATACTAACGATAAATATTTAAAAGAGATAGATTATATAGCTGCAAAAGGAAAATTTACACTCATATTTTTGTCGGCAAGGCAGGGCGCAAATTTTTATGATGCTGGCAAAATGAAGCCTATATTTTCGAAATTAGTTGCCTACGCACACACAAAAGGTCTGAAAATGGGTTTGCAATTGAATGAGGATGAGTTTACACCGGTTGCCCTGCCAAATACCGAGCGCATCATTACCGAATATGAAGTGGCGTTAAATGCAGAAGGTAGTGCAAGCCTTACCGCTAATGCCAAACATGTACGTCATATGGAGAGAATAATGCAATCAGACCTGTTAAGAGCCTATGCATTTAAAAAAACGGCTGAAGGATTTTACCAAACCGGTACCATGCAGGATATTACCTCGAAGTGTGAAGCTACATCTGTTAACGCCAAGTCGGTAGGCATAAATATTAAGTTGGGTAAACAGTGGCAAGGCTATACCGTATATGTTATGGCACAGCACTATTTTAACTATAGCAGTAATCATAGTGCCGATGCTGCTGCACGTTTTTATAACATCTTAAATCAGTACAAAGACATTCCTTTTGATGGTATTGCTTTGGATGAATTTACAAATTTACGCCTTACACCCGATTTTGAGCTTAGGCGAAAGAATGAGGTATTAAGAGAGCGCTCTTACTCATTGAGCATGGCGCAAAATTTTCAGCAAAATTATAAGCGCTCGCTTGAAAAGACATTGTTTGATATGCGCTATGCACCTGAGGGTAAACCAGAGCTTAGGGCCAAGGCTATTAATTATTACATGGCCGAAATGCGTAGCGGGCCACTTAAAGTTGAAACTGCAGTTTATAAAAAAGCAAAAGCGTTATTTGGCAAAACAGAGTTTGCTGGCTTTCATGACACACACCATAATAAATTGGATGGCGACGAAATTTGGCAAACAGGTATCAATTGGTGGAATTTGCCCCGTGAGTACGGCCAAACAGACGAGGAATCTCCCATTTTTACGCAGTTAGGAATAGCTAAAGTTTACCCGCAAAAAGCAATGTACAACATGTACTATAGCAAAAAGTTAGACATCCTTACCCGCAAAGCTTTAACCGACCTTTCTTATGGCGTAAGAACCCATTACCACGCAATTAATGATTATGAAGGTTGGGGTATAAGCATTAATACAGACACGGCTGTAGAAGCTATCAATAAAGTGGAAAATTGCACACGTTTACTCAATCATTTCAATCCTAGTTTGCCAAAAACATCTTTGCTTATCTTATTTGGAACCGAAGCTTTAGCTAATTGGTACCCTAAAGAAGAACAACGAGGCCGATGCGATATAAACGATAAACTTTTTATTGAAGAAAAAGCAAAGGCTATTTGGCAAGCAGGTTACAGAAATGTACTGATGCCTACCGATTTAATACAAAGCGGTAAGTTAAAAATAAATGCCGATGGAAAAGCCGAGATCAGCGGTCATACCTTCGATGCTATTTTATTTTTGTATCCGCAATATTCAAGACAAACAACTCTGAAATTTTTGGAATTGTTTATTCAGAAAGGGGGCAAGTTGATGACAGAAGGTGCTGCAACTAATGACTTTGATGGAAACAATTTAGCTGAACGATGGAAAGCTATTAGTTTGCGTGCCGTAGCCACCCAATACAATGTAAATAAGTTAGCAGATTTAGGTATAACTCAAGATACACTTAAACAAGGAGTTGTAAATGAGGACGGATCTTATGTTTTTTATGATGCCCCATCATTGTTTTTTGATCAAGCAACTGTGCGTACGTTTACTCATAAGGGCAGCATATATAGTATAACTTATAAAGGTTTAGCTGCTTTTGACTTTGATAAAGCAACAGGTAATGTGAGCAAATTGGCCATAACTGGTTTAACAGAGTTAAATGTTAATGGTAAAGAGTTAATTAAACTCAATAAACCTGCCGATGTTTTTGCCATAAAGCAGTCATCGGAATGGCTGATTAATATGGTAGACCCTAATCAAGATATAACATCAATGTATCATTTGCCTTAAATACACCTGTTTATATAAACAAGTTATAATTGCCATCATCAGGTAATATGTTTAATAGGCTGTTTATAAAGTGAAATTAAACCGTCACGCAACACAGCCCTATTCTACTTAAAAATGTTCTATCCAAGCAAGCGTCTCTACTTTTGTAATTGTGTGGTGGTAAGCTGCGGTTGGTTTGTTATTCTTGCGCTTATTTATATTAAGTATCACAAGCACAATAAAGAATTGGAATTAAATCTTGTAAAATAGTTTCACTTAGCTTTTCTTTTGTAGAGTGTATAATGTTGATTGCTAATTCCCTAAATTAAAACTGCAGTAAATAGGTGCTTAAACTATAAGTTCTTTAAACACCAGCCCTCTGGCGGGGTGTTCAAAAGGATGACCAATGACTGCACAAAAGAGCTGGATTATATGCGGAATTTGAAATGCAAAAGCCCATTTAAATTATTTTAGCTAAAAAGCGTACTATGTTTGGCAAATACAAAGTAGGCGAAGATGCCATAGCGCATTTTGTTACTGAACGTTAGTTGGATGGTTGGCCAAACATAATGTGTCTGGTACTATACGTGGCAGTTCCAAAGAAAATAGCGGTATTGACACAGATCATTTTTTACCGGCGCAATCATAGGGTATGGATACCTCTATGATACATCCATTACCGGGTGATGAGATTACATCCAATTTTCCTGCAAAAAGCTCGGTGCGCCTTCGCATATTTGCCAGCCCAATGCCTGATTTTATTTTGCTTTTATCAAATCCTTTTCCATTATCGGCGATGCACATCAGCAGATGGTTATTGTCAATACGCAGTGTTAATTCAATCATAGTTGCCTGCGCGTATTTCTGTATATTCCTTAGTTGTTCCTGTACTATCCTGTAAAGGTTTAACTGAAATTCCCTGTCAAGCTTACATTCTTTTAACGTGTTATCAAAACTGAACGATACCTTATATTTCTTATCCTCATTAAAGGTGGAAAGCAGCAAATAAAAAGCCGCTTCAAGTGTTGTGTCATCAAAAAATGCAGGGGCCAGGCGGTGGGAGAGATTCCTGATCTCTTCCATTGCCCTTGTAATAAACAGGTGGCCTTTCTCAAATATTCCGAGTTCTTTTTCAGCCAGCTTGCTTTTTATCAGGTTAAGATATATTTGCGATGTGGCAAGTAACTGGCATATATTATCATGCAGTTCACCACCAATTTCGTAACGTTCATCTTCCTGTGTTTTAATAATTGCTTTCATCAGGTTATGTTCATACAGGTTTTTTTCTGTAATATCAATGGCAATTAAAAGGGTGCAATGCCTGCCATCAATAATAAGCGGGGTGCTGAATGTTTCTACATCAATTGGAGTGCCCGCCTTTTTAAAACTCTTCACCTGGTTGGCATAGGTTTTATTCAACTCCCTTTTTTGCTGAACGATGCGTTCGATAGTTTTAGGAATGTCATCCGGTAATATCAGGTCCAACAGTGTCATATTTAAAAACTCTTCCCTGGTGTAGCCATAATGTTCAATGGCTGCCTTACTTATATGGGTAAATTTAAAAGTAAGAGGTTCGTACAGGCACATGGGCTGGGGACTCAACTCGAATAGTTCACTGTATTGCTTTTCAGATTGCTGTAGCTGTGCGGTTGTTTTTTTACGTTCAATAGCGTAAACAATGCTTTTGTACAGCATACCAGCACTCAGCTCTTCTTTTACCAGGTAATCTGAAACCCCAAGTGCAATGGATTTGATACTGAAATCTATATTGTTGGTGCCTGTCAGGATGATCACAGGGCTTATACCACAAAGATTAAGCACTTCTTTAATCAGCATGTCGCCACTTTTATCAGGCAAACTCAGGTCCAGTAAAATAACATCAAAGGTTTGCCCAGGGGAATTAAGCGTTTCATGGGCCTGTTTAAAATTAGCAGCGTTAACCGTTAATAAATTTTCCATCCTTTCAGATAAGAAATCTTCAACTATTACAAGATCGCCGGCATTGTCTTCAATAATCAGTATGCGGTAAGGTTTTTCATCTTTTCTCATAAAAAGTGCTAGATGGCAATAATCGGTAATTTTACAATAGATATCCAAAAACTCTCAATCTTTCCTATGGCATCCATAAAGTCCATTACATCTACAGGTTTGGTAATATAACAACTGGCAAATGACTTGTAGGCCTGGTTGATGTCTTTTGGTGCAGATGAAGTGGTGAGCATAATTACGGGCAGATGTTTGATATGTTCAGTTGATTTTATGAACTGAAGTACTTCGTGGCCACTTCTTTTGGGCAGGTTTATATCAAGCAGTACCAGGTCGGGAAATTCAAGACCTTTGCTGCTATTTAAGAAATCAATGGCCAGTTTGCCATCCCGCATCACACTTATTTTATTTACAATTTTACCTTCTTCAAGTGCTTCAGTGGTAAGCATTATATCGCCTTCATTGTCCTCAACCAGTAATATGTGAATTGGTTTCATAGATTGTTAGTTTTTAAACAAAATCAAAGTATTGATATAGCAAAATACAATTTCCTCTTTACCCTACAAAGCGTTGGGCTGTATTACAATAATTGGCCGCCCCATTTTCTTTACTATCACCTCATTTTGTTTTTAGGCCAACGTTGCAGGTTGTATCGGGTGCAATAAGCTTTGAATGCTAATTTAATGCCTTTGCAATAAAAAACAGCGTCTATCATATTGAATTTTTTAAAAGGGTGAAAGAGAATGTGCTGCCTTTACCCTGTTCGGATGTAAGCCAGATTTTTCCGCCAAGACTTTCGATTATTTTTTTGGTAACTGCAAGGCCCATGCCGGTGCCGGAGTAGGCATCGTGATTATGAAGCCGCTGAAAAATGATAAATATTTTATTAAAAAACTCTTCCTCTATTCCTATACCATTGTCGGTAATATTAAATTGCCAGTGGGTGGGCAGTTCTATGCTGTCAATTGTTATTTTACAAGCCCTGTCTTCAGCCGTATACTTTAATGCATTTTCTATAATATTTTGAAAAACCTGCCTTACCGGAACTTTATAGCATTTGATAACCGGCAGAGGTGAGTGGCTTATAATGGCATTCTTTTCTTCTATTTGTTTGCGGTAGAGGGTTTTAATTTCCGCTACAATCGTATCAAGTTCACAGTCTTCTTTGCTGTATTCTATTCTTCCGACCCTTGAGTATTCAAGCAGGTCAAGAATAAGCTGGCGCATTCTCTTAGCACCATCTACGGCAAAGTCAATATATTTTTTGCCCCGCTCATCCAGCAGGTTGCTATATTTTTTCTCCAGTTGGGTTAAAAAGCTGGTTACCATACGCAGGGGTTCCTGCAGGTCGTGCGAGGCAACAAAGGCAAACTGTTCCAGTTCGGCATTAGATATAGAAAGTTCTTTTGTATGTTTTTGCAGGTCTTCATTCAGGTCAATCAACTTTATTTCAGCAAGTTTGCGTTCTGTAACATCCCAGTTAAAACCAGTCATGCGTACTGCATTTCCATTATTGTCTCTTTCAACAATTCCAGAGGCTTTTATATAATGAACAGATGAATCAGGCCAAAAAATCCTGAATTCCGGGTGATACTTTTTTTTGCCTTCAAGTGCCAATTGTATATCGTTATCTACCCGTTGCCTGTCGTTGGGATGCACCCTCGATGCCCACCCTTCATAAACGGATGTAAACTCATTTTCGGTAAGGTTATACAACCTGTACATTCCTTCATCCCATACGAGTGTGTTGCTTTTAATATCCCAATCCCATATTCCTAATTGTACGCTTTGTGTTGCCAGCAGCAACCGCTCAGTAAGCTGCTTTCTTTCTTCCTCCCCTTTTTTGCGTTCGTTAATATACTGGAAACTGCCATATACTCTCACGCATTTTCCATCCTCAAATTCAGTTTCGCCAATAGATCGTATCCAGCGTTCGTTATTTTTTGCGGTTACAATTTGCAGCTCCACATCCCAGGGTTTGCCCAGTTCAATTGCTTCGTTTACTTTTTGTGTAATTAAATCCCGGCTAAGTCCTTCTTTATAAAAATTGATACCCGTTGCAAGGTCAGGAACAAAACTACTTTCAGCTTCATGAATTTCCCTGGTCATATCATTCCAGTACACCGTACCTTTTAATAAATCAACTTCCCAGCTACCTATTCTTGCAAGGGTGTTGGCTTTTGCCAACAATTGCTCTAATTCAATTCTTTCCGTTACATCGTTGGCGTTAAATACGATACCTTTTACTGTGCTTTCATCAGGCATTTTAGTTACTGTACCTTCCAGCCAGATATAATGGCCATTTTTGTGCAGGTAGCGAGATAGATAGGACTGAGGTAGACCAGGTTTTTTTATTGCTTCGGCAACAACGGTTTGCATTATAATTCTGTCGTCAGGATGAGTCCAGTGCCTTCCACCGATTAAAATCATCTCATTTTGTGTCCAGCCTGTAATGCGGGTTGATGATGGACTTCGGTATATTGAGTTTAGAGATTCATCAGTTAATGAAATGATACCCCGGTTGTTTTCGATAAGAGCCTTAAAGCGCTCTTCACTTTCTTTTATTCTTTTCTCGGATTCCTTTCGTTCTGTTATGTCTTTAAAGAAAATGGATAATCCATTTTCTGAAGGATAGGAATTTATTTCATGCCATATTTTTAACGCAGGGTAGTAATCCTCAAAATGCATAACCTGTTTGGTCTCCATGGCGTGGTAATGGTTGCGGTACGATAATGTATCCTCGCTGCCAGGAAATATTTCCCACAAGCTTTTCCCAATAATATCATCTTTCTTTACAGCCAGGTTCTGTTCTGCCACACGGTTCCAGTAAGTTACTATCCAGTTTTTGTCCAAAGCAAAAAAGCCGTCGCCAATACTTTCGAGAATGTTATTTTTTTCTTTCAGGGTTTTTACAACTGTTTCCGTCTGTTCCCTTACCCTTTGTTCCAGTTCCTTATTTAATTTATCAAGCGCATCCTCTGCTTTTTTTCGTTCTGTTATTTCGGCTTCCAATGCCGATTGCGACCGCATAGAAAAAATAACGGGCAAATATTTTACCAGGTAAAAAACCGTAACCCAGCTAACTACCCCGGTAATAAAACGAACCAGGGCACTTAAACGATACACTGGTAGCCAGAATGCAACCGCGTCTAAAAAATGTGTGGCACCGCAGGCCAGGATGAATGCGGCAAATAAAAAATAAAGCTTGGTAAATAATATGTTCCTTTTACGGGAAATATACCTGATAATAACAATTGGGATGGTAAAGTAAGCAGACCATATTGCCAGATCGCTGATGATATACAGCCAGCCATGAAATTCAGACCACTTACCGCAGTGCCAGCGGGGAGGCCAGTCGCTACTGTCAAAAAGGTTTTTAAAAAAATCTACAATCTGATTCATAAAGCTTACAAATCTTTCTGTTTAGGATAATACATTTTATAAAAAAAAATGAACAAATAGAAGTTGGGTTTCTAAGCAATACCATAAGTGGAGGACAACTGACATTTATTTAAATTACATTTCCTTGCTTATTAATAGTAAACCTAACCATTAAACTTCAATCCTTTTTTGACAAATGACTTTAACTCACCAAAAATATTTAAAAGAAATAATTTATAAATGAGCTGTTCTTATTAATTAACCAGTGATTAATGTTTTACATTTTAGTTAGTTCATCACAAGAGTAATTACTGAATTGTTTTAATTAATTGGGTTGTTAAGGCGAATCCTCAATGAGTTTTAATAATACTAATCGTTGAAATTGCTTAGAAATAAAATTAAAACCAATTTTTTAATTAATTATTTTTTGTATTTATCCCTGTAGAACTATAATACTGTTTCTCTGGCGCATTATATATTAATTTCAAAAATTTGCTTAATAACCGGAAATTGGCATAGAATGCTGCAGTTGAGGAATTCATTTCTCGGCCAGCCCGACGAAGCCTTATTTGTTGTGCGTTCGTTTTTATTGCTTCGTAGTTACTAGAATATTGTTGTCATATAATTCTGTTGTCGTAATAATTCCGTTCTCAGAATAATGTGACCAAACTCCGTGTTTTTTTCCATTTAGCCACATTGATTTCGTTTTAACTTGTCCATTGTTATAGTAGTCTCTAAAAATTCCATTTGGAATGTCTAAGTTATAATACTCTTCTTGACGCAATACTCCGTTTTCGTGGTAATATTCCCAAAGTCCGTGACCTTTGCCGTCAAGCCAATAAGCATTGAATTTTAGTTGCCCGTTTTCATACCATTCCTGCCATAAGCCACTTGTAATGCCATCTTTTAAGGTTTTCCAAGATTTTTGTTTTCCGTTCAGATGCTTTTCTGTGATGTAACCAGTAAATGGCTTACCCTTGAAAACTGTAATTTCTTTTCCTTCCTGTAGTTCCTTTTTTGTCTCTGATATATCTATACTAGTCTGTGCTATTGCATAGATTGGTAAAATAAATAATAGAAACAGATAAAAGCATGATTTCATTTTATGATAATTTATTTGTTAAATAATGTTTCAAGTTGTAGAAATTTTGTCTCAACATAGAAAATACTCCAAATACCATCTTTTGTAGGATTATCTTTTATTTCTCTTGAGAAAAAGAAGTATTTACCATCTTTTGAAAACCTTGCACTTGCTTCTTCTGCTTTTGTGTTAATTAAGTTACCAATGTTTTTTGCCATTGACCAACCATTTTTAGTTTTTTTAGACACATATATATCTTCTCCACCATTACCAATAGGTGTTTCGTATGCGTTGAAAATAAGGTAGTTTCCGTCAGGTGAAATAATTGGTGTTGATTTCCAATATTTGTCATTTTCAAAAAGTCCAACAACTTTATTAGGTTTAGAAAACCCCTTTTTCACTTTTTTAGTTTGATAAATTTCAATAGTTTTTGTTCCCCTCATCATTGTAGCAAAGTAAAAATCAACTTCATCATAGGTATAGATGGAATTTTGGTTTGAGGATGGCCACTCTTCTTTTTCAACTTGAACTTGGTTTATAATATCAGAAAGTGGCATTGGTTCACTCCATTCATTTCTAATCCAATTAGTTTCCCAAATGTTCATATCAAAATTACCTTTATTCTCCATCTCTGGAATAGGTCTTTGAGAGCCAAAATAAAGTGTTTTTCCATTCGGTGTAATAAATGGTGCTTCGTCACGGTCTGTCGAAAAAGATGCAATTTTAGGTTCAGTCCATTTCTTATTCTTGAAGTTACTGAAATATATTTTTTGCTTCTCGTTCCCTTGCCGTCTTGTAAAGTAAACAGTATGGTCATTATTGGTAAAAGCTAAATTAAATACACTTTTATCTTTCACTGATATTACTCCTTCTGCAAAAACAATTGGAAAACTTATAGTGCTGTCGCTGTACAAAGTATTTGTCTGTGGAATGAATTTTGTCCCACAAGAAGAGAGTAATAAAATTGAAAAAAAGGTTATGAATTGTCTGTTCATATTTTAAAGTCTTGAAGTGTTACGCTAAAATGAGACACAACAACGAACGGGCCTTTTTTTAACCAGCGTAAAATAGAGACATGGCTAACATTAAAAATACGGGCAGTAGAACGCAGGCTGTTCCTTTCAAGATAGGTACGTCCCACCTCGTCCATGTTACAGGTGCGGCTTTTTTGTTTGTAGTCAAGCACGAGGGTCATTTTACAGTCCTTACAACGGTAACGCTGCTGGTTAGAGGTATTTTTACCATTAATTACAAGGTTGCTGCTTTGGCAGTTATGGCACACTCATAAGGTAGTTAGCATTTTAAGTGTTTTACTTATAACACAATTGTTTCAACTATATTGTAACACTACCGTATTGTTCGTTCTATAATTATTTGTCTTGTCATGACATGACATTTGTTCAAATATAAGAATTTGATAGCATAGGAAGATAAACGGAACTTATAAAAATAATTACTGGACTTGCTTTTTTTCAAGTTCAATCTTAGGAAAGAAAGTTACAAGCATCATAATAAAAGAAAGCAGCAGTAGCGCATAAATACCTGGCTTTTTTACAGGGCATTCGCCCATAGCACAAGTTGAAAGAACAATAAAATTCCTAAAACTCCACGAAAAATTTAAGGCGCCTATAAATACATTGGTGCGCTTTGCCCAAACTTTTGGCAGCACAAAAAGCAGCAGCATTATTACGGTAAAATAAATGTTCATTCTGGCGGGGGTGCCAAAGTCTGTGCCTTTTGCATTCATGCCAGTAATCACCAATTGATGGCTTTCAATGGTTACCCATGGTAAATAACAAACCACTAATAGTGCCAGTGTTGCGATGATGCCGATGGTTTGCGAATATTTCATTTTGTAATAGCCTTTATTAAATATAAACAGGCGGCAAACATATTTGTTTTTTTCAAAAGCAGGCTAAGCTTAAAATTTATTTTACGGCTTGCGTAGGGGTAAATAACGGTTGGGTTGTTTTACAATAAAAGCAGTTGGGAGAACCAGTTACATTTGCGGCAAATTATCACTCATTTATAGTGGAACTGAACGACAGATCAGTAATAAGATTGTTACAGGAAGGCAATGAGCAAATGTTTGAGCAGGTTTTTAAAACGCATTTTAAAAACCTGCATGGCTATGCCTTTTCTATTATTAAAGATGATAGCCTTGCTGAAGAAACGGTGCAGAATGTGTTTTACAAAATATGGGAAAAACGCACTGAACTGAATATTGACATTACCCTGAAAGCCTACCTGTACCGCGCTGTACACAATGAGAGCCTGAACCACCTGAAGCATGAAAAAGTAAAAGAGCGTTACCGCCTTCATGCAGTGGCTGGTACTTCATTTCATGAGCAGGCAGCTTCAAAAAAATTGGTGATGAAAGAGCTGGAAACCAACCTTCGCCACGCGCTGAATGATTTGCCTGAACAGTGCCGTACAATTTTTCAGTTAAGCCGCTTTGAAGATTTAAAGTACAGGGAAATTGCAGAAGAGCTGAGCATTTCAGTTAAAACTGTTGAGAACCAGATGGGCAAGGCATTAAGAATTTTGCGCAGCAAGCTGGCAGATTATCTTCCATTATTCATTATACTGTTATCAACCCTATAAACCACCGCCGTGAAAGAACCTGTAAACGATATGAATGACGGCCTGCTGGTAAAATACCTTACGGGAGAAGCTTCGCCCGTAGAGTGCACACAGGTACAGCAATGGCTGGAGAAAAGTGATGACAATAGGAGATATTATGAAGACTTTGAACAGGTTTGGGAACAAAGCCTTAGGCTTGCCGTAAACACAAAAAAAGATGAAGAAGCATCCTGGAAGCAATTGCAGCAAAGGATTGTAAACACCCACGAAAAAATTAAAACCGCAAGACAGAACAACACACAATGGCTTCGTGTTGCCGCCATTTTTATTGCAATGGTTGCCATTGGTTATATCACTTATAATGTATCCAATCTTTACATGAGTTCGCCAACGGCAATGGTAAACAGTGGCGCAAAAGACAAGGTAGTGGTTGATACTTTGGCAGACGGTTCAGTAGTTACTATCAACAAAAATTCAGTACTGTCGCACCCTTCAGCATTTAAAGGCGATACAAGAACGGTTAATTTGCAAGGTGAGGCTTTCTTTAACATCGCCCCAAACAAACAAAAACCTTTTATAATTACAGTGAATGATGTAACAGTAAAAGTGTTGGGTACATCATTTAATATTCGCAGTGTTAATGGCAATACAGAAGTAATTGTTGAAACTGGTATTGTTGAAGTAAAGCGTAAAGACCAAAGCATTCAGTTACTGCCAAAAGAAAAAATTTTAGTTGCACAAAATGATGCGCCGCTGGTAAAAGATTCAGCCAATGACCAGTTGTATAAATATTACCGCAACAAAGAATTTATTTGCGATGGCACCAGCTTACAAAAACTGGTAACCATACTTAATGAAGCCTACAGCGTTAATATTACTATTGAAAATAAGGCACTGGAAAATATTCCCATTAATACGGTGTTTAAAAACGAGCCGCTGGAAAATATTCTAAACATCCTGAGCAAAACACTGGATATAAAAGTAGCGAAACAACAGGGGCAAATCATTTTAAGATAAAAGCGCTCAAAGTTTTAAAATACTCACTGTCAATACATAAACATCATTACCATTCATTATTATGAACACCATTGTTCGTTCTCTGCTTATTTTCTGTGTACTGCTTTGCAGTAAGATAAATGTGGTTAAGGCACAATCTATCCTCAATAAAACCATCAGCATTGAGGTTAGAAAGCAACCGCTTGAAAAAGTGCTGCAGGCCATCAGTATTAAGGGAAATTTCTATTTTTCTTACAACAGCAATATTGTAAATGGCGACAGTCTTGTAACGATTTTAGCCGCCGACAAATCTATCAGGCAGGTGCTTGAACAACTTTTCAGCCACAAATACCAGTTTAATGAAAGCGGCAACTATATCATCATTCGCCATGCACCTGTAAAACTTACCATAATTACCAATAAAGCTATTGTTGAAGATAAATTTTACGTGGTTACAGGCCATGTGCTTGACGAACGAACAGGCGAAGGTGTAAACAATGCAAGTATTTATGAGAAGCAGCGCCTGGTATCAACCCTTACAAATACGGAAGGGTTTTTTAAGTTAAGGCTTAAAAGCAAATACGAGGCGGCATCGCTTACGGTAAGCAAACAGTTTTATGAAGACACAACGGTAGTTATTCAACCAAAATATAACCAGGAAATTACCATTACTATAATTCCTTTTGAGTTAAGTGGTTCTGTAACTACCATCAGCCCTTTATTGTTAGATATTATTAAAGATACTGCAACCATTATTGCCCATAAGCCTGCTGAACTTGTTATTAAAAGGATTGACACCATTAGCAAAGTAGAAAAAACAGCAGTAGGGCGGTTAATTGTAGGATCAATGCAAAAAATACAGGGACTTAACCTGCAAAAGTTTTTTACAGAAAAAGCTTTCCAGGTTTCGCTGGTACCAGGCCTGAGTACACATGGTAAATTGAGTCCGCAGGTGGTGAACAATGTTTCGTTTAATATACTTGGTGGCTATACGGCTGGTGTAAATGGTGTTGAGTATGCGGGGCTTTTCAACATCAATAAAAAAAGTATGAAATATGTGCAGGGCGCAGGCCTGTTTAATATTGTTGGCGACAGTATGATTGGCGTTCAGAGTGCAGGCATTAATAATCTCGTATTTAAAGATGCAAAAGGGGTACAGCTTGCAGGTATTACCAATACTGTAAAAGGTAAAGTGTTTGGTATACAGGCTGCCGGTATATATAACCATGCAGGCGATTCCTTAACGGGTTGTCAAATGGCTGGCATTGCAAATTTTACGGGCAAAGAAACCAGCGGCATACAAATGGCCGGCATCAGCAACTTTACCAATAATAGTATGGATGGTGTGCAGATGGCAGGCATTATAAACTACGCTAAAAAATTAAAAGGCGTTCAGATAGGATTGGTAAATATTGCGGATACATCCAGCGGTTACAGTATAGGGCTGGTAAATATCGTGCTGAAAGGGTATCACCAACTTATAGTTTCATCAAACGATGTAATGCTTTTTAATGCTGCGTTTAAAAGTGGTAATTCAAAGCTGTACAGTATTTTACTGGGTGGCTTACATACAGGTAAAGGCAGGCGCGTTTACTCATTTGGCTATGGTATTGGTACAGACCTCCATTTTAGTAAACGTTTTTCAGCAAGTACAGAACTTACCTGCCAGCAACTGTATTTAGGCAGTTGGAATTATACCAACCTGCTTAATAAAGTAAACATCAATCTTAACTACAGGGTAAGCAAAGGGTTCAGCATTTTTGTTGGCCGCTCTTTAAGTATATACTATTCTAACCAACCCGCAGCGATTGATGGTTATAAGTTTACCATTGCACCAAACACAGACCCCAATGAAAAAACAAATGCCTGGGTAGGCTGGCAGGCGGGGTTTGCTTTGTTTTAAGAAATTGTTTGCTTCTTCATTATTATGTACGTGCATAACTCAATAGTATCCGTCATTTCGAGGTACGAGAAATCTCTCCTTAATAAAGTTAAATGTTTGTGCCTCGCCATGGCGGTGAGATGGTTTATTAAAACTATAAACCTCTTGAAGGACTCGTCATTTCGAGGTACGAGAAATCCCCTGTAATTCAGTCAGATGTCTCGTGCCTCGACATGACGGTAATTAGCTTGTAAAAAGTAGCTCTCATTGTTTCACCTTCCCACTTGTTAAAGAAAAGTTAGCTTCTTTAAATCTTTTTTTATTGCGTAGGGGTATCTAGTTCAACAGTTGTTGTAAAGAAAAACATAACAACTTATGACACATACACTCACCAAAAAAATAACCCTCGTTGTATTTCTTTTAACGGCTGTTTTTTGTACAGCAAAAGCCCAATTAACACAAAGTATACGCGGTACAGTTACAGATCAGTTATTGTTAAAGCCGCTAGCTGGTGCTACTGTTTATTTAAGCAGCCAGAACAAACGCGCAGTAACAGATTCAAACGGCAATTTCAGGTTTACTGGTGTGCCTGTTGGCCTGCAGAGTATTCATATTTCTTCAGTTGGTTATAATGATGCTGCTGTAGAAAATATTGTGGTAAATACAGGTAAGGAAGTGGTGCTGAATATTGCCGTAGAAACAAAAGTGGTTTCGCTGAATAATGTAAGCGTTAGCACCAGCAGCAAAAAAAACAAACCGCTTAACGACATGAGCGTGGTTAGTGCCAGGGCTTTTACAGTAGAAGAAACGCAGAAATATGCTGCTGCCGTAAACGATCCCCTGCGGATGGCTACCAACTTTGCAGGCGTAGTAGGGGCAAACGACGGCAACAACGACATTATTATCCGTGGTAATTCTCCCACAGGTTTATTGTGGCGTATGGAAGGAATAGATATTCCAAACCCCAATCACTTTAGCAGTGCAGGCGGCAGCGGCGGCGGCATCTCAATATTAAGTGCGCAGTTGCTGGCCAATTCAGATTTTATTACAGGGGCTTTTGCCGCAGAATATGGAAATGCTTTAAGCGGCGTGTTCGATCTTAAACTTCGTAAAGGCAATAATGAACGCAGGGAATACACTTTAGAAGCCGGGTTGCTTGGCCTGAACCTTGGTTTTGAAGGCCCTTTTTCTAAAAAATATAAAGGCTCTTATCTAGTTAATTACAGGTATTCTACACTTTCTATGTTAAGCAAACTGGGGGTTGAAATTGGTACGGCTTCCACGGTTTTCCAGGATTTATCTTACAATATTTACCTGCCCACAAAAAAATATGGAAATTTTACGGTTTTTGGTTTTACAGGTCTTAGTAGCCAGGATGAAGAACCTGAAAAAAATTCCGCAAAGTGGGAGGATGAAGGCGACCGCTATGGCGGAAAATTTACTGCAAACACAAATACAACGGGTATTACACATTCCATTGCGCTTGGCAGTAATACCAATATAAAAACTGCTGCTTCGTATGCGTATACCAAAAACAGTTTTAACCAGTTATATGCTGAAACTGATGGCAGTCTTTCTCCTTCTTATGTTGATAATCATGTAACCCAAAAATACATTCTTAGTTCAACCGTTAACCACAGGTTCAATGCAAAAAATTCCCTGCGTGCAGGCTTCATTGTTAACCTTATTAATTTTGATTATTACCAGCGTTCCCGCGAAAATATAGCTGCGCCGTTGAAAGATGTGATAAGCACCAAAGGCAATACCCAAACCGTACAGGCTTTTGCGCAATGGAAACATAAAATGAGCAATTCACTTAGTGCCACAGCAGGCCTTCACTACCTGCAGTTGCTGTATAATAATACAAATGCTATTGAACCAAGGGCTTCTGTTAAGTGGGATGTGAACCGTAAAAATTCACTATCATTTGGTTATGGTTTGCACAGTCAAATGCAGGGGCTGGGCGTTTATTTTGCGCAGCAGCAAATGGCAGATGGCAGCAAAACAAATCCTAACAAAAACCTCAGGCTTACACAATCGCACCACTTTGTGTTCAGCTACAGCCGCAGGCTGTTCAGCAACCTGGTGTTAAAAACAGAGCTGTATTACCAGCACCTGTTTAATGCGCCTGTAAGTGTGTACGATTCCAGCACTTTTTCAACACTGAATATATTGAGTGAGTATGTAACAGACCCGCTGACAAATAAAGGCAAGGGCAAAAATTATGGGCTTGAGATTTCGCTGGAAAAACACCTCAGCAACAATATGTATTACATGTTCAGCAATTCCTTTTACCAATCAAAGTACAAAGCACTTGATGGTATTGAAAGAAACACACGTTTTAACGGAAACTATGTAAGCAATTTTATTGCGGGTAAAGATTTTATAAGTGCCAACCAGAAAAGAACTTTTGCCATTAACCTAAAATTGGTAGGGGCTGGGGGCTTCCGTACTACGCTTGTTGACTTTGCACAATCGCAATTAAAAGGCTACACTGTGTATAAACAAAAGGAAGCATTTACACAGCAAAACCCCGCCTATTTTCGTACAGATGTTAAGTTGAGCATGAAGTGGAACAGGAAACATTTTACCAGCACGCTGTCGCTTGATATACAAAATATTACCAACAGGCAAAACGTAAGTGACTATTATTACGATGCGTTGCGCAACGAGGTTCGCGCCAATTACCAGGCAGGCTTAATACCAATACTGGCTTACAGGGTGCAGTTTTAGAATGTGCAATTAAAAAGATTTGGGAATGGATTTTTGATTGGCAACATTAACCAATAACTGTTTTGCTGTAAAACATCTGCGGCATTATAAAACCATGGGTTATATGTTGCCAATCATTTTTAACAGGCGTGTACAAAAAACTGTAGCCGCATAACCTGCAACCCATAGTTTTACGGCAAACAGGCAATGGCTATGGAATGGCATCAATTATTATCTGCAAAACGCTGGGGCAACGAAGATGTATTTATTGAAAACCAGGTAGATGCACGTTCAGAATTTCAACGCGATTACGACAGGTTGATTTTTTCTTCGCCTTTCAGGCGGTTACAAAACAAAACACAGGTATTCCCTTTGCCGGGCAGCGTGTTTGTACATAACAGGCTTACGCACAGCCTTGAAGTGGCCAGTGTTGGCAGATCGCTAGGAAGAATTTTTTACAACAGACTTTTAGAAAACAACCCTGCTATTGATACTGAACTGCCGCTGATAAGCGAGGCTGGAAATATTGTAGGTGCCGCTTGCTTGGCGCATGATTTGGGCAACCCCGCTTTTGGGCATTCTGGCGAGTCAGCGATTTCGTATTATTTTACAGAAGGCGATGGTAAAAAATATGAAGAGAAAGTATCTGCAACGCAGTGGCAGGACTTAATTCACTTTGAAGGCAATGCCAATGCTTTTCGCATTTTAACGCATCCATATGCAGGCAAGGGTAATGGCAGTTTTAAATTAACCTACAGTACGCTGGCTTCAATTGTAAAATATCCATGCGCTTCGCCCGCAGGGCATAATAAAGAAAATATTTACACTAAAAAGTATGGGTTCTTTCAACCAGAGCAGCAAAGCTTTGAAAAAATAGCCAGGGAACTGGGAATGAGTAAAGTGCAGGATGAACCATTGGTATATAAACGCCATCCCTTGGTGTACCTGGTAGAAGCGGCCGATGATATCTGTTATAATATTATTGATGTAGAAGATGCCCATCGCCTGAAAATATTATCGTATGGGGAAGTTGAGCAACTGCTGATACCTGTATGTAACGATCCCCGTTTACCTGCCCGTTTGCAGGAGATGGACGATGATGATGCCAAAATAAGTTTAATGCGTGCCAAAGCCATCAATGCATTGATACGCGCCTGCTCTGAATTATTTTACCAGGAACAGAAAACCATTTTGGCGGGCGATTTTAATCACAGCCTTTTAGATAAAATTGAGGAGCCTTACCGCACTGCGATGAAAGAAATAGGGAAGGTGTCAAAGAAAAAAATATACAATTACCCTTCCGTAATACAGATTGAAGTGGCCGGTTATAAAGTAATGGGCGGCCTGTTGGAAGAATTTATTCCCGCTTACTTAAACAACAAAAGCAGCTACCACGAAAAGCTGGTAAACCTTATATCAAAACAATTCTTTACTACGCAAACAGATGATTACAGTAAAATTCAAACCGTACTTGATTTTGTTTCAGGCATGACGGACTTGTATGCGGTTGAGTTGTTCAGGAAGATCAAGGGGATTTCGTTTCCAACGCTGGGTTGATTTTATTGGCATTATTTAGGACCACATTTATTATTTAATTGATTACACAAGTAGCCTGTATTTCATATTTTCTTTTTCTTTAAAGTAGCACGCAACTTTTTCCATGCAACTTTTAAAAGTTGCGCGTAAAAAGTTACGGGCAGGCGCAACTTTTTTGATGCAACAAAAAAAAGTTGCATGAAAAAAGTTGCGTTGTGATATTTTAAAAAATTGCTGATGACTTTTTTGTGATTTGTGTACTATTATCACAATAAAAAGAACAATTAATACCAAACAAAAAAGCATCCCTATTCAGGATGCTTTTAGATGAATAATTTTTGTGTTGTTTACTAATTGAAAGACTGTGTTTATTTTCTTTCCATAACATAAGTCCATACGAAAGCGCTGGCCGCAGCACCAACAAGTGGGGCTACAATAAAAAGCCATACCTGGCTTAAAGCCGCACCGCCAACAAAAATTGCCGGGCCAATACTACGTGCAGGGTTTACAGAAACTCCTGTAACGGGAATACCTACAATGTGGATTAACACCAGGCTAAGCCCAATGGCAAGGCCTGCAAAACCGCCATGTATATTTTTGGTAGATGTAGAACCAAAAATAACCAGCAAAAAAATGAAGGTAAAAACGGCTTCAGCAATAGCGCCAGCCAGCATGGTGTACTTTTGCGGCGAGCCATCTGCGTAGCCATTTTGTCCCAACCCATCTGCCAAAGTAAAACCGGGTTTGCCTGATGCAATAAGGTACAAAATACCTGCACCAGCAATGGCGCCCGCAATTTGCGCAGCAATATAGCCTGCGGCTTCACCAGCTTTCATCCTGCCTACCAGCACCATGCCGATAGAAATTGCTGGATTAATATGGCAACCTGAAATATGCCCTATAGCATAAGCCATTGCCACTACTGATAAACCAAAGGCGAAGGAAATGCCGAGCAAGCCAACACCTGTGGTGCCATTGGCCCCGGCAATTACGGCACTGCCGCAGCCCATTAATACAAGTACCAGTGTGCCGATAAATTCGGCAGAAATTTTGGAGAAGTTAGTTGTTTTCATAAACAGTATTTTGCTCAATATAAATACTAATCGCTAAAAAGTAAAGCGGGTAATAAAATTTACAAAATGTTCATACTCACAAATAAAAGAAGCTGTCCTTTTTGTTTGGACAGCCTCTTTTTTTACAAAGTTGAAATATAAGTAATCAATTATTGCCCTACTAAAAACACAGCATTGCAAAACATAAGTTTACCATTTTCCCAAAAAAGGCGAAACAATGGATCTTCGCTCAGGTAAACAATATTGCCGCCGCCCATTTCCTGTACGCCAAAAAGCAGGCCATCTTTAAGTTTTGCTTTAACCTGTACACCACTAAATCCTGTAACATAAGCGTCTTTTTTTATCACGCCTACATTCCAGCCATCTTTTAAAAACTGGTACAGGTTATCATCCTGTTTAAGTGTATAATAATAATTGGGGTAGCCGTAGGCGAGGGGATGCGTATTATCCATCTCTACTTTATAAATGGCACCAGGTATTGAGTTGGAAAGATTTTGCCTGTCTCTGTTTTCATATTTTTTCAGCGCAGCATATTCCTCTTTCTTGTCTTTTTCATCGGCAGCTTTATCTTCTTTCGCTTTTAGTCCCCAATCGCCGCCAGCCATCAGGTTCATTGCATTTTCAAGAGCGATGAGTTTACCACCTCCACGTACAAATTCTTTCAGCTTATCAGTAACAGCCTTATCGTTAAGGTTGCGGTAATTACCATCAGGTAAAATCAATACATTATAGTCTTTAAGACTCACTCTTGCAAGGTCATTGGCATTGAACAAAGTGATGGGATAATCAAGTGTTTGATCAAAGAAATTCCAAACTTCACCTGCGGCTAAAGAAGATGTTTGTTCGCCTGAAAGCATAGCCACTTTTGGCGCTTCAATAAAGCGTACATCAGGACTACCAAAATCCATTCCCTTATCCATAAAACCAGTTTCTACAGTGCTTACACTTACTTCAGAACCTTTAATAGCATTGCTTAGCAATACATTTACGTCAGCAGGATTTGATTTTGAAAGTATAATAAGCGTACCCCTGTCAAACAGTTCATTTTTATAAGTAAATGGCTTATCGGCAAAGCGTACTTTAATACCTTCTTTCAACAAGGTGGCCAGTACTTTGGCACCTGTTAAAGAGTTGTATTTTACCAGGTAACCATAGCTGCTTACAGGTACCAATTTGGGCATAATGCCTTCGGCAGATTTTGTTGTTACCGCAAGACTTTCTTTCACAGCAAAACCATCAACACCATACGCGTAAGGCAGTGCCCAGGCAGTAATATCATAAGTGCTTGAGTCAGACAGATTGCCCTTGGGTTCAAGTAAAACCGTTGCCAGTGTTGATTTTGGCTGCTGCATATTTACAGCAATATGGTATTTCTTCAGGCTGCCATCTGTTTCTTTTAAAGTAATGTAGTTAAAGCCTTTAAATGTGGTATTGCTTAAAGTGCCATATTCAATACCGTTTGACTGCAGCATTTTTTCAACGCTGTGCAATTTGTCTGCATTGTCTGTGGTAAGTACATAGGTTTTGTAAAGCATGTTTTTTGCAGCACGGCTGTTGTCAAAGAATTTTTTAAATTCTTCCACCAGCTTGGTCGCATTTTTAGCAGCGGTTTCAATGGTAGATAAACCTGTAGTGTAGTGGTGTGTAGCACGGCTTAACAAAGTAACCGTATCGTTACTGCCATTTATCACGCCAAGACCACCGCGGGGGCCGCCGCCCTGCTCAAACGTCATACCTATAGATCCATTGTAAATAGGGTAGGTGTCGCCGTAAGAAGGATAGAAAAGATCAAATCTTTCTTTGGTAAAATACAGCCAGCCATTACTGTCAAAATACTTCGCATTGTTCCTGCCAATCAATACCTGAAACTCGCGCTGCCATGGTGTTATTACTTCATGAAAAGGTTCTGCCGCAGGCGCAAAATAATACGGCTCGTTAATGCCCTGCTCATGAAAATCTACATGTATATGCGGCAACCACTGGTTATAAATTTTAAGGCGTTGCTGTGTTTCTACCTGCGTTTGCCAGGCCCAGTCGCGGTTAAGATCAAAATTGTAATGGTTGGTACGCCCTCCAGGCCATGGCTCAACGTGTTCACGTGATTGAGGATTGGCATTATAGTTTTTACCTACTACAGAATTAAACCAGTTTACATAACGGTCGCGCCCATCAGGATTAATACAGGGATCCATTATTACCACCGTATTTTTTAACCACTCTTTGGTTTCTTTGTTTGCAGGATTAACAAGTGCGTACAAAGTCATCATAGCAGCCTCTGACGATGAGGTTTCATTGCCATGTACATTGTAGCTTAACCAAACAATTGCAGGAACATCTTTGCTTGCCGCAGTTGATTTTGATATACCCGCCAGGCCAAGATTATTGTCTTTAATGGCTGCCAGCTTTTGCAAATTTTCTGGTGTGGCAATGTAAGCAACCATTAATTCGCGGCCTTCATTGGTTTCGCCATACTTTTCTGTTTTTACCATTAATGGCGTTGCCGCAGCTACCGATTTAAAATATTCTACCACTTTATGGTGGCGCGTATATTTTGTACCTACTTTATAGCCCAAAAACTGGTCAGGGCTTTGTAAACTTTGTGCTGTTGCAGTAACTGATGCAGCCAACAGCATTCCTGCTAAAAATACATTCCTCATAAGTTGCTTACTGGTGAGTGGTGAATGTAATGAAAGAAAAAAAGCAGCCCAAATGGTTATGCGGTTTTTTATATGAATGGAGCATTAATAACACAGGCGACGCTGATTTAATAGGTATAATACATGAAATTCTTCCTGCACCTTTCCTTATCTTTCTTTGCGTGAAATTCTTCTTGCGTCTTTGCCCCTTCGTTTTCTTTGCGTGAAACTTCCTGCGCCTTTGCTCCTTATCTTTCTTTGCGTGAAATTCTTCCTACACCTTTGCTCCTTATATTTTCACTACTTGAAATTCTTCTTGTGTCTTTGCTTCTTTGTTTTCTTTGCGTGAAATTCTTCCTGCGGGAAACTTTTTTATTGTTTTTTTGATAATGCAATCAGCAACGCACCACCAAGTATCATCACAACACCTGTAATAATTTGCCAGGTAATTTTTTCTTTAAGAAATAAGGCCGCAAACAAAACTGCAAAAGCCATCGCTGTGTTTTGTAAAGGATTGGCCATTGAGGCATTGGCCAGCTTTAACGCATTAAAAGAAAAGAGGGAAGAAGCTGCCGTACAAATGCCTGCTATGATAAGAAACATCCATGTACGGCCATCTACATTGTATATCATTTTAAGGTTACCCTGTACAGCAACGGTACCCCAGGAAACTACGATGATTAATAAAGATTGGATGGCAAAAGCAAGATTTGGGTCTGCGTCTTTAAGGCCAGCTTTTGTAAGTGTTGTAACAATGGCGGCTGAAACTGCGGCAAGTAAAGCGTAAACTATCCACATGGACTCTGGGTATTATTTAAAAGAATCTTTAAAATAATATGCCCTTAAAACACGTGGGTTTCTGTTATGTGCAGGTGAATGTATGCGTTAATAATGCGGATAAATATCAGCAACGAATGCTTGTATGAAATTTATACACGCATCAAATCAGCGTTCCAGTTTTTAATGCTTTTCTTAATATCGTTAGATGAAAGATTGTTTGCTAATGCAGATTTAACAAGCACAGGCAGTTCCTCATCACTGGCAAAGCGCAGTGCAGCAATTTGGCCAAACGAAAGCTGCTGTTCCAAAGGTTCAAAATTTTGGTGGGTAAGCTGATAATAACGCAAACGCATTTCCAAACGCACAATTCTGTTTTGATTGCCAAGTGCATAATGCTGGCGCAGCATAAAAGAAAGCCACCCAATAAGCACAAATATGCCTGTTATAAAATACCAAAGCATTTGCTGGTCAGGATATTTTGAAGCATTCTGCCAGCTTACTATCATCAATACCAGCAAAACTGGATAAAAAACAAAATGATGCGGTGCATAAAATTTTCTATAGTTGTTGTAATCCTGCTTTTTCATTTACTCAATTTAATAATCAAAAATCAGATTCTTTTTAATCAGCTAAATCCATCCAATCCGTGTTTCCATTAAATCGCAGGTTCCTGCTGACTTAAACAATGCCAGCTTCCAAGTCCCCAGATAATGTCTGTACTGTCAATGCCAATCACTTTCCTGTCAGTAAAAACAGAAGATAATATTTGCAAAGCTTTATCATCATTTTTATCCCTGTAAGTAGGTACAATCACCGCGCTGTTGGCAATGTAAAAATTGGCATAAGAAGCAGGAAGCCTTTGTCCATCCCAGCTTACAGGCGATGGCATTGGTAACTCAACAATATTCAGTTGCTTGCCATTTATTAAACGCATCTTTTTCAGCAGGTCAAGGTTTTCCTGTAGTATATGGTGATTTTCGTCGTTGGTATTTTCTTCCACAACAGTTACTACAGTGTCTTCATTTACAAAGCGGGTAATGTCATCAATATGGCCGTCGGTATCATCGCCAATAATTCCGTCATTTACCCATAGTACCTGTTCTGCACCATAAAAATCGTACAGATATTTTTCAATCTGCTGCTGGTTTAAATGCGGGTTGCGGTTCTTGTTTAATAAACAGGCCGTACTTGTAAGAATAGTGCCTGCGCCATTAAAATCAACAGAGCCGCCTTCCATGATAATGCCGGGATTGTACACTGGCAAGCCCAGTTTTCCGCCAATTAGAGTAGGTATTACGTCATCTAAATCGTGTGGTGGATATTTACCGCCCCATGCATTATAATCCCAGTCAACAATAATTTTTTTATTTTCTTTTTGGTTGATTAGGAATGCTGGACCATGGTCGCGGCACCATGCATCGTTGGTGGGATGGAGGTGAAATTCAATCTTATCTAAATCAACGCCTTCATCGCTCAAATGCTTTGTGGCAAAAGCTTTCATCGCTTCATCCAACACATTAATGCACACTTTTTCACCTTCGCTTACAGCTTTTATAAACTGGCTGTATGGCTTGTAAACGGCATCAAGTTTACCCGGCCAGCTTTCTTCTTTGTGCGGCCAGCTTAACCATGTGGCTGTATGTGGGTGCCATTCAGCAGGAAAAAAATAACCCAAACTTTTGGGTGTTATATCGTTTGATTGCATGATAAAGTAGTGTAAGGGTTTCACGCAAAGGAACTAAGGTTACAAAGGCGCAAAGCAAACAGGACATTTTTTCACTTTTTTAAAGCTGAATACCCTTTTTGTAAATCAAACAAATTAGATATAGCTTAGTGTTCTTGGTATCCTTTGCTCTTTGCGTGAAATAAAATTAATCTATAAACCTCTTTGTTATTTGCTCATAACTGTCAATTCTTCTGTCTCGTAAAAAAGGCCAGTGCGTTCTGTAGTACTCGCTTTTATTTAGGTCAATTTCTGTAACTGTAGTTTCTTCCTCTTCGTGTGAAGCCTTGTACAATAAAGTGCCAAAAGGATTGGATATAAAACTGCCGCCCCAGAATTTAATACCAGCTTCACTGCCCACACGGTTTACACTTACCACTGGTATGCCATTGGCAACGGCATGGCTGCGCTGAATAGTTTGCCAGGCATTGTATTGTTCTACGTTCGTTGCTTCATCTTGTGTGTGTGCCCAGCCAATGGCGGTAGGGTAGAAGAGCATTTCGGCACCCATTAAAGCAGTTAATCTTGCAGCTTCAGGGTACCATTGATCCCAGCAAATCAATACGCCAATCTTTGCAAATTTTGTCTCAAATATTTTATAACCAAGGTCGCCTGGCGTAAAGTAAAATTTCTCGTAAAACCCAGGATCGTCTGGAATATGCATTTTACGGTATTTGCCAAGGTAAGCACCATCAGCATCTATAACGGCTGTGGTGTTGTGGTATAAACCGTGTGCCCTTTTCTCAAACAAAGAAGCAATAATTACTACGTTATGCTTTTTGGCAACTTCGCTTAAAGCATCTGTTGAAGGGCCTGGAATGGTTTCAGCCAATAAAAAATTATCATGGTCTTCTACATCACAGAAATAAAGGGAAGTAAATAATTCCTGCAAACAAACAATTTGCGCGCCTTTTTCAGCGGCAATGGCTACCTGTTCAATGGCTTTTTGCAGGTTGGCTGCTTTATCAGCCGTACAGGTCATTTGTACGGTTCCTATTTTTACTGTTGACATGGGCTAAAATTTCGGCGCAAAAATACAAGTAAGATGTTAGATGCTGGTATTTAGTAATCAGCAGGTTGTTTTAATAAAACGTTACTACAATTGCGAACTTTTACAAGGGTTAGCGCAAATAAAAAACCTCATCAAAATAAATTGATGAGGTTTAAAATATGCTATGGATAAATCAGATTAATACCTGTTGTAACCACCGCCGCTACCGCCACGGTCGCTGCCACCACGGCTTCCGCCGCCGTAACCACCACCGCTACCGCCACGACTTCCGCCGCCGCCGTAACCACCGCCGCTACCGCCACGGCTTCCACCGCCACCGCCGTAACCGCCACCGCTGTTACCGCCAAAGCTGCGTTTTTTAAATCCGCCGCCGCCACCGCTGCCGCCTTCTCTTCTTTCGCCTTCAGGGCGTGGAGTAGACTCGTTAACAACCACTTTACGGCCACCTAAATCAGTGTCGTGTAAAGCGCTGATAGCTGTGCGTGCTGCATCGTCATCGCTCATTTCAACAAAACCGAAACCTTTGCTGCGGTTATTGTTGAATTTGTCCGTAACGATCTTTGCGCTCGTTACTTCGCCATAGGGGGCGAAAAGTTCCTGTAAATCTTCACTGGTCATTGTCCAGTTCAAGTTTCCAACGTAAATGTTCATGTTCTTGTGATTAAAAAAATAAATAATCCAATGAGAATAACAGTGACCAAAAACCCTGAATCATTTACGTGAAAAGTTCGAGAGAGATGGAAGAACTGACCATTGGTGTTACGAATGTATGTTTTTTATTTACTTCCAAAGAATTTTTTTAAATTATCCTTAAAGTTTAATACACCTGTTTTTTAATGTTGCAACAATTTTAGTAAATGGCGTGTTTACTGCGTTATAGCTAGTAATGCCATCTTACAAAAGCTTCCATTGCTGCATACTTGGTAAGCCCAAGCTGCGCATACAAGTCGGCGGTATTGCCGTTCCTGTCTTCTGCACGTTGCCAGAATTCGCGGGCATCACTACCCTGGAAAGGAACCATATCTTTTTGCGACTGGTGAATGAAAATACCAAATCGTTTTTTCATTACCTGGTCTGGGCTCATAGGTATTGCCATTTCTATTTCATCAATTTCCCATTCCTGCCAGGCACCTTTATACAGCCAAACCCAGCAATCTTTCAGCCATTCATCACCTTCTTCTTTTAAACGGCGCAGGCTTTCAAACACAATTTCAAGACAAACTTTATGGGTGCCATGTGGATCTGCAAGGTCGCCTGCACAATAAATCTGGTGGGGTTTTATTTCCCTTAACAGTTCCATTGTTACCAGTACATCTTCTTCGCCCATTGGCTTTTTTTGTATGGTACCTGTTTCGTAAAAAGGAAGGTTAAGAAAGTGCGCTTTATCATCTGTTAAACCAACATAACGGCAAGTGGCTTTGGCTTCACAAACCCTTATCAAGCCTTTTATGGCGCGAATTTCAGGGCTGTCTACTTCGTTGAGTTTTTTAGAAGAAAGGTATTTCCGCGCAGCGGTTAATATTTCCTGGCTTTTTTTATTGTCGATGCCAAACATGTGTTCAAACCCTACGGCAAAGTCAAGAAAGCGTGTTACAAATTCATCTGTAACCGCAATGTTGCCGCTTGTTTGATAAGCCACATGTACTTCATGGCCCTGGTCGTGCAGGCGCATAAAAGTGCCGCCCATGCTTATAATATCATCATCAGGGTGTGGCGAAAAAATAAGGCAACGTTTGGGGTGAATATTACCACGTTCAGGATGTGTTGGAATATTGCTGTTGGGCTTGCCACCAGGCCATCCTGTAATGCTATCGCGAAGCAAATAATACACCTGTAAATTTATTTCGTAAGCATCGCCTTTTTCTACCAAAAGGTCGCTTAAACCGCTTTCGTTATAATCGTGTGTTGTAAGGCTGAGTACAGGTTTGTTCAATTTTAAAGCCATGCTTGTAACGGCACGTTTTATCATCTTTTCAGTCCACTCACATTCGCCCGTGAGCCATGGTTGTTTAATACGTGTAAGTTCGCTGGCGGCCATTTCATCTACCACAAAAACACAGTCGTTATGCTGCTGTAAAATACTTGCCGGTATTTGTTCTGTTACATGCCCTTCAACGCTTTTGGCAATTACAGGTGCTTTGTTGCCCCAGCCTAAAAGCAATACTTTTTTGGCTTTTAATATCGTGCTGATACCCATAGAAACGGCCTGTCTTGGCACCTGCGAAATGGTTTGAAAATCACGGGAATTGGCAATGCGAGTTGAGTTATCAAGTGTTACCAATCTTGTTTTTGAGAAAATGCTGCTGCCGGGTTCGTTAAAGCCAATGTGACCATTGTTACCAATACCCAATACCTGTAGGTCAATACCGCCAAGTGCATCTATTAACTGCTCGTATTTGTGGCAGTGTTTTTTAATATCTTCTTTGGGTATTTCCCCGTTGGGGATGTGTATGTTGGCGGGATTAATATCAATATGATTGAAGAGGTGCCTGTGCATAAAGCTCCAGTAGCTTTGTATGGCATTGCGGTCTAACGGATAATATTCATCCAGGTTAAAGGTGATGACATTTTTAAAACTCAGCCCTTCCTCCCGGTGCATCCTTACAAGTTCTGCATATAAATGGATGGGCGTGGAACCTGTTGCCAAACCAAGGATACAGTCTTCTTTTTTTGCCTGTTTTTCCCTGATAAGGGTGGCTATTTCCTGCGCGGCAAAGGCAGAGCCTTTTTTGGGCGAAGCGAATATTTTAACAGGAATTTTTTCAAAACTGTCAATTAAATCAATTTGTTTGTTAAGGGACATATTTTGCGTTTTTATGCGTGTAAATATATTTGTTTGCAGGTAGTTGCGGAATTATATTTATGTAAACGGTTTTACAGGTTTGAATGTCGTTATTGTTTTAAGAAATACTTCAGCTAAGACCTTATAATTATTGAGGATGGTTTTAATTGCTTGCAGGAAGTCCCTGTAAGTTTGCAGGACATCCTTGAAAGTTTGTAGGACGTGTTTGCTTCTTACAAGGGCGTCCTCCGATGTTCCAAAACTATCCTCAACATTTTAAAAACCGTCCTGAATTATTTGAAGGACGTGCTGGAAACTTTCCAGGACATCCCCGGACGTTTCAAAACCATCCTTATATTACTCATGGACGGTAAAGACGCACAATTGTGCGTCTTTACCTGGGTTAATTCACCTCAATTTCATCTGCAAACAACCATCCAATTCTGCCTGCACCAGGTTTGCCATCTGGTATTTTATCAATTTTATGCGCGATGATTTTTATAAACTGAGCTTTTTACGGTGTAAATGTAATACTGAATTTGTTCCTGTTTTTTAAAGCAACATTTTGAAAAACTGGATTTTTTACTGGACTAAATTCTTTTCCATCCTGCGAAGTAAAAACCTCCACAGAAGACGGCAGGTAGACCCAACTTGATTCTGACTGCAATACGCCAACTGTTACAGTATCAATGGTTTCTGCTTTGCCTAAATCAATTATCGCTTCCATGTCTTTACCATTAAAGCCCAACCATTCAGGCGAGTTAATGCCTTTCTCGCTTGCAACACCGTTTACCAAACCAAAAGTGCCTCCATTGCCAGGATAGGTGACAGAAGGTGGATTGGTAAGGGTTATTTTTTTGCCTGTAGCGAGGTTGAAAGAGAAGGTTTGTTTAAGTTCAGAAACTGTTGCTATATATCCAAAACCTGGGCCATCTGGAAATGTCCTATCTAATTGTACTTCATAGGTACCACTATGCGATAATATTAAATTAAGTGAATCCTTCTTAGACTCTACCTTAGAATAATACTCGTCGTGTATATAAGATCTAAGGCCAGAATTTTTGAATTTACTTTTCAATTTCCAGCGTATGCCACTATAATTTGCCGTAGGCAATATTTCACTTATTATATCGTAGTAGGCTTTGCTACTATTAACACCCCAAAAACTATAACGACTAAACAGGGGTTGTAAACGTTGCTCAAAATCTTTCCAATCTTTGTTTGCGGGTTCGGTCCATAAAGCTTCGCTTAATGCGCTCATGCGTGGAAAAATCATGTATTCCAGCTTGGTGGTATTGCCGATATATTCTGTCCATACATTGCCCTGTGCGCCTAAAATATATTTGGCTTCATCGGCTGTAAGTGCTGTGGGTACTGGATTGTAGCTGTATACTTTTGCTACAGGCAGGTAGCTGCCAATGGTTATAGAATCTTCGTTTTTTGTTTGAGAATGATCAAAATAGCAGTAAGTGCCTGGCGTCATTACTACCTGGTGTTTTTGTTTGGCAGCTTCAATGCCACCTTTCTCTCCACGCCAGCTCATAACCAGTGCGTTAGGGGCAAGGCCGCCTTCTAAAATCTCATCCCAGCCCATCATTAAACGCCCATTGCTGTTAATGAATTTTTCTATGCGGTTTATAAAATAACTCTGCAGTTCATATTCATTTTTAATGCTTTCTTTCTTCATCAATTCCTGGCAAAAAGCAGATTCTTTCCACCATCTTTTATTGCATTCATCGCCACCAATATGAATATATTTTGAAGGGAACAATTCCATCACTTCGCTTAACACGTCGTTTAAGAAATTAAAAGTGCTGTCACTCGGTATGAGAACATTATTGATGTCAGTTAATCCCCATGTTTCGCCTACTTTTTTAGGAACATTGGGTGTTGTAGATAGGAAAGGATAGGCTGTGATTGCAGCCAGGCTGTGGCCTGGTACGTCAATTTCAGGAACAATAGTAATATGCCTTTCAGCCGCATATTGTACAATATCGCGTACCTGTTGTTGCGTATAATAGCCACCATACTTTATGCTGTCGTTACCAGTACCTGGATAGCGGCCAATGATGGTTCCTGCCCGCCATGCGCCAACCTCTGTAAGTTTGGGATATTTCTTTATTTCCAGCCGCCATCCCTGGTCGTCAGTAAGGTGCCAGTGAAAATAATTCATCTTATGCAAGGCAATAAAATCAATGTATTTTTTTACATAATCAACATCAAAGAAATGGCGGCTAACATCAAGATGCATACCGCGGTACGTAAAGCGTGGCTGGTCATCTATTACAAGATTTGGCAAGCTAAGCACCTTTGATTTCTTTAAAGGAAGTAACTGAATCAAACTCTGCATAGCATAAAAAGTACCGGCATAACTGTCACCATCAGCCACAACATTTTTAGTGGTGACGGTAAGCGAATAATGCCCTTCGTTGTCGGGTGCTTTGATGAATTTTTTGGTAGAAAAGCGGATGAAGTTTGTAGTGGGCTGTTTGCTTCGTTTTAGTTGAAAGCCATAAAACTTTTGCAGGTAAGTATTTAAGAAATCGGCTGCCTGTTTATCACCTTCATCAATATAAGAAAGAGTGGTTGCCGGGGTAATTGTAAAACTGCCTTTTTGTGTTTGGAGTGAGGCGGGTTTGGGAATAATATTTATTTCCTGCGCTTTAAGCTGCAGGACAACAAACAGTAAGAATGCTACAGGCCATAATTTCATTGATGCGGTTTTATGCGTTAAATATAGCCACACAGATGATATTGATTGAACTGATAAACAGGATTTAATTTTGCGAAGCAAAGCATCATTAGCTAAAACAGTATTTTAAAAATCTGTGTATATCCGCTTAATCCGCGTTATCTGTGTTCCAATTATGGGTTTTCATTATCTGGCCTTTCAACTTTTTTCTTTTCAGGCAAGCGTACCGGGTTTGCTTTTGGTTGAAGCTGCTGGTTCTTTTTTGACTGTTCATTCAGCTTTTTTTGGTTAATGTTACCATTCTCATCGTAAATGGCGGCTTCTATTGGCGCATTGCCATTACCCAATGAAAGGTTTTGCAGCTTGGGCACATGTACCCATTTGCCATTGCCCCACCTGAATGCTTCATAACTTCCATCAGGTACCAGCGTGTGTTTATTTATTTGTTCGTTGCTTTCGCTGATAAGATGGTCAAATACAATCAGTTGCTGTTCTTCATCATAATTCAGTCTTGCAACAGCCTCTTTTTTGTACTCAATATCAAAACGAAAAGCGGGTTGCGCAGGTTTAATACTATCGTTTTGGTATTGAAAATAACGGCCACCAAACTGTGGCTTGCCTTCGTTGTTAAAGGTTAATACTTCTATCCATTTCTTTTTGGTACGTGCATTGTTATCATCGTAACCAAGCAGGGTATAATATTTTTTTTCGTTAAAAGTATTCAGCAGCACTTTGTAATAAATGGCTCCAATCCAATGGCTGTTGTCTCTTGTAGAATCGTTGGGCTTGCTGGTAAAATCTGAGAAATCAAATAAAGGAAAAAGCTTTAAACTGCCATCTGCTGTGCGCATTTGTATGGCACCACGCTGGCGGTAAAAAGTAAAGTCGCGCATTACCTGCCAAGTGAAAATTCTGAAGCTGGTATCTGGTGCATACAACTTTGAAATGGTTAGTAAAGAGTCGAAAGCATAGTAAAAAGAGTTGTTTGTTTTAAGCGCCTGCACAAAACCACGAATAAAAAAACTGTCAGCGGTAATGCGGTCTTCCCATTCATGTCCATCAATCATTTCATCAGCATATTTCTGTATACTGCTCTCAGCTTGCTTTAATTGTTTTATATTTTCTTTAGATATTTTTTGAGCCTGTGCCGTCGTAAACGTAACTGACAAAACCAATAGCAGAACGGTTGTTTTTTTCATGCGAATGTTAAAATGAAGCGGAAAGTAACCAATATATTGATGGATAAGAAGCCGATGCAAAATTTTAAGATTTTATTATCAGGATGTAGGAGTTATAATTTTTCTTTTATCAAAAGCTGGTTTCAATAAACGGTCATACAATAGCTTTGTAAAAAATAGCATCAGTATGCATCAATCTTTTGATACCACCCTAAAAACTGCCCAACAATTAGATGCACAGGATGAACTCGCTTTTTTTAAGCAGCAGTTTCACTTTCCACAACATGCGGGTAAAGATGCTATTTATTTCTGCGGCAACTCACTTGGCTTACAGCCAAAGAATGTAGATGAGGCTGTACAGCAAGTGTTAAACGACTGGAAGCAACTGGCCATCAGTGGTTTTAGCAAGGCAAAAGATCCATGGTTATATTACCAGGAATATTTAAAACCATCGCTTGCAAAGATTGTAGGTGCCAATGAAGAAGAGGTTACGGTGATGAATACACTTACCGTTAACCTGCACTTGTTAATGTTGTCTTTTTATAAGCCCACGCAAAAACGTTATAAGATAATGATGGAGGCTGGAGCTTTTCCATCTGACCAATATGCGGTGGAAACACTGGTAAAACATTTTGGCCTAAATCCAGAGGAAGCCATTATTGAAATAGCACCAAGTGAAGGTGAAAAGTTGCTGCATACTGAAGATATTCTTGCAGCAATAATGCAACATAAAGATGAATTGGCAATAATACTGTTTGGTGGCATTAATTATTATACAGGCCAGTTGTATGATATGGAAAGTATTACCAAAGCAGCTCATGCTGCTGGTGCTATTGCTGGTTTTGATCTTGCCCATGTGGCAGGCAACGTACCTATACAACTGCACGATTGGAATGTTGATTTTGCCTGCTGGTGCAATTACAAGTATTTAAATGGTGGCCCTGGTGCAGTAGGTGGTGTTTACGTGCATGAAAAACACGCCACAAATCCAGCAACGCCAAGGCTTGCAGGCTGGTGGGGCAATGATGAAAGCATTCGCTTTAAAATGGAAAAGGGCTTTGTTCCAAAAACAAATGCAAGCGGCTGGAACATCAGCACTGCACAAATTTTAAACACTGTTTCTTTAAAAGCTTCGCTTGAATTGTTTGATGCCGCTACCATTGAAAAGCTACGTGCCAAAAGCCTGTTGCTTACTGCTTATCTTGAATATTTACTTAACCAGCTAACTATCTTAAACTTTGAAATCATTACACCAACAAATAAAGCGGAGAGGGGGGCGCAGTTAAGTTTATACTTTAAGCAAAGAGGCAAAGACATACACGATAAAATGATTGCCAGCGGCATTATAGTAGACTACCGCGAACCTGGTGTAATACGAATTGCACCTGCACCCATGTATTGCAGTTTTGAAGATGTACACAGGTTTTATGAAGTGCTAAGAAGTTTTTGATTGTGGCATGTTTTATAACCCCCAATCTTTTTTCAATCCCTTTTCTTCCTATCTTCCCTTCATGAGAAAACCGTTCCTGCTTTTATTATTTTTTGTTCCTTTTTTTATCCCTGCCCAAAACAAAACTGCAATTGTTGGTGCAGGCAAAGAGGTTAATCCTTATAGTTATTCCATCAATAAATCACAGTCTTTTACCAATGCTTCTGTAACATCGGCGCATCCATTGGCAAGCATGGTGGGGGCAGAGATAATGAAGCGTGGCGGTAACGCATTTGATGCAGTTATTGCAACACAGCTTACACTTGCTGTCGTATACCCTGGTGCCGGAAATATTGGCGGTGGTGGCTTTTTGGTGGGCCATACCAAAGAAGGCAAAAACATTACATTGGATTACAGGGAAATGGCACCTTCCAATGCATCAAGGGATATGTACCTTGATGCCAATAAAAATGTTATTACTGATCTTTCTACGCTTGGCCATTTGGCCAGCGGAGTACCTGGTACCGTTGCAGGCTTGTTCGCCACATTGCCTTATGCAAAACTGCCCATGAAGGTTTTAATTCAGCCTGCCATTAATATTGCTGAGTTTGGTTTTGTTATTACAGAACGTGAAGCCAGAAGCCTTAACAGTATCAAAGAATCATTCATAAAAAATAATACAAAGCCGACGGCTTTTGTAAAAGATGTTGCATGGAAAGCAGGCGATACATTGATACAGAAAGAGCTTGCGGCTACCCTAAAACGCATTCGTGACTTTGGCCAGAAGGGGTTTTATGAAGGCGAAACTGCACGGTTGATTGTTGAAGAAATGCAGCGTAGTAAAGGCATTATAAGCCTGGGTGACCTGAAGAATTACAAGGCAAAAGCAAGGGCCGCCTTATCTTTCAAATATAAAGGATACGATATTGTAGGAATGCCGCCGCCCAGCAGCGGTGGTATTATTGTACTGCAAACGATGAAGATGATTGCACGAAAGCCAATTGCTTCTTATGGTTTTCTGTCAGCCAAAGCAGTACAGTTAATGGTAGAAGCAGAACGCAGGGCTTATGCTGACAGGGCTGCACATTTGGGTGATCCTGATTTTTGGAAGGTGCCGATTAAAACACTTGGCAGTGATGCTTATGTGGCGAAACGTATGGCTGATTATGACAGCACAAAAGCAACACCAAGTAAAAATGTTACTGCCGGTATCGTACATGAAAGCGATGAAACAACACATATTAGCGTGATGGATGCCACGGGCAATATGGTGAGTGTTACCACTACTTTAAACGGCGGCTATGGAAGCCGGACTGTTATTGGCGGTGCAGGCTTTTTAATGAATAACGAGATGGATGATTTTAGTGTGAAGCCCGGTGTGCCCAATATGTATGGCGCCATTGGTGGCGAGGCTAACGCGATACAGCCCGGTAAAAGAATGCTGAGTTCAATGGCGCCAACACTGGTGCTTAAAAATGGTAAGCCTTATGTAGTGGTAGGCACGCCTGGTGGTACCACTATTCCTACTTCTGTTTTTCAAACACTGGTTAATTTACTTGAGTTTAATATGAGTGTTGATGAGGCAGTGAACAAACCTAAATTTCACCACCAGTGGTTACCTGATGAAGTGGCTGTTGAAAAAGAGTTTCCACAAAAAGTACGTGAACAATTACAGGCTATGGGTTATAAAATAACAGAACGCAGTGCCATTGGCAGAACTGAAGTGATAAGGATTAAAAATGGCTTGCTCGAAACCGCTGCTGATAGGCGAGGGGATGATAGTGTGGCGGGATATTAAATATCTCTCGCAGAAAACGCAGAAGTCGCTGAAAAACAAATCCAAATTGCCCTTATTGCCACAATCATCCGAATCACGAAAATCAAAAAAATAATGGTTCAGACTGCCTAATCTTCTTTCCAGTTCTTGGAAATTACATAACCACGCCACTTTTCTATTACCTTCTGCATATCATCAGCCAGTTCTGCGGTAAACAGCATCTCTTCATTGGTGCGTGGATGAATGAAACCAAGGGTTTTTGCATGTAGTGCGCATCGCGGACAAATAGCAAAACAGTTATCTACAAACTGTTTGTATTTGGTATAAATGGTGCCTTTTAAAATACGGTCACCACCGTATTCCCAATCGTTAAAAAGCGTGTGGCCAATATGTTTCATGTGTACACGAATCTGGTGGGTGCGGCCAGTTTCCAGTACACACTGCACCAGCGTTACATAGTTCATATGCTCAAGCACCGTGTAATGTGTAATGGCGTGCTTGCCTGTTTCGCCATCAGGGTAGGCGGCAAACATTTTACGGTTTTGCTGGTGGCGTGCAATGTGTGCTACAACGGTACCATTGTCTTCTTCCATATTGCCCCAAACAAGCGCTACATACTGGCGCTTAACGGTATGGTTAAAAAATTGTTTGCTTAAATGGGCGGCTGATGTGGCATTCTTGGCAATAACAATCAGGCCTGTAGTATTTTTGTCAATACGGTGTACCATGCCAAATCGAGGCAGATTTTCGTCGTCAATAGCAGGGTTTTGCTTTCTTAAATGATAAGCCACGCCATTTAATAAGGTGCCTGAAAAATTACCTACGCCAGGATGTACCACCATGTTTGCAGGTTTGTTTATTACCAGCACATCGTCATCTTCAAACACAATGTTCAAAGGCATTTCTTCTTCCTTAACAATGGTATGGTCAGGGTTAATAAAGCTCATTAACACTATCTCATCACCTGGCCTTATCCTGTAATTGCACTTAACAATTTTACCGTTTACGGTTAAAAAACCAGCTTCAATGCCTTGTTGAACTTTATTACGTGTAGCGCCCTCAATATGGTTTTGTACCCATTTATCAATACGGGTAGGCTCCTGGCCTTTATCTACTGTAAAAGCTTTGCGTTCGTAAAGTTCTTCGCTGTTTTCTTCCTGTATAATTTCTACATCAACATTCATAACGCGGCAAATATAACCGCTTTGGTTTGGGGGAATACAAGCGGAAAGTAAATGGCAACGATTTGATGGATTATTGCAGTTTCGAAGCAATCAATATTAAATTTGCTGTAAGAATTCATTTGCCTTACTTTCGCACTCCAAATTTTAAAATTGTACGGCAAAATCCGTACAGCCTTAAACAAAAATTATATGAAACAAGGTATCCACCCAACCAGTTACCGCTTTGTAGTTTTCAAAGACATGAGTAATGGTACATCATTTTTAAGCAAATCTACCGCCAACACTAAAGAAACCATTCTTTGGGAAGACGGTAAAGAGTACCCAGTAGTTAAGCTTGAGATTTCTAACACATCTCACCCGTTTTATACAGGTAAGAATGTATTGGTTGATACTGCAGGCCGTATTGACAAGTTTAAAAAACGTTACGCAAAAAAAGACTAATTCCTTTTTTGGATATTATTTAAACCCGTTTGTTTCAAACGGGTTTTTTGTTTCCCCAACTTTTACCTTTGCCTACTAAAACAAAAAAATGAAGTTAGATATACTTGCTTTTGGCGTTCATCCTGATGATGTGGAACTTGGTTGCAGCGGCACCATCATTTCGGCTATTGCCGAAGGTAAAAAAGTTGGTATTATTGATCTAACACAGGGCGAGCTTGGTACACGCGGAACCATTGAAACAAGGTATGCCGAAGCTGCCGAAGCCGCACGTATTATGGGGGTTGAGGTGAGAGAAAATTTAGAAATGGCGGATGGTTTTTTTCAGAATGATGAATCCCACCAGCGTTTGGTAATCAGTGCCATAAGGAAATACCAGCCTGAAATTATTTTATGCAATGCACCTGAAGATCGTCACCCTGACCATGGTAGAAGTGCCAAACTTGTTTCTGATGCAGCATTTTTATCTGGGCTACGTAAAATTGTTACAGAAACAAACGGCAGGTTTCAGGAGGCCTGGCGGCCTAATTATGTATTTCATTATATACAAGACAGGTTTATACAGCCTAGTTTTGTGGTTGATATTACAAACCATCATGATAAAAAAATAGAAGCCATTCTTGCCTATACCACTCAGTTTAACAGTCCAGATACTGATGAGCCTCAAACTTATATTTCTTCACCACAGTTTTTAGAAACCGTTAAAGCACGTGCAATGATGCTTGGCAAACGCATAGGTGTTAAATATGCAGAAGGATTTATTTCAGAAAAAGTATTGGGTATCAATAGTTTTGACGCTTTTGTTCAAAATATAACTTAGGATTTAAAAAGTAATTTAAATTAAGAAGGCCGCAATTCGCGGCCTTCTTAATTTTTACTGTTTAATAAATTTTTCGCCATATGGCCCACCACACCATGGCCAGTTACAATAATAGGTAAGGGTGCTACTGGTTAATTGTTGTAATGCTAATTGCTTTTTATTGGCTGTTACGCTATGGTACAAGTCAATAGTATCCTGTGCTATAAATCGGTAGCGGTTAAAATCGGTATTACGGGTATCTGTATAAACACCGTTGTTAAATGAAATAGAGAATTGCTGGCTGGTAGGAATAAATTTTCCTGAACCATCGCCTGGGTCGGCACGCATTTCAATTACTTTCCAGTTGCCTGATAATTCCGTTGGCGGTGTAAGACAGATCGCTATTTCTTCTTTTATTTCCTGTTTTGAACAGGCGAAAATCATTGTTGTAACAGTAAAGAAAGCAAAAGCTTTTTTCATTTTTGATTTATTTCATCAATTGACTTTCTTGCTGGCCGTTTCATTGCGAGTTGGTAAAGATTTAAAGTAAATTTTTAATTCAGGTTGTGCAGATTGGTTTGTATCTTTCAATCAATACAGGTATTTTTCCACATTTAAAAACATTGGCTTAAAATTTGTTTTTCGTAATACACCGCAATCCTTACCTTTGCGCTCCCTTATTTTAAGGCTAATTAGCAGCAGGGTTTATGAATGCAGGCCAATTTCTTTCATAAACCGTTCATTTTCAAAGCTTAAGCAAGCTATTATCTGCAATGGATAATGGTTTATTTATTAGACAAAACCGGTTTACAAATATATGTCAACTACAACTTTGAACAACAGGGTTAACTTCGGTAAGACCAAAAATTTAGCTGAAACACCCGATTTATTAGACATTCAGTTACAATCCTTTAGAGAATTTTTCCAGTTAGAAACAACGCCCGATAAGCGTAACGTTGAAGGTTTGTTCCGTGTGTTTAAAGACAACTTTCCTATTACTGATACGAGGAACATTTTCGTGTTAGAGTTTTTAGATTATTTTATTGATCCGCCCCGTTACTCAATTGAAGAGTGTATGGAGCGTGGTTTAACTTATGCTGTTCCGTTAAAAGCAAAACTTCGTTTAAGCTGTAACGATGAAGAGCACGTAGATTTTCAAACCATTGTTCAGGATGTGTTCTTAGGTAACATCCCTTACATGACACCACGCGGTACTTTTGTGGTTAATGGTGCTGAGCGTGTGGTTGTTTCCCAGTTGCACCGTTCACCAGGTGTATTCTTTGGTCAGTCTACCCACCCGAATGGTACAAAAATCTATTCTGCACGGGTTATTCCTTTTAAAGGTGCCTGGATGGAATTTGCGACTGACATCAACAATGTTATGTACGCTTACATCGATCGTAAGAAGAAGTTCCCTGTAACTACTTTATTACGTTCTATTGGTTTTGAAACAGATAAAGACATTCTTGCTTTATTTGGCATGGCCGATGAAATTAAAGCTGATAAAAAAGAACTTGAAAAGCATATTGGTAAAAAATTAGCTGCACGTGTTTTAAGAACATGGGTAGAAGATTTTGTGGATGAAGATACCGGTGAGGTGGTTTCTATTGAGCGTAATGAAATTGTAATGGAGCGTGACAGCATTCTTGATGCTGATGGCGTTGATACCATTATTGAAATGGAAATTAAGAGCATTTTCCTTCAAAGGGAAGATGTGGGTGGTGATTATGCCATCATTTACAATACTTTAAATAAAGATACTTCTAACAGTGAGCTTGAAGCGGTGCAGCACATTTACCGCCAATTGCGCGGTGCTGATGCTCCTGATAATGAAACTGCACGTGGTATCATTGATAAATTATTCTTCAGCGATAAGCGTTACGATCTTGGTGAAGTAGGCCGTTACAAAATCAATGGTAAACTTGGACTAGAATATCCTTTAACCAAAAAAGTATTAACCAAACCAGACATTATCGAAATTGTTAAATACCTGGTTCGTTTAACAAATGCCAAAGCTGAAATTGATGATATTGATCACCTGAGCAACCGTCGTGTGCGTACTGTGGGCGAACAATTATATGCACAATTTGGTGTTGGTTTGGCGCGTATGGCGCGTACCATACGTGAGCGTATGAACGTTCGTGATAACGAAGTCTTTACTCCGGTAGATTTGATTAATGCAAGAACACTTTCTTCTGTTATTAATTCATTCTTTGGTACTTCTCAGTTGTCTCAATTTTTGGATCAAACCAATCCTTTGTCCGAAATTACGCACAAACGTCGTATTTCAGCGCTTGGGCCAGGTGGTTTGAGCAGGGAAAGAGCAGGTTTTGAGGTGCGTGACGTACACTATAGCCACTACGGCCGTTTGTGTACCATCGAAACACCAGAAGGACCAAACATCGGTTTGATCTCAACTCTTTGTGTGCACGCCAAGATCAACGATATGGGTTTCATTGAAACTCCATACCGTAAAGTTGAGAATGGTAAAGTGAATATGAAAGAACTGCTTTATTTAAGTGCTGAAGCAGAAGAGAACGTAAAAGTGGCGCAGTCAAACTCGCCAATAGATGATAAAGGTAATTTTACTGAAGATAAAGTAGTATCAAGGGATACAGGCGATTTCCCTATTCTTGATAAAGGTGAAGTTGAATATATGGACGTTGCTCCTAACCAGATCGTTGGTTTGAGCGCTTCACTAATTCCTTTCCTTGAACATGATGATGCCAACCGTGCATTGATGGGATCGAACATGCAACGTCAGGCTGTGCCTTTGATAAGAATGGAAGTTCCTATTGTTGGTACTGGTTTGGAAGGCCGCGCTGCACGCGATGCACGTATCCAAATTCACGCAGAAGGTAAAGGTATAGTTGAGTTTGTTGATGCCAACGAAATTCATGTTCGTTACGACAGAAACGATTTAGACCGTTTGGTTTCTTTTGATGATGATCTGATCATTTACAAACTGACCAAATTCATTAAAACCAACCAGGCTACCTGTATCAACTTACGTCCTGCTGTTAAAAAAGGACAAAAAGTTACAAAAGGTGATTTCTTAACTGAAGGTTACGCTACAAAAGACGGTGAACTTGCTTTGGGCAGAAATCTGGTTGTAGCGTTCATGCCATGGAAAGGTTACAACTTTGAGGATGCAATTGTTATCAATGAAAGGGTAGCAAGAGAGGATATGTTTACTTCTGTTCACATTGATGAATATGAACTTGAAGTACGTGATACTAAACTGGGTGAAGAGGAATTAACTCCAGATATCCCCAATGTTAGTGAAGAAGCTACCAAAGACCTTGATGAACATGGTATCATTCGTATAGGTGCTACTATTAAAGAAGGTGATATATTGATTGGTAAAATCACTCCAAAAGGTGAATCTGATCCTACACCAGAAGAAAAGTTATTGCGTGCCATCTTTGGTGACAAAGCGGGTGATGCAAAAGATGCTTCTTTAAAAGCACCAAATGGTACTGAAGGTGTTGTTATTGATAAGAAACTTTTTCAACGTGCCAAGAAAGATAAGAACACAAAAGTTAAAGAAAAAGCACAGTTAGAAAAAGTTGAAAAAGCGCACCAGGCAGTTGTTGAAGATGTTAAGGAACAATTGTTAAGCAAGCTTCAAACCTTATTGAAAGATAAATCTTCACAAGGGGTTAGCAACAACTTTGGCGAAAGCTTGATTGGTAAAGGTGCTAAGTTCAATCATAAGAATTTATCTGCAATTGAATTTGGAACTGTAAATCCTCTGGGCTGGACAGGTGATAAAGAAACAGATGATTACATCAACATTTTATTACACAACTACACTATTAAGTATAACGAAGAGTTAGGCCGTTACAAAAGAGAGAAATTCAACATTTCTATCGGTGACGAATTGCCTGCAGGTGTATTAAAACTTGCAAAGGTTTACCTGGCTGTTAAACGTAAACTTAAAGTGGGCGATAAAATGGCGGGCCGCCACGGAAATAAAGGTATTGTTGCGAAAATTGTTCGCGCAGAAGATATGCCTTTCATGGAAGACGGAACCCCTGTTGATATTGTACTGAATCCATTGGGTGTACCAAGCCGTATGAACCTTGGACAGATCTATGAAACCATTCTTGGTTGGACAGGTTTGAAATTAGGTTTAAAATTCGCTACCCCAATCTTTGACGGTGCAAGCACTGGCGAAATTGAAGATTTGTGTAACAAAGCTGGTATTCCAATTAACGGGCATACTTATTTATATGATGGTGAAACAGGCGACCGTTTTCACCAGAAAGCAACTGTGGGTGTTATCTACATGATTAAATTACACCACATGGTTGATGATAAGATGCACGCACGTTCTATTGGGCCATACAGCTTAATTACGCAGCAACCTTTGGGTGGTAAAGCACAGTTTGGTGGTCAGCGTTTTGGTGAGATGGAGGTTTGGGCACTGGAAGCATATGGTGCAGCCAACATTTTGCAAGAATTGCTTACACTTAAATCTGATGATATTATTGGCCGTGCAAAAACCTACGAGGCAATTGTTAAGGGTGATAATATTCCAAAACCGGGTGTGCCGGAATCATTTAATGTATTGGTACATGAGTTAAGAGGTTTAGGTTTAGATCTTAAGTTTGAATAAAATAGAAGAGAAGTATTTAAAATACCATTCACCCTCCCGAAGTAATTTGGGAGGGTTTTTTTGTGAGTATTATCAGTTGAAAAATTTATAATCAAACCAACATTAATAAACTCAAACAGCGAGGTGATAAATTTATAGTGGATATCTTTTATTCATAGCCATCAGGTAATGTAAGTAAACCCTTTCGCTGGATTTTTCTTTGTTAAAGGCTTCAGCAAGATCTTTATCGTGCCTTAGAATAAAACCTATTGACTGGTCTGAAGCTTCTACCATATCGCCTTTTTTAGTAATAAACCACAGGCCTTTTACAATAAGTGGTAAAGGCTTTCCTTCTGGCCACAAAGCACTAACCAATGCTGTACCAAGTGCAATACCGGGGTTAACACTTAGTCCCCCTGCATTAGTCAAAGAATGAAACATTGAAGCAGCATGTAGCGCAGTTCCGGCGACTTTTTTGCCATTTTTATAAGTCAATGTTTGGGTAGCTTCATTATAAGTAATCCTGCGCGATGTGGTATCTTCTACTATTATTGAATACTGAGCTGTATAAGTAAGTGGCATGAAATTCAACTGTTCTACATTAATATAGGTTTTGTCGCCGTCACAAAACCCCCAAACTTTTTTAACGGGCTTTGATGAGTCTGTGAATTGATATGTAAAAGCAGTAAGCGTAGTATCAGTCTTTTTTTTGTCGACATAAATAAGCGGTATCACCACAAAATCTTTGGTAATGGTGGGAGTATTATTTAAAAATTCCTTGTATTCTTTATAGATGCCACGGGTACGCCCCGCTAAGGATTGTTCAAAAGAAATGTTTGTTTGTGTATTGCCCTGCATTACAAACAGAAAAGTGAACGTATATAGGAGATTTCTATGGAGCATTGATTCAATTTTCTGATAATAACAAAAGTAAATGATAGAAACTTAAATTTCATAGCTACCTAAGTAAGCAGTAGCGGATAAGGTTTTAATTTGTTTCAATTAAGGCACATGAACAATAATAATTCGTAGTGGCACAATAATGTTATATTATGCTGTGAACTAAAATTTATAATTATGGATATTATCATTCAATCATTGGGCTTTAAAGCCGGGGAAACACTGGAGAGTTTTGTGAAAGAAAAAGTAGGTGCTTTAAAGAGCGATCATATTGTAAGGGCAAATGTTATTCTTTTTAAAGGGCCTGACAGTAACCCTGAAAATAGTTATTGCGAGGTAAGGCTAGAAGTACCGGGCAACGATCATTTTGTAAAAAAACATGGCGTTTATTTTGAAAATGCAGTAAGTGAATGTGTTGATGTTTTAACACAAATGATAGATAAGTCAAAAGATAAAAACGTTCACCGCCGCCATGTTGAGGCCGCACAAATACAGGATGCTTTGTTGCAGGGCGAGGAAAGTGATGATGATGTAGAACTGGAGGATATTGTAATTATAAAACGTGATTAAGCCTTAATTAAGGGCAGCAGTTGAACCTTAAAAGACCACATCGAATATTTTGTGGGTTTTGAAAAGGCAGCCAGGGTAATTTAAACCTTTTTGGCTGCCTTTTTATTTGCAAAAAGACCAATATTAAAGTTGGCTTAACGGCTTGCTGTTAATGGTTTCTTAAGAGGATGAAAAAGGTTAATGTTTTTATTTTGATATAGAAACAAAGCAATCTAAAACTTCATTCAATGGAAATCCAATCTTTGCACCAGTTCGAAATCGTGTTTAACGATAAGGCAATGTCAGTACAAACCCATCTTGCAGAAAACCAGGTAATTTTTCAAATGCATTACCTCGAAAACCTGGAGGAATATTTAATGTATATGGTTACTGATAATAATGGAAGCATTTTACATGCAGTTGAGCCAGAAAAAGTGATGCGTGGTGGTGCAGAAATTAGTGTTTTGCTGATGAATTATTATAAGTCAGTAAAAAGTGCTGCTGCTTGATTTGTTTGTCTGAACGGGGATTTGGTAAGATTTTGTTGATTAGAGAGATTTTTAAACAAATACCCGTTGATACGACGAATAATATTACACTGGGTCAACATCAATTACAATACTGGTACTCCTGTACCTTTTATCGTTTTGCAGGATGGCTGATTGCTGCTGAATTTCGCGTTTGCACTGGTTAATTAACCCTGCATCTTTTGGCAATTTTATAAGTATCTCCCACAGGTATTGATTTCGTACCCTGTCAACAGGTGGTTGTGCGGGGCCATTCAAATAAGACTTAAAGTTAACCTGCAAACCCTGTATCATTATGTTAGCTGCTTCTTCGGCAACATAACTGTCCTTATGTTTAAATGTGATAGCAATAATGCGGTAAAATGGCGGGTATTGATAATCCTTTCTGCTCTCTATCTCAAACTGGTACAATTGCTGGTAATTGTGGCTTTTTACAAAGTTTAGCACGGGGTGCTGCACATTGCTCACCTGTATCAATACATTCCCTTTGCCGTCCTTTCTGCCAGCCCTGCCGCTTACCTGTTCCATTAACTGAAAGGCGCGCTCATTTACCCTGAAATCAGTAAAATTCAGGATACCATCTCCATCAACAATACCTACGAGATCAACATGTTCAAAATCAAGACCCTTAACCACCATTTGTGTGCCTACCAAAATATCAATACGCTTCTGTTCAAATAATTTTATCAGGTTATCGTGATCGTTTTTCCCTTTCACTGTATCATAATCCATACGTGCAACTTTGGCATTGGTAAATTGTTCTGCGACGAGTTCTTCCAGCTTTTCTGTACCAAAATTCTTCTGGTTAAAATTGTGACTGCCGCAGGCTGCACAGGTATGTAAAACAGGGTAGGCGGTACCACAATAATGGCAGCTTAATTTATTTTTTGCTTTATGATAGGTGAGCGTAACATCGCAATGCTGGCATTGGGGAATCCATCCGCAACTATTGCAAATCATATAAGGGCTGTAACCCCTACGGTTTTGAAAAAGTATAACCTGCTTTTGTTTGGATAAGGATAACTCAATGGCAGCAATCATTTGCTGCGATAAAGCCACTTTGCTTTTATCTTTTGTAACAATCTTTTTTAAATCAACCAGTTCAATTACAGGAAGGTCAACATTACCAAAACGTTCACTTAATGTAACCAAACCATATTTATGCTGCAGACAATTGTAATAACTTTCAATGGCTGGTGTGGCACTGCCCAGCAACACTTTGGCGTTAAACAAAGAGGCGTAATACACAGCCGCATCTCTTGCATGGTAACGTGGTGCAGGATCCTGTTGTTTGTAGCTGGCATCGTGTTCTTCATCAACCACAATTAACCCTAAATTTTGAAAAGGGAGGAACAAAGAACTTCTGGCGCCAAGCACTACTTTGGTTTGGCCGCTTTTTACTTTGTTCCATATTTCTACACGCTCGTTGGGATTGAATTTGGAATGATAGATAGCAATATTACCACCAAAATGCACCTGCAATCGCCGTATTATCTGTGCCGTTAATGCAATTTCAGGCAGCATGTATAATACCTGTTTGCCCAACTGCATATATTGTTCAATCAATTTTACGTAAACCTGCGTTTTACCGCTGGCAGTAACACCATGCAAAAGGCAAACATTTTTATCTTTAAAAGAAGCTATTACCGCATTGTGCGCAACCTGCTGCGCAGGAGATAATTCAAAATTTATTGTCACATCAGTTGGCAGTGTACGTATCCTGTCAACAGCTCTTTTTTCGGCCTGTAAAATGCCTTTATCTGTAAGCCCTTTTAGCTGCGCTGCCGATGCATTTGATTTTTTAATAAGGCTGCTTTGTGTAACAATGCCTTCTGTTTTAACCAGGTGCAGGTAGGAGAGAAGCAGTTCCATTTGTTTTGGTGCTTTTCCGAAATTATTCAGCAGGTCGCTTAACTTTTCCTCACTGCTGTAAGCCGGATGAAGATGAATATATGTTTCCGTTTTTACCTTATACTTATCCTTTAATTCTTCCCACACATAGCAAACCTGTTTATCTATCAGTTTTTTTATTACAGGGTATACATGCGATGAATCAAGCAATTGCTGCACTTCACTTAAACGCAGTTCCTTCTTCACTTCCAGCGCCTGCGCTACAATAAATTCTTCATCTGTAAATTCACTGCCGTTATTTAAATCAAAGGCAGATTCTTCATTCCAAATCAAAATACTTTCGCTGCTCAGTTTCAGGTTCGATGGAATAGCTGCCTGCATTACTTCACCTTCGCTGCACATGTAATACTGGCTCATCCAGTACCAAAGTTTTAACTGGTTTTCATGTACCAATGGTTCTTCATCCAGTATGTTCAGAAGTTCTTTAGGCTCAAAGGCCGCAGGCTTTTGTGTGGATAGCGATTTTATGATGCCCGCATATTTTTTGTTGCGCAACTGCACTTCTACACGTATGCCCATTTTTGCAGCGGGCTGCAAATGTTCAGGAACAGCCCATGTATAGGTGGTTGGTAATGCCAGTGGAATAATGACTTCGCAATACAATCGTACACCCCCAACCCCTGAAGGGGAGTTAAAAAGAGGTGCTATGTTTTTGTGGTCAGGCATAAAAATGTAAGCCGTGAAGATAGTTGTAAAATAGATTTTTAGAAGCTTGTGGTGAGTGCCATTTGTAAACATTTACCTTCGGCAAAAATTAACCTTATACAAGATGACATTTGACGAATTGGTAAAGAACCACTCAGCAGAATTAATAGAGAAAGTGTTGACTGATGTACTTGGCGAAACGCACACAGAAATACGCTTTGATTTCCAGGATAATGACCAGTGGGCTGTGATATCTACCCACCAGTACGAAGAAGATAAAGAGATTTCAATACGCCTGCATTTGAAAGATAAATACACACTGGTGTTTGGTTATTATGATGATGAGGATGAATTTTTTGAAGTTGTTCACGTATTAACAGAAGAAGAAAAACAGGCCATACCTGAGGGGTTAAAAAAAGTAATGAAAAAAGTGGTGGCAGATGAACAGGGCCTGCGTGTAGCAAGTGAATTGCTTACGCGGAAAAGTTAATTTTTGTTATACAAGTATTGATGTTAAAAAACTGCCCCGCGGCAGTTTTTTTGTTTTTAGTAGTAGCAATAATTTAATATTGATTATTTGTTTAAAACCATCGTTTGTTCAGTTTTTTGTTTATAGCTTTACCATATCAACTCTGGAACTATTAAACAGGTTTAAGTATCTTGAATAATTGCTGTTGAATACAGGAAAGGTGACTACAAGGCTTGATATTGCTGGTGTTTTAGCAACAATTATTGGCTATTCTATTTTAAGCAAGGAAATTTTATTGGATTACATACATAACTATTGCAGATGCTTTAAAAGCTTGCTATTTGTTATAGGTAAACTTTTATTAAACGGGCACCACACCATTTTAAACATAAACACCACCACTATGAAACCGTCGTCATTGGCTAACAAATTAATTTGTCCTGTTGACAACCACGAGCTTGAACTTCGTATGTATTCAAGGGGTTCGTCTTACCATGCTGCAGAAGGTATTTATTCATGCACCTGCTGCAAAAGATATTACCCTGTTGTAAATGGAGTTCCTGCTTTTGCACCTGCGTTAAATGAAACACCTGTTATTGCTGAAAGAAGAATTTTAAATGTAGAAAGACAGTTTGCAGAGTACGCTTGAAATAACTACAACTTTTAAGGCTTCGCCATTGCAACCTTTTTTATTTTACAGTAATCAGATCTCTTTTTATTCAACCACTCTATCAATTATACTGTCATTTCAGTGAGCTTCATTTCTGTTTAAAGGATGGAGCTTTTTTATTGAGTAAGTTTAGTAGTAGCTTAGTATGGGTGCTGCTGGTATTTTATTAACCCTGCTTCCATAGCATCGTACACTTTTTGTTTAAGTACAGCAACATCATGTATGGTAAGATCTTGCGCTTTTACTTCTTCCAAATAAACAACACGGCTTGGGCCTGGAGTGAGTGAAAAAATACTGCGGTAGTGCATACGGTGTATCGTATCAATAAACAACAAAGGTTTTATAGATGTTTGGGTTTGAATGGCGAGGCGAAAAGCTCCGTCAAAAAAATCCCTTAACGGCTTGTCTGTTTCGTTAAACGTGCCTTCAGGAAAAACAAGTATTGAAATTCCTTTTTTTATAGCTGCTTTTAATGCACGAAAACTTTTGGCACGGCGGTCTGCATCACGTCTGTCAACCAAAATTACCGCCGCCCTGTAAATCCATCCAAACACAGGATACTTCACCATTTCGTACTTGCCAAGCACGCGGTATGGCTGTTTCATGGTTATTACCGCAGGCGGAATATCCATATAAGAAATATGGTTGGCTACAAAAATGTATTGTCGTGTTGCATCGTGCGGAAATTCGTAAATATCCTTGTGCGAAATGCCAATAAGCAAATACCAAAGCTGCCCCCATGCTTTGCACACTTTATAAATCATATTACCACCTTTTATCTTGCCAAATAACAGGCACAGCAATACCAATGGCAGGGCAATGAACATAATAATGATGAAAATAAGAAGGGCATAAATGCTGTAGAGAACACGTATTGGTTGTAGCATGGGCAAGTAATTACTGAACGAATGAATGCTAAATATATAAAAGTAAGAGAACTGCTAAAGCGATATTTAAAGAAATGGTTTAGCGGATTTTGTTTCAAAATCAAAAAAAATAAAAAAGTTGCAACAATTTTTGTTTCAACTTTTTTGTTGCAATTTTTTTTGCAACAGAAAAACTGCAACAGAATATGTTGCAGTTTTATTTTTTAAATAAAAATTGCAACAAAAAGCAACTTACACTGTAGCAATAAAATACTGCGGAAAAGAAAAATGAACATCCATATCGTTATTGAACAAACCAACAACGGTACTGCCGCTGCCCGTCATGCTGGCGTAAACGGCGCCTTTGCTATACAGTTGTTTTTTTATTAAACCAATTTCTGGGTATTGGTTGATGGCAGGTTTTTCAAAATCGTTTACCAGACTGTCTTTCCAGCTTTCAATGGGTTGCTGAATAATGGTTTGTATAGAAGTTGATGGTTGCTGCGGAGTAATATTGCTGAATGCCCAGCCAGTATTAATATGTATTTGAGGATTTACAAGTACGAATTTATAAGCTGAAAGATCAAGCGGTATTGGCTGCATTATTTCGCCACGGCCGGTGGCAAAACATGGTTTATTAATAATGAAAAACGGGCAATCGCTGCCAAGCTGCAGCGCATAATTAATTAATTGTTGTTCAGCTAAACCAAGATGAAATTTATCGTTCAAGAGTTTTAACGCAAAAGCACCATCAGCACTGCCGCCGCCAAGCCCTGCACCCATAGGAATGGTTTTATGCAGGTGCATTTTAACAGCAGGCAGTTGCGGAAAATCTTTCTGTAATAAATGATATGCTTTTACGCAGAGATTGGTGCTTACATCGCCGCTAATAGCTAAACCAGTGGAGGAAAAGTCAATCGACGATTGACCATCGACCATCGCAGGCTCTCTTATCACCTCCAGTGCATCCCTTAATTGTACAGGATAAAAAACGGTTTCAAGGTCGTGGTAGCCATCCTGCCGTTTGCGTGTAATGTGTAAGCCAAGGTTTATTTTGCAGTTAGGGAAAGTAACCATTTGTCTGAACTATGATTTGTAGGATTAGTAGTAAAAAAACGTCATTCCGAGGTACGAGGAATCTCACTGTAATTTAATTAGATGTCTCGTGCCTCGACATGACGACATCCAGCAAATCCAATAAATCATCCGAATCCGATAGCTATCGGATCATGGTTCAGACAATTACTTTCTTTTATTTATTTCATCCCTTATAGCAATAGCCCTTATATAGTCTTCATTTTCAAGCACTTCGTTCAGCAGGTTTTCCAGGTCTTGTACGTTCATATTGCTAAGGTCTTCACGGCCGCTGCCAGTTTCTTCTACACCAACGGCTTCGCCTTTTTTCTTTTTGGTATTGCCGTTGTCTTCCATCAAAATGCCGGCATTTTCTAAAATATGTTCGTAGGTATAAATAGGGCAGGCAAAACGTACGGCCAAAGCAAGTGCATCGCTGGTACGGCTGTCAATTTCAACAGTATCATTCTCTGTAAAACAAACCAGCTTCGAATAAAAAATACCTTCCTGCAAATCACTTATCACAATCTCCTGCAGTTCAACATTAAAGGCGTTCATAAAGTTCTTCATCAGGTCGTGCGTTAATGGCCTGCTGGGCTGCATATGTTCCAGCGCAACGGCAATGGCCTGCGCTTCAAAACCACCAATTACAATAGGCAGGCGGCGTAAACCATTCACCTCACCAAGCACCACCGCATAAGAATGTGTTTGTGTAATGCTGTGCGATAATGCCACAATTTCCAGTTCAATCTTCTTCATACTTTAGCCTTAACTGTTTTAATACAGGCAACAAAAATAAGGGCAATTTGCATTTGTTAAATAACGGGGTATATATTAGCTGCTGATAATATCTTTATAAGCAAGTATGACTATAGAACAACTGAACCAACTGGATAAAGAACAACAAAAACTTGAGCTTACAAAATGCTGCGGTTCCTCTTTTTGGGTAGCGGGAATGATGAAAGTTTTTCCTGTCGCTTCGCTTGATGAATTGCTGGAACAAGCACTTAAAGTATGGGCAAAAGTTTCAGATGAAGATGCACTGGAGGCTTTTTTGCATCACCCAAAAATTGGTGATGTTAATTCGCTGAAAGCGAAATATGCCAACACCCTTGATATGGCGGCAGGTGAACAGAGCGGCGTAAATATTGCAACGCAGCAGGTAGTAGAACAACTTGCAGAAGGCAATAGTTTGTACGAGGAAAAGTTTGGGTATATTTTTATTGTGTGTGCCACAGGAAAATCAGCCGAAGAAATGCTTGCCTTACTACTGCAAAGATTACCGAATGAACCTGCAAAAGAACTTGAGATTGCCAAAGCCGAGCAAATGAAAATTACAGCAATACGTCTTAATAAATTAATAGCATCATGAGCCAGATAACCACGCATATTTTAGATACCACAAGAGGCAAACCCGCCGAAAGCGTTACCATTATTTTATACCACCAGGAAACAGGCAATGGTTTTACAGAGCTTGCAAGGGGCATTACCAATGCCGATGGAAGGATTAGTGATTTACTGCCTGCAAACATTACCCTTGAAAAAGGCATTTACAAACTTAAGTTTGAAACACTGGCGTACTATGACAGGCAGATGCTGATTACCTTTTACCCCTTTGTAGAAATTGTTTTTGAAATTATAACCGATGAACATTACCATGTGCCTTTGCTGCTGAATCCTTATGGATATAGTACGTATAGGGGATCGTAAAAGGGGATTTTAAACGTCTTTATTAATAGAATCATTAAGCTAAAGTGATAGTTGAATTTGAGATTGAGCATATTTTAAAGGGCAAAGAACCTTCTATACTTGCACGTCATTTAAGGCCTGCGCAGAGATTTTCTATGGTTGGTAAGTGTTTTTTAAAAGGAATAGAGATTGAACCTGCATTAACGCAGCCAAGAGCTATGGACGAAAATGGAAAACTTAGATCAGACCTTTATATGTTTTTCCCTTTAAATAAAAAGGATGTTGGAGTATTTGAAGAAGGAATGATAGTTCAATTAATAACAAAACTACTATCAGGTATCTGGCATGTGGAAAACAAAAGTTATAATCAAATCAGGTTATGGCGAACTGACGATAGTACTTTTAGAGTTATAGAAGATGGTAATTATTTGCCACTTTTAACTAATCCATCTTATACTTTAATCAATAAAAAATATCAGGCAATTTTTGTAGGTCTTGAAGAAAAAGTTATAATCAGACCTGTACGTTTATACGATTTTATTCTTAAAATAGAAAACCTGGAATATGTAGAACTGACTTTTCTAAATAAAATTGATCTTGTTTCAATTTATGAAACAGATTCAGAAGGATTTAAGGCATGGACTTATAATGGGTATTTGTTTGTTTCAGAGGATTTAAAAAATAAGCTACAGAATACAGGGTATAATGAATTTGAGTTTAATTTAGGGTTCTCAAGATTTGGGTAGTTATTTTCAATAAAAAATAACATTGAATGGAATCCTCATCTATACTCCCCAAACTCTTCCCTCAATACATCACTTATTTCCTCGTCGCCCAATGTGTTCAGTAAAGTTGTCGACTCAGTTCAACAGAGTCGCCCAATGTGTTCAACAGAGTCGGCGACTTTCTTCGTGATTGTAGGCGACTATTTTGGTGAAAGTCGCCTACTATTTTTCTGTTACCCGTGCAGGCATAAAAAAAGCCATCCGAAAAGGGTGGCTATACAACGCAAGTATCACCAGAAAATTTACCTATATTCCTCAAACTCCTCTCTCAATACATCACTTATTTCGCCAAGGGTGCAAAGGTTTTCAACGGCATCAATTACAAGTGGCATAAGGTTGGTGCCGTCTTTGGCTGCAAGGGTAATAGCCTGTAAACATTGTTCTGCTTTTGCAGTATCACGGTTGGCCTTAAGGGCGGTAAGTTTATCAGTTTGTACCTGCCGTATACTGTCGTCAATTCTAAAAACAGGGGTAGTGTTGGTTTCTTTCGATTGAAATTTATTTACCCCAACAATAATTTTTTCACCCGTCTCAATGCCACGCTGGTATTCGTAGGCACTGCGTGCAATTTCATCCTGCATAAAACCCTGTTCAATAGCGGCAACACTGCCACCCATGGCATCTATTTTTTCAATTAAGGCCAGTGCTTTGGCTTCAACTTCATTGGTCAGACTTTCTACAAAATAACTGCCTGCAATTGGGTCTACAGTATCTGTAACACCGCTTTCAAAAGCAACAATTTGTTGGGTGCGTAAAGCGATACGGGCGGCTTCTTCTGTTGGTAAACTCAGGGCTTCATCATAGCCATTGGTATGCAGACTTTGGGTACCGCCCAATACTGCGGCAAGTGTTTGTATGGTTACACGGCTTATGTTATTTTGCGGTTGCTGCGCAGTTAATGTGCTGCCGCCCGTTTGTGCATGAAAGCGCAGCATCATAGCTTTTTCATCTGTGGCACCAAGCTCTTTCATCATGTTGGCCCATATTCTTCTTGCTGCACGAAACTTCGCCACTTCTTCAAACAAATTATTATGGGCGTTGAAAAAGAAGGACAAACGTTTTCCAAATACATTAATGTCCAAACCCTTATCCAGCGCGGCTTTTACATAAGCCTTGCCATTGCTTAAGGTAAAGGCAATTTCCTGTACTGCAGTGCTTCCCGCTTCGCGAATATGGTAGCCTGAAATAGAAATGGTATTCCATTTGGGAAGCTCTTTGGCGCACCATTCAAAAATGTCGGTAATAATGCGCATAGAAGGTTTGGGAGGGTAGATATAAGTGCCTCTTGCAGCATATTCCTTTAGTATATCGTTCTGTATAGTTCCTGTAATTTTTGTAAGGTCTGCACCCTGCTGTTTGGCTAAGGCAACATAAAAAGCAAGCAGTATAAAACCAGTGGAGTTAATGGTCATGGAAGTGCTAACGTCCTCCAGTTGTATGCCTGCAAATAGTTGCTGCATATCTTCCAGGCTATCAATGGCAACACCAACTTTACCTACTTCGCCTTCAGATAAAGCATGGTCGCTGTCATAACCAATTTGTGTAGGTAAATCAAAAGCAACACTTAGGCCATTTACGCCCTGCGATAGTAAGTAATGGTAACGTTTATTGCTTTCCTCAGCCGTAGAAAAACCTGCGTACTGGCGCATGGTCCACAGCTTGCCACGGTACATATCAGGCTGTATGCCACGGGTGTAGGGGAACGAGCCGGGAAGTTCTTCAGTTGCCGGTTGCTGGTTGCCGGTTTCCGGTTGTGTACCTTCAGAAGTATAAAGCGGTTTGATTTCTATTCCACTATCTGTAAAAATTTGTGTAGGCATAGCAATTATTGTTTGTCCATTGTGTATCGTCCATTGTCAATCGAAGAGCCGATCGCCGTTTATTTATCGTCCATAGGTAAAGTCCAGTGTCCATCGGTATCGTCAATCGAAACAGCGATGGTCTATGGACGATAACCGATTAACTTATACCAATCCATTCCTGAATTTAGTAATCATTCTGCATAAATGGTCATAAGATTCATACAGTTGAAAATACTGGTCATCATTAATGTACTTTCTTCTCCTTGCCATCATTAAGCATCCCACAACTTCAATGGCTGACCGTAATGAAATATTTAAATACCTTTTAAATTCTGCTGTTGACGCACCTGTACTTCCCTCACAAATATTTAGTACTACGGAATCTGCTGCTCTTTTAATCTGTGATGTAAGGCTGAACATTTCAATTTTAGGAAACGTAAGCGCAAGGTTATGAATCTCATCACTCAAATCAAAAGACTTTTGCCATATTTGAAGACTCTCGAATTTAAAAGGCATGGAGTTATTTTATACTTTGGAATTCCTTGCGATGGACAATGGACGATAAACTATGGACGTTTCAGAGCAACTTCTTCGCCTCGTAACTCAGTACTTCTCCAACAACTTCATGCAGGCTACCTTTTTTATCGTGCATTAAATATTCAAGCAACAATTTGTTCAGGTCAAGGCCCGTGGCATTGGCGGGCAAGGCACTTGCCAGTTGATTTACGGCAAGCATATTTTGTTCTTTCAGGTTCTTCACGGCATCCCAGGCTTCTGCGCTAACATAAATCTGTTGGGTTATGTTGTAGTCAAACTCTTCACGAATAACCTGGTTCAGGGTCATCTGCATTTCCCTGGCACTAAGGCCTGGAATATTGGCACGGCTGATAACATTGGGCAAGGCAATACGGTCTGCCAGCAGCGTTAAACGTTCATAAGCCTGCAACTGCATACTTTTAGAGCCCTCTATTTTTTTACTTTCATCCAGTGCCAGCTTGCGCTGCAGGTAAAAAAGCCATCCTGCCAAAGCGGTTATTACTACTGCAATTGAAACGCCGAGAATTATTGTTGGTGTATCCATTTTTTATTTGTCTTTTTTATACAGCACCCAAATATCGTTAATGCTGTTTATGTTTTTGGAATAGAGAAATTCATTGATGCCCCAAAGCAAACCTGATGAATAAGCGACCTGTTTATAACCAAGACTGTCAAGTTTAAATTTATCATCGCGGCTCTGGTTAAACGTTGTTGTAACATAAAGATTTTTATCTTTTATCGCACCAACAGAATCTATTTTTTTAAGAGCAATATTGTGAACACTTTGGCGGTAAAACGTAAGCGGAAGGCCACTTTCAGTTTCAAAAGGGGTACGCTGAATGCAGTAAATTGGTGTAGTAGTGCCCTTGAATTTTTCCTTCAATAAATATGAAAAATAAACCGTTTGAGAGTAAGGCGTAACCATGAAAACAATTAATAAAAAAATATTTAAGCTTACGCTGAAAACAAGAATGCCATTGATAACATACCGTAACCACGTTTTACAATTGTCATAAAATTGAAGCAAATAAGGAAGCCCTAAACCAACAATCAAAGGCAATACATTAAAAACAGGGTAGAGGAACCGCTCTTCTTTATGACCAACAAAACAATGCCCCACAACGAAAAATAAAGTTGTAATAATGATGGGGTGGTTGATATTTTTAACCGTGGCTTTTATGCCGTACCAAAAAAGAATAATGCCCAATGGTGGCGCTGCAATAACGGCTACCAATACTGCGATGTAAACGAGAAAACTTGAAGTGCCGAATGAAGCTGCTTTACCTTGAACAATATTTGAGTAATAATATTGATAAGGCGTAAACACCCATTGATGATAAAACCCATAATCTAAGTAAGCATTTAAAGCCACACCAATTATAAAGCCAAAGGCAACAGGTAGTATTTTGTGATACTTTCTTTCAAAAATCAGCATCCATAAACCAAAGCCAGCAATTGCAAATCCAAACTGAAAGCGGAAGTAAAAAGACAGGCTTAAAAGAAAGCCTGCGAATATTAAAAATGGAAAATCCTTTAATTTATTTTTCCGCATATCGTACCAGTACACGGTACCAAAAAACACCAGCGAAGACAAGATTTCTGAACTGAACAAAGTTCTTACATAAGGAAAGCAGAACGAAAAATTAAGCAGCAGCAATGCATAGAAAATCACTTTTGTTTTTTCTTTCAGCAGGTACGCGATGGTGATAATATTAAATACTACAAACACCAAAATGCCTAAAATTAGCCGCAAAACCGTCATCTGCGCATAGGGATCATTCAGCTTAAACCAACCACAAATAATCGTATAGCCAGAAAAAAGATACACCTGTAAAGTGGGCCGTATCATGGCTTTCAGCTCCCAAACCACGTGTGCTGAATTTTCTTTCTGTAATTGAAAAGAAGAAAATTCAAGCAATTGAAAATGCTGGTCAGGATGAAAAAAACCAACAGCGGTGATGGCCGTAATAACCTGTATTACTAAACCTGCTAACAATACAATTTGCAGGTTGCGGTTTTGAAGGATTGTTTTCGTTACTTCTTTAAACATACATTTAAGGATGGTAATAGCCAGCCTTATGTTAAGGCGTATTTACAAACATATAGAAATAATGCAAGCCCGATTTGGTTGGTTTTTAATTTGTTATAATTTCCTTTTAGCGATAACCTGTTTGATGATGCAAGGGCTGTAAGTTTTATTTTTGCTTTAAATTTTTAAGTGATGGAAACAATAGCAATATCTCCCGTTAAATTAACACAACATGCCATAGCGGAGATTAAAAGACTTTTGAATGAGGATGGATTTGATACCAGCAAAAAATTGCGTATTGGTGTAAAAGGCGGTGGTTGCAGCGGCCTTACTTATGTACTTGGTTTTGATGATGAAACACCTGAAGATAAAACCTACGAAGCCGATGGGGTTGAATATATCATGAACCCTTCGCATGGTTTGTACCTGCATGGGATGGAGGTTGACTGGCAGGATGGCCTTAACAGCCGTGGGTTTACTTTCAGCAATCCCAATGCCAGCAAAACCTGCGGTTGCGGCACCTCTTTTAGCGTATAATCACACCCTATATTTAAATAAAAATGCCCGTTAAAATTATAGCGGGCATTTTTATTTAAAGCAGATTTAAAATCGTTTTACAGTAATGCATAATTGGTGGCATAATTAATAATTTCTGCCCTTGTATTTAAATGCAGTTTCTTCATAATGTTGGTTTTAAGCAAACAAACAGAACTTATTGATTCGCCCAATTCTTCTGCAATGGATGAGATATCTTTATTGCAGGCCATCTGTACAAAAATATCCATTTCCTTTTCTGTTAATAATTTATGCGGCCCTGTAACAAGATTATTTTTATTTGTGGCAAGTATAGTAGAGATGTTGGTAGAGATGTAATTACGCTTCATTAAAACGGATTGCATTGCCTTTATTAATTCTTCAAATATGTTGTTTTTTGTAATAAACGCACTTACTTCTTTTTTCATAAGAATAGTAACAAAATCTTCTGACTGACTAAGCGTTAAAATAATTACAGGGGTAGTAATGCCTTTTTCGCGAACGGTTTTTATTACCTCTGTAACAGGCGGCCCAGGCATGTAAAAATCAGAGATAACCACATCATATGTTTCGCTGGATATTTTAGCATACAATTGGTTACTGTCACTTACTTCTGAAATGGTTAAGGTAGGGTAGGTTTCCAACAATAACGACTTAACGCTTTCGCGTACAAGTGAATGATCATCTGCGATAAGGATTTTCATAAGAGTGGTTTATTATGGATGGATCTTAATGGTTCAGTAAAAGCAATACAATAACACAAGCAAGTTTTAAAGTTTAAAACATACCTATAGATGATGCTATACTATTATGGTAATAGTAAAAATTAATTAAGCGAATGAAATTGGCTGGCTAAAATTTTAAACCAGTGCGTTGGAATGGGCGTACTTGATAATGTCTGCCTTGTTTTGCATGTTCATTTTCTCCAGTATGCGGGTTTTGTACGTGCTTACTGTATTAATGCTAATAGCAAGTTTACTGGCAATAGAAGACATGGTATTGCCTTTTGCAACCATTTTCAATACTTCAAATTCCCTGTCAGATAAGTTTTCATGGCATTGTTTGTCCATATTGCCGGAGTAGGCATCAGCAAGTAATTCTGCAACATCGGGGGTAATATATTTACGACCGCCCATTACAAACTGAATGGCTTTAATAAGGTCGCTGGGGGCATTGTCTTTTGTAATGTAAGCACTTGCACCAGAGCGTATAATGCGTACTGCATTTTTTTCGGTGGGCGACATGCTTAGTACGATAATAGGTGTTTTGTTGCCTTCGTTGCGCACATTTTTAATTATTTCAACTACAGGTTCGCCAGGCATCATAAGGTCAGAAATAACCACATCGTAATTTCCTTCTAAAATAAGCTGCTGCATTTTAGAAGTGTCGCTTTCTTCTACAATCTGTGCAGAAGGATACGAGTGAGATAACAGTAACTGTAGTCCTTTGCGGATCATACAATGGTCATCTAACAAAAGAATTTTCATACTAAAGGATTTTAGATATTGGATATTGGATTTTAAGTAATGGTTTATTCAATTTAAATATACCTTTTACTTATTGGATATAAAATTATTCTAAAAAACTATTGAAAAATCATGAAGTATCAATATCAATAGATTACTACAGCTTGCGTAATCGCAGCAATGACAAACAACTTTCATAATCTTTACATTTTAAATTATTAGCATCTACTACCAAGTAATACTTTTTAAAGCATGTTATGCTGCAGGCCGTATTTAATAATATCAGCATCGCTTTGCATGTGCATTTTTTTAAGAATATGCACTTTATGGGTGCGGATAGTATTAACGCTTACAGATAAAGCATTTGCAATATTTGTCATCGAATGCCCGTCCATTAAAAGCTTAAAAATTTCAAACTCCCTGTCAGAAAGGTTTTCATGCAATTCTACTTTTGATTTCTCTTCATAGGAGGTTGCCAGTATCTCGGCCACCTCGTAGTTAATGTATTTTTTGCCAGACATTACCAATTGTACAGCCTTGATAAGTTCATCAGAAATATTGTCTTTGGTAAGATAACCTGATGCACCTGCACTAATACATCGTATAGCATACTCCTGGGCAGGAAGCATACTTAGCATTAAAACATGAGCAGTTGGAGCATGTATTTTTATTTGTTTCAATACATCCAAACCAGATTGACCTGGAAATGAAATGTCAGAAATAATGATGCTCCATTTTTCTTTGGTTGCTTTTTTAAATAATTCAGTTGCGTCAACCGCTTCATGAATATCAGCTTCTGGAAATGATTCAAGCAACAATAGTTTTAAAGCCATTCTTACCAACTGGTGATCATCTGCAATTAATACTTTCATGTATGTTTTTTTGTATCAGTATTTTGTTTCACCATTAAAAATGGTAGGTTTATTTTGAGTGGTTGATACTTATGCAATACCTGTTGTTATTGCTTTATTGTCTTTAATTTTGACTGATATGCAAACGGTACTTCCTTCAGTAGCAGAACTGGTAATGTTAAGCGTGCCATTAACGCTTTTGGCCCTTTCTTTCATACTAACAAGGCCGAGGCTGTGGGTTAACAGGTTTACATTAAAACCTTTACCGTTATCCTGTATGGCAAGCGAAACCAAACCATCTTCTTCGTATAAATGTACAACAGTTTCTGTAGCTTCTGCATGGCGCATTACATTAGTAAGCGCTTCCTGGCAAATCCTGAAAAAAGTGGTTTCCAACTGCTGCGATAAACGGGTATCTCTCAACTCATTAATATAGCTGCAGGTAATGCCGGTTGCAACTTCAAAATCGTTACAATGCTTTGCCAGGGCAGACTGCAGGCCAATATTGTCAAGAATGTCAGGCCTTAACTCATGTGATAGTTTTTTTATTTTCCGCATTAATGTATCAACCACCATTATAATATCTGCAAGCCTTTTTTCTTCGTTAAAACCATTTTTTAATAAATGTGCTTTAAGCCTGTTAATGTCAATTTTTAAAACAGCGGCAACCTGCCCCATATCATCATGCAGCTCTCTTGCAATGGCTTTGCGTTCTTCTTCACGCAGGTTTTCTATGTGTGATGATAGTACCCTGAGCAACCTGTTGTTTTTTTCAAGTTCTTCTTCGTCCTTTTTTTCTTTTGTAACATCGCTTACATAAATAGACACGCCATCTTTTGATGGATAGATACTGCTCTCGTACCAGCAATCGAAAAAGCGTATGTATTCTCTTATGGTAACTGTTTGCTGTGTTGCCATTGCAATTTGGCTGGCCTTATAAAATTCAGTTTGTTCAATACCTGTAAAAAGTTTACTAAAGCTTTTGCCCGATATATCTTCTTTTGAGGTTTTTAAGTAAGTTAATACAGTATTATTGGCGTAAGTACATTTCCAGTCGTTATCAAAGGCGATGAAAGCTTTTTGCATACGTTCAAAAACCTCCTTAACCTCGTTGGTTTTTTCATTCACTTTTTTCTCAAGATCTGCGTTCAACTGTCGTAATTCTGCTTCCAGGTGCTTTTGTTTGGTAATGTCTGCCCTTGTACTGGTATAAGCTTTAATGCTGCCATCTGGGTTTTGTATAGATGAATAAGAAACAAGGGCATGTATTTCTTCTCCTTGTTTGTTGTACTGTATCAACTCGCCGTGCCAACTGCCTGTAGCTTTAAGCGAGCTTACCATTTCTGCCATTTTTTCATCCCGCACTTTTGTTTTTACAAAATTAAAAATGGGTTTGCCAATTGCCTCTTTTTTAGTAAAGCCATAAAAATTCTCAGCGCCCTGGTTCCACATCATAATAACAAAATTGGCATCAACACTTATAATGGCATCGTTGCTAAGGTCTATAAGTGTAGCGTGGTTTTCAAGAAGAGTAGATGTTTGTTTTTTAAAAGATTCTCTTTGTATTTTGATGATAATAATAACAGTCAAAACAAGAATAATGAAACGTAGTAAAAAAGAGATAAGCCTAATGTTGTCTATAGTGGTTTGGTAATAAGCTTTTCTTGTTATAAGGTACGCATTTTCGGCTTTTTTAATTGCTGCAATAGCCTGTATAAATTTTTCGTTGGTTAGCGAATCCTGGGTTAATAAAAATTCTTTTTCCGTGCTTTCAAAAATGCTATTACCGGCCGCCGCACTGGCGGCGAATTTTTTAGAATCAATTATCTTTTTTAAATCCAGTATTCTCGTTTGGTGGTCTGCATTTTCACTTGTTAGACGTTTAAGAAGGTTGTACTGGCTATAAATATTTTGAACAGATTGTGCCTGCGCTTGGTTGTTGTAATTGGCTGAAGAAGCTTTGAAAGGAAGATGGTTATTGTAACTTAAAAACAAAGTAGATAACTTTTCGCAAGCGACTAAAACTTCGTGTGTATGCTGCACCGAGTAAAACGATTTATCGATGGCTTTGTATTGTTTGGAGGATATATAAACAATGCCACTTAGTATAATGGCGGCTATAGTACTAAGTACAATAACTCTTCCATTGATTTTACTCATGGATACTGGATTTTATAGTTGGATATTGCGAAACTGCCCAACAAAAATTAAAAATAAATTTGCTGAACAATTACAAAATAACTATAAAATATTGGTATTTAAATAATGTGTTGATCTTTTAACGGTAAAATGTTGATAAATACCTCAATGAAAATGGCATAAACTTGCAAACAAATGCCGCTAAGTTGGTGAATACTTTTAAGGATACAGATGCTGTTTACTATAAAAACTGTTGATTAAGCCATCTCTTCTGCCCACTTATCCCTCTCGTCAGGACTGAATTTCCAGGGGGCAAAATTGTTTTCAATATTGCTGAAAGTACCGTTCCATTCCTGTGGCGCATTGCTTTCTTCCATTATTAAACTGCGGCGTAGTTCAACAATAATATCTAATGGCGAAATGCTTACAGGGCAGGCTTCTACACAGGCATTGCAGGTGGTGCAGGCACGCAGTTCTTCTACCGTTATATAATCGTGAAGCAATGTTTTATTATCTGTGGTAAAGGTTTTATTGGTGTTTATGTTTTTGCCCACTTCTTCCATACGGTCGCGGGTTTTCATCATTATCAGGCGTGGACTTAAAACCTTACCAGTAATATTTGCAGGGCATGCAGATGTACACCTGCCACATTCTGTACAGCTATAGGCATCCATTAAATTTTTCCAACTAAGCTCAAAAATGTCTTTGGCGCCAAAATGTGCAGGAGGCGCGGCATCAGCGGGAGCAAGTTCAGGCTGCATGGCATACAAAACTTCATTTTGTACACTCTGCATATTGTTCATTTTACCCTGTGAAACAAGTTTGGCATAATAAGCATTAGGAAAAGCCAATACAATATGCAAATGTTTTGAGTAAGGCAGGTAATTTAAGAAACCAAAAATGCCAATAATGTGCAGCCACCAGCAGGTACGTTCTATGCTAACCAGTGCCGTGCTGCTAAAACCATTAAAGATGGGGTGTAGTAAGGTTGATATCCAGAAATTGCCGGTAATGTGCTGGCCATAATGGCCATATCCTCTTTGTTGCAATAAAGTATCGCAGGCATTCATGGTAAGAAAAAAGCCCATTAAAATAATTTCGGTAGCAAGAATGAAATTGGCATCGCTGCGCGGCCATCCTTTTAAATCGCTGTGTATAAAACGGTTTAGTTTAATAATATTTCTTCGTATATAAAAAATTACGCACGCTGCCAATACGCCAAATGCAAGTACCTCAAAAAAGTTAATGAGGCCATTATAAACAATACCAAGTGTTGGCGCAAATAAGCGGTGTGTACCTAAAATGCCATCAAGTACAATTTCAAGTACCTCAATATTAATAATAATAAAACCTGCATATAATATAAAGTGTAATACTGCAACCAATGGGTTTTTAAACATTTTTTTTTGCCCAAAAGCAAGCAGCAATAAATTCTTCCAGCGTAGCGAAGGATTGTCGTTCAGGTCTTCTTCTTTGCCCAAAAAAATATTGCGTTTAATTTCAGCAGCTTTTTTTACAAATAAAAAAATGGCGGTAGCGGCAATGGCAATAAAAACTATTTGCATGTACTTTAGCTTAGGCAGCGAAGATAAGATGAAGAAAGTTCAGGAAGTTTAGATAGTTCAAGTAGTTCGGAAGTTTAGGTAGTTTAGAAAGTTCAAATAGTTCAGGATGTTTGAGTAGTTTAGGCAGTTTGGGGAAGTTTTATTATTTGCATTTTTGAACTTTTTAAACTTTTTAAACCATTAAACTTTCTAAACTATTAAACTCAACAAACTTATTAAACCGTTTAATCTGAATTTCCATTTACTTTGAAGCAATAATTAATTGATGGCTGAGAAAAAGTATATTCTTAATAAAGAAGTTGCTGCGCAGAAACTTCAGCGCATGGCGCTTGAAATTGCAGAACAACTAGATGGTGACGATACAGAACTGGTTTTGATTGGTATACGCAACAGCGGCTCTGTAATTGCAGAAAAAGTAGGTGCGTTGGTTAAACAATGCATTACTGCACCAGTAACCATTATTTCTGCCAGTATGGATAAGCATCATCCTGAAGAAATTACATTAAGCCAATCAGGGCTTGACTTCAACAATAAAAATCTTATTCTAATTGATGATGTTGCCAACAGTGGTAAAACGCTTTTGTATGCACTAAAACCTTTGCTGGCATTTCACCCAAAAAGAATACAAACGCTGGTGTTGGTAGAAAGGATGCATAAATTGTTTCCTGTAAAATCTGATTATATTGGCCTTACCATTGCCACCACTTTAGAAGATCATATACAGGTAGAAGTGGAAAATGGTGAAGTAACCGGGGCATATATCTGAACGATGATTTTTGTGATTTACATGATTACATGATGTTAGTCAATTTTAAATCAATCAAAAATTAGTAATGCAGATAAACAGTTCAATAAAGTACAAAACGTACAAGAGTGCGACGCAACAGGTGCTCAATTAATAACGAAAGCTGGTCTCATAAAAAGCGAACGCAGTTTTTAAATCACAAAAATCATAACAATCATAAAAATCACAGTTCAGACAAATAAAACCTAAAAATATCAATCTATGGATGCTGCTGTTTTAGACAAAGTAAATGAGTGGCTGAATGGTAACTACGATGATGCTACCAAACAGGCCATAAAAAAGTTGCAGGAAGAAAACCCTAACGAGCTTGAAGAAAGCTATTACCGCAGTCTTGAATTTGGAACAGGCGGGCTTCGCGGAATTATGGGTGTTGGTACCAACCGTATGAATAAATACACGGTGGGTATGGCAACGCAGGGCTTTAGCAATTATTTAAAAAAGGCTTTTGCAGGTGAAGAAATTAAAGTTGCCGTAGCGCACGATAGCCGCAATAACAGCCGCTTTTTTGCTGAAACTGTGGCTTCAATATTTGCAGGTAATGGCTTTAAAGTGTACCTGTTTGAAAGCCTTCGCCCAACACCTGAACTAAGTTTTGCAATAAGGCATTTTGGCTGTAAAGCAGGCGTGGTAAACACTGCAAGCCATAACCCTAAAGAATATAATGGCTACAAAGCTTATTGGAGTGATGGTGGTCAGTTAGTACCACCAGACGATAAAAACGTTATTAAAGAAGTAGAAGCCATTACCAGTGTTGATGATGTTAAATGGACTGGTGGCGAAGCAAATATTACCATCATTGGTAAAGATGTGGATGATGCCTACATTAAGATGGTAAAAGGTTTAAGCGTTTACCCTGATGTGATTGCACAGCAGCACGACCTTAAAATTGTGTACACACCAATTCATGGTACAGGTATTACGTTAGTACCTAAAACATTGGAAGCGTTTGGGTTTACAAATGTTTCTATTGTTGAATCTCAGGCTACGCCTGATGGAAATTTTCCAACGGTTGTATATCCAAATCCTGAAGAAAAAGAAACGATGAGCCTTGGCCTTGAACAGGCAAAAGCGCTTGATGCAGATATTCTTTGCGGTACTGATCCTGATGCTGATAGGGTAGGTGTGGGTGTTAAGAATCACAAAGGCGAATGGGTGCTTATGAATGGTAACCAAACGGCTGTTCTTGCTTTTGCTTACATGATTGAAGCAAGAAAAAGCAAAGGCATTGCACAGCCAAACGATATGGTAATTACGACTATCGTTACTACTGAAATGATTAACGAAGTAGCCAAACAAAACGATGTAGCCTGCTACAATGTATTAACTGGGTTTAAATGGATAGCTGAAAAAATTAAAGAACTGGAAGGCCAGAAAAACTATGTGATTGGTGGCGAAGAAAGTTTTGGTTTAATGATTGGAGACCAGGTGCGTGATAAAGATGCAGTAAGTTCTGTAGCCTTAATGTGCGAAATGGCAGCGTATGAAAAAGCCAATGGCAGAACCTTGTTTGACAAGATGATTGACCTGTACATACAGTATGGTTTTTATCTTGAAAACCTTATCAGCATTACCAAAAAGGGCATGAACGGCCAGAAAGAAATTGCTGATATGATGACAGGCTACCGTAACAATCCACCTGCTACCATTAATGGCAGCAAGGTGGTTACATTACTTGACTATGAACTACAGAAAGGAACCAATTTGTTAACGGGAGAAAGCTTTTCTATTACTTTGCCAAAAAGCAATGTGCTGCAGTTTATTACTGAAGACGGCAGCAAGATTTCTGCAAGACCAAGTGGTACTGAACCTAAGATAAAATTCTATTTCAGTGTAAATACAATACTTGAAAAACGTGAAGATTTTGATGCAAAAAATACAGAACTGGAAGCGAAGATTCAGGGTATTATAGATGATATGAAGCTGAAATAAGCTGTTACAAATACCGAAATGTAAAAGGCCAATGATTTTTAATTATTGGCCTTTTTAGTTACTTATTTTTCGCCACATCCTTGTCCTTATTACGTTCAAGCGTAAGGCTCTCAGGTTTGCCTTTGGTAAAGTATTGTGCTTTTATTTTTTCTGGTGAAGTCTTCTCGTCTTCATTTATTTCAACCAAAAAGTATATAGCGTTATTAAAACCCATGTCTTTGTTGTAACTACAAAACTTGCGTACATTTTTTACGCTGTAGCCGCAATAACGATATTCATCCTTAGAATCTTCGTCTGTAAAAATTATCTTATCTGCTGAATGATTGGCAGGATTAAAAGCCAATTCAATGGTTCCTTTTTTAAAGGAAGTACTGTACGAAACTGGTTCTGTTGAAGTTTGTGAAAATGCTTTTGCAATACCAAAAGCCAAAAGCAATAATGTCGTTTTTTTCATTTGTTATGCATTTACAGGTCAAATAATATATGGCCTGAAAGCTACATTTTGTAACTGTCGTTGCTATCGTTAATAAAATGATAATTGGGGGACATTGCCAAGATACAGCTTTGATAGTGCATGCACAGTATAATAGACATTAAAATTTCATGAACATTTAAAAGGGGATACTTGTTGAAATGGTTGATAATGAGCTTTATTACACTTTTACATGCTTCCATTTGCCTTTTTTAAAATAGTACCAGGCAACTAAGGCAATCAATGTTTCGGCTACAGGTATAGCAATAAAAGCACCTTTTTGGTTTAGGCCAATACCTTTTGCAAGTAGATAAGCAAATGGAATTTGAAACAGCCAGAAACAAATAACATTAATAATGGTAGGGGTTTTGGTATCGCCTGCGCCATTCAGTGCCTGCGTCATTACCATGCCAATGCCATAAAAAATATAGCCACAACCAATGATTTGTAAAGCCTGCGCACCAAAGTAAACCACAGATTCATCCTTACTAAAAAAGCTGATAATAGGTGTTGAGCAAAATATAAATAGCACCATTACAAAACCCATAAACATGGCATTGTATTTAGCTGTTAAAAGCACGCTTTCTTCTGCACGTTCAATTTGTTTGGCACCAAGGTTTTGACCAACCAGCGTTGCCGCGGCGTTGCTTAGTCCCCATGCAGGAAGTATAAAGAAAACAACATTTCGTATAGCAATCTGGTAACCCGCAGATGCAGTGGTGCCGCCGGTTTCAGCCACAAGCCTTGCTAAAATTATCCAGCTGCCGCTGGCAATGATAAACTGGAAAGTTGCAGGCCATGCAATCTTAAATATTGATTTGATGATGACCTTGTCAAGTTTAAAATGATGGGTATGTATCTGCAAAATACCACTGCCTTTAAACAGGTGATAACATTGGTAAAGCACGCCCGTGCTTCTGCCAACAACAGTTGCAATTGCTGCACCTTTCAAACCAAAAAAATGTATAAAAACAGGGCATAGGATGATGTTGATAATGCTGGCAATCCATAAACTTTTCATGGCCATGGCTGCATCGCCTGCGCCACGAAAAATGCCATTAATTAAAAACAAAAGCATAATGGCAACACTGCCGCCAAACATGATGCGTGTAAAAATGGTGCCTTCTCTAACAACCCCTTCACTGGCACCCATGAACGATAATATATCGCCTGCAAACACAGTTCCCGCAATACTTAAAACAATGGTGGCAATGAATGCAATAATGAGTGATTGCGCGCCTGCATGTGCCGCATCTTCAGGGTTCTTTTCGCCAATTCTTCTTGCCACAATGGCTGTTGCAGCCGTGCTTAAACCAATGGCAATTGAATACACAATGGTTATTACAGATTCTGTTAAACCTACGGTGGCTATTGCGTTCTGACCAAGTTTACCAACAAAAAACATATCTACCAAAGCAAAAACACTTTCAAGGCTAAGCTCAAGTATCATGGGGATGGCAAGTAAAAACACTGCTTTGCGAATGCTGCCCTGTGTATAGTCCTGCTGCTCCCCGTTAAGGGATAATTTTATGGTTGAAATTATTGTAGAGAATATTGATGGTGTGCTTTGATTAGCCATGATGGTAAAATGATTTTCAGCCGTTCTGCCGTATTCTTTCGTTAATATGGTATTGTACAGATGGGGATTCGTCAGGTAAAATCTCTGCTATAAAACCACCGTCGTTTACAATGCTTATTATCAATGCCGCTGCCATGTTTCCGTTGGTTGATTTCACACGCAAAATATTATCGCAATCCCACAAATCGAAGTTGGCTTTGTATCCTTCAAAATTCTGGTGTATACGTTCAACCAGCATTTTTGCGTTATGCGGGTCTGTTACATTGGTTCTAAAAACTTCTACCATCATAAACTGTTTTAACGATGAATGTTAGTTTTTTAAAGGATTCAGCAGGGAGCCATCAATCGTTATTACAGGCTGTCTTCTTTTGGTATTTTGTTTTTAAACAGCAGTGCATCAACTGAAAATCTACCACTGCCAAGCACAAACACAACAGCACATAAAACCATGAAGAGAAATGCAAGTGCCTTTGTATCAAAAGCATCTTTGGCATGTGCCACAAAATATGCAACAACCATAGTAATAAATGCTGGTATAACGGCTGGCCTTGTGAGTAACCCGATTAAAATTAAAAAGCCACAGCCCAGTTCTGCAAAAATTACAAGGTTAAAAGACAGCTTTGGGCCAATGCCAATAATATCGCCAAACATGGGAAGTATCTGGTTATAATTCACAAGTTTCATGTAGCCATAGCGAACAAACATGCTACCAAAAATGAGCCTTAAAAATAAAGCGGCGAGGTCTGTGTTTAGCGGTAGGGTACTGAGTAGTTTCTTCATAATATTTTTTTAGCTATTGTGCATTATTCCCGCTGTGCGGGAATGTGTTTTCGCGCTGATTACGGATGAACGCAGAAAGAATTTCTACATGTTTTATTCCCGCTGCGCGGGAATTATTTGTGGCGCGCAGATTACGCAGATGAACGCAGATAGAATTTCTACCTGTTTTATTCCCCGCTGTGCGGGAATAATGTTGGCTCGCGGAAGGCGCGGAATACGCAGAAAAAGAACTTGTGTATGCTTTATTTTATTTGATATTCAACGCTTTCCGCTTTTCCTGTTCCGCGTATTCTGCGAGCGATTTTATCCCCGCTATTTTGCTTCAGCAAGTTCTTTAATAATCACCATTGCTTTTTCCCAGGAAGGCAACATAAATTCAAGGTACGATTCCAGCATTTGGCACTCTGCATACAGTTCTGTTTTGCCGTCTTTCTCTTTTATAAAATAGCTTTCCAAAGCACCCTGCCATTTTTCGGTTTCTTCATTGCTGGGTTGTTCTTGGCCATCTTTCAATTCAGCCTCATGGCGAAGTGAAAGTGTATCGCATGGTTTGTTTACAACAACAGTAGCTACCATGCCGCATCCTTTGGTATCTTTAAAATAAACCTTGCTGCCTTCTTTCCAATCGTCTAATGGCTCGGCATAAGAGCCTTCGCTGAATGCTGCATACCATTGCTTGGTATATTCATCTTTTGTAAGAATGTCCCATACTTTTTGTTTGCCGGCATCAAGTAAAATTGAGTTTTGAATGAGTTTCAGTTCCATGATAAGTAATTTTTGATTTTGAGATTTGGTGATTTTTTGAGATTTGAATATTAACCTTCTGCAGCGGCAGGATTCATCCACATAATTTCCCAGATATGGCCATCAAGGTCCTGATAGCTATGGCCATACATAAAGCCGTGATCTTGTGGTTCTTTGTAAGTGCTGCCACCTGCATTTACTGCTTTTTGCACCATCTCATCTACCGCTTCGCGGCTTTCGGCTGAAAGGCAGATGATTACTTCTGTGCTTTTAGTGGCATCTGCAATTTCTTTTGGGGTAAAGGTTTGAAAGAATTTTTCTACCAGCAGCATTACATAAATATCGCCGCCTATAATCATGCAGGTAGCATTTTCGTTGGTAAACTTTGGGTTGAATGTGTAGCCAAGTTTGGTAAAGAATTCAACTGATTTGTTAAGGTCTTTTACAGGCAGGTTTACAAAGATTTTTGTTGCCATAATGTTTGATTTTAAAGTGTGATTAAATGATTTGAGTGAAAGAAATGATTGATAAAAGAGTAATAAGTCAGATGCTGAATATAGTTATAAACGTACAAGTGAGTGACACAACAGGCGCTCAATAGTAGCACTTTAGCTTGTCCCCAAAAGCTTTTATTTATCCATTATTGCTATAAGTTCTTTCATAATCCGTTGTAGTTCTTTTGTGTGTTGTTTTACCTCATCCATAGTGCGCAGGTACATCATGCGCCTGTCTTTATAATCGCCTTCCAGCAGAGGAGAAGTGACGGAAGCAATGGCTATATTATGAAATATAAGATGCACCTGCTTTGTGGCCTTAACATGAATGGTGATAAGGTCTTGCTTGTAATAAAAACTTGGGGCATTCCATTTAACGCGTTCTGAAAGTTTTTTATCAGTGCCAAGTATAATGGCCCTTACTGCTTCAATCTCAGCTTTTAAAGGATGCTGCAACTGCGCCATAAAAAGGTTTACTTCTTCGGTACCGCTTGGTTTAACTCCTAGTGTTTTTGCCATGTTTGCGACTTGCTTTTTTTAACACATAGGGTACATAGGCACATAGCTTTAAACCCTTTGCCAACAAGGCTTTCCTATGTGCCTATGTGGTTCGTTAATCATTTTACTCGCCATCATAAGCTTTCTGCAAAGCTGCAACATCAAGTTTGGTCATTTTCATCATGGCCTGCATGGCGCGTTGAGCACCTGCTTTATCTTTTCCGTTCAACACTTCGCCCAAAACTGAAGGTATTACCTGCCAGGAAAGTCCGAACTTGTCTTTCAACCAGCCGCATTGCGATGTTGCTCCGCCTTCAGATAATTTCTCCCAGAAATAGTCTACTTCTTCCTGCGTTTCGCAGTTGATAAAGAAAGAAACTGCCTCTGTGAATTTGAACATCGGCCCACCATTCAATAGATGAAACTGCTGGCCTTCAAGCTCTATAGTGCCTGTAAATACGGGGCCGTTTTCGCCGTGCCGGCTGATGCTTACAATACTTGCAGTTTTAAATACTGAAGTATAAAAGTTCATGGCTTCCTCGGCATTGCCATCGAACCATAAAAAGGGCGTGATTTTTTGTTTGGTAATCTTTTCCATGGTTATTTTTTTGAACCACATAGACACATAGGCACATAGGCTTTTTACGTAAAGTGGTGTTTGTTTTAAAGTTATAGCTTCCTCTTTTCTATGTGTCTATGTGCCTATGTGGTAAACACTATTTTTCGAGGATTACTTTTAAATTGTTCAGGCTTACATCAAGGTCTTGGCCCAGCATACCGTCCATAAACAGATTAATAAAGTTCATAGGCCATTTGCTTGTACCCTTCATGCCCCATTTTATTTTGGTTTGATTAGCGGTTACTGAATCTGTTATCATATGCGTGTGAGCAACGCCTTCAAGCGGCCTTTCAAAACGTACCTCCATATTTATCTCTTTGCCTTCATTAATCTTTGTTATTTCCTGTGCGCCCTTGCCTGCACCTTTTTCTTTACTGTCCCAGGCATAAATAAATCCAACGGTAGCATCAGTGCCTGTAAAGTCTTTTTTCATAGCAGGGTCCTGCATTACCCATTTGCTGTAGTAATCCTGGTTTTTAATGAACTTGACATAGTTAAATACTTCCGTTGGTGGCTTGTTGATAACAATTTCACGCTCAACTGCGTAATCTTTCTTTACAAAAAGGGCGATGATTAAGGGGATTGCAATAATGACTACAATGACAATCAGAATTTTTACGATCATTTTCATATTTGTTTAGTTGATGATGGGATGGTAAGATATTTTTTATTCCTGTTAATTCAAATGATACTGCGTGATTATTTGGTTATGTTATTAATTTCTTTAAGATGTTTTGTAGTTGATGGATATGCCGCTGCGTATGAAACACAACAAACCAAAGTATTTCGTACTTGGTTATTTCGCCAAAGGCAGGGTGGGTAAGGGTTTGACCAGTATCAACCATTGTGGCCAACTTTTTTAACTGCTGCACTGAAGCGTTTAAATCAGCAACAACTTTATCTTTTTTGTACATGCTTTGTGATGGTGCAATAAATTCAGGCGACTTCATTTTGGTGGAAAAGTCAAGGAACATTTCCTTTATTTCTGCAACACGTTCTACAGGGTTTTTATCTGCAATAACTTGCCCTGTAATGTTTAAAGACTGAATAATTGATTTGTTTGATTTGGTAACATGGTCTGCCAGTTGCGCCGATGTCCAGCTATCTTTAAATGGAATGGTGTTGATGGTTTCTTCGCTAAAGGCGGATACCAGTTGCAGCAATTCGCCCGTTGCTTTTTCAAGGCCTGCAAATAATTTTTCGGTGTTTAATATGGTTGCGGTCATAAAATAATCTTGATGGTGGAAAGAAAAAAAGTTGAGATGTATAAACCTTCTGCTTTGTTTGACAGTACAAACCTACATCGCTAAAATAAATTAAACAGGGTGCAAATACGGCAATCTAAGGTGTTGTTTGCGACAGGGTACTGCATTACATTTACTGCGTTGAAATAATTCGTAAACACAACGCCATAAGTTATGAAACATGTATCCATCCTCATCCCCAAAGGGCACACAAGCCTTGTAAACATTGAAGGAACACACCAGATATTTATGTATGTGAACCAGTTTTTAGTGCAGATGGGCAGGGAACCTTTGTTTAAAACACAACTGGTTGGCCTGGCTTACGAAACAATACAAACCACCGGCTTATTTACCGTGAACCCAGAAATATTGATAGGCGATGTAAAGAAAACAGACTTGATTATTGTGCCTGCCATACATGGCGATCCGCAGCAGGTAATGGCTGGCAATGCTCCCTTTATACCATGGATTGTTGATCATTACAATAAAGGAGCAGAGCTGGTAAGCTTTTGTGTAGCTGCCTTTTTTGTTGCAGGCACTGGCCTGCTAAATGGTAAGCAGTGTGCTACCCATTGGGCGGCTGCCAATGAATTTCGTAGTCTCTTTCCTGAAGTGAATTTGGTAAACGATAAAATAATGACTGAAGAAGATGGCATTTATACCAGCGGTGGCGCTTACTCTTACTTAAACCTATTACTGTACCTGATTGAAAAATATGCAGGCCGTGAGATTGCCATCCTTATTTCTAAAACCTTTATGATAGATATTGACAGGCACAGTCAAAGTCCCTTTATTATGTTTAAAGGTCAGAAGGAACATGAAGATGAACCTGTACGCAAAGCACAGGAATTTATTGAGCAGAACTTCCAGGATAAAATAACGGTAGACCAACTGGCTTCTATGCTTGCATTAGGTCGACGCAGCCTGGAACGCAGGTTTAAAAAAGCTACTTGCAATACAGTGTCAGAATATATACAACGCGTAAAAATAGAAGCCGCCAAAAAGAGTTTTGAAACCAGCCGCAAAAATGTAAACGAAGTAATGTATGATGTTGGCTACGCTGATACCAAGACCTTTAGAACCATCTTTAAAAAAGTATCAGGTATGTCGCCTGTAGACTACAGGAATAAGTATAATAAAGAAGCGGTGGCGTAAAACATATCTTGCATTCGCTACTTATTTTTATATTTTCATTATCCATCTTAAACATCTTAAATGCGTTCCTTTTTCCTCATTTTTTGTTTTGGATTATTTGCTGTAGCACATGCACAGAAAACAGTTTACTTTTCTTTAAATGCTTCAAAAAATAAAATTGCGGCAAGTTACTACAACAGTATTACAGTAATTGACAGCAGGTATGATACAGTAAACGCTGGTTTTGGTTTTTTGTACAATAATAAACGGTGCGTTATTGTTCCTGACAGTAGTCTTTCTTTTCAAGTAAAGAAAGTTTTTATATCTCTTGTTACAGGTAATAGTGCTTCAGAAGAGCTTTTGCTGCAAATAAGAAAATTTAATTTTACTGGTACACTTAACCCTTGGCTGGGTGCTTATATACAAACCAGCTACTTTGCATTTAAAGCAGATGCTTACATAAAGCAGCAAGACACCTATCATTTGTTACGGCATATTGATACAGTGGTTTTGATAAAGCATGTTGATCTTGAAAAAACAATATTGGGGGATTCAGCAAGTAATATTGTTGAATCATTTTTGGTGGATGTTCTAAGTAAGCAATCAGCTATTTCCAATACAACCAATACTTATGAAGAGTTGGTAAACATTAATCAACTGGAAAAGAAACTACTGCCTGTATACAATACTGAAGTGCTGAAAGATGGTATATATACAACCTTTAATGACTTTGCTATGCAACACCCTTCAGGTAAGGCAGCTGCTGTAAAAGATGATGGCTATGGTAACGTAATTGATTCTGCTTCAGAAGAAACATTAACAGGCAGAACTTTAAAAAAGCTGCATATTAAAAAGCAGTTTGCTTTTGTTTCAAATGGCATCCCGTATATCATCACTGATTTTGGAGTTTATCGTATGCTGATAAACAACGATAACGATTTTATATTCACAGGCAGGATGATGGTGGCTAATAAACCAGATCAAAAATCAACCATTGCCCCTGCATTATTTTTATTCGTTTTTGGGCCAGGTTTGTTAACAGGTGTAATGGCTGCAGAAAACAACTCAATTAATGCAAACGGATGGTATGAAGTAATGCTAAATGCCAATGGCGATTTTGTTCCACTACGAGAAATCATTAACAAAAAAACAGAGCCGGAACTTTAGTTTAATACATTCATTATTCCATGCCCCAACCTTAAAATTTCACATTTAAGCAAAAAAAACATAGCATTAAAAAGCTTATTGTATTATATTGGGTTCTAATCTACTGCCCATGCTGCGAATTTTATCTCTGTTTATATGCCTGCTGCTTATGGTAAAGGCCAAAAGCCAGTCAACAACTAAAGACACTGCTACCTTTTCTATTTTTGTTCAAAACGAAAAGCAAATACCTGCCGAAGGCGCAACCATACAGTTAATAAAAGCAAAAGACAGCTCGCTGGTTAAAACGGCTATTGCAGATGCAAAGGGCATTGCTACATTTAAAGGCATCAAGGTGGGCACTTATAAACTGCTGGTAAACTTTGCAGGTTATAAGCCCATGTATTCGCACGTATATGGTTTTCCCGCCGCAAGCGGCAATAAAACCGTTATTGCTTTACAACCTGCGGTTGGAGATTTAAAAGAAGTAAGTGTAACATCGCGCAAGCCATTTATTCAACGTGCGCAGGGCAAAACTATTGTAAATGTAGATGCATCAATTACCAATGTGGGTACTACTATTCTGGAAGTACTGGAAAAATCGCCTGGCGTAACAGTTGATAAAGATGGCGGTATTACACTACAAGGCAAAAATGCAGTAATGGTAATGATCGATGATAAGCCCACTTATCTTTCTGGCACTGAGTTAAGCAATATGCTTGGCAATATGAACAGTAGCCAGGTAGAAACGATAGAACTAATTACAAGCCCTTCTGCACGGTACGATGCTGCAGGTAATGCAGGCATCATAAACATAAAAACCAAAAAGAATAAACAGGTAGGTTTTAACGGAACTTTTACCACCGCTTACTCGCAGGGCCGTTACCCTAAAAACAACAACAGCCTTGTGCTTAATTATCGTAATGGCAGCTTTAATATGTTCTTTAATTACAGCATGAACGCTAATAAACAATTCAGCGAATTGTATGCGCTGCGTTCGTATTTTAACCCCAATAGCAGCCTGGCTTCAGTGCTTGATCAGCCAACTTATTTTACCAATAAAGGCTTTAGCAATACGGTAAAAACAGGGGTTGATTATTATGCTTCAAAAAAAACAACTTTCGGTTTGGCACTTACAGGTATTTTGGTAAAACGAAGCGGCACAGGTGATGCAACTGCCACATGGAAACAGGCTACAGGCGCAGTTGATTCAGCCATTATTACTACCAGTACCAGCGGCAACCATTTTAAGAATGGCGGCATAAGCCTGTATGCAAGGCATACCATTAGTAAAACACAGGATTTTTCAGTAGATGCAGATTACCTGGCCTACGATATTTTTACTGACCAGTATTTTATGAACAGGCTTTCTGCGCCAGGCGGTTATACAGAAGCATCTAGGGGTGATATTCCTTCACGTATCAATATTTTTTCTGCCAAGGCAGATTATACGCTGCGTTATGGCAACAATGGCAAGTTTGAGGCAGGTGCAAAATCATCGCATATTAACACAGATAATATTGCAGATTACCAACAATTTGATGGTAGCCAATGGAAAGCTGATTATGGTAAAAGCAACCATTTTTTATACACTGAAAATATTTATGCCAGCTACGCTACACTTGAGCAGAAGTATAAACGTATTACCATGCAGCTTGGCCTGCGTTACGAATACACACATTACAATGCCAACCAGTTGGGCAATGCAATAACAAAAGATTCCTCTTTCAGCCGCAGGTACGATGGGCTTTTTCCCTCAGGCTATTTAACGTATGAAGCAGACTCTTCCAACAGTTTTACGTTTACGGCAGGCAGGCGTATTGACAGGCCTGCGTTTCAGAAGCTGAACCCATTTGAATTTATTATAAACAAGTACACTTTTCAGCGTGGCAACCCTTTCTTTTTGCCGCAATACACCTGGAATATGGAGATAAGCCACCAGTACAAACAATTGCTTACAACTACTGTGGCTTACAGTATTATAAAGGATTATTTTTCACAGCTTTTTTTAACAGATGCCAATACCAATAACCTTGTTTATACAGAAGGCAACGTAGGCAGAATGCATAACCTCGCAGTATCAGTAAGCGTGCAGGCTGCACCGTTTAAATGGTGGTCGTTTACTGCGCAAAGCATACTCAACTACAAAAAATTCAATGGCTATGTGTGGAACAATTTCAATTCAGATATTACACAGTTAAATACTAATATTAATAACCAGTTTAAAATAGGAAAGTCACTAACCACAGAGCTTTCAGGCTTTTATACCACTAAGGCACGTAACGATTTGCAGGAGTTGTTATCTCCTACAGGGCAGGTGGCTATTGGTGCTTCTTTACCTGTATTAAAAAAGAAAGGCACTTTAAAACTCAGCATCCGCGATATGTTTTACACTCAGGTAATGGAAGGTGTAACCGCGTTTCAATATGCCAGCGAATATTTTACTTTTCGGCGCGACAGCAGGGTAGTTAACCTTGCATTTACTTACCGCTTTGGCAAACCATTAAAAGTTGCCAAACGCAGCAGCGGAGCGGCAAGAGATGAGATGGACAGGGTAGGGGGTGGATAGAATTGAATATTTACAAGACTGCCATTTAGGATTAAGGCTGCAACCTTTAAGCTGTAAGCCAATTGATATAAACTTCTTTCTATGTGCCTACTGTGCCTATGTGGTGAAAGAATACCTTTGCCCAATGATTAAAGTGTTTTTGAAGCGTAAGATTGCGCCACGTATTGCCAATGGCCACCCATGGATTTATAATAATGAAGTTGATAAGATAGAAGGTGAAGTAACTGCGGGTGCCGTTGCCGAAGTGTTTTTCTTTGATAATAAATTTGCTGGCCGCGGCTATATCAACCCAAAATCTCAAATACTGGTACGCCTGCTTACACGCAACAGGCAGGAGGAAATTAACGAAGCCTTTTTTTATAACCGAATTTTACAGGCCTGGAATTACAGGCAAAAGATTGGCTACACAGAGAACTGTCGACTTGTATTTGGCGAAGCTGATTACCTGCCTGCCTTAATAATAGATAAGTTTAATGATTACCTGGTGATACAAACCCTTTCTTATGGTATTGAGGTTTGGAAGCCTGCCATTGTTGCTGCACTTGAAAAAATATTCAGTCCCAAAGGTATTTATGAAAGAAACGATGTGCCTGTAAGAGAGCTGGAAGGGCTTACACAAATCAAAGGTTTTTTAAGTGAGCCATTCGATACCAATATCATCATTAACGAGAATGGTTTAAAGTTTCATGTAGATATTGAAAATGGCCAAAAAACAGGCTATTTTTTAGATCAGCGCGATAACCGCCGTGCCATTGAACACATTGTAAAAGGCGCTGATGTTTTGGGGGCTTTTACTTACACTGGTACCTTTGAAATTCATGCGGCAGCATATGGTGCCAAAAGCGTTTTAGGGATTGATATTAGTGAAAATGCAGTGGCACAGGCCAATAAAAATGCAGCATTGAATGGACTTGATAAGATCTGCCACTTTGAAGCAGTAAATGCTTTTGATGCATTGAAAAAATGGGATAAAGAAGATAAAAAATATGATGTGGTAATGCTTGACCCACCAGCGTTTACCAAAAGCAGGGAAAGCATTGATAAAGCAGTTACAGGCTATAAAGAAATTAATCTTCGTGGCATGAAACTACTGAATAATGGTGGCTTTTTGGTTACCAGCAGTTGTACTAATCTGGTGCATCCTGAATTGTTTTTACACACCATTGATGCTGCGGCAAAAGATGCCAAAAAGAAAATAAGACAGGTAACTTTTAAAGCGCAGGCAAGCGACCACCCCATTATCAGCAGTATGGAAAATACCAATTACCTAAAGTTTTTAATTGTTGAGGTTACCAACAGGTAAACAATAAAATGCTGAAACCCATTGATGAATATTTTTACGAAAAGAGTAGCCGTTAAAAAGCTGTCGGCAGGTATTGCGGCATATTATTCTTTCGCTGGATAAAAATTTCAGAAGCATGGAAATATGGCACCCCTTTCTATTACTAGAGGGGTAAAATGTTTTGCTATTTGTGGGTGCATAAAAAACATCATTACCCCTGAATTAGTATTGCTGAAGGCAGGCAATTTGATCATCCTGATTTGCTTTCAGAGAAAAGGGCAGATATCCCTCTAAAAAAAATAAATGGTATTTTACAACAGGCAATGGCATTGTATAAGTAGGCGAGTTACAGCATTTGATGCCTCCTTCTTTCAACAATGGTTGCAAAATAATCCTGCTAAAAACTTCCTTTCATAAGGTCAATCTTGTCAAATAATTCACCAACACCAACAGCAGCCCAAATAATAAAGAGGCCTAAAAAAACCTTCATTGCCCCCATCCATGGCATAGAGAAGCCTGCGATTTTTTTAAGAATATCATTTACGGGTAAAAAGTAAACTAACGAGAGGATCAGCAGAAAAATTCCAAAACCAGCATCGTTACCCCAAAATGTATTTACTACGCCAATTGCAATAACGGCTATCCCAAACAGCCAACTGATAATGTTTAAAACACTTAATTTGTTGTTCATAATTGTTCTTTTTTAAAATGTTGGATTAATGTATTAACAGAAGTGAAATGCTTTGATGTCAAGTGTTTCAGCTATAGTAGTTATCAATTATTTAAAGTTGAAAATAACTGGCACGATAAAAATCACAAATGCCATCCATGCACAATAAACAGGCAAAAAGGAAGTAATACTGTTTTCAACTTTTTCAATTGCATTGTTGTTTTTTATTGCTTTAAACAGCCTGTAGGTTACTATTAAAAGGTTGGTCAAAATCAAAATATTTCCACCTAAAACCGCAAGTCTGTTTGGTGTAATGCCCCATTCAGAAATTCTGAACATAATGGCAGAAAGTGCAATGCCGTTTACAACTATTGTTACAACAGATAGTGCAAGTAATAAAATGGTACCCATTTTACTGCCCGCACTTTTTGAAGTTTCAGCTATTGAAAAAAGTATAATTGCCATTACACCAATGAGCAGCAAATTAAAAATCAACAAAAATTCCCTGTTATTGTATGGGTTTTTGCCCGTAAAGATTACAGCAACAAGGTAAACTACAAGTGTTACAAGCACCAATGGCGTAAATACTTTGGCAATTACAGGTGAAATTTTACTTACCAATTGAGGATTGGTACGAACAAGATAAGTACCCACAATTGGTGCAGCAGGTATGCCCCATACTAAAATATAATGGGCATAAAATTCTTCTATTCTCAGGCCAATCAGTTCAAAAAGACCAAAAGTAATGGCCGTTAAAAGCCCACCTGCAATCGCAATAATGGTAGTCATCACCACCAGGTCAGCATTGTATTTTAAAAAATTTAGGCGGACTTGGCTGCATCCTGGCGTGTTGCCCGTAAAAGTAAAACCAACTACTGCCCATAAAAGTAAGGGGAGGTGAATGCAGGCTAAAATCAGCGTGTCGCTTTCAAAATTGCCAGGTAGCAGATTAATATAAACAGCTGCAACCACAAAAGCTGCGCAGGCAAAAAGAGTATTTTTTGTTGGGGTTTGTTGCTTCCAGGCAAAGTAGGCAGTGAGCAATGGAAAAACGATAAATGAAATATTGCGTGTATAAAAATGGTCTGACTTAATGCCTGCAAAATCTGGAATTTTTGCTGTTAACCCTGCAATAACAACGCCTGCAAGTACCAAAAAAAATTCTTTACCACTACCCCATGATAGTTCTTCATTTTCAAAGTTGAGGCGTACGTGCCAGGTTTGGGCTGTTGGTGTTTCCTGTATTTCAGGATAAATAATATTAAACTCCCGTTTAAAAGCCGCGCTATTAGTACGGTACAGCCTTTCAAGCTGTGCAGGATTGTTTAAGTTATTTGTAATTTCTGCTCTCATAGTAAAGGAATTAAAATAGTGACTGGTTAAGGTAAAATTGTTCAGTATTATTACATCTTAAAAAGCACTTTGAATTGCAAAGTAATTTGAAATAAATCATACAGACAAATAAATTCTAAAAAAGATTTTTATAAAATTGAAGGATGACATGTAATTAAGATTGAAGCTGTTTAAACTTTTTTTGAGTTGATAATATTTGTGTGGTTTTGACAATAAAATATGATCCCCAACAGTTAAAGAAGTTGCAAAAAATCATATAAAAGTGGGGATCATCAGCGAAGATAAAGTCAGTAAATGGATAA
>JANPIP010000062.1:0-71556 GCA_031424995.1 Chitinophagales bacterium | reverse complement strand
GAAATATTACAAATCCTGAGCATTACGTTACTCAATAAAACTCAGTTAAATCAACTGTTTCAGCTAACCTGTCAACAGAATTTCAAAGAACTAAACTCAAATCAATTGAGTATGAACAACTTATGTTAGGATGATAGTGATATCATCCAAAAGCTAACTACAATTTTATTGCAACGTTCCAATGTTTTGCAATGGCTTTCAATTCCTTTTTGGTTAAGTAAGTTACTGCACCGTGTTTTGGGCTGGTAAAATTGGTGGTTTTCATTACGCCTTCGTTAAAATGACCAAGATTTTTATACGTTACAAAATCGGTGGTTTCGCTAAAGCCCATATTACTAGGCCTTAAACCGTACACATCGTACATTAACACATAACTATCTGTGCCAATTTTTTTAAACACATTTGGTGCTTCCGTATTTACTGTTTCTGGATCTATTCGCTTGGTTTCGGCTTTAAAATCTTTATTTATTTTATCAGAAACTGCATGGAAAATTTTTGCCCCACCAACATAATACATATGAAATTTCTCACCAACCTTTGTTATATCTGCATCAATACCACCAATATCTGTTACCATTTCTGGTTTTGTTTCTAGCTTCGTAAAGTCCTTATCCGTATAAGCATAGTAAATATTGGCATTTTTATTATTGTAACGAATGGTAAAATACACCATCATTTGTTTTTTCTCTGCATCGTATACTGTTTCTGGTGCCCAAGAACAGTCAATATCGCCCAATTCTGGAAAAGCTTTATCCACTCTAAAATCTGAGTGCGTCCAATGGATTAAATCGTAAGATTTCATTAATACCAATGCTCTATTATTGCCCCAACCATATTTGTCAGCAGGTCTCTCCCATTCTGTATCTCTAAAACCAGCGCGTTTACCAAAAATGTGCAAATCAGTCATAGCTAAATAAAACGCCCCATCAGGACCACGAGAGATATGTGGGTCACGAATACCTTTTTGTTCTGCCAGTTGCGAGCCAATAAATATGGGTTTGCCGCCATTAATATCGGTAAAGGTGTACCCATCGACACTAATAGCCATGTAAGCTGATTGTGTGGCATCTTTAAAATACACCAAAAGGTAGCCAGACAAATCTTTCTCTTTAAATTTTTGCCCTTTTTTTGGCGTGAGCGATGAGACAATTTTAATGCCTGTAGTATCTGTGGCACTAACTTGTGCGGCACTACTATTTGTAATAATTAGTGCAAAAACTATAAAAAGTAAATGACAGAAATAAAATCTTGTTTTCATTTGATTCCAATTTAAAATGAAAATTACTAAAGACATAAAAATGAGGCATCACAAAACTCTATGTACATGTAGTACAGTAAACCTTTTGCTTAAAACGCTATTTTCACTATTTGATATACCATTTATTTTTTATTATAATAATCTCTTAGTATAAAAAATGCCTTTTTCTTAATCCCTTTTTCCGAGATTAAACCTTTGCGATTCCATCCGTCTTGTACATTGGGTAATTGCCTTAATGGGCTCATGAAATCAGTTAAAATCCAAGGTGTCATCCCAACTAAGCCGTCTATCTTGTTAAACATAGCTAGATTCTCTCTATATAAATAAGCTTGATAGTCTTCACTCCAGCGTGTAAGGCTATCTGCATAAAATCCTTGCAGTGCATCACCACCAAATTCGCTAACTATAATTGGCTTTTCTACTGCCGCTTTATACGTCTTTTTTCTGCTTTCATCTGGCAAGCCACCATACCAACCCAAATATTCGTTAAAACTAATTACATCTAGGTATTTCATTATAGGATCACCAAGCGTATAATCGTTATCAGGATGTCCATCTACTGCCTGATCTTTTTTACAAGCTGCACTTAACAAGCGAGTACTATCTATTGATCTTATATGTTGAGCAATTGATATTAAGAAATTATTACGGGGATTAGATGGTGCGGTTTCGTTAGCAATTGACCAGATAATAGAACTTGCCCTGTTATAGTCTCTATTAATTAATTCTGTGTATTGGTTTTTTGCCTTTTGAAGCACTTTTTGATTGCCCCAATCTACGCCCCAATACAAGGGCAATTCTTCCCAAAGCATCATGCCCATTTCATCTGCCAGCCTCAAAATGTTTTCTTGATGCGGATAGTGCGCCAGTCTAATAAAATTGCAACCCATTTCTTTTGCCCAGCCAAGCATTAGTTTTGCATCGTCTATAGAATTGGCTCTATCGCGGCGAAGTGGGTTTTCATCGTGTAAAGAAATACCTTTAAGAAAAACGGGGTTACCGTTTAGTAGAATTTGTTTTCCCTTAGTTTCTATTGTTCTAAAACCAATCTTATCCTCAACCTTTTCATTTTCAGTTTCAACAATTACGCTATATAATTTTGGCGATTCTGGCGACCAAAGGTCGAGGTTTTTTACATCGATTGTAAAATTGCAAATGCCAGTAGTATCTATTACTAACTCTTTGTTAATTTTTAATTCGGGGATAATTATACTTGCTTTCTGTTCTGTTTTTTTACCATTTAATACCACACTACCTATAAGCTGTTTAGTTTTTGAGTTTAATGTGGCTTTGTTTAAAGTAAGAAAACAGTTGCTGATAAATGTGTTAGGTACTTCAATCAGTTTTACATTTCTTGTTATACCACCATGGTTAAACCAATCGGTAACTTTGCCAGGTATTTGGTCACCGGCTCTGGTATTACTAACCCCTACAATTAAATAGTTATCTTTTTCTTTAATCAAATTGGTTATCTCAAAACTAAACGGTGTAAAACCGCCCTCGTGTTTGCCTAATATTTTACCATTAAATGTAACTGTAGTTATATAATTAGCCCCTTCAAAATGTACAAAATAGCGCTTACTTTTATCTATAATTTGTTTGTGGAAAGTTTTGCGATACCAAATGCTTCCCTCATAATAAAATAATTCTGGTTTTTGTGTATTCCAAGAGCCAGGCACCCAAAGTGATTGGGCCAAATCAAAACTATATTCAACCCTATCAGTCTTATCCTTGGGCTTAATGTTAGCATATATGGGCATAAATCCAATTTGCCCAGTTTCATAATGGTCTATTACGTAATTCCATTTGCCGTTTAAACTTATAGAGGTTCTATTTTGTGGGTTAGAAATTACAGTTACTTGTCCTTTTGCATAATTTAATAAAATAAATAATAAGTTACAAAGCAGAAGTGATCTATTCATATAAGGTAATTTTTTATTGATTAAGTTTTAAGTAGAATCTCTGCGTATTCTAGCCACTATATTTTGTTACATTTAATAAAATACTATTAAAACCTAATCCAATCAACTGCCACTTGCTTACCATCTTTTGCTATTACAAACAAATGCTTCATACCAACTTGTGGTATTTTGATGACTGCTTTAGTAATTTTCCAATCAGTACTTGGTGATATTTTTACTTCTGCTACAATTGACCCTGTTACGCTGCCAGTGCGTATTAGCAGTGTTGCACCTGTTTTAGACATCGCATTTACAGATACTGTTTTTATGGGCTTCTTACCAAAATCTACACTATTGTATTGCACCCAAGCACCAGCTTGTGAAAAATTTGTTTGCCAGCCTTTAAATCTATCTGCGGTATCAATGGCCTCTATGGCTGCGCCCTTATCGCTTAGTTTGGTATATCTATCAATTTGTATTTCAGTAGTGGCAGATGTAATGCCAATACCTCTTAATGTTGGGATGACTTTTTTAATGGTACCATCAGCGTTAAAAGACAAACTATCGGCACGAACTGATCTCGCCTTATCAAAATTTGGCGAATAATCGTTGTGATGATAAAACAAATACCATTGGCTTTTAAACGGAATAATTGAATGGTGATTCGTCCAGCAGCCTGTAGGCGATTCGTCCATAATTACGCCAGTAAACTTAAATGGCCCAAGCGGATTGTTACTTATAGCGTATTCTAGTCTTTCAATTTTATTTTCTACATGTGGGTAAGTCAAGTAATAAATGCCATTTCTTTCAAACATATACGGCCCCTCTTTTAAGCCCTTAGTAGGTAATTCGCCCAATGTTTTTACATCAGAATCAAGCTCTACCATATTGGGTTTTAATTTAGCACCGTAAATATTGCCTTGCGACCAATACAAGTAAGCCTGCCCATCTTTATCTATAAATACATTCGGGTCAATACCTTTTACACCTTTTATAGGCGTGGCTTGTGGTGTATATGGACCTTCTGGCTTATCAGCAATTGCAACACCAATTGTAAAGCCTTTGGCGATTGTGGTATCTTTTGGTGTGGCAGGAAAATAGAAATAATATTTGCCATTGCGTTCTATACAATCTGGTGCCCACATGCTGTAAGCATCTTGTTTGGTCCAAGGTGTGGCAGTTTGGCTTACAATCATGCCGTGGTCTGTCCAATCGGTAAGATTTGTTGAAGAAAACACATGATAATCTTCCATACAAAACCAACCAATACGACCTTTACCTTCTTTGGCAAAAATGTCATGCGATGGAAATAAATACACTTTATCACCAAATACTCTTACAGAAGGATCAGCAGAATATTGGTTTCTAATAATAGGGTTTTGTGCAAATACTTGACCAATAGCAGCAAGCATTATAGAGCAAAATAATAGGCAGCAATGTTTACGCATCATTTGTAATTTATTTAGTTATGTTCTCGCAGAAAACGCTGAAATCGCTGAATTTTCCATGCAGCCGTTAGCTATCGGCTCTGTAATTTTTGCGAGTAAAAATTGTTATGTAATAAATTTTATGAGGACTTATTACTTTTTGAACATCCAATAATCAAAATTGAATAGTGTGCGGCCAGCTGTAATATTCTGATCTTTGAAAGCAAAGTACACATCATGAATACCAGTAACAGATGCACTTATTGTTTCTGTAAAAGTTTTCCAAACATCCCAGCCACCTGTACGAGGCACATTAATGGAAGCCAATTTAGTACCAGCTAAACTATCAATATGTACTTCTAAAATACCACCATCTAAACCCGCTGCAAGTGCCGCTGTAAAAGACTTTGGTGCAGTACTACTAAAATCTACAGCACGTACTTTTATATAACCGTTAATGCGAGTATCATTAATGTATACACCTATTTTTTCATTTTGGTTAATGCTACATTTTTCTGACCAAGCTGCAGTTTCTGCTTCAGTACGTTGGTAAGGGTTTAAAGTGCCCACGGGGCTAACACCTCCTTTCGTCATTGTTACAGCAGGTATGGTACCATCTGCATTGTAGGTAAATTCTTCTATTGCACTAGAGCGACCATAACTACCAGCACCTGGTAGCAAACCTGTGTGGTAAAACAAGTAAGATTTGCCTTTATAATCAATAACGCCACCATGATTGGTAAAGCTATTTGTTGGCTGATCAGTCATTATTTTACCTTGATATTTCCAAGGGCCAGTTGGGCTTTCACTCATAGAATAGGATAAGCTTTCACCAGTTTTGCCCATGCCTGCGAACATTTGATAATACTTACCATTTCGCTTAAAAAACCAAGGCCCTTCAACGTAGGTATCTTTATTTTTTGTTGCATCGGCACTATTTACACTTTCGCTATTTCTGGCTCGTCTTACACCACCAAAAGTTTCTACATTTAGCGGTACTGTTACAATCTCACCTGAGTAAGAAATCATATCCTTATTCAGTTTTACATAAAATAAACCCCCATTACCCCAGTACAAATAGGCTTGCCCATCATCATCAATAGCTACGGTTGGGTCAATATTTGCCCAAGTACCAGTAGTAATCAATGGCTTGCCTAACGCATCTTTAAAAGGGCCAGTTGGGCTATCTGAAACTGCAACGCCAATTGACATATTATTTTGTGTGGTTTGTGCACAGATATACCAATAAAATTTACCATTGCGCTCAATGCATTGCGCCGCCCATGCCCTATCTCTTGCCCAAGAAAATGCTTCTAAGCCAATGGGCGAACCATGATCTGTCCAGTTTACCATATCGGTGGAAGAATGTATTCGCCATTTGGTCATATAATAAAAATTATAACCAGGAATATCATCACCAGTGTACATATACACCCTGCCATTGTATACCATTGGTGCTGGATCGGGCGAAAAATGGGTTTGAATAACTGGGTTTTGTGCAAATGCTGTATTTGCTATGGCGCAAATAATGCTGGCAAGAAAAACGTGTTTAAGTTTCATATATTTTGTATGAATTTATTTTAAAAAATATAGTTTGATTGCTATTTAAAATTGATATTGGTATTTTTTCCAGTGTAAATAATTGTTTTTTGCAAAGCACTTTCTGCAATGCCAGCACCATTACCCTCGCTTACAAACACAATATTGAAAACTCTTTTTGCCAAAGCCCCAGAAAAGCCACCTTGTAATGCACCAACGCTTAAAGTTTGCATTTTCTCATCCCATTTAAATGGAATATTGGTATATTTTCCTGTTTCGTAGTTGTAATTATCGCCTTCATCTTCATACAAATTAAAGGTGGCATCCTCGCCTTTGTAGATACGTATTTCCAAAGTATCACTTGGTTTTTCGCCAGTGTGCTGCATTATTTTTCCCATAGGAATAATAGAACCAGCTTTTACAAATACAGGGATTTTATCTTGTGGGGTAGCAGCTTTTATTGATTGACCACCAGCGAAACGTTTGCCCGTCCAGAAGTCGTACCAGCCAGCAGCTTTTGGCAAATACACATTCATATCTGTAATGCCAGCTTCTGTAACTGGTGCAATTAACATGGCTTTGCCAAACATGTATTGATAAGCTTGCTTTATAGCGGTGGTATCTTTATTAAAATCCATCACCAAAGGCCGCATTATTGTAGAGCCGTTTTTAGAAATTTGCCATGCTTCTGAATAGATATAAGGCATTAAACGGTAGCGTAAATTGAGCATTTTACGCATATTACCTTCCACCACTTCACCATATTTCCAGGGTTCAGTTTCAGTTTGGTAACCATGAATACGAAATATGGCATTGAAAGTGCCCCACTGAAACCAGCGGGTTAATATATCATGGTATTTAACGTCTGTATATTGCCCACGACCAGGACGAAAAAATCCACCAATATCGGTAGTCCAAAAAGGCATACCTGTAAGGCTGTAATTTAAGCCAGCTACAATTTGGCGTTTGTAAGTATCCCAACTGTAACCAATATCGCCTGACCAATTAATAGTGCCATAACGCTGCTGACCAGCAAAAGCTGAACGGGTTAAGATAGCCACTCTTTTCTGAGCATCGGTTGCACGTTGACCATCATAAATAGCTTTGCTTACAAACAAAGGATAAGTGAGCCGATAAAAATCGCCTAAGCCAAAATAAGTTTGCTTACCTACCAAGGCATCGTTTTCTGGCTCAGTTGCATCCATCCACCAAGAATCTACACCATAATTATACAAATTCTTGTTTAAAGCTTCCCAATGTGTTTTTTGTGTTTCAGGATTGTAAATATCTATCCAAGGGCTATTAGAGATGAATAAATTCTTAGCTAAATAAGGCTTAGCTACGTCAGATTTTTTATCTAAGTTTTCCCACACAGATACAGAAAAATGCGCTTTTAAATCGTGTAGCTTTTTTATAAATTGGTCAGGATTTGGATAGTTGGCTTCATCAAATTTTGGAACGCCCCAACCATATTTACCCCAATATTGCCAGTCCTGCACAATTACATCTACAGGTAAATTTCTCTTCCTAAACTCTTCTACAGTTTGCACCAAATGGTTGCCAGATGTATAACGTTCACGACATTGCCAAAAGCCATAAGCCCATAACGGCAACATAGGTACATTGCCAGACAAGTTTCTGTAATTTGCAATTACTTCATCGGCATCTTTACCATAAAACACTACGTAGTTAAGTGCTTTTGCATTGGGCGAACGAAAGGTGGTGGCATTATTAGCAAGTCGCCACGATAAATTTGGTGTATTAGTAGATTTACATACCACTTGCACCGTATGGTTACCTGCTTTTAAATGTACCAATTTACTAGCAGCAGGTGGTAACCATTGGTTAGATTGGTCTATTTGCGGCAAGCCATCAATAATTAATAAATGACGGCTTTCCATATTGCCTAAATCTAGCATCATAGCGTAATCACCATCTTGTTCTACAGAAAAATTGCCTGTATACAAAGCTTGCTGCCTTGATACACGTTGTGTACCTGAAGTGGTGGTTACTTCAACATCTACCTTTTCGCCAGCCGTTGTATCTTTTTTTGTAAGTTTTACAATATTATCTGCTGGGTTAAAATGTGTAAGCCCATATTGGTGCCAAAGAATGCCGTAACCTTTGCTAGAATATAAAAAAGGAATGGCAATTTGCGTGTTTACTTGTGTAAGCTTACGTGTAATATTTTTAAGATTATAGTGCCCATCTTGAAACTGACCAAGACCAAACAAATATTCATCGCTAGGCGAGTTAAAGCTTTGCTCGGCTACAAAACAAGGTTTGCCCAAAATTGAATCTGGCTTAAGCACTCTACTGCCAGCTTTTTCGCTTAGGAATATTTTACCAGTATTATCGCTATAATCAATAACGCCTGTTTTTTTATCGAACGTTACTTTTACAGCACTAGTGCTTAATTGTAGCTTTTGAGTTGTTTCTGCAAATTTAAATACAGGTACAGCGGCTTTATTAATGAGTACAAATTCACGTTCTTCTTTAAGCGTATCCTTTTCCCACTTAATATTTATCGCCTTGTTGGTAAGCGGAATAATATCCAATGTTCCTTGCAACAACTGGATTGATAATCTATCTTTTTTTAGCTGATGTTTTTGATACACTTGTGCAAAAGCGATTGCAGGTAATAAGGCAATTAGAATAGCAAGAATCTTTTTCATAAATATGCTTAAATTAATTTTATTGCATTGGTGTTAGAGATGCTACAAAGCCGCCTCTGCGTAATAGTTTCACATCTACAGAACTTGTTTTATCTACCAAAACATATTGTGTTGCAAAATCTTTGTCATGCTTGCCGTCGGCAATTAAAGTGAGCTTGTATTTTACACCTTCTTGCAAAAAATCAAACTTTATGGTTTTCTTTTTCTCTCGCAGTTCGGCATTATTACCGCCTATATACCAAGCGTTGCCTTTGCGCCTTGCCATGATGACATCTTTACCTGGAAAACCATCTAATAATTTGGTCTCATCCCAAGCATTTGGCACTTCTTTTAAAAACGATTTTGCAGCATCTGGCAAGCTGTAATATCCCTCTGGTCTATCTGCAAAATGTTGCAAACCCGATTCGAAAATGACACTCAATGCCAACTCGTGACCGTAAGAAGTTAGGTGGGGAAATTGTGAATTGGTAAAGGTGACAGGTGTATAATCCATTGACCCAATTACATTGCGGGTAAATGGTAAAATGGTATTGTGTTCTGGTGCGGTGGCTGTAAACTCTGGCCCATTGTTGTACCATTCTGCACCACGTACTGCTTCGTAGGTCATCAAGTGAGGGTAAGTTCTTGCCCAACCTCTTGGTACTATACAACCGTGGAAATAGACCATAATTTCAAACTGAGCAGCATCTTCTAAAATATCCAGATAATACTGAATCATGTTCTGCTTCTCACTCTCAAAGAAGTCCATTTTCACACCTGCAAAACCCATTTTTTTCAGCTTGGTAAATTCTGAAACACGGTTTTCATGTGTTAACATTCTATCTTTTGGTGTAGAAGCCACGTAAGTATGACTGCCGCCTGAATTGTACCAAATCAATGGTTTTACACCTTTTGATAATATGTATTTTGCAGCATCTTCTACATTGCCACCATTTGTCATGCCATCCCATTCCCAATCCAGCAATGTATAAGGCCAGTTCATATCTGCTGCTAAATCAGCAAAGTCAGTTACAATTTTGTAATCTTTTGTGCCATGATTGCTAGACCAATAATTCCACGATACCGCACCAGGTTTAATCCAATTGGTATTTTTTACAATAGAAGATGTAGATACATCATCTACCAAAGTTGAAGAAACAATATCAGCCAAACCGCCAATAATTGCTACTCGCCAAGGTGATTTCCAAGGCAAATTAATTTTTGGCATTACTTCGCCAGTTCCTCTCCCATCTCTTGCATCAGGAAACGTTAATCTGTATTTAGATTCATCGGCGGCATTGCTCAATTTTGTGCCACAATAAGTAGCATTTAAATCTGCTTCGTGAATTAAATACCAACTGCTATTGTCTTTTAATTTAAACAGTGCAGGATAGCACCATTCTTGTTTTACTATTTTATCATCGCTTGATGCAGCATACAAACCTTCGTTAGCAGCATTCCATTTTTCCATCCAACGGGTGGTTTCTTTTTGTATAGTGTATGCTGTTAGTTCATCTTTTATACTAAACGCACCTTCCTTTTCAGGAAATTCATACCTAAATACTACACAATCATTATAAGCCCTAATAAAAATATTTATTTTGGCTTTACTGGGGTTCTCAAAAGATACTATTACTTCATTGGCGGAATTACTAATTGTTGACTTTTTGCCATGCGTAACTGTATAAGCATCGTTGATTAATAATGGTTTAGCAGCTTTTACAAATTTTAAATCTTTTGCAAAATCTTGATCGCTGCGAGATACACCTAAATCAATGCGAGGAATGACTTCTGAAGTGATATTATTATTAATATAACTAGCTTTTAAATACCATGCACCTGCATCAGTGTTTTGTTCATTAAACAAGGCAACGCTTATTTTTTGGTCGGGCGATAAAACCGTGATTTTCTGAGAAAAACAAGTAATAGACCACAATAGCACCATAGAAATAAAGCCGATTTTCTTTTGTTTCATATTCAGCTTTTAGAGTTTTACAACAATTGGCTTTCCTTCGTAATTGATTGCTTTTGAAGCACCTAATTGTTTATCGCCAACAACGGTTACATTAAATACTCTATTGGTTATCATGCCAGAAAAACTGCCTTTTCTCTCGCCAATAGTTAAGGTTTTCTTTTTTTCATCCCAGCTAAAAGTAATGGTTGAGTAAGCCCCTTTTTCGTAGTTGTAATTGTCGTTTTCATCTTCATACAACACAAATGTGCCATTTGCACCTGGGTAAATACGTACTTCTAAATTGTCCCACTTTTTCTCAGTAGCATATTGTACTTGAGGACCAAAAGGAATAATGCTTCCAGCTTTAATATACAATGGAATTTCATGGATAGTGGTTGGTTTTACTATTTCCACACCACCATTTAATTTTTCATTCGTCCAGTAATCAAACCAAGCAGTCCCTTCTGGCAAATACACTTTGGTAGATTTTGCTTCTGTAAAATTTACAGCTTGGCTTTTATCGTTGCCGCTAGCATCTTTTTTATCCCATCCAGTTTCTGCATTTGCTCTCAAAATTGTTTCAGGGGTATATTGTGCATTTACAATAGGTGCTACTAAAATTGATTTACCAAACAAATACTCATTGTTGTTATCAACCACATTTTTATCCTTAAAATCCATCACCAAGGCACGCATAAACGTAGATTGCTCGTTGGTTACAGCCCAAGCGGTAGAATAGATGTATGGCAATAAAGAATAACGCAGGTTGATAGACTTTGCAATGGCATCATAAATAGGTTCGCCCTTTTTACCAAAATTGTAAATTTCTCTAGGTATATCTGCACCATGAGAGCGCATCATTGGTGTAAAAGCACCAAACTGTAACCAACGTACATACAATTCTTGAAACGCTGGATTGCTGGTTCCTTCACCCCAGCCTCTTTTGTAGGCATTGGCAAAAAAACCGCCAATATCAGTATTCCAATAAGGAATGGCACTCATTGAAAAGTTAAGACCAGCAGGTATTTGATTGCGTAAAGATTGCCATGAAGAGTTAACATCACCAGACCAAGTATTGGCACCATAACGTTGCTGACCAGCAAATGCAGAACGGGTTAAAATGAATATACGCTTATCAGCACTTTTCGCTCTTTGATGTTCTGACACACCACCTACAGCCATTAATGGAAATGCGTTACGCACTTTGCGGAAAGAACCTAAATAAGTTTTTAGGTTAAAATCGGTTGGTTTAAAATCTAAATGGTCTGGTTCAGATGAATCCATCCACCAGCCATTAATACCTAAATCAAACATTTTTTGCAGGTATTTCCAGTATATATCACGTGCTTCAGGATTGTAAGGATCGTAAGGTTGCACACCTGATGGATAATCACGATTTGGTGGCCAAGTTTCTAAACCAGATTGTGGCCATGTACCAAAATTTAAGAGCATGCCTTTAGGTTGCATTTCACGAAACTGCTTGGTTTGAGGCCCAAAAGAATTCCAGATGGAAACAATCACATGTGCATTCATATTATGAATATCATCTACCATTTTCTTGGGGTTAGGAAATTCTGTGTTCAAAAAATCCATGGCATTCCATAGATAATTGTTGCCCCAATATTGCCAATCTTGAATAATACCATCTAATGGTACACCTAAATCACGGTATTTTTTCACCACACCAACCAGTTCGTTTTGACTTTTGTAACGCTCTTTACTTTGCCAAAAACCAAACGTCCACAATGGAAATAAAGGTACTTTACCAGTTAGTTCACGCATACCTGCAATAGAGCCATCGATGTTGCCGCCTAATACAAAATAGTAGTCAATACAATCTCCTACATCAGATTTGAATGAGGTAAATTCTGGTTTATCTTCAAAAACAGTGGGTGAATAATTATCCCAAAACAAGCCATAACCTTTTGTAGAAACCATAAAAGGCACATAATCATCTGTATTGCCTTGCACCATGTTAATTTTTGCGTTGCGTAGCGATAATTTGCCACGCTGTTGCTGACCCAACCCATAAATGGCTTCATCTTTATCAAGCGTAAATGATTGATTTATTGTAAATGTATTACTACCAGCATCATCAAATGGTGTAAAGCTTGCACTGTTTGGCTGCTCTTGCAAAAGTTGCTCACCTTTGATGGTTGCGTAAATTACTTCGCCAGATGTCAAGTTTACGTTCACCTGAACAGATGTACTTTTTACGGAAAGAATATCATTTTTCTGGCTAATAGTTAACGCCACTTTTTGCGGTGTTGCTACTACTGATAAACTATTTCTTGTAAATGGTTTATCGCTTGGCGATTTTAATACACGTACAATTGAAGGCGTATAAAATTGCAACTCAACTTTATTAGTACCTACAGTGGTAGCAATACCAAAATCAGTTTTTTGGTAAGATTGGGCTTTGCTGCCTATTGTTACAAATAATAACGTAATGCAAAAGATTCTTTTCATATGGCATTTTATTTTTGAGATGCGTTTATTTTTTAAGACCTGATGTTGTGAATTTATACAGCACTACACCATGTGCAGGAACCTGAACTGATAGCCCTTCTGTTGTTGTATTGATACTGGCTATATTTTTTTGGCGCCACAAATCGCGTACAATTTGTTTACCTGAAATGCCGAGCTTTTTAAAATTTTTATAGGAAATATCCATCTTGTCCAAACCGAAATTGCAGAAGCCAACAGCATGGCTGCCATCTGCCAGCACCTTTTCAAATACACGTAAATCGCCAATGGTGTCTTTGCAGGTGGCCTGCTTACCCAATGGATCCTGGTTAACAGCAATCACTTCATCATTGGTTAACAGGTTTAATGTAAAGTCATCCAGTTTTTCCATATCGCAGCCTATGAGCAGTGGTGCAGCGAAAAGGCACCACAGGCTAAAATATAAATACTGCTCATCGGGCTTTAGTTTGCTTGGATGAGGATTGCCCCAGCCAACGTTACCCAGCACCAGCATATCAGGATCGTTCCAGTTACCCGGTTTTGCCCATGCAGCGGCCTGGTCTTGTGCCAAAGCAATGCCTTTTACACTTGCCCATGTATCGGTAATGTCGTTGGTTGTACGCCAGGAGGTTCCACCAACTGAACCGCCCCATTTCCAAACATCTGACATACCATATTGGCATAAACTAAATACAATATCCCGTGGTTGATTTTTCAAATAATCACCCATCAATTTAAAAGGCTTTATGGCTGTTGCCAGTTTATTACCACCGTTGTACGACAATGAACCAACTTTATATGGATCGTTATTGGGCATACCGTTAATTACGCCACCATAGCTGCACCAATCGTATTTAAGATAGTCAAACCCCCATGTCGCATAGCTTTCAGCGTCTTCTTTTTCATAGCCATAACTACCAGCACAGCCGCCGCAGGTCCAAGGGCCAGGACTAGAATACAACCCAACTTTTAAACCTTTGTTATGTACATAATCAGCCAATATTTTCATATCGCCAAAGCGACTATTTGGAATAATTTTGCCTGCATCATCACGTAATTTGCCACGTAAGGATGAGTCTTTAGAGTCACGATGATTTTCCCAAAAATCATCAACGTTAACGTAAGACCAGCCATGATTTACAATACCACTATTCACCATTGCATTGGCAGCTCGTTTTACTTTATCAGCTGAAACCTGGTCAGCAAAGCAGTTCCAGCTATTCCAACCCATGGGTGGTGTAAGGGCAATACGGTTGCCGCTTACAATTTTTAATTGTTTAGCAGCATTGCCTTTTGCATTTTTAGCTCCCAGCGTAACAATGAATGTACCTGCCTTTGCAAGTTTTCCTGTGATGATGCCTGTTTTAGTATCAATTTTTAAACCTGTAGGCAAACCTTTTACTGAAAAAGTCATCGGTCTATCGCCTGTTGCAGGTATCAAAAATTGAAATGGTGATCCAGGTCGAACACCATAAATGCCAGTACCATTAATTTTTGGTGTAGCGGGTGCTTTGGGCGTAAGAATGTATGGTGTGTTAGAAATAGGATTAAACGTTGCGATACTGCCTGAACCGTTGGTTTCAAATTTTGCATCTGCCCAATCTGCATGATCGTAATAATTACCATTACCGCCATCAGTAACAACTAGCTCTAATTTTTTTACACCGATAAGTGATACAGAACAAAATCTCGCCGAATCTTTCAGCCGCATAACCCCGCTTGACCAAAGCTTTTTGCCATCGCCATTTACCACAAATTCAACAGCAGAAGAACGACCAGCCACTTCATCATCAATACCCACAAAAGTGGTAAACGATGTGGCATTTCCATTTAGCAGGATCAATAAAGAACTCTCTGCATGTGTACCAAAACCACGGGCAAAAGTTTTACCATTAATAGTGATGGTTTTATTATCAACAGATCTATTTTTCTTGGCAGTACCAAAACCTTGCGTAGCTGCACTTAGGTCAAGCTCATCAAGCCATACGTTTTTTTGCGCAAATAACTGCCCTGTAAAAACTACATTCAATGCAACCACTAATGCAGCAAGTATGGCGAGTCTTATTTTATTACAACAATTCATGTGTTTTTTATTTGTATGTTTTTCATCTGAACAGCAAGACGTTTTTACAAATCCCCTTAGGAAATCGATTGCATATTTACTCATTTAAATTGCCATGAATCGATGTTAAAAAGTTCTTTTTCGCCTTTAAATACAAAGAACAAATCGTGTACACCTTTAATGTTTTTTACTGGTGCAGTAATTGTTTTGTAAACATCCCCTTCTGCTGCTACGGGTACATTTACAGTAGCTATTGTAGGGCCATCAATTTTATCGGCATGAACCTCAATTTTACCGCCATTCATAGCGGCAATAGATACTTCTAAAGATGTAGCCCCTTTTGAAAAATCAGCACCCTGAACCTTAATGTAATCACCATTATTAATAGCAGTTACAAACACCCTATCAAACAGTTTTTTTCCTCTGTTCCAAGGATTATGTCTTTCCCATTCAGTAACCATTTCGGTTTTAACACCTTCACTATAAGCAATGGTTTCAGCTTCTACTTTATTATAGGGGTTAAGTGTACCAAGTTGTGCAACGTTTTTAGACCAAAACGGTAATTTTTGAATAGTACCATCTGCATTGTAAGTAATTGTTTCTACGCAAATGGAACGCCTTTCATAATGCCTGTTCATGGTTTTCTGCCCTATGGAATAATTAAAACCAAATACATACGAATTGCCTTTATAATCAATAATGCCAGGATGATTACCACTAGATCTTTTATCTCCATCCATAATACTGCCTTTATATACCCACGGGCCAGTTGGTGAATTGCTCATGGCATAGCCAATACCTTCTGGGCAGCAAGTAGATGCGTAAGCCATATAATAATGACCATCACGCTTGTAAGCCCAAGGCCCTTCTTGGTAATGAAAAGGGTCGGGCTGACCTTTTACTTTAGCAATAGAACTATCTTTTACGATACCACCAGAATAAGAAATCATATCCTCATTCAGCTTTACATAATACAAATTAGGATTGCCCCAGTACATATAAGCCTGCCCATCATCATCTATAAATACGGTGGGGTCAATATCTTCACCACTGTTTTTAACGAGTGGCTTGCCAATGGGGTCTTTAAAAGGCCCATAAGGACTGTCAGCCACAAGTACACCAATACCTAAACCATTTGGCACAGGGCAGTACAAATAAAATTTACCATTACGACGAATACAGTGAGGTGCCCAGGCACCATTATCTGTATTTACCCATTTGAAATTTTTTAAAGATGCAATAGCACCGTGGTCTGTCCAATTGACCATATCAGTTGAAGTATAGAGTTGCCAATCTTTCATGATAAAGCCAAAAGCATCATCTTCATCGTGACCTGTGTACAAAAACACAGTATCGTTATATACCATTGGTGCAGGGTCGGCAGTATATTTTGTTTGAATGATGGGGTTTTGTGCATTTACGATTGCTACGGCTAGCAAGGGAATTGCAAAAAATAGTTTAGCAAAATAGTTGTTTTTCATGTTATTTAATTTGGGTAAAATGTTTATTTGATGCCTATCCGTTGTTGATAAATGGCCGCAAATTTGCCTCTGCTATGACCTCACCCTCATACGTAGGGATCGCCAAGCGTAATCCCAATAGGGTTTTTGTAGCTTTTCTCGGGCCGGGCCGTGGCAGGTGCAGTTTGACCAAACAATGAGTTTGCCGTACAAAGTAATGCAAGCCCAAAGCAATGGTAAGCAGAATATATTTTCATAACCAAATGGTTTATTTAATAGTAATTGGCAACGATGCAGCAAGTAAGCCATCAGTTGTTGCTGTTATTGTTACTGTACCCGGTGTATTTTTAGCGCCAATAATTGCTAAGGCCAAACCATTGAATGCTTTACGATGATCGGCTTTGAAGGATTCGTGACTGGTTTGGCTTCCATTATCAACACCAGCCAGGTAGCTATCAGCCCCTGATAACTTGAATTTGACATCATTATCAGCATTAGGCACCATTATCCCATTCTTATCTACAATTTTAACTGTGATGTAAGAAAGATCATTATCGTTTGAACGTATGATGCTCCTGTCGGCACTTAATTCTATTCTGGCTGGTGCGCCCGCAGTTTTAACTTCAGTGGTTAATACAACTTTGCCATTTTTTCGTGATACGGCTTTTAAAGTTCCCGGTTCATAGTTTATTTTCCAGGCAATGTGCAAACTGTCGCCCTGTTTTGATTTTGTACCTAATGATTTGCCGTTCAAAAACAGTTCAACCTCATCGGCATTACTGTAATAGGCCCAAACATCCACTACTTTACCAGCTTCCCAGTTCCAGTGCGGTAATAAGTGCAGCACTGTTTTATTGGTCCATTCGCTTTGGTACAAATAATAAACATCTTTAGGAAAGCCAGCCAGATCTACGATGCCGAAATATGAACTGCGGGATGGCCATTGGTAAGGCCAAGGTTCGCCTATATAATCAAACCCGGTCCAAACGAACTGACCCGACAGAAAAGCATATTTTTTATATATTTTCAAGGTTTCCTCGTGGGTATGACCCCAGGGAGCCGAGATGTTATCATAAGCGTTAACAGTATTATCGGCATTCATGGGCTTGCTCACCCTTTTGCCATTAACTACCATGCCTCCCGGCCACCGTTGAATGGTATCGGGCGATGTATTGTAAACACCGCGACTTTCCAGCGCTGAAGCAGTTTCGGTACCAATGAATTTTTTACCGGGGTAATCCTTCTGGAAACTGGCCAGTTTACCGTTATGGTAATTGTAGCCTAACAGGTCAACAGCGCCTGATTCAACAATTTTATTGCCCGGGCCGGGTTCGTTATTGCCTGTAGTGATTGGCCTTGTGGTATCCAGTTCGTGGATAATACCGGCAAGCTCGCGGGCTATACGTGTTGCGCTGGTATCTCTTTGCTCGGGTATTTCATTTCCAATACTCCATATCATCACAGAAGGGTGGTTCCTGTCCCGCAGTATCTGATCTGTCAGATCGCGTTGGTGCCATTCATTAAAGAAAAGATGAGAGTCAAACTTAGGCCTTTTATGAACCTGCCATACGTCAAATGCTTCGTCCATAATAATAAGGCCCATGCGGTCTGCAAGGTCTAAAAAGGCTGGTGATGGTGGATTATGTGAGGTGCGTATAGCATTTACGCCAAATTCCTTTAATATTTTAAACTGCCTTTCCAGTGCGTGAATATTAAATGCTGTGCCGAGAGCACCTAGGTCATGGTGTTGGCAAACGCCGTTTATTTTCATGTAAACACCGTTCAGGCTAAAGCCTTTATCCGCATCAAAATTGAAATAACGGATACCCAGCGGTGTTTCATACTGATCAACCACCACATTATTCACCAATATTTTAGTTTGCACCTTATACAGGAATGGTTTGTTAACCGACCATAATACCGGGTTATTAACACTGAAATTTTGGCTTACAGTAGTAACTGTATCCTTTAAACTAACGCCTGTAAGGGTTTTGCTTGCTACTACTTTACCATTGGCATAAATGCTGCTCACAACAGTAGCAAGTTTATTATTGCCTTCCGCATTTTTTATACTAACGCTCAGGTTAACATCCGCATGGCTGGCGCTTACCTTTGGTGTAGTTACAAAAGTACCCCAATGGTTAACGGCAATTTTGTTAGTGCTTATCAGCCAAACATTGCGGTAGATGCCCGAACCGGAATACCAGCGTGTATTTGGCTGTAAAGAATTGTCAACCTTTACAGCTATCACATTTTTTTTACCGCCATAATTTAAATATGGCGTAAGTTCATATCTAAAACTAATATAACCGTTTGGCCTGTAACCTAAATGATGGCCGTTTATCCACACATCGCTTTTTTGATAAACACCGTCAAAAGCAATATAGATCATTTTGCCTTTATCAGTTTGCGGGATGGTAAAGGTTTTACGGTACCAGCCTATACCACCCGGTAAAGCGCCGCCTTCCACAGTAGTGGGGTTTTCTTTTTTAAATTCGCCCTCTATGCCCCAGTCATGAGGTAAATTTAATTTCCGCCAGCCGGCATCATTAAGATCAACGTTTTGCCCGTTGGGTACGTCGCCCAGAGTAAACGTCCAATTTTGATCAAAATCCAAAACCGACCGTCCACTTTGCGCATGCACGGCAGCTGATAAACTGATCAGGATAAACAAATAAAATATTTTTTTCATTTTGATTTATTAATAAATGTAAACTTCTATTTTTTAAACATCCACCAATCGAAATTGAACAAATCTCCCTCGCCACCTTTAAAAACGAAATACACATCGTGCAAGCCATCCACCTTATTTATTTTGGCAGATTGTACCGCCCAATTTTGTAAGCCTCCCGTGGGTTTTATTTCGCAAGTACCTAATAATGGGCCTGTAATTCCATCAATGTGGATTTCAATAGATGCGGCATTTGCGGCGGCAACATTTGCTTGAAACATTTTCGCACCCTTCTTGAAATCAACATTTCTTACTTTTATATAATCACCATTGCTGATATCTGTAACGTATACACCAATTGCCTCAGCTTCTTTAGTTTCAATACCTGCTTCCCATGCAATAGTTTCTGCTTCTACCCTTGCAAAAGGATTGATAGCACCAACAGGAGTTGTAATAGCATCTGCAGTTGGTATTACTCTAGGAATACCACCATCGGCATTAAACACCACTTCATCTACACAAACTGAACGCGTAAAACCACCACCGCCGGGCAATGCACCATTGTGATAAAACAAATACGATTTGCCTTTATAATCTACCAAACCAGGATGATTAGTGAATGCACCACCTTTTTTAATGACGGTCATAATGGTATCTCTGTAAGTCCACGGCCCAGTTGCGGTTGGTGCGGTTGAATAAGCCAAATGTTCTGGCACACCACCTGCTGGATATAACAAATAATATAAACTATTACGCTTGTACAACCAAGGGCCTTCTTCGTAAGCAGAAGGACGTTTATCAGCATCTTTGTAACGCACATTAAAGCCTTCTTTGTTTAGTGGTACCGTAATTACTTCGCCTGAATAAGAAATCATATCCTCATTTAGCTTCACATATTTTAAATAAGGGTTACCCCAGTATAAATACGCTTGCCCATCAGTATCAATAAAAACGGTGGGGTCAATATCGCCATTACCACTATGTACCAGTGGCTTGCCAATGGCATCTTTAAAGGGGCCAGTTGGGCTATCAGACACAGCCACACCAATTGACATGCCCTGACCTTTGGCATTCATTGGCACATACCAATAAAATTTACCATTACGATAAATGCACTGACCAGCCCACGCATCTTTTACCGCCCAATCAAATGCTTTAAGCGATAAGCCCACACCTTTATCTATCCAGTTTACCATATCGGTAGTTGCGTACACATGCCAGTCTTTCATGGTAAACCAGGTTGATTTATCTTCATCGTGACCTGTGTACAAATACAAAGTATCCTTATACACCAAAGCTGCTGGATCAGCAGTATAAATGGTTTGGATAATGGGGTTTTGCGATTTTGCAGCAAATGGCAAGAGCATTAAACATAGAAGTCTGATGATTTTTATTTTCTTATTCATAAAGCAAGTATTTTTTCCAATTTTATTAATCAAAAAAAAGAAATAATTGTACAATATACACTTATTAAAAAACGAACACAATTTTTACAAACTCGTTCTTCGCCTTTTTGAAAACGATTATTTATTTACGTCTAACATATCCATCGATAAAAGAAATTTCAAGTCGTATACAGGTCTTTCAAGCTCGTATGGTATCGGCATTTTGCTGTATTGCTGAAAGTACAATAGGCTACCATCTTTGTATACCTGTGCATCTTTTTCCTGTCTTCTTAGCTTACGTTGCACTTCTAAAAAAGTATTTTTATCTACATAACGTTCTAAGGCATCCCAATCTTTTTGAAACTGACGTACTTGCTTTACACCGTTATCGTAACGGTAGCATAGTTCATCCCACAAAGTTTTGCCGCTTTTCATTTTATAATCCCACGCTACATGATGAAACCATAGCAAATAAACTTCTGGGCAAGTATTTACATCGTTAAAAGTTGCAGCTAATGTTGGATGGTATTGATCTGCAGCATCTGTACCAGATTTTGTTCTATTAAAACCTATACCATTTGCAGCGGCTTGGTGGTAATAAGGAGGCGTCCAATCTACCCTAACACCTTTGGGTGCGTACCAAGGCCCTGGCCCATAATGATGATTGCCTGCAAAAATGTGGTGTAAGCCCAATGGCATAGAGTAATTAACCGCAGCTTCATGGCTTTCCAGCATGATTTTTTTAACTGGGATTAAAAAATTACGCCTCCATTCGCTTACCGCAAGTGGATTATTTTTATCAGAAATATTGCTAGAAAATGTTTGCTGCAACCATTCATTTGCAATTTGTTCGCTGGTTAAAGTATTGTTCCATGCTAGTCTGCCAAAGGCATACCAATTCGCTTGCGCAAATGGATGACCACACCAATTACTGTCTAACCCAACATTTGCAACGCCTGCAATAGCCGTATTTTTTTGGTTGTAAATGCTACCATCAGTGGTTCGTGCTACTGTGCTACCCTTGCCTTCTTGATAGGTATCTGTTTTTAAAAATTCTTCCCACAAACTAGATAAGAATACTAGTTGCTCTGAATGACCAAGGTACTCTTGTGTAACCTGCACCTCTGCCATTAAAGGTGTTTTTTTCATAGCCCCAAACAATGGACTAAAAGGTTCTCTTGGTTGAAAATCTATTGGGCCGTTTTTAACTTGTACAATTACATTATCTCTAAACTTACCATCAAGCGGTAAAAACTCGTTGTAAGCTTGTTTGGCTCGGTCTTTATCATTTGGATTGTACACAAAAGCACGCCACATTACAAGTCCATTGTAAGGTTTTACAATATCTGCTAGCATGTTTGCGCCTTCTGCATGTGTACGGCCGAAATCTTGCGGGCCAGGTTGTCCTTCACTGTTCGCTTTTACCAAAAAGCCACCAAAATCTGGCACTAGCGCATAAATTTCTTTGGTTTTTATTTTCCACCATTCAATCACACTGGCATCTAAAGGATCAGAGGTTTTTAAACCACCTAATCTAACTGGTGAAGAAAAATTAATAGACAAATAGGATTTAATACCATAGGTAAGCAACACATCAGCTATAGCTTTTAAGCGTTGCAAATTATCTGCACTTAATATTTGTGGGGATGCATTCACATTGTTCAACACGCTACCATTAATACCGATAGAGGCATTTGCTCTTGCATATTCTAACCACAACTTCTTATCATTATCAGTAATGGTTGTGTTTTTATCGCCTTTCCAAAAAATTGATTTTCCTGCATAACCACGTTCAATGCTGCCATCTAAATTATCCCAATGGTTTAAAATTCGCTGCTGATAAGATGGATTGACGATTTCGCCATTATTAACCAACTGACTCGTTTGTTGACGACGCAACAATTCATATGCACCATACAAAATGCCCATATCGTTATTGGCTTGAATACTATTTGGTGTGAGCTTAAAGCCATCATCTTTAATAGCGACGTCAGGTTTTACTAAAAGCGTTACTGTTGCATCGGCTTTACCAGCCCAGTTTTGCTGCAATTCCTTTATTGCTAAATTTACAAACGCACCTTTTTTTGCCGCCACAACATTTACTGATATTGGTGTTACTTTTTTCAACCATAAATCATGGTCAGCTTGTGCCCTACTAAACAACGATAACTGACATAAGCCAATAACTACCAGTATTTTATTGATGTGCTTTTTTAAATGCTTCATACTTTTTCTATTATAATTTCTAAAATTCAAATAGTGTTTATTGATAACTATTTAGCTTGTATTGTTATGGTTCCTGTTGTTAAACCTGCCGATTTTGCTGTTATGGTAATATTGCCTTTTCCTTATCTTTTGTACGTACAATTACCAAAGCCAAGCCACTAAATGCTTTGCGTTCTTTGGATGGAAATGCTACTAAATCTGTTGGGTCACCATTATCAGTTGCCACAATTTCACCTGCACCAGAAATTTCAAATTGTATATTATTATTGGCACGAGGGGCAATAACACCATTTGCATCTTTTATGGTAACGGTAATAAAAGCCAAATCTTCGCCATTTGCAGTAATTACTTTTTTATCTGTTTCGATTTGTAATTTGGTAGGTTCACCAGCTGTTTTAACGGTATCGGCTACCCAAAATTTACCATTTTTATAAGTTACAACTCGCAATTCTCCTGGCTGGTATAGTACGCTATCCCAATGAAAACGATATTCGTATGGACCTCTTTTTTGCCTACCTAAAGAGCGATTGTTTACAAATAATTCTGCTTCATCTGCCGATGAAAATACATGCACTGGCGTTACTTGCCCTACCCTTTCTGGCCAAGACCAATGCGGTAAAATATGTGCCATTTTAAGATTGGGTTTCCATCGAGATTGGTACTGGTAAAAACGATCTTTTTTAAACCCAGCCAAATCAACAATACCACAGTAAGAACTACGAGCTGAATAGTAAGGTGTAGGTTCGCCAATATAATCCCAACCAGACCACACGAATTCGCCTGCTACATAAGGGTGTTGGTCTTGTGTGGCAAATACTTTATCTGCTGAAGCACCAAATGGTGCAGTATACAATTCGTAAGCACTTACATAATGGTTAATTGGGTCGCCACCAGACGTATCGTTGGCAGGGGCGCTACTGTATTTTGTAACAGGAAAAATGTACGTACCTCGAGTGCTTAACAACGAAGCTGTTTCGCTACTTACAATCAGTTTATTAGGAAATTGCTTGTGAAAGGCTGGGTACAAAGGCGACGTTCTAATACCTTTTAAACCTGCATAAGCAGCCGCATCTCTAATGCCTTCACCTTGATAATTTAGGCTAATAATATCTGCTTGCTGAGGAAAAGGCATATCAGGTTTTGCATAATTCATAGATGCAGTGGCGGGTCTAGTACTATCTTCATCTTTTACAATATCATATAGTTTTTTAGCTACGGCTGCACCAGCTTCACCTGTATATTGTTCACCTACCTCGTTACCAAAACTCCAAGCAATTACTGACGGATGATTTTTATCTCTTCTAATAAAAGACCGTACATCTGCCTCGTACCAATCTGGAAAAATTAAGTGAAAATCTAAAGGTGTTTTCTTTCTTTCCCACGAATCAAATACTTCATCAATTACCAAAAAGCCCATTTTATCGGTTAATTCTAGTAATTCTGGTGCTGGTGGATTATGCGATAAACGAATGGCATTGCACCCTAATTCTTGCAATATTTCTAGCTGACGTTCTGCCGCACGTACATTAAATGCTGCACCTAAAGCACCTAAATCGTGATGCTGATTAACACCTTGAATACGAATTTTTTCGCCATTTACCAATAATCCTTTTTCAGCGTCAAATGTTAATGACCTAATGCCAAAAACTGTTTCATAAGCATCTATTTCTTTTCCATTTTCATATAATTTGGTAATGGCTTTATACAAATTTGGTTGTTGAGTAGGCAATGGCCCCCAAAGCTGCGGATTTTGAATAACAGTTGCATTAGATACAGATGCATTTGTACCTGCTTTTACAGTAGTTGTCAACGCAGAAAAACTAGTAACTTTTTTACCAATTGATGGCTGCTTATCATTACCCAATAAATACACATCAGTTACTACACGGATGGTTTTATCACTTGTAGAGGTGTTTTCAATATTAACGGCAAGATTCACCTTTGCTGAAGCAGCTGAAACATTACTGGTTTGAACCGTAGTGCCCCATTGTGCTATATGCGTTTTTGCAACTTTTGTAAGCCATACATTGCGATAAATACCGCCACCAGGATACCAACGTGCTGAATTTAATGGATTATCTAACCGAATGGCAAGTTGATTATCACTGCCAATTTTTATGTAGGGTGTTAAATCAATACGAAACGAATTGTAACCGTACGGCCAGCCACCTGCAAGATTTCCATTTACCCAAACCATCGCATAAGACATTGCACCGTCAATATCTAGGTAAATAGATTTGCCGGCATCATTTGCAGAAATAGTAATTTTTCTACGATACCAAGCAATACCTTGAATTGGCAACCTGCCCATACCGCCACTAACTATGGCATTATTACCTTCGTAAAATGGCCCTTTTATAGCCCAATCGTGTGGTAGATTAATTTGCTCCCACACACCATCGTTAAAACTATTTTGTACAAAAGGAAAATCGCTGCCAGGATTACCAGCAGGACGTTTGTGATGTTTAGCTGTGTCTTTAATAAAGTTATTTGCCGCAGGCAAAATCCAATATTTTAAAAAACCAGTAGTTGATGCCACATTTACCCTTTCGGTAGGTTTACTATCGGCTGATACACTATCGTTGCGGTCGGTTATTTCAGGTCGAACATCGTATATCAATTTATCAGCAGCGCCGTCGTATTTGTAAAAACGCCAGCCTTTGTTTAAACTAGTTCGTTCTCTTACAGGCACATTGGTTTGCGCTTGCGCAAATAGACTAATGCCTACCAGCTGTAAGAAAACCAAAAAATATATGTGCTTTATACTCTGCATTCAATCATTTATTAGTAACCTTCTATCTTATTTATCAAGCAGCGACATTGTGTAACTGTAAGTGTATTGTTTATCCAATAATCTATACTCGTTATGTGGTAAAGCACCCCAACTATCATCACCGCCTACGCCTCTTTGTTTAAAATCAATATGAACATTTACATTGCCCCTCATTTTGATATCAGATGGGTGTTGTTGCTTTTTTGTTAAGCCTGGGTCAAGGTCTTCATCCGTCATATTTAATGCGCTGAAACCTAATGGCTGTGCGCCTTCTATATGTAAACCTTCGCCTCTATTATTAGTTAGTTCAAACCATCGCACATCTGTTCTATAACCACTTTCTTGTGGACGGATATAATTGAACGTGTACATGCTATCTGAATTGGTGGCGTATTTGCCAATAAACGAAGCCGTGTTTCTATCGCTATAGTTTTCCCAAGGGCCTCTACCATAGTAGTTTACTTGCTTGTAACCACCAGATAGGTTCATACGCATACCAAAACGTGGCATTTCTGGTAAATTTCTACCAGTCATATCAATGCTTGCAGTCACTTTTACAGCACCATCGTTTTGTATGGTGTAAATGATGGTATATGGCACAGCAATATCGTTAAGCAAATAATTCACTTTAATATCTACTTGATTTTTTGCAGAATCGTTGATGGTAACTGATTGAACACTACGATTAATATGTGCATTGCGCCAAACACCTAACGTTGTAGGCATTCTATTACCGAAATCATTGTCTGTTGGGGCTCGCCAAAAATAGGGTTCAGGAAAACCACCAATCACTCTTTTACCGCCAATTGTGTATGATAAAAACTGCCCTCTTTGGGTATCAAACTCGCCTTGTATTTTACCTACAGTAAAACTTAAACGTCTATCAGTACGGGTAATTTTTAAGTCTGTTTCTGCTTTTGTTTGCTTCGCAAAAAAATCACCTGCATATTTAAATTGCTCGGTTGCTACTTCGTGACCAGAAGCCAATACACCATTAGCTTTTAAAGAATAAGCTGATAAATTCAAGTAAAATTCATTACCCTCACCTACTTTATAATTAGGCACTTGCAGTTGCACATCTTTCGATTGGTGTGGCGCTACATCTACAGTGAATTTGTCTGTTTTTACAAGCGCACCATTTTGGTACAATTTCCATTCAAATTGGCAATCGCTTAAATTGGTAAAATCGAACCCGTTAGAAATCGTAATCAATCCTTTTTGTACATCTTTTGCCTTAAATAAAATGTTTTGATACACTTTTTTTACTTCGTACAAACCTGGATGAACTGTTCTATCAGCAGCAATCACCCCATTAGAGCAAAAGTTTTCATCGTTCCATAAATAATAACCACCAAGGTCACCACCATACGCATAAAATGGTTTGCCATCGCTGGTTTTGCTAAGCATCCCTTGATCTACCCAATCCCAAATAAAACCACCCTGCATGTGTGGGCTGCTTGCGATAATATCAAAATACTGTTGAAAATTACCACTGCTATTTCCCATTGCATGAGAATATTCGCACATGATATATGGTCGTTTTTTCTTGTTGTCACGTGCATAACGCGTCATACTTTCTACCCTTGGGTACATTGGGCAAACAATGTCGGTATTCCAATCTTCACCAGCTTGCTCAAATTGTACAGGGCGGCTTTTATCTCTACTTTTCATCCATAAATATGCATCGTGAAATACTTTACCATTGCCACACTCGTTACCTAGCGACCATATAATTACTGAAGGATGATTTTTATCTCTCTCAAGCATTCGCTTTTCTCTATCCATAATAGATGCTTCCCATTGTGGCAAGTAAGCTGGGTGCGGTACCGTATCAATACCACCTTGAAAAGTAGCACCCATACCATGAATTTCTACATTGGTTTCATCTACCACATACAAGCCATATTCATCGCAGAGTTTGTACCAAAGCGGATCGTTGGGGTAATGAGATGTACGTACTGAATTGACATTAAATTGTTTCATTAACTGAATATCCTTCACCATCAATTCCTTAGAAGGTACATGACCATTTACAGGGTCATGCTCATGCCTGTTTACGCCATGCACAACTATTGGCATACCATTTACTAATAACTGTGCATTTTTAATCTCAATTTTTCTAAACCCAATTTTAGTACCTGTGTACACAGTTTTACCATTTACTGTAAACCCAATAATGCAATTGTACAAATAAGGCGATTCAGCACTCCATTTGTTTGGCTTACTTACAATACCATCAAAAGCAATGGTTTGTATGCTATCGCTGCCAGTTTTTACTGGCTGTTGTTGTGTAAATACTTGCTTGCCATTTGTATCTGTAATTTCTACAGATAAAGTACCAGTAACTGATTTTGCTTGAGAAAGCTGACGAATATCTACTGCTGCATGAAAATTACCATTGGTGTATTGTGCATCTAAATCAGCATTTACAAAAAAGTCCCACACATTTACTTTTGGTACAGCCGTTAAATACACATCACGCTCAATACCACTGATGCGCCAAAAATCTTGGTCTTCTAAGTAACTACCATCGTGCCAGCGAAACACTTCTACCGCTAATAGATTTTTACCTTTTGTAAGATAGGGTGTGATGTTAAATTCAGCTGGTGATTTAGACGCTTTGGTCATACCTGCTTTTTTACCATTAACATAAATAACGGCGTAACCAGTAATAGATGCAAAATGTAACAACACATCGTTACCAACCCATTTTTCTGGAACAGTAAAAGTTTTTCTATAACTACCTACTGGATTATTGTCGCCAACAAATGGTGGATTTTTAGGAAAAGGATACACAACATTGGTATAAATAGGAATACCATAGCCTTTCATTTCCCAATTAGATGGTACAGGAATGTTGTTCCATGCAGCATCATTAAAGGTTGTTTGATAGAAGGTTGTTGGTCGATTTTTTAGTTGCGCTGTGTACTGAAATTTCCACACACCATTTAAAGATTGATGATAAGCAGAAGCAGAATAATCATCGTTTACTACATCTGCTTTGTTGGTATACAACATAAAACTAGCTCTTGGTGCTTCTTTGTTGCTTTCAAACTTCGTGGGATTTTCCCAATCGTTGTTACCATTTTGCGCCCTACCAATGCTGGTAGCAAACAATAATAAAAACAGTGTGTACTTCATAATGATATTTTATAACTTAATCTTGTATGTCAACTTTATACCCCAAAATAGTCAGCATTTGTTGGGCATATCTTTTTCCTAATTTTCGATAACCTTCTGCTGAAAAATGCAGATTGTCTTTTACATCTGTACAACCTGCAGAAGAAATGACATAAGCATTAGGAATAGTTTGTGGCAGCTTAGAAATAATTTTATTCATACTGGCACAAGCACCGCCTTGATCTGCATTTACCAATTCGCCAGCAAGTAATGGTACTTTTTTGGGTTTCAGTTTCAAATCTTTCATCAAATTTTTATACACTGAATTTACTTTACCTGGCCACAATGTGTCATTGGTATTCGACTCGCCCTGGTGTAACAAAATGCCTTTGATAACGCCAGACTGCTTGGCTATTTTAGCCATTTCTACCAATTTGCCGTAAGGATTGCCATCATATTCTTTAATCATATTGGTCATCCAAGAAGGCACATTTGCAGTATAGGTTTGGTAGCTATCTTTCTCGAACAATTCAATTTTACAGCCACCAACTGCAACGTTTATAATACCAACTCTTACATCTTTAGGCAGATTTGCAATCATTGTTCTTCCAAAATAATCAGCAGGAGTAAGCCCAGTTTTGCACCTGCACAATGGAGGAATTGCAGTGTACCAATTGCCTTTTGTTCTACCCAAATTTGGGCAATCAATTGTTTCTAAAACCTGAAAGCGAGGATCTACATCTACTGTATCCTGCGGCTGAATTTTAGCATTACCTTCCATATTAGATTGCCCAAAACAAAGGAATATGTAGAATTTTTTGTCTTGTGAAAATCCATTGAAGTGCAATGTTATAAGTGCAAGAATGGCAAAAGCTTTTAGTTTAATTGACATGTATTAATTACTTTATAATTTTATAATTACCACTTAAATGCATGATGCTAAACAAATACATTAAGCCATCGTAGTAAGGATCGAAATAAGTGTCTTCATAGGGTTCAAGTTTGGCATTCCACAATTCGTGTATAAAATCGTGGCTGCTTTTGTCTTTACCAATTAATGCGGTGGTTGAAGCAGTACCAATTAAACCAATAGAATGACGTAATTTTTTAAAGCCGCCCGCTTGCAAAATAAATTCTGGCAAAGTTCCATTTTGGTTAAACTGATCTTCAAATTTGGTAATGCCTCTTGAGCGAAGAAAATTTTGCAATCGTTTTGCATAATCTTCTTGCCAATCTTTATCTTTTGTAAACCATGCATAATCCATAGCAATATTCATTGGCACGCGCCAAGAATCGTAACGAAAAGCCGCCGGTGCCCAACGTGTATTGTGTGGCTGGCCACTAAATTCAGTATAATCGGCATTTAATCCTGTAACAGCATCGCAAGCTCTGCGGAAGAAAACACGAGATGTATCAGCACAATCTTTATAAAACTGCTCGTGACCATCTTTGGCATACAGAGCCCATATTTCATAAAAAGCTGGCAAGTGGTACGAAGGATCTGTCCATTTGTAATTATTGCCTTCTGGCACAAAGCTTATTTGCTTTGCGTCAGTATTAATCAGGTTGTAAATATTGCCTGTACCATCTTTTTTCCACATGGCATCTAAAATTCTTCTGGCTTCGCCATAATAGTTGATGCCAGTATTATTGCCCCATTTATTAGCAGCAAATAATAAACTGGTGATGTAATACAACTCACCATCAGAAGCCGAACCTTCTGAATTTTTTTTCAAAGTTTTGGCGTTAATGCTCCAAGCGAAATACGCTTCACGTGGGCCAGATTGGTGTTGCAAATATTTTTTACTCCAGCGCCAGATTCTATCAAACACCTCTTTTTTATCAAGTTGCACAGCCACCATCATACCGTAAGAAAGGCCTTCAGTTCTGGCATCGTTATTTTTCAAGTCAGATACATAAGCCATCGTATCACCTACCTCAAAATATACTTTAGTTGGCCCTTCAAATACGGCGTAATAGGCTTTTTTTAGTTTGGCATCAATATCAGCTTTGCTGTAGCCAGCTTCTAAAAATACATTGCGGTATTTGCCAGATTTAATAGCTGATGTTTTAGCTGGTTTAGTAGCCAATTTTGCATTTTGTGCATGTACCAAAACAGGGGTAGCCAAAGCAAATACCATTGCTATAATTGCAACAATGCTTGCTTTTTTTATGACTAATGCTGCACTATTTTTTTTCATTATTTACAATGAGTTTTTTGTAATGGTACTAAGACTATAAAGCCTAAGTTGGTACCCCAATTTATTTGAATAATAATTGTGCAAATTGATACAAACTTCTTCGCCAAGATTGCCACTCGTGGGCTGTTTCTGGTGATATGTATGATACACCCTTAATGCCTACTTTATTCCACTCTTCAGCAGCAGTACCAATACGTGCAGCACCAGAAGTTTCTTTACCACCAAAACTCATAAATACCAGTTTCACACTCTTTTTAAAAGATTCAATATCTGTAATTTCAGATGGTACAAACGTGCCGCTACTAAACATACCAATGTGCGAAAATTTGGTTGCATCAGCTACTACTATTGCGTGTGTTTGCATACCGCCCATTGATAGGCCAGCCATCGCTCTATGCGGTTGATCGGCTACAACACGATAGTTGGCTTCTACGTAAGGAATTAAATCGTTTAACAATACTTTTTGAAAAGCTTCTGTATAATAAGCTGTGCCTGTAGGTCGTGGCCCTGGCTTTAAGTTGATACTACTATTTTCCATTACAATTATAAATGGATTGGCTTTGCCTTCAGCTAATAAATTATCCATAATAAAATTGGTTTTGCCTTGACTGCCCCAACCTGTTTCATTTTCGCCCATACCATGTTGCAAGTATAAAACAGGATAGTTTTTAGAGGTTTCTTTATCGTAACCTGGTGGTGTATAAATGTACACACGACGAACGCTGTTAGACGTTTTTGAGAAATAGTAGCTTTCTCGTAACTGACCATGAGGTACATTTTTTATCGCATAAAAATCTTCGTCTTTTGCAGGCACATCAATACCGCTGCCCCATCTGCTAGCACCATAAAAATACAAACTACCAGGGTCTGGCACAGCAGCACCATCTACTTGCAATTGGTAATAATGAAAGCCTTCGTCTTGCGGTGCAGATTCGCCAATCCAAACACCAGCTGTGTCTTTTACCAAATCGTATTTTACAGCCGCAATATCTAATTGTACCCTTGTTGCAGTTGGCGCTTTTATACTTACCCTAACTCTACGTTCAGAATTTACCTGAGGATATTGTTTGCCTTGTTGTGTGGTAGTTGTAGATTTAAAATCTTCTACAACGGCTGTTTGTGCAATGCAACAGTTAGCAGAAAATGCACCTGCAAACAGTAAAGCGGATAATGATTTATAATGCATAATGGCAAGTTTTATTGGTTATGGTGATATGTAAAAAAGACTATTGTGCAGCGTATACATATTTAGGAAATGTTGACACATCTAACTTCTTAAATAACAATTGAGATAGCATGTACAAACCATTTTTCCAAACTTTAAAGTCGTGTACACCTGGCTCTATGTAGTAAATATGTGGTACGTTTTTCTCCGTCAAATAATCGTGGGTGCGTTTACTAAAATTGAGTAAGCCGTCTTTATCACCACAAGAAATGTATAATAGTTTCAGCTTCTGTTTAGCAGCCTCTGCATCTGGCACTAACTCTTCTGGTTTTTTAGTATTTGGTGCAGATGAAAAACCGCCTACCCATGAAAACTTATCCAAATTACCCAAACCAAAGTTTAATGACTGACCACCACCCATAGATAAACCTGCAATAGCTCGGTGATCTTTATCAGTTAAAACAGGATAATGACTTTCTACGTAGGGGATTAAATCATTCAGCAAGTCTTGCTCAAAAGTTGCAAAAGCTTTCACTTTTTCTGGTTCCATAATATTACCAACAGCACGGTCATCTTTCATGGCTCTACCGTTTGGCAATACCACAATCATGGGTTCAAGTTTGCCTTGTGCGTATAAATTATCCAATATTACTTGTGGTTTGCCTTGGTTAAACCATTCTTTTTCGTCACCACCAATACCATGCAACAAATAAAGCACTGGGTATTTTTTGGTTTTAGAAAAACCTGGTGGTGTGTAAATGAGGCTTCTACGTGTAGTATCTACTGTTTTAGATTTGTAGGCTATGGTATCAATTGTACCATGTAGAATATTGGCTTGCAATACATCAAACCCAACAGGGGCTTGCTTTACAATGTCTTGTGCCAATGCTGCAACACTGATAGATGCAGCTACAACAAGTGATACTAATTTTTTCATGATGGTATATTTTCAGGTGTTAATCAATCTTATAATGATTGATTATTTTATAAACCGAATACTTTTTATGGTGATTTTTCCTTCACTGCCACTTGGGTATTTTATAAACACATCGTGGTGACCAGTCATATTTTTAATGGCTTTAGAAAAGGCTTTCCAGTTATTTTCACCTGTGTTATCAACCGATACCGTAGCAATTAATTTCCCTTCTTTCAAATCATCCAACCATATTTCTAACTTACCCTTTACAGTTGCAGCGGCTGTAATTTCAATAGCTGATGGTGATTTTTTACTTAACTCAACACCAGAAATCATAAACCATCCACCATAAGTTGAGGTATTGGTAACCAAAACATCGTTACCAGCTTTCGTTTTTTTAACACCATAATAGTTACTAAAACCACCTGCAATCATTGGAGAGAAACCATCTTTGCAAGTGAAGAAATCAAAATCTGCGGGTTTGCCTTCGGCAAAAAGCCCTACACTTGTACCCACCCATGAATTATAATTAGGCTGCACTTTATCCATATTTACAGCACTAATGGTATTACCAAGCGATATCCAATTATTACCATCAGCACTATACCAAGCCATTAAATTATGCTCGTTTCTTTCCACTTTTAGCCATACAATATTGCCCAAACTGTTATCAACACTGCGTACTTCATTGCCTAGTTTAAACACAATTTTTTTGCCATTATCGTAGCCAGAATATAGCATTGCTACTACACTTTGGTTACCACTGGTTAGGTAAATACCTGCTTTTGCAGTAGCAGCATTTGCATCGATATCTACCTTGGTAACTGCTGTATAAAAATGATCGGTTTCTTTTTGTACCAAATGCGTTCTATTAGTATCTGGTGTAAGTCTCACCCAACCTTTGCGTGCAGAAAGTGAGTAACTGGCAGCAGCTTTTTTAGTTAAGAAATGCCATTGTAAATCGAGTGTTTCGCTGTCAAAATCATCGCTACCAGCACTTCGCCATAAAATGCCCGATTGTGGTAAGTTGGGTTTTGTAATTGGCATTGTAGTTGGTGCCATACCCCATGGTCTATCGCCTTCCCAAATTACAGGATATAGCGATGTTTGGCGACCTTTACCTGACCAGTCATCCCCATCATATCTTTCGTAACTCTGCCCAATTGTCCACCAGGTACCATCTGCCAATTGTATGGGTGCAGATATGTGGTTGGGGCGACGAAAACCAACTTTTGAATCTGTAATTGGCTTGAAAAATTCACCCAATCTTTCCCAATAAGTAGAATCGCTGGTTAATTTTTTGGCTCTTAATACATATTGACCACCAGACACATCACCTGCGGGGAAATAATAATAGTAGCCATTACGCTTGCTCATTACTGGTCCTTCTGCCCAGCTATATTGCAATTTTGCATTTATCCAATCAAGGTTTATGACAGTATCTGTTAACTGACCATCCCTACCTAATGCCTGTAAGCGATTGGTTTTTTGTCCGTTTTTAATGATGATGTATGGCTTGCCATCATCATCTACAAAAATAGCATCATCGTAACCTAATGGCCCTGTTACGGGATTACCCCTTACTGGCACAGGCTCTGACCAGGGGCCATAAGGCGATGCAGCTTTTGAGAAATGCTGCTGGCTATTTACTGAATAATATATCCAAAACGAGCCATAGAAATACGTAATAGCACCTTGCCAAATACCAGCAGATGGTCTGTCAGAAACTTTGGCTGTAGTTGGAGGCACTACACGGCTGATAATTTTCCAATGTACCAAATCTTTTGAATGGTAAATAGGTAAGTATGGCGTAAAATGAAACGACGAACCGCAATGGTAATAATCGTCACCTACTTTAAGCATGGTAGGGTCTGGATGATCACCTGGTAAAACAGGATTTGCAAACGTATTTACCTGCTGATAATTACTGATATTCTCATTGCTGCTTTGGCTAAAAGAAAACGAAGCATTTGCTGCCAGTAAACATGTAAACAGAATTTTTTTGTAAAAGCTTTTTGTCATTTTTTTAGATTAAATATTGTATTACTATTTTTTATTTTTAGCGTTGTATTGCTTTATATTTTCTGCAGCATCTAGCATGGTCGTTATCCAAATATGCTCTTCATGCTGTTTTAGGTAATGCAAAAATTTACTGTGCTCAGTTACCTGCACATTTAATGAATTACCACCACCAACACCATGAAACAAAATCACCAATAGCGAATTGGTTGCTTCTGCTTTTTTAACCCATTGAATCATTTGCGCAGCGGTATTATTGTTTACCATGTAACAATCAACATTGTACAAATCAATTTTATCAATAGTGTGCATCTCGTTTCTTACAGCTCTTGCGGCCACAAAATCATCTTTCATGCTGTTTATAAAAGAAGTATCACCAATTCTCATATCGCCACAGGTGTAGGCAAATGTTCTTTTGGTTTTGCCATCGATTGCATGTAAAAACACATTCGTCATTCTAGTCTCATCCACCATTCTTTGCAACGTATATTGCTTCAGGTCATAATCAGGTTTTACCCATTCTCTTCCTTTACCACCGTTGCATGGATGAAATAAAGTGTGATTACCCAATTCGTGACCTTTTGCAGCCACATTTTTCCAATCTCTTAACCTATCTTTTGCGAAATAAGCTGTTAGGTAAAAAGTTGCTTTCAATTGCAAAGAATCTAATACTGGTACGGCATTATCTAATTGTTGCGCAATAGCATCATCGTAAGTAAGCACCACTGCACACTTTTTACTTTGCCAAACTGATTGTGCATGGCTTGTGTACAGTAACGTACACAACAGCATTTGGCAAATAAGATGTTTCATAAAAATTCGCTTTTGAGCATTATTTCAATTCTATCACAGCAACACTAAATGCTGGTAGTGTTATTTCTAGTTCATTACCATTTATTTTATAATTACTAAATGCTGTAGGAACAATATTCTTAGGCTTTTCAAAACTGTTATAGTCTTGCAGTTTGGCAGATTTTAAGATTTTTGCACTACTTGAACTCGTTTTAATATCGCCAAGGCTAATACTGATTTTTTGTTCTTTTGAAGCATCAATATTGGTGACTGAAATATGAATAGCACCGTTTTTATCTCTTGATGCTGAAGCAGAAATTGCAGGTAAACTTTTGCCCTCAAATTGGTAATTATCGCTGTTCACTTTAAGCGGTAACATCACCGCATTCTGATGCACGTTGTACATTTCCATTACGTGATAAGTTGGCGTAAGCACTAACTTCTCTTCATTGGTTAAAATAACGGCTTGCAATACATTGATGATTTGAGCTAGGTTAGCCATTTTTACACGGTCGCAATGGTTGTTGAAAGTATTCAACGTAGTACCAGCAATCATGGCATCACGCATTGTATTTTGTTGAAATAAAAATGCTTCGTTCGTCCCTTTTACCACATCGTACCAACCACCCCATTCATCCACTGATAAAGATTTTGTTTTTTTAGGATCGTATTTATCCATAATTGCGCTATGCTTTGTTACCAGTTCTTCCATAAACAAAGCCCTTTGCATAGTAGTAAAATATTCCCCTTCTGTAAATTCGGTTGATGAGCCTTTTTTGTTCCAATCAATTACTGAATAATGGTGCAAACCCAATGCATCAAACATTTTGGTTGGTAGTTTTTGCATCAACACTTCTGTCCAGTTATAATCATCATCAGATGCACCAGATGCAATTCTATATAAGCCATCGCTGTTGTTCCAGTCTGTCATAAATGTTGCGTATTGGCGATACACATTTGCATAATGGTCTACCGTCATATTACCACCGCAGCCCCAAGCTTCATTTCCAAGACCCCATAATTTTACTTTCCAAGGATTTTGCCTGCCGTTTTTAGCTCTTAATTCTGGCATTGGGCTACTACCTGAAGGATGGCTTGTATATTTTACCCAATCAGCCAATTCTTGTGGCGTACCGCTGCCTACATTACCACTTAGGTAAGGTTCTGCACCAAGCACTTCGCACATATTTAAAAACTCGTTTGTACCAAAACTGTTGTCTTCTTTTACATTGCCCCACCAAAGATTTAACATAGATGGACGTTGATTTTTTGGCCCAATACCATCTTTCCAATGGTAGGTATCGGCAAAGCAGCCACCTGGCCAACGAAGCACTGGCACTTTTAGTTTTTTAAGTGCATCAATAATGTCTAATCTAATTCCGTTCTTGTTGGGGATTTTTTTATTGTTGTCGCCTACATAAAAACCGCCATAAATACAGTGCCCTAAATGTTCTGCAAAATGGCCATAAATATTCTTGTTGATGGTATCTTTTGCAGCAGCTGCGTTAATGACAACTTTGTTTTGTGCGCTACTAGACATTACGATAAAGTAAGAAAAAATAGCTACTAAAATTTGGGACGTTTTCATTGGCATTTTTTAAGCAATAAGTTTAAATAATTAACAATATAGATTGGTTATTTATCGGTTCTAAAAGGTGATGCAGGCAGCCCTTCTTTGTTATATACATTGGGGTTTACAGGATTATCTGCCCAAGCATATCGCACATACATTGGCGCAGCAATATTGTCGTTCCATACAACTATTTTATCGCCTTCAATTTTTGCTTTTGCCCACACAAATCTTTTATCTGCACCAGCAATGGCAAATTCAGTAGGCGCTTCATCATCATTTGTCATTAAGCCACTACCTACATGATTAAAACTGAGTGTAATTTTACTGCCTTCATTAGTTGCTGATTGAAATATTGGTCCAGAGTAAACAATGTTTTTATTGTAAGCCAGTTTTAATGCACCAAGCGCCAATCTTTCGCCCACTTCTTGCTTTTTATCAGGATGAATATCGTTCCACTCACCTAACTCAATAGTTACAGCCATGGCAGTATTTGGTACAGCTAAAGACTTTAATTGTGCTTCACGCATCATAGCCCAACCGCTTTCTGACGGCACATAATTATAATCCATATAATTAGGCAATTGCACAAATAAATAAGGCAAAGTATCTTGTTGCCATTTGCTACGCCAATCGTTTATAAGAGCAGGCATTAAGTCAGTATATTCTTTGGCATTACCAGCATTGCTTTCGCCTTGATACCAGCAAAAACCTTTAATGGTATAGTTAATTTCTGGCGCCACCATAGCATTATACAATGCAGTTGGTTGGTTTTGTGCATTTACACTACCACCACCTGCAAAGCCTCCACTACCACGTGGTACAGGCTGATAAGCCTCACCTACTTTGTATTGCCAAGTGCCTTTTAAGTCAACGGTATCAGTACCGGTAAAAATACTATATGGTTTATCGGTTACAAAACCGCCTTTGCCTGATGTATTTGTAACACGTATTACAAACAAATTTTTGCCTGGTTTCAACAACCCTTCTGGCACTGTGTAACGCCTTTGTGGATATTGATAAGAGGTGTTGCCAACTTGCTTACCATTAATATATAACTCGTCTGCATCTATAATTCTACCCAAAAAAACCTTTGCTTGCTTGCTGGTAAAAGACCTTGGCAGATTAATTTCTTTTCTATACCAAACCACACCGTTTAAATCCTTTAAACCTTGATCTTCCCAATAGCCAGGTATGTTAATGGTTCGCCAGCCTTTAGGTTCGTAGGTAATATCAAACCATTTTTTTGCGCCAGCAATGCCAAGGTCAGCTATTTCTACTCTTCTTACACCACCAAAATTGCCCCCACCTCTTCTAGGTGCAGTAGTGGTGTCTTGATTTTTTTTAATTGTAGCAGTAATAGCACTAAAATCTTTGAAGCCTTCTTCACTTATCCAAGCCTCAATGGGTGTGCCGCCCACAGATGCATTGATGATGCCGATAGGAATATGCAATTCCTGATAAATTTTCTTTGCAAAAAAATATGCTACGGCAGAAAATGGTCTTACTGATTCACCAACAGCAGCTTGCCAATTACCACTTGGCAAATCCTTTTGTGGGCCACGCATATTGGTAAGAGTTGGCACCCAAAACTGGCGTATTTCAGGAAAATTAGCTTCTGCAATTTCTTTGGCATAAATAACATCGTGAATATTTAATTGATGCACCATATTACTTTGACCACTGCAAAACCATACATCACCAAATAACACATTACTAAGGGTTAATTTGTTTGTACCAGTTAACTCAATGGTGTACGGGCCGCCAGCTTTTGTAGGTGGTAATATTGCTTTCCAATTACCGCCATCATCTGCTGTTGTGGTAACTTTTTTACCATTAAAGCTGATCGTAATTTTTTCATTTGCAGATGACCAGCCCCAAATATTTACTTTGGCATCACGTTGCAAAATCATACTATCTCTAATGATTGCAGGCAGTTTTATTTGTGCATTTACTGTACAAAAACAGGCAGTAATAAAAAAGCATATCGCAGCAAATCGTTTGTTCATTACAAGTAATTTTTGTGTTAAAACCCAATACTATTACCACCATCAATTGGTAGTATCACACCTGTTACATATTTAGCAGCATCGCTTGCCAAATACAAAGCAGCATTACCAATATCTTCTGGCTGACCCATATGACCCATTGGTGTGCGGCCAAATACTTTTGCTTTACGTTCAGGATCGCTGTTCAAGGCTTTTTCTGTCATAGCACTATAGATGAAACCTGGTGCAATGGCATTTACACGTATGCCTTTAGGTGATAATTCAACCGCCATAGCCCTTGTCATACCATCAATAGCAGTTTTACTGGCCGTATAAGCAATCACTTTTGGCAAACCATATTGCGCAGCCATACTACTTATATTAATAATACAACCAGCACTTTTTGTAAGCATATGTTTTACCACTTCTCTACTTAAAGAAAATACGGCTGTAACATTTGTAGCAAGAATGTTTTGGAAATCTTCGTCTGTTACTTCTGTAAATTCTTTTTTCTGATTTATACCAGCATTATTTACCAGTATATCAATTTGACCAAACTGCCGCAAGACAGTTTCTACAAATGCTGGAACAGTTTTTAAATCACTTATATCGCAAGGCATTGCAAAACACAATTCGCCTAATTGTTCTTTGGCTGTATTCAATTTTTCTACATTACGCCCAGCAATAATGGTGGTAATACCATTTTCTGTAAATTTCTGTGCAATCGCATATCCTAAACCGCTACCACCACCTGTAACTATCGCTACTTTTTTCATTTCCATTAGTCATCATTTTACCCGCTAAAATAGATAATTTATACTTACAAATGCAATCGGTTGCACTATTTAACGCAATTTATTTAGTAGCATAAAATATAGTATTACAAATTACTTCGTTTTCAATTGCAAAATAGTTACAGAATAAGGTGACAATGTGTGTTCAAAATTTAGCTTAACACCAGTAAAAGTAGTATTTACAGGTATTATTTTTTCAGGTTCAGTAATGCTGTTGGTATCTTCTGGTTTATTGCCTTTTACAACCGTGGCTGTGGCTGAAGCAACAATCGTTTTTAGCCCCTTTAAATCAATTTGTACGGGTTGATCTTTGCCAATAGTATTAACCAATTTTAGATAGATAACACCTGTTTTTTCATCTTTAGAAGCTGAATAGAAAACGGTAGGTACTGGCTTTGGCGTGTTTTTATCTACACTATCCCTTCTTGACATTGGTCTTGGTTGTGTAGGAATATTATCGCCTGTAATAGGCACAATTTTATTGCCTAAATATTGGCTAAATAATTTTTGTACATAATAAGCAGGCGAGCCATAACTATTTAGCGCATTGTAACCTATAAGGTCAGAATCCCATTGCCATGCTTTTGGTGCAGTTGATGTTTGTGTATTTACATTTACAAATAATGGTGCGTAGCAAGACATGATAATTAAATCTGAATTTCGCTCCATACCTGTCATCCAAGCAGCATCACCTAAAGCAGCAATTAAATTTGTTGTAGGAGCACCCTCTCTTGTAGCCCATTCACCCACAAAAATCTTCTGTCCATTTCTCTCGTATTTATCATACTGAGCAGCATTAGCCCACATTTCCCAAGTGTTGCGGTAATAATGCTCATCTAAAACGGCAGGCTTTTTACCAGTAGTAACTTTTAGGTTGGGATATTGCGCATCAGCAATACTAGAAATACAAGTTAACTGCGGATACTTTTTTTCAATGGCTTCTCTAAATTGTGTGAACCTGCCATTGTAACTACCAGATCTATCAAACCAATCTTCATTACCAACTTCTACATATTTCATTTTAAATGGTGCAGGATGCCCATCAGCAGCACGTTTTGCGCCCCAATAGGTTTTTACATCACCCATTACATATTCAATTTCATCCAATGCATCGTCTATATAAGGCTTTAATAATGGGCCAGCATCTACATGATCACCATCAAGTGAATAACCTGCAAACACACCTAGCAAAGGTTCTGCACCGATATCTTCGCACCACAACAAAAACTCAAGTAAACCCATACCATCTGTAGGGCGGTAACCCCAAGACCCTTTATGGCCTGGTCTGTGTTCTAACGGGCCAAGTGTTTCTTTCCAAGGAAACGCATCTGTTAACAATGGGCCTTCTAAGAAATTACCACCAGGAAAACGCAAAAACTTAGGTTTCATATCAACCATCATTTGCATTAAATCTGGCCTGTTGCCATTGGGTCTATTTTTAAATGTGGGTGGAAATAAAGACACCAAATTGACATAATATAAACCAGCACGATTTGTTGAAATAACAAAACGAGCATCGGTTGTAGGAGTAACATTTGCACCAGTTGTTAAAGTAAGTTCATACTTTTTCCAGAATGTACTTTTTTCTAGGTTAATAGTACCAGAAGCATACACGGTTTTACCGTCATTACTTTCTATGGTTATGGTAATTGGGCCTGGTGTACTATCAGCAATTACAGGTGGTGCAGGTTGATTAGAAGCAGCTCCTCCAGGACGACGTTGCGGCGGCACGCTACCAGATCCTTTCATGTAAAATGATGCATTATAAATGGTACTTGGTTTTACAGGAATGCCCCAATAGCCTTCATTTGCAATACCTACACGGCTACCACCTTTCTCAACCATTAAACGCAAACAAGTTTGTAAGGCACTTGTAATTGCATGTCTGCGCTCATCAAAAGGTACATTACTTTGACTAGCAGCCATTAGTTTTATTGCGGCTTTTGTTTTAGTACTATCTTCTTGTAAAAGGCTCCAAGCTTCAGGTTTTGTAGCATTGTCTTTAAATATTCTATTTCGAATTAATTCAGCATATAAACCACCATCGTAAGAATGATTGATTTCTTCTGTCATTAAGCCATACAACATTGGGCTTACATTGGTAGTAGCTTTAGAAAGATCTAAAGTAATTTTTGGTACTTGTGCAGTTGCAGCTACCACTATAAAAATGGTAAATACTGCAGTGCCAAGTATGTGATTAATGAGATTTTTTTTCATATGATTTTGTAGTTAAAGAAGTTTACTTTAAAAAGATTGAGACTTATATTTTGGTGAATGATGTTACTATTTTGTATCGCTTATTCTGAAATAATCAAAATCTGCATAGCCACCTATATTTTTTGTAGCGTAATTAAAAAGTGCAAAACGATAGCCGATAAATTGAGGAATGGTATAAGCCATTTTAAGTTGTGTACCAATTGGCTGCCAAGTATTGCCATCTAAACTATAAAAGAAATTTGCGACATCTTTTCTGTTTGTAAAATCACATTCAGCTTTAAAATGTACCATCTTTTGGGTTAAAGGAATGCTTTGCACTTGTTCAGGTTTACCAGTACTGGCGTTAATCATTACAATAGCTTTTGTATCACCATCTACTTTTACACCTACTAAGCCATAGTTCTTTTGCAGCAAACCCAATCCTGCAAAATCACCATCTTTCATCTTTGACACATTTAGTGCAATAGCACCGTTACAAACAGGGCCAACAGTGCGTTGTGTTAATGAATTTTTGGCTTGCAAAAAGTTAGAATCTAGTCTACCTGTAGTTAGGCGTAAATAGCCCTTTTTAGCAGTAACAGACCATAAGCTATTATCTGGATTATGATTCCATTGCCAAACTAATGGCAACGCTAGCTCGCCTTTTTTGCGCTTGAATTCATCTGAAGCAACAATGCCAGGAATTAAACTTTTGTTAGCGGGCAAATCCAATGTTTCTGGTACTTTGCCATTAATGCCCAACACAGGCCATCCATTTTGCCAGGTAACTGGTACCAAATAAGGAATACGACCTACGGCACCATTATCACGAAACAAATACGAATACCATTTGCCGTCAGGCATATCTATTAAACCGCCTTGCGCAACACCTAAATCCTGCAAGCCAATTTTACCTTCGTAAGGGCCTGTAATATTATCTGCCCTGTGAATTACCACCGTACGCATACCGCCTGGTGGCCATGAAATATTGAAGAGAAAATATTTTCCGTTTATTTTGTATAGCTGAGAACCTTCGGCTGGCAAACCGCCTCTTCTACCTTCAACTTGACTTGGTAAACTGGCGTTTTCTATCACTACCTTATTAAAGCCATTTGGCTTTACGCCAGATAAATCGTCGTTTAATTCTACCAAGGTTAGCTTGGCTGCGCCATATAGCATGTACACTTTTCCATCATCATCAAAAAACAAAGAATGGTCGTGAAAACTTGGTCTGAATGACACTGCTTTCCAGGGACCTTTTTCTATATCTTTTGTTGAATAAATATGTGTTTTACCACTTGTTTGGGCGAAAGTAGATACATAGTAAATGCCATTGTGGTAGCGAAGGCTACTAGCCCAAGAACCTCTGCCATAAGTGCTTTTGCCATTGGTCAAGTTCATATCATCATTACTTACAAGGGTATTATAAGCATAACTCACCAATTTCCAGTTTACCAAATCGTTCGACTTCATTATTGGTACACCAGGGTTCATGTGCATGGTGGTGCTACTCATATAGTACTTATCACCAACACGTATCATAGACATGTCAGGCACATCTGCATGGATGATTGGATTGATAGCTTGTGCTTGTAGTTGGTTCACAAAAAATGTAGTTGCAACTACGGCCAACCCAATAATGATTCTTTTTATACTTCGTAAATACATATTATACTTATTTTATTTTAAACGATATTGTGTGATGGTATTTGTTCTTTTCTATCAATTCAATTACAGTTTTGTAAATGTGCCATTGATAGTATTTAAGCGATAATGATATATACCAGCCGATAATTTTGATACATCTATTTTAAACACACGCACTGCTTCTATTTTTGATTGCGATATAACTCTTCCATAGGCATCATACAGCATCATTGTTCCCGTTAATTGTTCGCCATTATCATCAATGGTAAGTATATTTTTAACCGGGTTTGGATAAAGTGTTACTGAAAGTTTGTTGTTGAATACTACCGATTTTATATCCGAATAAGTAGTTGCGCCATCTAAATCAATTTGTTTAAGCCTATAATAATTAATGCCTTGTAGTGGGCTATTGTCTATGTATTGATATTGGTTGAGTGTATTATTATTTCCTTTGCCATTTACAAAACCAATCTGTTCAAAAATGCTTCCATCTTTACTACGCTCAATAGCAAAACCTTTGTTATTCAGTTCTGTAAAAGTGGTCCAATCTAAAAGCACCTTATTGTTGCTTGCTTTTACTGTAAAACTTCCTAATTGTACAGGTAATGTTTCTTCTAATACCACTTGCAGATTAGATGCTGTGGTAGTGGTTCCAAGTATCACGTAGGCATCAAAAGCGTTAATAAGCGGTTGCACTGCACCAGTTGCTTTGGTGAAAGATGCTATACTATTACTAACGGTTAAGTAGTACGCACCTATTGGTACTTTTATACCAATGTAAATACCATAGCTAATACCAGCTTGAAAATTACCAGTAGATGCAACAGTACCAGCCCCTGCAAATACAAATGTTCCGTTGCCATTTACTAAAACTGGTGTGTTAGATGGTATTATGCCCGTGGCGATTTGCTTACCTTTTATTACGCCATCAGCAAACTCAACAGTGTAGGCTTTTACACCGCTAGGAATAGTAGCTTGAAATGGCAATACCAGCATTTTAAAGCCATTTAGTGTGGCAGTATATTTAGCAGTTGTAGCTGAGAAACTGGCTTTTGGGTAAAAATCACCACCTATATCTCTCAACTCTAATTTATTACAGCTTGCACTAAATACCACATTGTTTTTATCGGCTACGGTGTTATTAGGAACAATATATACACAGTTTTTATTGGTGGCAACTGCATCCCAATTAGTAGTACTGCCAATACCTGTAACATTGGTAAAATCAAGTGAGGTATAGGTTTTATCGTCTAAACAATCTAACAAATTGCCATCGGTATTACTATAAGGTCCACTAAAACGATAGCCTCGCTCGTTACCTACAGCAAGGTATACGTTATTAAACTTCATGGTAAGTACAGATACAAAATTGCTGTTTGTAATACCTATAATACCTGTGCATCCATCGGTAAGTACATTTTCTGAAATATCTATTACCCAGTCGAAATTAGCCCTTTGGTTAAACGTAACTGTGCCGTAATTATATGATTTTGCAATGCCAGCATTATTGATATAGTAAAGTGTTGTATTGGCTGAAGTGAAGCTACCAGCAGAACTGATACTCTCTACACGAAACACCAGTTTATTGAATTTACCTGACACTTGTATAAATCCATTGTTAGCATTTTGATTAGTACTTATCAATGGTGCATTTACGTTAAATGTTGCTGTTTTGCCACTTAGTTTGTAAGCAGTGCCAAATGTAGTATTGGTAGTGGTTAAACTATCCATCATAGTATAATTTACCACTGCACCCGTCATAAGTGATGGCGTAAGATTGCCACTTTTTGTAAATACTAATGTGGTAATACTTGATGGGCTGATAGTAACTTTTGGCCGATTGGTTTCAACAGCAAGATTGATTGCGGTTTCAGCCATATTTTCTACAGACGTGGTTTTTATAAGCTTGCCTGTATTGGTAAGAAAAGGTAGGTCTACAGCCAGATTATAGGTATTTGCTGAAGGATTAATGACCATCACAATAACACTATCACCAGTTACAGATAAGTAAGAGGAACCTTTTAGTAATCCAGTATTATCATTCCAGGTCGCTTCAATTCTGGTAGAACCTGTTGTGTATTTTGCATAATGCGATAATATTTTGCCACGCTTACTAATTTCTGAAACAGGCGTACCTAAAGTACCATCACCCATCATGCCGTAGTAGCGTTTGGTAGCATAATGTATCCATGCATTGATATTTGCCAGCAACGCATCGTTTACGCTATTTGCAAAATCAAAAGCATCAATAGACCAGTTAAAACTTCTGCTACCGCCGCCAGAATTCCAGTTGATAAGAAACTCTGTCATCCATGCTTCTTTGCCCTTGGCTTGTATGTTTTTAAACCCAGTTTGTACAGCACCATACTGGTGGCCAGCAAAAATATCAAAGTGCGGAAGCACATCTGCTGTATTAAATGCATTGGCGTAATTATCAGGAATACCAACAGTTTCAGGTGCAATTACTTTACAGGAAATAAGATGACGGTTTTCTTTCAAAAACTTCGTCATTTGGGCTGGCGTAAAAATACAACCAGCATAATCTACCTGATAATCTGGTTCATTTTGTATAGATATGGCATCTAATTCTACACCATTGCTACGCAGTAGTAACACAAAATTATTGAGGTAATTGGCATAGTCAGCATAATGCGCTTCTTTCAAATAAACATCTCTTTTTACCCCATTGCCATCTGTAAAAACCGACCCAATAATATTATCAGTTTTCCATTCTGTGGGCATAGACCATGGCGAAGCAAATATTTTAATACCTAAGGACTTTGCCAGTTGTGCAGTTGGTATTACCTGTGGCCAATTACTTGCGCCAGTAGGTATATACATGCGCATGATATTATAACCAGCCTCGCTGTTAGCGCCCCACATTTTTCGAATTTCAGCCTCAGTCATGTGATTGTAACCAAATTGTGGACTATTAACAAACCCGCCAAAACCTGTTAGTTTCTGAAAGGCAACATTTTTATTAACCCTAACCGTTGCATTATTTACCTGTGCAAAAACACGAATTTGAAAAGTGAGAATTATTACGGTCAAGATAAATGACCTGAGTGCGTAGCGTAAATTTTTTTTCATTGTGGCAAGCTTTTGTGTTACTGATTAAATTTTTATCTGGCAAAAATTAATTTAAAGTGAAGGCTAATTAAATGCTGCTGCAATCGTTGTATCAATTTATAATTGTTTTATTGACACTTATAAATTTGACAGCAATTTAGTGGTTTATTCGTTACTGCTTCAAACTTAGCAGACCGAATAACACATAACCTTAATTGCTATTTGTAAACAGGGTCGTTGCCACTGTATTTAAGATATTTAAACGATGCTGTATTGCTACTTATTTGTCCAGAACCTGTGGCATACAAGCCAAAAAAGCAGCCAATAAATCCGCCAGCATCATGCGTACTTAAAAATTTACCATCTACTTTATCTTTTAAAACCAACCATTTATTAGCCTCAGTAGCATACGAAAAATTATAGAATTCACCCACAGCATCAATACGTAGTTGTACCTTTTTTATGTTGGCAGCGAGTGTAGTTGTTGCTATTACATCCATTGTTTTGCCATCAGCATTGCTTTTGTATAATTGCAATATCTGCTTGCCATTTTCTATTGATTTACCCAAAAAATAAAAATGCTTTTCGTTTTGAAAAATGGCTAAACCAGCTTTTTCGTTATCGTTACTAGCTGTAAAGTTGAGTTCAGTTTCTGTGCTGCAAAATAGATGCTGCTGACGCTTACCTATAAACGATGGCACACCAAAATCCATCAATGTTTCAGGCTTTAATTTCATGGTAAGTCCTGCTGTTTTGTTTAGTGAAAAGGAACTACTATCAACACTTCTGAGAAAAGTTAAGGCAGGATCTAATTGTTTTTCAAAACCAAGTGTGTAGGTAAAATTGCCGCTTTGTGGTAAGGCATTGGTTTGTTTTATTTCTTTAAAATTAGCGGTATAACTGTATTGTACTTCCTTACTATTTGGATTGATAATTGGCCAATCCTCTTTCCATTCTACAGGTGCTATAAAGGTTTCTCTACCTGCGTTGTAATAATCACCAGTGTAAGGTCTGCAAGCTAAAAACACTGCGTAGGTTTTGCCATCTGGCCCTTCTACAAACTGTGCATGACCAGTAGATGTAATAGGATTTTTTCTATCTGCAGGCAAATCTCTTTGCGTTAAAATTGGGTTTTTCTCATAAGGCACAAAAGGCCCCCAAACGTTTTTGCTACGCAACACCACTTCTGAGTGATTAACAGATGTACCACCTTCAGCAGCATACAAATAATACCAACCGTTTCTTTTAAGAATATGTGGCCCTTCAATCCACACGGGCTTTTTGGTAATATCAACACCACCATTTACGAGTATTTTTTCTTCACCTGTCGTTTTTAAACTGATGGGATCTATCTCGTACATTTTAATGGTTCTGTGACCAGAATATAAAGGCTTGTAATTGGGTGCATCGCTGTTGTACACGATATAGGCTTTGCCATTATCATCAAAAAATATAGATGGATCAATGCCTTTTACCTGCGGTAATTTTATAGGATTACTCCAAGGCCCTGCGGGATTTTTAGCCGTCACTACAAAATTGCCCTCATGGTCAATATCGGTGCAGGTTACATAAAACGTACCGTTGTTATAACTGATGCCTGGCGCAAATAAACCTCTGGTCATACGTTCGCCCAAAAAATCCATTTGAGATGTTCGGCTAATGACATTGCCAATTTGCTTCCAGTTTTTTAAATCTTTACTGTGCCACACAGGTAGCCCAGGAAAATAGGAAAAAGTGGAGTTAACCAAATAGTAGTCCTTATCTACTTTCACAATGCTTGGGTCAGGATAAAAACCACTTAAAATAGGATTTACCAATTTAATATTTTGCGCAAAACTGGCTTTACTAAAAAGTAAAACTGCCAATGAAAATGCGGTTATTTTTTTTAAAAAAATCATATGGCTTATTTTGAAATAAATATATAAGTTTTGCCTACTTGGGTTGGTATATCGTACACCATTGTTGGCTGTAAATTGAGTACGGTAATATTTGCTTTCGCAGAAATAATTGGTGTAGCCGTTTCTGTAACCTGGTAAAATGGATGGGCATTTTTACCAGTCGCAACTTTTAATGAACCACCATTGAAGGCTACTGCATTTGGCACTCGCAAACGAAGATTACCACCTAAGTTTGATTTAATGACAGCCTTTACCAGTTTGCCATCTTTCCATTGCATACTTACAATTTCAAAACCCCCAGTGGCTTTTAGACCAGTAATGGTGCCTTCTTTTTGCCATACATCTGGTACCGCAGGTAATAGATGCACGGCACCATCAGCGCTTTGCATTAGCATTTCGGTAATGCCAGATGTGCAACCAAAATTGCCATCAATTTGAAACGGCGGATGTGCATCAAACAAATTATTGTAAGTACCTCCACCCTCTTTGTTTACACCCAATGGCGTTAATTGTGCTTGAATTAATTTGTACGCATGGTTACCATCTAACATTCTCGCCCACCAGTTTACTTTCCATCCCATGCTCCAACCTGTAGATACATCACCACGGTGTAGCAACGTAGTTTTTGCTGCGCTGAATAATTGCGGTGTACGATACGCTGAAATTTGATTAGAAGGAAATAACCCGTATAAATGCGATACATGACGGTGATTATCTGTAGGGCTATCAATGTCATCTAACCACTCTTGCAACTGCCCATACTGGCCAATACGCATTGGCGATAAACGGCTACGCATTTGTTGTAAAGTGTCTATAAAAGCGGCATCTTTTTTTAAAGCTTGTGCTGCTTTTATCACATTGCTAAATACATCAAATACAATTTGGTTACTCATGGTTACGCCCACATCTAGTGAAGAACCTTGATGCGCCCTTGGTGCATTTTCAGGCGATTCGTCTGGGTTAATTACTAGATACTTGCTGGTTGGATGTTCAACTAGAAAATCAACATAAAACAAAGCAGCACCTTTTAAAACAGGATAAACGGATGCTAAAAACGATTTATCGCCAGTGTACAAATAATGCTCCCACAGGTGCTGACTCGTCCAGCCGCCGCCTTGATTCCATAAGCCCCAAAAGGCGCCATCTACTGCACCTGTAGCTCGCCACATATCGGTATTATGATGCGCCATCCAACCTCTTGCACCGTACATATCTTTGGCCGTTTTTTCACCAGCTACTGCCATCTCTTTTACCATTTGCAAAAACGGCTCATGCAGTTCTGAAAGGTTTGTTTTTTCCGCAGGCCAATAGTTCATTTCTGCGTTAATATTAATGGTGTATTTGCTATCCCATGCTGGGCGTAATTTATTGTTCCAAATGCCTTGTAAATTGGCAGGTTGGCCACCGGGTTGTGAAGACGAAATCAATAAGTAACGACCAAACTGAAAGTAAATAGCTGCAAACTGTGGATCGTTGGTTGAATTGAAGTTTTTTAAACGTTCGTTAGTAGGAAAATTAGCTGCATCGGTAACACTCAAATCTAGCTTTACCCGGTTAAAATATTTTTGATACGCTAGTACATGACCCTTTAAAATATCAGGGAAAGTTTTTGCAGTTGCTTTTTGCAAATATTCCTCCGCCCTAGCATTTTCATTACCACTTACATCTAAATAATTATTGAAATTGGTAGCGATAGAAATGTAAATCGTAACAACATCCGCATTGGTAACGGTTATGGTGCTATCAGTTGATGACAAAGCCCCACCTTCTTGCTTAAACTCTGCAATGCCTTTGTAGCGTACCATGCCTTTTACAGATTCATGATCTATGGTTGTGCCTGCAAAAGTTAATTGCTTTGCATGAATAGTTTTTACAGTAACCCTTGGTTTTGGTGTGGTATAAAACGCATTAAACGAAATACTTTTGGGCTTATCAGCTGTTAAACGTACAACCACTACCCTATCAGGAAATGACGCTAAAACCTCTCTTGTATAAGTGACGCCATTTACTGTGTAAGTAGTTTTAGTAACCGCTTTTTCCAAATCCAATTCTCTGTAATAGTTGGTATAGTTTTGGTGATTGGGAAAAGCCAATTGCAACTCACCAGCTGGTTCAAATATTTGCCCGTGCGACTTTTTAGTAATCAACACTTTATTGGCCAATTGTTCAGCTGCTTTTTGCTTGCCATCAAGAATTAACTGTCGTATTTGCGATAAAGAATCAAGCAGCAAAGGATTGTCGTTTCGGTTTGGGCTTCCGCTCCACAATGTGTGTTCATTTAGCTGAATCGTTTCGGTTTCAACATTACCATAAACCATTGCCCCTAGTCTACCATTACCTATTGGCAACGCATTTTCCCAAACCTTTCCAGATGGTGTATTGTACCAAAGTTTTAAGTTTTGCTTGGTTTGAGCAGTAAGTGTTGCGCACAAAACAGTTAATAGAATTACCATTATCTGTCGGCTAATTATTAGTTTAATAGTCATATTACATGGTTGTAGTAAATAAAAAAATCTATTGAATTACAAATCCACCACTAGGTTGAATCTCAACTTCAAACTCACCATTTTTACCAATATTTACGTCTTTGGTGTAGGCAACTTTACTTGCATCATCGTTAAAAAGCGTTACTTTTTTACCAGAAATAATGGACAAATTCAGTTTCAATTTTAGTATTTCTTTCGTTGCATTTACACCAGCCACATACCATTGTGTACCATTGCGACGAGCAATAACAGTGTACTTGCCAGGGTAGCCATCTATGTACAAAGTTTCATCCCAAGTAGTGGGTACTTTTTTCATAAAATCAATTTCAAAAGCAGGTACATCGGTTAAATTATTTGGCGTTAAGCCAAACATTTGTACCGCATTTTGAAATAAAATAGCCGTAGCTAATTGAAACACATCAGTTGTAAGACGTTGGTTTCTATTTTGATTGCTTTTTACTAAGTATTTATTTAATAAAACGCCACCAAATTCCATACTGCCAACGGTGTTGCGGATAAATGGATGCAACGTGGCATTAAAAGCTTCCGTATCTCGCACACCCTGAGAGAAAATAAGCATTTCAGATGCTAGAACGGCCTCGCTTCCAACGAAATTAGGATACATTCTTTCCCAGCCTCTTGGCAATGTAGCACCATGAAAATCTATCATCAAACCATAATCATTCGCATCAGACAAAACATCTTCGTACAAACGCATGGTTTCTTGTTTATCGCCACCAAAAAAGTCCACTTTTAAGCCCTTTACACCCACTTCTTTCAGCCATTTCATTTCTTTTTTTCTTTCTATCACTGTTGCCATTTTATTTCTAGGGCCTTGCGGTGCATCGTTTACAGAGCCATTAGAATTGTACCAAAGCAATACATCAACGCCTTTTGCATTGGCATATTTAATCAACTCTTTCATTTTGTCTTTGCCAATATTGGTATCCCACAAAGCATCAATTAAAATATATGGCCATTTTAATGACGCAGCAAGATCAATAAATTTCACTTGATCATTATAATTCATACTGGCATCTTGCCACACAATCCAGCTCCAAGTTGACTTGCCAAACTTGTAATTGCGAGACGCCTCGTACAAAGGTTCTACCACATCAAAAGGAATGGTGGTTTCTACAATAGGTTTTAAATTATCGCCCACTGTAATAGTACGCCAAGGTGTAACGCCTGGTAAAGAAAGTGCCGAACCTGTGCTACCAAAACCATTGTTTTGTTTCATACTTGGATAATCAACTGTGTAAGTACCCGTTTCTTTTGAATAATCGCTTAAGTGCGATGCACAAAACAAGCTATTAACACCAGTTTCTGACAATAGCACCCAGCCATTATTACCTACATGAAACAATGCAGGAAATACAAAACCCTCAGTACGAAAGCTGCCGCTACCCATTGGTGCATCTGCCTGATAGCCACTTTCGTAACTAGGTGCTGTACGTGCAAAACCCGTCATTGGCACCATATTGCCTGATAAAAATGTTGTTGTTGTTGCAGGAAATTTATAGCCTGTCGCTTCTTTTTCTACCACGCAAGCAAAGCGTTGCCCCATAGTTGCCAACTCGTACCTAAAAGCAATATCATTATCACTTACTTGAAACACCAATTTTATTTTGTGTTGTTTTGCATTTTCAAACGTGCAGGTCAATTTATTGGCCACATAATGCACCTGAGACTTTTTTATTTTGGCTTGTTCGTATGTTTTATCAATGGTGCTTTCTTCTTTGTTTAAAAATTTAATACCAACGCTAAAATCGCCTTCGTTTGTTTTTAAGCCTAGCGGCGAATTTTCAAGCATTGTTTGATTATTATACGTAACAGAATACATTGGCTTGCCATCTGTTACAGCAATAGTTACTTTCAATTGTTTGTTGGGGCTGGCAATTGTAATGTCTTGTGCAGATGCTGACAATAAAAAAATAGTACTGCAAAGGGCAAGTAATGATGATGGCAAGAACTTCATAGCTGTATGTTTTATCTTAAATATTTTATGTAACTGAAAATGATGTTTAGTATTTGATAATTTGCTCTGTCCACGTTGGTGGACTTATAAAAAAACGTCCATCTTTATAATACACAGGTTCTATACCCATTTGCGGACCTTTTTCTCAGGGCAAAAAAGTTTGGCTATAAGGGTAAGGTCTTTTCTCGTACATAAAATAATGGCAGGAATTCCAAAGCTGTCCATCAGGCCCAATAAATAACGCGTTGTGTCCTGTTTCTTGATAAGGATCTGGTGTATCTGTAAATTGTAAATGTGCATAGCCACCGCCTGCTGCTAACTCAGGGCGATAGCCTTTTTTACGTGTACCAAAAATGGGTTCTGGTGACACTAATTCCCAAGGACCAAGTGGCGTTTTTGATTTGAGTAATCCAACCTCGTACCCTCTCGTCCAAGTAGAAAAAAACATAAAATAATTGCCTTCTCTTTTTATTACAAATGGCCCTTCGATACCGCCAACCATCCATTCTGGCCAGCCAGGTTGTTTTTTATCTAAGAACTTTTGAATTGGTGTGGTTAATTTTCCAGTAGCTAAATCAATTTTTGCTTGAAATAAACCATTGCCACTGCAATACATATAAGTTTGCCCATCTTCATCTTCAAATAAAGTAGCATCGTTATTATACTGCGGTGTTAATGGACCGTTTAACAGTTTGTAAGGGCCAGTTACCTTATCAGATGTAAATAGCCATACACTGTGGGTACTCATACCTTTTGGGTCGGCTGCGGTAACTTTACCACTGTTAACTATCAAGTAGTATTTATTTTTTATAAAATGAATTTCTGGTGCCCAAAAACGACCATTATACGGGCAGTCTGCTGGTAATTTAGCTGCATCAATAATAAATGAATGCTGCTTCCAATTCAGCATATCGTCAGATTCAAGCAATCGCACACCTGGGTTTAAGCCCGTCCAAACTGGCTCTGATGTACCTACGCAATACCATTTCTTATCTACTTTAATAATAAAATGATCACGCATGGCAATGGCAGAATCACGTGTGATAGGATTGGTATATCTAAATTCACGCTGACCAACAGTACCTGTATTTGGTTGTGCAAAACAGGTTGCCGTGATAGATAAAATACCTATTAAGAATTTAAAACGTTTCAATGGCAAAAGCATATGGCGAATTGAAATGATGATGAATTTATTTTACACCTAATTGAACAGAGGGCGCACCAAAATAGCTTGGGTAATTATTATCTGGATTAACAACAATTCTTTCCAATAGTACTTCAGGGTCTATCATATACACTTTTATGGTGTGCATTCCTATGCTTTTCACGTCTAGTTTTACATCTAACCAACGTATGTTATCAAAAATTTCAGAGCGGCGCATTTTTCCATTACCAATTAATGCTATACTTCTGTTGATTGGTGGCAATGGTTGTAACACTTTTGAATTTTTAAGATTGTCACGTGTGTACTCATTAAAAGTATCAACCAATCCTTTTCTTGCAGCTAAAATTTCGGGTTCGCCGTTATCAATAGATATGGCAATTCTCAGCCCACGTTGCGGTAATACATCCTGCGTTGGCAATATGCCTAGTAAAACGGTAGCTTTTCCTGTATCGTTAAGGAACACTTTGTATTCTAGTCTTGGGGCGGTTTTTGGCGTAGCCGATGGCGCTGTTACGGGATAAATACCCATGCAGGCTTCATCTCTTCCTAAATCAGGTAAGGTTATCCATTTTGCTTTTTGGGTAGATATGTTCGCATTGAATTTATTTGCAGGAATAGAAAATTCACCCGTTAAACTTCCAAAATATGGTTCGTTGATTTTTGGTAGAGTTGCTTTTACAGCATTTACTTGTACCTGTATTACACTATCGCCTTTTTTAATATCAATAATACCTTCTGCTTTGCCATTTGGCAATACATTCCAATTAATATTTACTAAGATACGGCTTTCTTTTTCAACCAATCCTTTGGTTTGGCTTAGTTTAATCCAAGGTTGGTTGGCTGTGGCTTCAAACTGAAATGAACCTGTACCACGATTAAATACATCAATATAGTAGCTTGATTTTTTTAACCCATCAAATGTTGGTAATACTGCTTTGGCAGTTGTGTTAGGCCAAGCCAATTCGCTTCCTTCAATTGCAACGCCTATTGCAGGGCTACCAAGTGGTGTAACTTCAACTACAGCAGGCATGATACTGGTGCGTGGCATTGACCACATTCTGTAACCAATATGAATGTCAGACATCATATTTTGCCACTTACCATTGGCCATTGAGCCGTTATAATAATCGCTTAATTGCTTGTCAGTTTCAAACAAACTGCGTACACGTTGGGCATAATCATTAGCACTTACACGACCTTGTTTTGCATATAAATTATATTTGTCCGCTGCCAAATACATTTCTGCCACACCAGCAGATGCCTTTGCAGGATACAATACCAATTGGTAATAAGCATCCTGTGCATCGGCAGGAAGTTTCTTCTGCAAGGCCTCAGCTTTTGCGGTAAGGTCACGCCACATTGTAATCACACGGTCTACCTCGTTGTGGTTTACAATACTAAAAATATTTGGCACTTGCACTTCTGCCTTGCGCCACAAATTATATTTTGGATATTTTGAAACGATGTCAGCAATTTCTTTAGCATACTGGCTGCCAAAAATTTTCGTAGCCCAATCAACGGTGTAATCGTCTGTTTTATCAGCAGGAATTGCATCAGGATTCCAGGCATAACGCATAATAAAATCAATAGGCAATTCTTTAGGCTTTAAATCGCCCACGTTTACCACCCATAATTTATCAATACCAGTCTGGTAAGCCAGATTGAATTGTTCACGCAATTTTGGTATAGTAGTCGTGTTTACCCAACGATCGTTCCATGGACCGCCATTCATATCAATATGGTAATACATACCAGCACCACCAGTTCTACCCTTTTCTTTTGGTGGAAAAATGCGACGAATGTAACCCCAGTTATTATCGCAAAATAAAAGTGTAATATCATCTGGCTCAGTCAATCCTGCATCGTAATAACGTTGTACTTCTGTAAAAATGGCCCACATTTGAGGGTGGCTCGTTGGGTTATCGTTGTATACTTTTTTAATAATTTCTCGTTGGCTTGTTACCACATTTTGCAAGGTTTGAATATTTTCTTTATCATCACCTTTGCCCATTGCTACGTCACCGTCACCACGCATACCCATGGTAATTAGGTTGTCATAGTTCTTATTTCTTTGCAAACCTTCTTCCCAGAATTTCTTTAACCCAGCTTCGTTAGTAACATAATCCCAAGCCCCTACAGTTTTGCTGCGTACAGTGTATTCTTTTTGGGCACGCATCATTGGTTCGTGGTGCGATGTACCCATTACAATACCGAATTCATCGGCCTTTACAGGGTTTAAAGAATCGTCTTCGTTAAATGCTTTGCCCCACATAGCTGGCCATAAATAATTGGCTTTTAAACGCAGCAACAGCTCGAACATGGTTACGTACATTTTAGAATTAACGCCACCAAACTTAGCATTGCACCAACCTGTAAAAGATGGGGCTTCATCGTTTATAAAAATGCCTCTGTATTTTACTTTTGGTGGGTCTTGAATGTACTTGCCAGCTTTTACATACAATGTGTTGCTCTTTTTAACAGGTGCATCTGCCCAATAATACCAAGGCGAAACGCCAATTTTTTCAGATATATCGTAAATGCCATAAATAGTGCCTCGCCTATCGCTACCAACCACTACCAAATTACCGTCCACAGTTTGAATAAGAAATGATTCCCATTTGCCTTTGATATCTGCAACATTAATTTTCTTATCTACAATGAGCTTGTCAATTAAGCGGCTATTGCCAATAGTACCAATAATGATAGAACCTTTAGTGGGCGTGCCATTGCCAATAACATCTGCGGCTGTGCCAGATACCTTGCGTATGTCATCACCTAAATCTTTAGCTGCACGAACCACGCCTTTTAAGTCAGCAGTATCTACATAAATATTGGCAGATTTTCCATTAGCAACAATCTTAAACCCATTAGGTGATAAGGTTTGCTGAACGTATTGTGATGGTGTTCTGGTAATGGTTTTTGCCACCGATTGACCGAAACTATTGCTACTTGCAAATAGAAGAATCAGTAGATAGCATTTTTTCATTGTTGGTTGTAACATAATGACATGCAATGTTTAATAGACTAGTCGCAATTATTTTTATATACGAATAGCCACCTCTATTTCCGCACCAATCGAATATAATACACAGCACCAGCAGTATTATTACCACCTTGTTGTGGTTGAAACTTTACACGTACATTTTTTTTGTCTTTTATTAATTCATTTGGAATAACATATTCAACATTTTGAAATTTTTGTTGGTTCCATTTGTTACCAATACTTTCTGATACCAATTTTACATCATCTATATAAATATCAAATTTTCGGTTGCCTCTTTCGTTGCCCCAATATCTCACCAAAAGGCTTAAATCGGTTTCATTGTTTGTGCTTACGCTATAACTAAAATAACCGTCGCCACGAGCATCTCGCCAAAATTCATCTTGATTATTGCCTGTGTTAGAATTTTGTTTTTGTACAAAATGATCTGCTTCTGGCTGTTGTTCACCTGGTGCTACAAAGTCTACTGTGCGTTTTTGAAGAGCCTGATTTTCTTTTTCTACTATGGCAATAGAATCTTGATAAACACGGTACTGCGAATTGCTTAAGGCTTTCCAATACAACATATATCTGGCATCATGAATTTTATAAAAAGGCTCAAACACAAAATTTTGTGTGGTTGACATTTTTATTTGCGAAGCAGTAAAGGTTAAAGGTTTACCATTGATGGGTATTAATTGATTAGCTATCCCTGCAACATCATCGGTAATAATAGTAGGTGCTTTATCTAATGGTATTTTTTTACCACCAGCAATATGCCCCCAACGGCTATCGCCTGCTACTAAACCAGTTAAATCTTGTGTGCCAGTTTTTGCACCTAATAAAATTGGCCCATGCATGATGGCGATATAATCTGGTACATTTGGCATTTGTACAATGGTATTGTGCATTGGTAATTGTATACTTACCACATCGCCTTTTTTCCATAATCTATCTACTGAAATATAAGATGCAGGTTTTGCTTTGTAGGCTACAGCTTTGCCATTTACTGTAATTTTCAAGCCGCCTTCAGTAACCCAATAAGGGTAGCGAATCATTAATTTGAACCTTGAACTACCAGAAGTTATAGTGAGTTTTGTTTGTTCTTTATAAGGAAAAACGGTTTCTTGTTTTAGCGTTACGCCTTTTTCTTTCCAACTAAGTTGCGAAGCTATAAATAGATTCAAAAACAAAGAATCGTTTTGGTGTGTGTAAATGAATTGATTGTATTTATCATGATTTTCCATACCACTACCTACGCAACACCACATACCTTCATTTGGTGCAGAATAAACCCTATAATGTTGTGGACGAACTGGCGTAAAATACACGTAGCCACCATGTTCTGGATGCTGTGTAGAAAGGATATGATTGTATAAAGTACGCTCATAATAATCAGCATAATTGGCCGATGGATTGGTTCTAAACAAGCCTTCAGTCAACTTGAGCATATTGTACGAATTGCAAGATTCTGGTCCTTCAACATCGTTTACAAAATCGGTAGCGGCAGATGCAGCATTAAAAAATTCTCTTCTACTGTTGCCACCAAATGCTAAGCTGCGATTGGTGGTAACCGTTTGCCAGAAAAAATTACCCGCTTTAGCATATTTATCATCATTAGTAACTTCTGCAATACGCTCAAAACCAATGGCTTTAGGCACTTGCGTATTGGCATGTTTATTATCCAAATTATCCTTACCAACAGACATTGCATCTAACAACATATTGTGCGAAAAACGTTTTGCAGCTACCAGATATTTTTTATCGTTCGTCATTTGGTAAGCATCTGCAAAAGTTTCATTCATACCGCCATGTTCAGTGTCCAATAGGGTTTGCATTTGTGCATCAGTAAGCGCAGCCGTATTGTTAATTGCCCAATCGCAAAACTGTAAAAAAATAGTTTTAGCAGTTTCGTCGCCTGTGTATAACCAAGCATCTCTTAACCCTGAATAAGTTTTGTGAATATTGTAATAAGGCACCCAAGCAGAACGAAATGCACCAAAGTCGCCTTTTTGTAATGTGCTCCAAATTTTCGCACTATTTGGTACTGCACCAACATAGCCTTTGCCCCAATCATTATGATTTACAGCGTTGGCACTTTGGCAAGCTAGTAACTCTGCCAACATATAATCCATTCGCTTTTTACATTCTGCATTATTGGTAGCAGCGTAATTCATGGCTAACGCAGATAAATAATGCCCACCAACGTGACCATCCAAGCCATCCCAGTTAACATAAATTTTAGCTTTCGCAGGCAAGCCTGCTTCTTTTCTATAACCAGCAAGCAAGCGGTCAACATCGTATTTCAATAAGGTTTGAATGTTAAGGTCACGGGCATTTTTAAATGGCCCATCTAGCAATTGTACATCTGCTAAAGGAAATTCATTGGCGTACAATTTGTTTTGTGCGTAATTACAATTACAGAACAAAAAAGCAAAGACTAAGCAAAAAGCTATCCTTACGAATTTTTTACAGACAATAACTATCATTTTATAAAAGTTGTGATGTACCTACTTCCAGGGGTACATCAATTAGCAAATCGTTATACCAAGGCGGTAAAAATAATTTTTTCGCCATAGCAAATATAAGTGTAGAATTGACAATTGCAATCGGTTGCGGATTTTCTGTGTAAATTTTACTTTAACCCTATTTATCGTCGCGGCAAATTCAAAAAAAAGGATATTGTACTTCACTTAAACAATACAAATTGTGACTTGTAAAACATTGGCAGGCTGAAATATCTAATACTTTTGACCTTGACAGCACAACAATTTGCTCATCATGACAAACAAAAACGGAAAGTTAGGTATTGCATTAGTTGGACTTGGCTATTATGCTACAGACCAATTAGCACCAGCATTACAACAAACAGAGCATTGCTATTTAGCTGGCATTGTTACAGGAACATCAACTAAAGCAGACGCCTGGAAAACAAAGTATACTATTCCAGAAAATAACATCTACAACTACGACAATTATGATTCTATCAAGGATAACCCTGAAATAGATATTGTTTATATAGTGTTACCAAATTCAATGCATTCAGAGTATACTATAAGGGCTGCAAAAGCTGGAAAACATGTTATATGCGAGAAGCCGATGGCTTTGAATGTGGAAGATTGTGATAAGATGATTGCAGCTTGCAAAGAAGCTGGAAAAATGCTGTCCATTGGTTACCGTTTGCACTTTGATCCCTACCACCTAGAAGTAGCAAGAATTGGTCAGCAAAAGGCTTACGGGAATATAAAAAAATTTACTGCTGCTTTTTCGCAGGTTACCACGAAAGGAGAATGGCGTTTGGATAAAAAACTTTCAGGTGGTGGCCCATTAATGGATTTAGGAATTTATTGCCTGCAAGCGGTTTGCTACTCAACAGGTGAAGAACCTATTGCCGTTACTGCCCAATCTTTACTTGTTTCAGATAAGGATAAGTTTATTGATATTGAAGAGACCCTTTTATTTAAAATGGAAATGCCCAACGGGCTAATAGCAGAATGCAGAACAAGTTATTCTGAACAGATGAACTATTTACAACTAGAAGCAGAAAATGGCTTTATACATATACAACCAGCTTTTAACTACGATGGGCTTAAAGCTAAAACAACTAAAGGCATTCTTGAATATCCCCCATTATCACAGCAAGTAAAACAAATAGATGCTTTTGCATTGGCAATAAAAAACAACCAGCTATCTGTTGTGCCAGGTGAAATTGGCAGAAGAGACATAAAAATTATGACGGCTATTTATGAAGCTATGAAAACAGGAAATAGAATACCTCTGTAAATTTCACTTGCCAGAGATAACATTATACTACAAAAAACCGCACCTGAATGATGCACTTATTGCAAAGTATAAGTGATAAAATATTTAGAAAACTGCCAAAGTATTTATAGCATTCTTTTTCGTTAACCAAGTAAGTGACTTTTGCCTTGAACTCTATTAAGAGTGTGTAATAAACAAAAAAGCCCGTAAAATCTACATTATACAGGCTTTTGAGACACTTTGCATAGTTACTATGCGGGATGACGTGGTGTTACTTTATAGTTGATTTGTTATGCCGTAGAGATTATAAAGTAAGTCCATAGTTTGAAGTGTAGGTTTAACAGTATTTAAACTTCAGTACAGCTACGGCCATTTTACCTTCTTTAGTCTGTTCCAACACCTGGAGGCAGACAACAATAGCCTCTATATTTTCTTCCTTTGCCCAGGAAGTTTTATTGTACTTATTAAATGCAATCAAAGCGCCTACCGTAAAAAAGATTTCCAATCAGTGTCATACATCCACTTCTCAAGTTCGCGTGTGTTGATGCCGTTGATGGTTTGCTCATCAATATTTAACGCCGGCCTGAGCGATGCGGTTGCCTGTCCTATAAATTTCCATTTTTTCAATGCCTGCATCAAGAATGCTTTTTGTTATTTCAGGATATAGATTTTCTTTTTTATACCAATTTTGGTATTCTGCAATTTGTGCAGGGTCAGCTGCTAAGTCCAATGCTAAATAGTGTCTTATCATTATTTTAATTTTAGTTTATTGATTGATTATTTTTTTTACCCCATTACCCCATGCAATAAACTCACCAAAAAACATATTTAAGTTGAAGTAATCTTCACATTTCATCAACCAAACACTTAATATCAATTGTACGCGATTGCGTATTTTTAATTAATACTTTACAAAATCAGTATGTAAAACACTGGCAGTGTTTTGCATCACTATATGATAAGTACCGCTTTTAACTTTATCACCCAGTAATATTTGAATGTGCTGATTTGGGTTGGTAATATTTATGCTTTGTTGCAAAATAGATTGACCTATTGAATTGTACACTATTAAAGAATATTTTTCAACAGGGATATTCTTTGTCTGGAGAATAATTTTATTATCAACAACCGGGTTAGGCGACACCTGAATAAATGCTTTTGAATTAAAATTGATAACTGCCAGGTTACTGTAATTGATACTGCCATTTTTATTGATAATTTTAATGCGATAGTAGCTGCTGCCATTCAATGGGGCATTATCCTCAAAGCTATAAGCGCCACTTATATTTCCATTGGAAGCAATTGTATGTATTGATTGAAACAAGGTACCATTACCACTACGTTCTATCAGATAACTGGCCACGTCCTGTTGCTCATAAGCCTTCCAATAAATATTGGCTTTGTATTGGTTTACAATAGTTGCGGTAAGTGTAATTGTTATTGGAAGGATATTACCATTTATGAATTGGATATTTGTTCTTCCTGCAGTATCAACAGGGAAAAGAATTGTATTTGTATTGCCGTTGTTAACTACTACAAGTGCCGAATGGTCTGCATTCCAGCTTGTAACAGGCAAGGCATCACCATTCTTGTAAGCAAAGAGCATAATCTTAAACTTAGCATCTATGCTATTACTTTCTACCACCAGCCTTGGCAGTTTATTATTGGGCGAAAGACCATTCACCGGGTTGATAATAGAATCTACATAAGCTGGTATAGAGGCACTAACAGCACCCGTATTATTCAATATTCTTACCAAAAATCTTCTGTTGCCTGTAGCAGCTGGTTCTTTAAAAATAATATCGTTCCTGTAGTTGTTATTGGTAAGGTTTACAACGGTACTTTCAATAGTTAAATCATTGGGCAGTTGTGCTATCCATTTATAGTTGTTAGTGTTGTTGTTTTTCTGCACATCATCTGCAACAATTACATAAGGGCTTGCATCTGCCACCATGGCTACTGTTCTAAATACTTTGTTTATCATACCATTTAACCAGGGTGATGAGACTGTCCGTTGATAATGTGGCCCAGCAGCCCAAGAGTAATCACCTTGAGTTAGCTTGTTATACATTGGTATATCATCGAAACTATAGTGACGAGCATACCTGTAACTATTTTGTGTATTCATTACTTTACTGTAATTGCCGCCCAATAAAGGGTTGTCACCCGTATACCCGCCAAACAAATAAGACCATTGATAGCTGTAGGCATCTTTTGCATCCCCTGCAATACATTGAAAAGCGGGTGTGTTTTTGTAATAAACAACCTTACCTGGTATGGGAAGTATGTTCAAGTTTTGTGCAGTGGTGGTATCTGCACTTTGCCCTATATTGTTAATTAGAATACTTGAAGCCACATTGGTACCACCGCTTAATGGTGCATTTGAATTAGCATTACTTAATACCCGTGGAATCCAAATTCGACCCAAAGCACTATATACTATATCGTTTTTATTACCGTATGTGTGTCCACCTAAATCTTGCCTATTATGGTAAAACAATGCAGCACTTAATGTATCAAACCCGCTACGCATTACCGCAAAGCCACCCAAACTATCAAAGTACATTCTGTTATTGCCATAAATACTTTGTGCTTGGGTTAGATAGGGCGTAGTGCTATAATCGCTTACAAAGGGTGCAGCAAATAAAAAGTTCCAGTAGCCTCCTTGCCCTAATGAGCCCCCCAAAAGGTTTTGATAATAATAACTGTAAGGTGCAGTAGCCCCTCCGGCATGTGTTCTTTGAATATAGTTCTTCCATAAAAAATCTATGGTACTATCATTGGGGAAAATCCATTTAAAACCAATCATATCCAATGAGGTCATGTGCTTCCAGCCACCTTGCGAAGCACTTACATATTGACCATTGAAACCAATAGCACCGGTGCCACCCAATAAATCTGTACCCAACATACTATAGCCAAAAGGCTGCAATATGGCCGGATAATATTTTTTGGCAAATGCCTTTAGCGTAGGATGGCCTAACATGCTATAGCCTCTTTTTGCCAAGGCGGTAAGCATATTGGGATTAATTTGGTTTTTACCTATGCCTTCTACAGGGCCACCTGTTTGTTCATAAAAACCATAGTTCAAAAAATTGAGTACCACACGACAATAAGTTTGTAACGCATTTTCATTTCGTTGGGTGTAGCCAGCTTCACCTTCTATGGCTAATAGTGGTATTATTTCGTAACCAAAAGTGGCCCAGTTAGACATTGTTGTATAAGAAGGTGAATTGTACAAGTGAAGATCCGAACTGTCTTTTATTGCAATAGCAGCTAAACCCATTCGTACAGAATCTCGTTGATTGGTGGTCATTTGGTCGTAGAGAAAATCGTAAATCATCGCCATTTGTAAAGTACCAAATCTGTCCCTGTTATCGTAGGATAATGGATTGGCATTATCGGCCAAAGCTTTTTGTGCCCATATACTCACAGCCTTAGCAAGTTTAGCAGCCCTTGCTGCGTAAGATGTATTGGTTACTGGATCTACGGTACCTTTATACAACCAACATTCAAAGGCTTCATAAGAAAGTATATTGGCTAACTTGGTAGCATTGCCTCCCCATAAACTGTTGTAGTTATTTACCACACCAATATCTCCAGCAGCTAACGAATCATACAACGGTTTTACAGAAGTATAACCCACATTACCCAATAATGGATTACCCAATGTATCCTTGGAATAATTGGCAGACAAGGAGTAAGTACCAGGATTATAACCTAGCTGCAACAAGATGGTTATGTTATGAATATATTTTGCCAATGCCTTTCCACTTGCAGTGTTTTGAAAACGGAATTTGATAGAAGTAGAATCTTCAGGGTTGCAATAAATACGAGGATGAATACCATAAGCTGGTGCATGTTTAATAAAACGCAATCCAGTGGTATCAATGGTTGTAGGGCTATACAATGTTGGGCCAATGCCATTGGGAATAGCGATTGTATTGTTATCTGCAAAGGAAAATTTGTAAGCAAACCCACCTTTAGCAGAATCTGCTACGACCACTGAAACAGGGAGCGACCATGCTGATTCTGTACTTATACCTTTAACGCTATCCATGGTTTTATAACGATAGGTATAGGTGTTGCCATTAACCAATGAAACATCTGTATAACTCGGGCTGGCTTGATACCCACTTGCATTGCCACCACCCGCACTACAATCGAAATAATATTTTAAAGGAATATTTTGACCATTGGTTTTTGCCATCATAAATACCTTACCACTACCAGCATACTGGGGGGTGGTTTGCCAAACAGGTGCGTACAAACCAGCTACTGCTGTTATATAATTTGATGGTACACTTTCCTTACCAACAGCATACACAGCTTTTGCATAATATTGGTAGCTTATACCATTGATTAAGTTGTAGTGGGCATAAAACTTATTGGCTGGCATTATACTATCAATCAATACTGGTGTAGCGCCATTGGCACCGACATAAATTTTAAAATACGCAATACTGTAATTGATACTATCGGTATTAAAGAACAAATAATTATAGGTATTACCACCAACAACCTTACTAATAAATGGTGCTGGGCTGATGTTTATAGAACGTGCTACAAAGCTTGCTAACAAAGGAATGTTTGTAATGGCTGTTCCTTTGGCAGCATACACTATGCTATAGTACCCATTACTAATATTGATGGCATCTGCCAAAAAAGCTAGCTGATTGCTACCCGAAAATTGTTGGTAATTAGCCACGGGAATTAAGTAATTATTGCCGCTATTAAACGAACCGCTTGTTGGGTTAAATAATAAATAATAGCTATTGGCAAATGTATCCAAAGCACTACCAATGCCATAAGAATTAAAATCAAAAAAAATGTTCAGGTTGCCACCATATCCTACAGCATCCGTCTTATCAATAAACCAGGTTCTATTCCATTTGGTAAAGCCCGTGCCAATGGTTGACGTGCCTATAGCTGCATTATCTGCAGCCAATACATAATCACCAGCCTCCCTTAAAAAGCCACTATTTCCTGAAACATTTTGAAAACCCATCCCATTGTTTGATGCAGTGCCATTTATAGAATCAATGCCGCCTTCGGTTCCTATACCAACAAGGTTATTGGTAAATGTTACAGAAGGTGCATTGTATAAATTTTGCAGGTCGAGTGGAAGATTAGATTGCAGATTCCATTTATTGGCCAAATAACAATCTAATATTTTTTTGCTAGATGAACTAAGTGCAACACCCGTTAAAATAGTTTCGCCAATAGACCAATGTACACTTGCATTGTTAGTAAACCTATTGCCAATACCAACTGATTGAGTAGAATTTAGAAAAGCATAGGCACTGCTAACTTTTAATCCTGCATTATTTTGTACAACGGCGGCGGTATCTGTTGGGTTTGTCCAGGTTAAATAATTTTCAAATAAATTCCAGGTGCCGGCTAAATCAGGTACAGAATTGTTACCCGCACCAATAGTTACACCACTACTATTTCTCGACAATCCAACCCTGTAACGGTTATCATTAACACCGTTAACATACTTTACTGTTATAGTGGCCGTTCCTATCTTGTTTATGGGGTTTTCATTTCTTGAATAGGTACCTACCCTAAAATCGGTTGCGGTAGTAAAATTGGTTGATGCATCGGGATGAACATACACCACCTGCGCAAGGTTGAACCCATTGGTTGGGTCAAGCAGCGGGTTGTCTGCAATGTTCAATACTTTGATACCTTGAAACTCTATTAAATTTTTGCTACTTAATAATGTGGAATTGACAACTGGGTTAAAAGTAGTTCCTGGCGAAATGGCCTGTAAAGTATTCGCCTTATCTGTCCATTTAGTTACGGTGCCTGCTACAATTGTAATTGTACTTGCATCGGTGGCATCCAACCATATATTTATTTTTGATTTGGCTAAACCAGCAGGATAATAGGTTTGAGCCAAGCCAGCATTTACAAACAATGATATAAAAGTAAAAAACTTAAAAAAAATAAGGGTAACGCTTCTAAAATTCATATGCACCATTTAAAAAAGAAATTAAAAAAGCCATCCTTCGTACTTTTATAAGTATGAGAGGATGGCTAAATAATAGGGGTAGAAATTTATTTACTGTAAAAAACTATTTAACCAAAACAGATTTTGAAACAATAATCCTGGTTAAGTCTTTTACTGTGATATAATAATTGCCAGTTGCTAAACCTTGCGGTAATTCAACTGTGTAATTACCTGTACCACCATTATGCTGTATAAATTTTGTAGCAATTGTTTTACCAAATCCATCTATTACTTGCAGCGTGTAAGCTGCTACTGGTAAGTTATTTAAACCAATATTAATTGTACGATCAACAATAGGGTTTGGATAGATAGAAACCTTACTAGCTACTGATACATTAGCTAAGCTGATTTTTACAAGACTGCTATAAGTAATAGCACCTGAAATATCTACCGAATACACTCTATAATAATTATCACCACCAAATGGTGTTACGTCTACAAAACTGTAATTATAGTTACCAGTTGCAGCCACAAAACCCTTTTCAGTAAAATTTAACCCATCTTTTGATGACTCAATGATGTATTTGGCAACCGAAACTTCTGTTGCAACCTGCCAGCTAACTTTTGCAGTACTGTTTACAACTTTAGCACTTATACTAGCAAACTTTACAGGCAATGTAGAATTTACTAAGCCAACTGAAAATGAACCAAACGTAGTAAAATTACTAGCAGCAGTATTAGCAGTATTATTACTATTTGCAGTTGCGAAAACACCCCAATCTGAAGTATAGTTTGCAATACCAATTTGATTATTTGCGTAGCCCGTAAAGCTTGAGCCTTCTAAAGCGGTTGGCCAACCAAATTGCAAACCTACTGCACTTGATGGTATTGTGTTTGCTTTAATCGTCCACACAGCATCAACAATAGTAGCTTTTTTTACATTATCAATTGCAGTACCATTTGGCTGGGCATTAGTAGTTGCGCCAGTAAAGGCAGAAATAGTATAATCTTCTGCCGTACCTGCAGGTGTAATAGTTACTGGTAAATAGTTGCCATTTGCACCAATAGGGAAAACAGTTGAAGAACTAATATTTCCAATTTTTAAAGCACCTCTATCGCCAGTTGTTGCATTAACACCAAGTGCAATAAATTTTGTAGCACTAGCACCTTGTATAGCATTGCCAGAAGTGATGCGTAGTGTATCAGCTTCGGGTATTGTAAAGGTGTTACCACCTAAATTTAATATGCCATTTACATATACATTAGTAGTGTTACTAGTTACATTACCACCAAGTGTTAAGTTATTAGCATACACATTAGTAGCTATTGGAAAAGGTGTTGTAGTTGGTGCATTAAATATAAAATTAGTACCTACACCACTGCTTGTAGGAAATGTAAATATAGCAGCACTATTTGGGTAACTACCACCAACACCACCACTATTCGCAGTAATAAATGTGGATCCGCCTGCGCTAACATTTGATGTAACTACAAGGCTTGTTGTTGGAGCAATAGGATTAGAAGTTGTAACCGTTAATCCACTTGTTATAAGAATAATAGTATTATCAGGAACCCCCACACCAGTAATTTGCATACCCTGTGTTAATCCAGCAATTGAACTTGGAAAACTAATTAAATTAGGGCTACTTGCTAAAACAGTACCACTATCTTGCGTAGCAGTAGTTACAGAATTTGCATTATAACCTTGTAAAGTATTACTTGTTGTTGATGCAGCCTGTAGTGCGTAGGTATCAAAATTAATAGTACCAAATACTCTTGTGAAGCTAGTAGTTGTTGTGTTAGTTGATTGTATAACATTAGACCCTAGCTTTAAAGTAGAGGTAGGTGCAACTATAAATTTATTAAAGCCGCCTGATGCAATTGTACCTGTAACCCTTACATTCTGAGTAGTATTACCAAAGAACACAAAAACTGGAGTGCTAGCTGCACCTGTATAAGTACCGTTTACAATTAAATCGCCTTTTATTGGGAAATAGCTACCAGAAGTATTTGTCCAGTTGGTATTGCTGCTTACCGTAAGTGTATCAACCATCAATGTAGATTGCATACCGCTTGTAGCACCATTTAAAATAACATTAGGCAAGCTTCTGTATGCACCACCTAGCATACTACTGATTTGATTACTATTTTGCACATAAGTGCTACCCTTTTCAAAAGATACCACAGAGAAAGGAATAACAGCACCATACAAACTACCACATGAATTTGCAGTTGCAGCAGTAGTAGAATTATTTTCGTATTGAGAGCCGTATTTAAAAATAACATTATTATTATTCGCATTAGCTAAACCATCAAACGGTGCACTAGATTGGGTGCCAGTAAACTGAAATTTACTACCGCTATAAAAAGTTAGTGAAGCAGTGCTATTAGAATCTACAACCGCTATTTTTTGAAAATTAGTAGACATGTTTATTGTACCATAAACATCACCTTTTGCCCCCTCGCTTAATTTAAAAATTAGCGGTGCACTTGATGCCATTTCAAAATAACTGGTAGCATCAACACTCATACCACTTGTAATTCTTACCATTGCATCTTTAATACAAAAAGTAGATGTACCGTTTGTTGCAAGCATTGCTAAGTTACCGTTAGATTGTGTTAAAGACGTATTACTATTAATTGCAGTAATTTGACCAATTGAATTTGCACCACCTGTTCCTGTATTGGTAGTTCCATAACTTATAAAATCACCAACTGCAAAAAAAGTGGTAAAACTTGATCCAGTTCCTGTAATAGTTTGTCCTGATGCATTTGGTTGCGTACCGATAAAAGTACCTGCTGCGGTTGTACCTGTACTAGCAGTACCTGGCGAATTTGTGAATCTTACAAAAGCACTATTTCTAAATACCAGATTTTTAATAGTTTGGTAAGGTACTGCTGTAACAGTTAGGGGGCTTAAAGCAGAAGAACCAATAAAATTGCTAGAACTGCCATCAAATATTAAAGTATCGCCAACATTAGGCGTGTTTCTACTAGTACTGCTGCCATCTAAAGCAAGATTCCAATTAGAATTTGTTGTCCAAGATCCAGATGCCCCGCCACGCCAGTAATATGTAGCTTGTGAAAATGCACTTACCAATAAAAAGGATAATACAACGGTAGAGACTATTTTTTTCATATTATTAAGATTATTATTTTTTTAAATTATTAGTTGAAGCTTTTCTCTCCTTAATTTTTTTAGCACCGTAACCTACACCTGCTGCTACCAGTAGGCTTAAGCCGCCATCAATTGGTGCATCAGGGTTGCCACCATCAGGAAAAGACTCGAACTGCGCAGAAGCAAGCGAGGGAAAAGCCATTACAAGTATTAGCAAAATAACTGGTATAAAAACGTACTTTTTGTATATAGATTTCATTTGTTTAATAGTTTGTTTATTGAGAATATATGCTGTTATTGGCAGTTAGTACAGTAAGCCATTGGCAATATTTACAACCAATGGCTTACTGACTTTTGACTCAATGACTTTTTTATTGTTTTACTATCTTCTGCGTAGCAATTTTTTTATCGCCACTGATTAATTGTACTGTGTACAAACCTGCTGATAAACTAGTTGCCGGTATGGTAATATTGCCTGCATTTACTTTACCTGCATTTACCGTTTTTACTGTTTGGCCAAGGCTGTTGATCACTTTAATAACCGTGCTTTCTGTTGTAGCTGTTTTAAAGTCTACTTGTAGCTGATTGCTTACAGGGTTGGGGCTTAGTTTTACAAACAGGTTGTTGGTTTCTGTTGTTTCGCCTGCGGCGATGTTTGTAGTGCTGCCAAAGGTTATCATAAACCTGTCGTTGCCTGCTGATGCGTCATCACCGTTTACAGTGAAGTTGTAAGTCATAGGTTGTGCGAGGTCAATCGCTGTTTTGGTGCCTGTGTAGTTGTCAAGTAAAGTTGCATTGGCTTCGCTGAAATTGCTGCCGTCTATCTTTAAAACATATTCTTTTTTGCTGAAATTGTTCATGGCAAAGAACAGGGTGTCGTTGCCTTTTATTGTTGGCCTGCCTTCTATACTTAACCTGTTGTTGTTTCTTGTTAAAGCGAAGGTTTCATTAAAGTTGTCC
>JANPIP010000061.1:0-68426 GCA_031424995.1 Chitinophagales bacterium | reverse complement strand
ATTCATTTGGCAAACTTGCCATTCTGGCATTTGCTAAAAAATACAAATTGCTCAAATCGTTTGAAACTCAAATCTGTCCAAACCCTTTATCAACAATATTTTCAAAGATCTTTATACTAACTTGTTAGGACGCTAGTGATTTATCACCAATTTTCATCACACCACACCATGAAGCCACAACATATAAAAACAGCGGTAACACTTATTGTACTGTTCTCAACCATTTATTTTCCCATACCTGCTTTGGCCCAGATTGACGGCTTCCCTGATAATGGCATGCCCGATGCGCCTATTGATGGCGGATTAAGCCTATTGGTAGCCGCAGGCGTAGGCTATGGGGCAAAAAAATTGAAAGCCAGAAATATTCTAAACAGAGGGAAATGATGAACACATTATAGTATATTTTTAAAGTTGAAAGTTTGTTTCACAATTCGGGGTAAAAAACGACCGGGGATCTCTATCTCCGGTTTTTTATTTGTACGCTATTAACAAGGATATTTTAACCACGCTCTATGAAACTTATAGTTTCGTAGGCATATTCTGTTGCTTGTAGCAACAATTGCCAAAGGCAATATAATACTTCTGCGGAACTGCAAGTTCACGCAGAGCAAAGAGACACGAACCAAACCTAAGTGGCTCCTTCGTATCATTTTCATCCAATCATTCATATGTTAAAAGACGATGCAACAAACCCTCCAATTGACGATGGCCTATAGCAAGCCAAAGCATTATAATCCAAACAACTATCCGCTTTAAATCCGTTCAATCCGCGTTATCCGCGTTCCCATCCTACCCATAAATCTCCCCCAATTCCAGCTTCTTAATCCTCGAAAGTATTGCCCCCTTCGTTCTTCCAAAATGTTCGGCCATTGCATTGAGTGATAATTTATCGCAGTACATAATGGTCAATTCATTGTCCTGCTCTTCTGTCCATGGGCGGTAGGCATCTTTATTTATTTCTCTTGCTTTTTCAAGGCTGTATTTTTTTTCTGTAGGTTCTTTTTTAATTACGGCATACTTGCTTTTGCCCGTATACGTTTCTTTGGTGTTGGTTTTTGTTTCCACTTGCAGCAGGCGTATGTTGGGCGAGGCTGCAAAGCCTGCAGGCACCAGCGTTTCAGGAATATTCAACTGGCATTTGGTTCTTGTAATGGCCACGTACAGCAGGTTAATTTCTTCGTTCAGTTTGGCGCGGTCAATGTTTTCTTCTTTGTCTTCCAGAATTTTTTCCAGCTTTTCTTCGGTAATAAAATCATTCACTAATTGTATGCTGTCGTACTCCATGCCCTTGCAGCGGTGCACGGTAGAAAAAATTATTTCGGCCTTGTCTTTATCGTTATTGTCCACATGCTTGTCTTTTAGTTGCTTGATAATGCCGGGTATTTTGTCGCCATATTTTTTTACAATATCCAGCATCATCGATAGCTGTGCATCTTCCGTAGTTTTTACATATTCTTCCAGGTCATCAATATCCTTCATGGCCTTTACCAGCGTGTCTTTTATTAAATGGTGTTTGCCGTTGGATAGGTTCAGTACATCGTACAAAGAAGCTCCTTCATCGGCATAAGTGTATGAGTTGATATTGCCTTCAAAATAAATGCCTTTAATATCTTTCTTCTCTGTTACATACTCAATGGCTTTCAGCAATAAACCAAGATTGGTTCTTGCAATTACCGCTTTACTGTTGATTGCCGTACTGGTTCCTTTGCCTGTAATGTTTATTTTTTTGTGCGCCTGCAAATGATGCTTCCAGTCAAGCACGGCCATGGCAAGGTTGGCAATATCCTGCCCAAACCTAAAACTGGCTGAGAGGTGAAGCGTGCTAAAATCAGCCTTCTCTAATGAGTTCACAGCGTGCCGCCAGCCATAAATTTGCTGGTGGGTATCGCCTACAATTACTTTGGTAGCCTGCTGGTTTAAAAAAATACTTAGCATGGCAGGCGAGGCATCCTGCGCTTCATCAAATAAAATATAATCATAGCCAAGTTGCGGTTGCTGCAACTGAAATTTTTTCAGGTAAAAATCATGCGTAATGTCTATCTCGCCCTTATCCATTTTTGCCAGTAATACCCTGGTTTGCTTTTCTATATAAGCGTACACATTGCGCACAAAAGTTTTGGCCTTTGGGTCGCTTACAACATCAAGATAATTTAGGTCCTGCACCTTCTCTTTATCGCTGTTGCAGAAATAGGCAATGAATTTTATAATATGGTTGGCAACTATATATTCTGAATGTTTTGCTTCGCTGCCCTTTAGCCCAAGTAGGGCGGCTATTTCGTAGGTTTTAAAATCTTGCTGGCGCACTTTATAGCCACGCGAAAACACAATATGTTTATATGCTAGCGAATGCGCCGTTTCTACTTTTACATTATTAAGACCAGCTTCTGTAAATTTTTTGGCAGCTTCCAGCTTCACGGCTTTATTAAAAGCCAGGTATAAAATTTTTGCATTACGTGGCCTTGCTTTGGCATACGCAATAACAGTGGTTGTTTTGCCAGAGCCTGCAACGGCATTTATTTTTATATCACCAGTTGAATCAATGATTGCCTGCTGTTCGTTGGTAACCTTCATATCCTTTCAAAAATAAAATATGTCGCGCAGATAGGGAATAGAAAAATATGTCGCGCAGATTTCGCTGATTTTCGCTGATGTTAGGCGTAAAGAAAATATGTCGCGCAGATGTCGCAGATTATCGCTGATGGTTTAGGTTGTTTAAGTCTGCGTTTATCCGCGTTATCTGCGGTAGATATAACCTGTTGTGGCAATTATTATCGCATTTTCAGTTAGGTTTGTGCCATGCATAGTTTTACTGAACTGGTGAAGGATTTTGCTGCAAAATTTGATGTGCCGCATTTTCCTGCTGAGCCCTCTACCTTGTACGCACCCGGTGATTATTTTTTAAGCCTTGGCGGTAAAAGAATTCGCCCCGTAATGTGTTTAATGGGTAATGAACTGTTTGATGCCATACATAAAGATGCTTATGAAGTGGCCACTGCCATTGAATTGTTTCACAATTTTACATTGGTGCATGATGATATTATGGATGCCGCGCCTTTGCGCCGTGGCATGGAAACCGTGCATAAAAAATACGGCGACAGTGTGGCCCTGCTTTGCGGCGATGTGATGCTGATTAAAGCCTACGACTATATTAATAAAATAAACGCCAGTTATATACACCGCATTTTGCACCTGTTTAATAAAACGGCACGTGAAGTTTGCGAAGGTCAGCAGCTTGATATGGATTTTGAAAAGCAGGAAACGGTTTTGCTGGATGATTATATAAAAATGATAAGCCTTAAAACTTCTGTGTTGCTGGCTGCCAGTTTAGAAATGGGTGCCATACTTGGTGGGGCAGGTGAGGGTAATTGTAAACACCTATACCAATTTGGGCTAAACCTTGGCATTGCTTTTCAGGTGCAGGATGATTACCTGGATGCTTTTGGCGACCCTGAAAAATTTGGTAAAGATGTGGGCGGCGATATTCGCCAGAATAAAAAAACCTTTTTGCTGTTGCATGCGCTTGAAGTTGCAACAGAAGAACATAAAACAAGAATAAAACAATTGCTGCAAACCAACGAAGAAGGAAAAGTGGCCGAAATGCTGTCTATTTTTAAAGCCTGCGGCGTTGATACCTGGGCCAAAGAGCTGAAAGAAAAATATGTACAAACCGCCTTTAAACACCTGGATGATATTGCTGTAAAAGAAACCCGCAAACAACCTTTAATGGAACTGGCAGGTTTTTTAATTGAGCGTGAACATTAGGCTTTTGTTTCACGCAAAGAAGGGAAGGATACAAAGGCGCAAAGTATTTTGTTTATTTTTTAATTCCTTCAACAACTTAAATAAAAAAATCCCGTGGCATTAGCTGCGGGATTTTCGTTTCTTCTTGATGTATGGCAATACTGAAAGGAGGGTTCGTCATGTCGAGGTACGAGACATCTGATTTAATTGCCGCGTAATGATTCATCCGTTATTAAACTTTCACTTTTTATTTTCAAACACATTTTTAATCTGTTACAAAATTTCTGTTACAAATTATTTGTAACAGAAATTTTGTAACAGAAAGAAAATTAAAATGAAACGACGCAAAACAGAATTGTCAACACGTGAAATATTGGGGCTTTCGCAAGATCACCTTGCTTTATACCTTTCGGTATCGCGTGCCCATTTAGGAATGTATGAAAGCGGCTTACGTTTTTTGCCACATGAAGCCAGCATGAAAATGATGGAGATTGATAAGCTGGTGTATATTAACCCGATTGTTACACAAAATTTTGTAGATGCGAATGAAGCGCAAAAAGAAGTATTGCTTAAAACAATTAAACAGATGCGCCTGAAATGCCAGGTAAACCTTCAACGAGCAAAAAATAAAATGGATCTTTTAAAGAAGCGGGAGCAGGAATGTAAAACGGCGATGATGGTAGTAATTGAATTGCTGCCACATGTAACGGCAGATGAAAAAGGCCGCGTAGACAAGGAATTACTTGAGATGATGGAAATACTGGCGAAACTTAAGCTTGACGACTGCGGTGCAAAAGCCCAGGCATTGCAAAAATTAAAAATAGAGGTGCTGGAATTTGAAATGGAGAAGTTGGGGGAGATGATGAAGTAATGCAATATTTTAGTCTTCGAAATGAATACAAATTGAAATGCTTATGAGATTTTTGAGCCTTGTTACCTGTATTGCTTTAACTGCTTCTATCGCTCATTCTCAAAATTATGAGGGTGGGGAATTGTCAAGCAAAATAATAAAAGGGAAAACCTTCCTTGTAATTTCTGAGAAAACACAAAGGCAGCATACGTTCGACTCTGTTAAAATACACAGGTATTTTGCATTTTGTTATTCAGGTAAAAACATAAGTATTTATTCACAGGCAACTAAGCAACTGGTGGCCAGTAATATACGTGCTTACCATAAATTATCACTTTTTCACAGCAATTATCAATTGCTCAAAGCCAACAAAGTAATCTGGCTTAACATAAATGGTGAGATGTTAGAAAAAAATCCTAATGAAAAGGTAAACCGTGAAATCTGTGGTACCGTTCTTTCTTTTGAGCAAAGGCTTTTTAAACAGCGCGATAGTTCATTTCTCAAAATAATAACTAAAGACGTTCCTGGTGAAGTAATAAGAGATATAACTTTAAACCTAACACCGCTGTTTGGCAGTAATTATATTTCCTTCCTTAATAATTCAAGAGAATTGCTGTATGATGAGAACACTGAATTTGATAAAGAGCTTGACAATCTTACATTTCTGGAAAGAACGGCAGATGGAAAACAAAACATTGTAAGATTAGATACCACAGGCCAGGCGGTAGCAAAAATTATATTACTTAATGCTATTGACAGCCGCTATGGAATTAATAACAAGGCTAATTTTAAAGAATTTCAACCTTTTATTTTTATGCAGAATAACCTGTATGGTTATTATCCAATGAACAAAAAAGCCAGGTACCAATTCTTAAATCCTATAAACCAGTGTTTTGCAAGGTTTATGCTAACTGATGGACGGAAAGGCTGGCTTGCAGTTGATGGTAAGGAATATTTGGATTAATAGTGTGAACTAGAAACAAACAATATTTCTTTTTTAATCCCCAACCAGCGGTATGTTTTTTACATTCATACCATAATGCGAAAATTTAAAAAGTATTTATTGTGGGGTTTAGGTATAACAACGGTTGTTTTTTTGCTGCTTTGTATCACCAGTTATATCTATGTAAGTGCCAATAAAAAAAGTATCATACAAAAAATAACCACGCAGCTAAGCCAAAGCATCAGGGGCGATGTTTCTGTTACCGATGCAGGTATCAGTTTCTTTAAAAACTTTCCTTCTGTTACAGTTTCGCTTGATAATGCACTGATAAAAGACAGCCTGTTCAGCAGGCACAACAAACCGCTGTTTGCCGCCAAAAAAGTATTTGTTAGGCTAAGCTGGGGCAGTTTACTATCGCGTAAAATTGTGGCCGATAAAATAAGGTTTGATGATGGTGCTATTACCATTTTTACTGACAGTACAGGCTATACCAATGGTTATTTATTAGACGGTAAAGCAAAAGACAGCACTATAAAAAAAGAAGCTGGTGCCAGCCCGCTAGAACTAAAGAAGCTGGAACTGAACAGGGTAGCAGTCACACTTTCTGATGCTGTAAAACAAAAGCTTTATCATGTCACCATCAACCATATTGAAGCTGGTTTTGATAAGACAGACAGTCTGCAAACCATTCATCTTAATACCAGCATCCTTATTCATTCTTTTGCACTGAATTTACCCAATGGTTCTTTTGCTACCAATCATTTACTGGAAGGAAAGTTTGACCTGATGGTTGATGAAAGACAACATGCTTTAACTTTTGATAAGATTCCTATCAGCCTCTCAAAACAGCCATTTGCTTTTACAGGTAAATTCCTTTTTACCAAAGAGCCTGTATTTAGCCTGCAGGTGCAGTCAAAACAAATCAAATACGACTTTGCAAGGTCATTACTTACGCCAAAAATTGCGCAATCTATTTTACTTGCCAGCCTTGAAAAACCTTTTGATGTAGATGCTTCTATCAGCGGTTCGTTGAATGGCGGTGAGCCTTTGATAAAGGTAAACTGGATGGTGAAGGACAATGTGCTGCACAATAAATTTATAGATTTTACCAACTGTAGTTTTGGTGGCTATTATACCAACGAGGTAGTGCCTGGCCAGCCGCGTACAGACCCCAATTCAAAAGTGGTGGCAGAAAATTTTACAGGCACCTGGGAAGGGTTCGTGTTTACATCGCCACAAATATTGATTACAAATCTTACTACGCCCATACTGGTTTGCGACCTTAATTCTGAAACAGATGCTACTACATTTAATAATCTTTCAGAATCTGATATGCTGGTTGCAAAATCGGGAAAAGCAAGCCTGCACATCAGTTATAACGGGCCGTTTACAGGCAACGATAAAAACAATACTGCCCTTAACGGGAAAGTTACTTTTAAAAACGCAGGGCTGTTGTACACACCCAAAGACATCAGTTTTGATAACTGCAATGGCAATATTCTTTTTACACATAACGAACTGGCCGTTAAAGACCTTAACTGCACTGTTGCAGGCAACAGAATTGTCATGCAGGGCAGTGCAACCAATCTTTTAAAACTGGTAAACAACAGTACCAATAAAATAAACCTGCAATGGAATATTTATTCGCCACGGCTAAACCTGCAGCCATTAAAAAAATTATTTACAGGCACTGGTACTGTTAAGAAAAGCCAGGCTAAAAAAAGCAGTTCGGTACAGGCATCGCAGGTAAACGAAATTTTAACCAATGGCAATGTAACAGTGCAGGTAAAAGCAGATAAATTTTTGTATGAAAAATTTAGTGCAGAAAATGTGGCGGCCAATATTTCATTAATAGAAAATGAATGGATATTGAACAGCGCAGGACTACAACATGCCGGTGGCAGCATGAATGTGAGCGGCAGGCTTCGTACGCTTACGTCTGACAATAGCAGGGCTTTTTTTAAATTATCTATGCAGTATATGGATATAAAAAAGGTAATGAACAGCTTTAATAATTTTGGTTTAAAGGGCATTGGTGCAGATAACCTTACAGGCAAGTTTTATTGCAGCATTAATGCCGTTGCCCTGTTAAATAATTCGCTGCAGCCTTATCCGCAAAGTATAAATGGTACTGTAAATTTCTCTTTAAAAAATGGCTCGCTTGTTAATTTCACACCCATGAAGAGCCTGCAGAAATTCATTTTTAAAAACAGGGATTTTGATAACATCACTTTTGCAGAACTGAAAGATTCTGTAACAATAAAGGATGAAAAAATTACCATGAAACTGATGGAGATACAAAGCAGTGTGTTAGGCATGTTTGTAGAAGGAGTGTACGATTTGAATGGTAAAGGCACAGACATATCAATACAAGTGCCGCTGAATAATTTAAAAAAGCGTGATTCAGCCTATGTTCCAGTAAATAAAGGCACTTCCAAAAACGGTGGCGCAAGCATTTTTATACGAGCCAGGCCTAATGATAATGGCGAACTGAAATTTAGTTATGACCTGTTTAAAAGGTTTAGAAAAAATAAGAACAAAAAGGAAGAGCAGTAAATAAGTTTATACAATTGCTATTGAAAGATTTCGCCTGAAATACATCTATCAAAAAACTCAGCCGCAGGGCAACCTTATTTAAACAACATGAAATTTTACAGCATTTTACAAGAAATGGTGTGCCAACTGCTATGATTGTTTAATCTTTTAAATAATTTCCCTTCATCAAAAACACAAATCGCACCTAAATGCCAATTGCTTTGCATTAATCAATATTTTTACAAAATAGTTGAGCCGTTAAATAAAATGCATGTTAGAATTACCTGTTGTATCCAAAGAAATCGGTGAAGAATCCAAAATAAAAAAACCAAACTGGCTTCGTGTAAAATTGCCTATTGGCGAAAGCTACAAACACGTTCGCGGCCTTGTTGACAATCATAAATTACATACCATTTGCGAAAGCGGCAATTGCCCTAATATGGGCGAATGCTGGGGCGAAGGCACGGCCACGTTTATGATACTTGGTAATATCTGTACCCGCAGTTGTGCTTTTTGTGCTGTTGCTACTGGTCGCCCAGAAGCAGTGGATTGGGATGAACCACAACGCGTAGCAGAAGCCATTAACCTGATGAAAGTAAAACATGCCGTTGTTACCAGTGTTGACAGGGATGAGCTGAAAGATGGAGGTTCCATCATTTGGTACAATACTATTAAGGCGATAAAAGCTTTAAATCCAGATACTACATTAGAAACTTTAGTGCCTGATTTTCGTGGTATACAAGACCAAATACAACGCATTATAGACGCAGCGCCAGAAGTAGTAAGCCACAATATGGAAACCGTTGAACGCAATACACGTAAAGTGCGTATCCAGGCAAAATACCGCCGCAGTCTTGATGTGTTGCGTATGCTAAAAGAAGGCGGTATGCGTACTAAAACAGGTATGATGCTGGGTATTGGCGAAACCAAAGAAGAAGTAATTGAAACGATGGGCCACCTGCGTGAAGTGAATTGTGATGTATTGACGCTTGGCCAGTATTTGCAGCCTACCAAAAAGCACTTGCCTGTACTGCGTTATGTGCACCCTGATGAGTTTGCTGAGCTGCGTGAGATTGGTTACAGTATGGGCTTTGATTATGTAGAAAGCGGGCCATTGGTTCGTTCATCTTACCACAGCGAAAAGCATGTAATTAAAGGTTTTGGCAGAAGTAAATGGATGAATGAAAAGATTGATGGGATATTGGCTTAACAGGCTTAAAGAATTATTATTGAAAGAGAAGCTTTGAGCTTCTCTTTTTTATTTTCAGCAATTATAATCTTTCCTACTTTCGCCCGTATGAAAATTGCCATTATTAACGGCCCCAATTTAAACCTGCTGGGTACCCGTGAGCCTGGTGTGTATGGTTCACAAACTTTTGAAACTTTTTATACTGATTTGATGCCTTTGTTCCCTGCCATTGAATTTACGTATTACCAAAGCAATGTGGAAGGCGAACTGATTAATAAGCTGCAGGAACTTGGTTTTAGTTACGATGGTATTATTATTAACCCTGGTGGTTATACACATACTTCTGTAGCTATTGGTGATTGTATTGCCGCCATTACAACGCCTGTAATAGAAGTACATATCAGCAATGTTCATGCAAGGGAAGAGTTCAGGAAAATATCGCATGTTTCTGCCAAATGTAAAGGCTCAATTATTGGCCTTGGTTTAAAAGGGTATGAGCTGGCGGTATATTGGCTGGCGGCTGCAAAATAAATGTATGCTATACCAAGTCTCTGACTTCGTATTCTTTTATGTTCTTTAAAAGCCTGTGGCTTTTTCGCCTGTGTCAGTGATGCCGAGTTACAAACCCGTAAGAACATAAATACTGCGAAGTCAGAGACTTCGCAGAGCGGTACAGCTCAACAAAGCACCAATCGCCGCAGTGTGCGACGCCACTAAAGTTTAATAAAGTACTATCGCTGGTCTCATAAAGCCAAAAAGCGCAACGTAAAACGTTGCGCTTTTTTATAATCGTTAAATGGGTTGAGATAAACCTTTATTCCCACTCAATGGTTGCAGGTGGTTTGCTGCTGATATCGTACACTACGCGGTTAATTCCGCGAACATTGTTGATGATCTCGTTACTGATATTGGCCAGGAAATCGTAAGGCAAATGTGCCCAGTCTGCCGTCATACCATCAACGCTGGTAACTGCACGTAAGGCAACAGTAAATTCATACGTCCTTTCATCGCCCATAACACCCACACTTTTTACGGGTAGTAAAATGGTACCTGCCTGCCAAACCTTATCGTATAATCCTGTTTCTTTTAAAGCCTTGGTATAAAGGGCATCGGCATCCTGCAACAGTTTTACTTTTTCTTCTGTCACTTCTCCCAAAATACGTATGGCCAAACCAGGGCCAGGGAAGGGGTGCCGGTATAATAAATCATAAGGAATACCCAGTTCCAAACCAACTTTTCTTACTTCATCTTTAAACAAAGAGCGCAGCGGTTCTACAAGGCTCAGGTGCATTTTTTCAGGTAAGCCACCCACATTGTGGTGGGATTTAATGGTTGCTGAAGGCCCGTGAACGCTCATGCTTTCAATTACATCAGGATAAATAGTGCCCTGCCCCAAAAACTTCACGCCATCTACTTTTAATGCCTCTTCCTGAAAAACATCTATAAATAATTTGCCAATGGTTTTCCGCTTTTCTTCAGGGTCTGTTTTGCCTGCCAGTTCACCGTAAAACAATTCCTTCGCATCTATGCCGGTAACGTTCAGGTCAAGCTGTTTGTAAATATCCAGCACCTGCTGAAACTCGTCTTTACGTAATACGCCATTGTCTACAAAAATGCCGAAAAGGTTTTTGCCAATGGCGCGGCTAACAAGGGTAGCGGCAACGGTACTGTCAACACCACCACTTAAAGCCATGATAACTTTGGCATCACCAATCTGAGCCTTCAATTTTTCGATGGTTTCGTGTACAAAAGAAGCGGGCGTCCAGTCCTGCGTACAGCCACAAATATTTACGAGAAAGTTTTTAAGAATTTGTTTGCCTTCGGTAGAATGGTACACTTCGGGGTGAAACTGTAAACCGTATAAAGGAAACGTATCAGAAGTTGTTTTGCGGAAAGCCGCTACAGGAATACTCTCTGTAGTCGCCAGAACTTCAAAGCCTGCAGGAAGTTCTACAATGCTGTCGCTATGGCTCATCCAAACCTGTGAATTGTTAGTGATGTCTTTTAACAGCACATCTTCTTTAGCGGTTTGCAGCATGGCGCGGCCATATTCACGCTTGTTGCTTTTGTCAACCCTGCCGCCAAATTCTTTGGCAGTAAGCTGTGCGCCGTAGCAAACGCCTAAAACAGGCAGTTTTGCTACCATCGCTGGAATATCAACATTGGGGTATTTCTCATCATTAACACTAAAGGGCGATCCGCTTAATATAATGCCTTTAAGGCCGGGTTCTATAACAAAGGTTTTGTTGTAGGGAATGATCTCGCAGTACACATTGGCTTCTCGTACGCAGCGTGCAATTAATTGGGTAAACTGGCTTCCAAAATCGAGGATGAGTATTTTTTCGGTCATGCGGCGAAGGTAATTGGCAGCGGCGAAGTGGCAAGGGGGAAAGTTTTGGGGGAGGGTTTATTTGAGAATGCGATTACAGTTTAGGCTGATTTGTAAAATTTAGAACGGTTAGTAGCAATAACCCCTTACGGGTTAAGGTGCTTAACTAGGCGGGTTAAGCTCCCTAACTAGGCGGGTTAAGCTCCCTAACTAGTCGGGTTAAGATGCTTAACTAGGCGGGTTAAGCTCCTTAACTAGTCGGGTTAAGCTCCTTAACCAGTCGGTTTAAGCTCCTTAACCCGTGCGGAAAAGGTGTTTAAAGCAAGTGGGTCAATTAACACATCGAAATGCTCTGTATCCATCCGCGCTTGCGCAAAACCAAGTTTAGCTGCCGGGTATTTCAGTTTGTAGTCCTTCTTCATTTAAAAGTGATTTCAATAAATTGTCTGAAGTAATAAACAGTTGTACCTGTTTAGCTAATGAAATTGCACTCGAAAGTTGAATGCTGTCTAATGTTCTTAAGCCCTTTAAACCATATTTTGTTGTAAGAAGGCGGGCTTACTCAATTATAATACTGTCAGTTGCAACGAAAGTGTATTTACTAAAATCACTTTCAAATAATTGTAAAGTAGTGGTGGCTTCTAATTCAGTAATTTCTTTGGTTCTTACTTTTTTCCAAACACATGAGGTAAATTCTATTTTGGTTATTTCTGATAAGTAAATATTTGTAATATTTACTTGAGAAAATATTTGTTCAAGTATTGCTGTGCCTACTTCACGATGATAAAGTTTAAATAAAGAAGATGTGTCTAAAAATATTTTCATAGTTCAAGTCTTCTTTCTTCAATTACAGCGTCGCTAAATGTGCCTTTAAAGTTTTCCAAATTTTTTTGACTTTGTGAAAAGGAAAAGTCTGAAAAGGAAAGTCCTTTTTCAGTTTGATCAGGAACTTCGTCTAAAAAAGTTAAAATTACTTTTACAGGATTGTTTGAATAATAATCCTTGTCAAGTTTTACATAGCCATTTTGATATGTTCCAACTACTGCTATCATAATTTTAAAATTAATACAATTTTAGTAAGATTGTTTAAACTCTTCCATTTCAAAAATTTTCAGTCGCCTCGCAACTAACTATTTAATCAGTCTACCAATTGTTTATGTATTTCTTAACTACAACTGCAACTGCCTTTTATACATCTGCACTGCATTTTCATAACCAATATACAGGGCATCACAAACAAGTGCGTGGCCAATGCTTACTTCATCAAGCCATGGAATATGCTGCGCGAAAAATTTAAGGTTTTTAAGGTCAAGGTCGTGGCCTGCATTTAAACCAAGCCCAAGTTCTTTTGCTTTTATGGCAGCAGCAACATACGGCTGTATAGCAGCTTCGCGGTTGCCGTTTAATGATTGTTCAAATGCTTTTGCATAGCCTTCTGTATACAATTCAATTCTATCAGTACCTGTTAAAGCAGCACCTTCAATCATCTCTATTACAGGATCTACAAAGATAGACACACGTATGCCTGCTTTTTTAAACACAGCAACTATATTAATAAGGTAGTCTTTATGCTGCAACGTATTCCAGCCATGATTGCTGGTAATTTGCCCCAGCGCATCAGGCACCAGGGTTACCTGGTGTGGTTTTACGGCAAGTACAAGGTCAATAAATTTTTGTTCGGTTGGGTTACCTTCAATATTAAATTCGGTGGTAATAATGGGTTTTATATCATACACATCTTTGTAGGTAATATGCCTTTCATCAGGCCTGGGGTGTACTGTAACCCCATCTGCCCCAAAACGCTGCGCATCAATGGCAGCCTGCATTACATTGGGGTTATTGCCACCACGGCTGTTACGTATGGTTGCAAACTTGTTGATGTTTACACTAAGCTTAGTCATGCTGCAAAACTAATCATCATTAACTGTAAATTTGGTGAAAAGAAGTTTATGGAAGCCGTGTTAGATGCCATCATCAAATCGCCAAGGCTACCTCAGTATGTGCAGGAGCTGCAACAAGTTCTGAAAGACGAAAAGCAGCGCAGAATTGATTTTTACAACAGCATTACCGAGGATGATAAAGCAGAATATATTAATGGCGAAATTATTTTGCATTCGCCTGTAATGCTAAGGCACAATGATGCCACCACTTTTATTTCACGTATATTTTCTACTTATTCTGACGTGAATAATTTAGGTAAATTAGGTATTGAAAAATGCATGATTGAACTTAACCGCAACAGCTACGAACCTGATATTGTTTTTTGGAAGAATGACAAGGCTGATAAATTCACACAGAAACAGAAAATATTCCCAACACCTGATTTTATTGTAGAAGTGTTATCAGATTCGACTGAAAAGAACGACCGCGGAGTTAAGTTTGAAGATTATGCTCTTCATGGTGTGCAGGAATACTGGATTGTAGATACCTCAAAAGAAACAATAGAACAGTATCTTTTGCAGGATGAAAAATTTGAACTTGAAATAAAAAGTAAAGAAGGCCATATTGCCTGCCAGGTGTTAAAAGGGCTTTCATTTAATATTCCCGCAGCTTTCAACAAACAAGATAATGTAGTGTTATTAAAGTCAATCATTTAGAAACTGCAGAATGTCTTATTCATCTCTTGAACAATGTTTACACGACCTGGAAAAAAACAACCATCTTATACGTATAAAAGAAGAGGTTGACCCTTACCTTGAAATGGCTGCCATTCACCTTAGAATGTATGAAGCTAAAGGCCCCGCCATTTTATTTGAGAATGTAAAAGGCAGTAAGTTTCGCGCAGCGAGCAACATTTTTGGCACACTTGAAAGAAGCAAGTTTATTTTTCGCGATACTTTTAAACTGGTGCAGCAATTAATAGAATTGAAGGGCGATCCTATGCAGGCACTAAAACATCCTCTTCAAAATATAAACACTGGGTTGGCTGCGCTGAAGGCTTTGCCATTAAAAAATCCATTTACCAAGCCTGTGCTTTATCAGCAAATAAATATTGCTGATCTTCCTTTAATTCACCACTGGCCAATGGATGGCGGAGCTTTTGTAACACTGCCGCAGGTGTACACAGAAGATGTGGATGCACCTGGAATTATGAAGGCAAATCTTGGTATGTACCGCATTCAATTAACGGGTAATGACTATGAATTGAACAAGGAAATTGGCCTTCATTACCAATTGCACCGTGGTATTGGTGTTCATCAAACAAAAGCCAATAAAAAAGGGCAGCCTTTAAAAGTTAGTTGCTTTGTTGGTGGCCCGCCATCGCATACATTAAGTGCCGTAATGCCATTGCCTGAGGGCATAAGTGAAATGACTTTTGCCGGGGTACTTGGCGGCAGGCGTTTTCGTTATACCTATGAGGATGGCTTTGCAATAAGTACAGATGCTGATTTTGTAATTACAGGAGAGGTTTATCCCAACGATAATAAGCCAGAAGGCCCTTTTGGCGATCATCTAGGTTATTACTCATTAAAGCATGATTTTCCTTTAATGAAAGTGCACAAAGTGTACGCAAAAAAAAATGCCATCTGGTCATTTACAGTTGTAGGCAGGCCACCACAGGAAGATACCAGTTTTGGTGAGCTGATACATGAAATAACCGGCGCCGCCATTCCGCAGGAAATACCTGGTTTAAAAGAAGTGAATGCCGTAGACGCCGCTGGCGTACACCCTTTGCTACTGGCCATAGGCAGTGAGCGTTATACGCCTTATGCGCCCACAAAACAACCAGCAGAATTGCTGACCATTGCCAACCATATTTTAGGAACTGGCCAATTAAGCCTTGCCAAATTTTTGTTTATTGCAGCAGATGATACCAATCAATTAACCACGCACAACGTGCAGCAGTTTTTTGAGTATTTGCTGGAAAGAATTGATTTAAAAAGAGACGTTCACTTTTATACCAATACTACTATAGATACTTTGGATTATAGCGGTACAGGTTTGAACACGGGTAGTAAGGTTGTATTTGCGGCCTGCGGCGATAAAAAAAGAGAGTTGGGGACTATTCTTCCGCATTATTTGCTTGAGAAAAACTATCAGGTAAAAATGGTCAACAAGGGAATCATAGCACTATCGTTAAGTAAATTTAGCAGTTACCCAGAAGCAGAAAATGAGATTAAATTATTTGTAAACAGAATTAAGGAATATACAACACACTTAAACAGGTATCCACTTATAGTTATTTGTGATGATGCTGATTTTGTAAGTAAGACTTTTGGTAATTTCCTTTGGGTAACATTTACACGCTGCAATCCAAGTCATGATATTTATGGCATTGACAGTTTTATCACTAACAAACACTGGGGTTGTAATGGCCCTTTAGTTATTGATGCACGCATTAAGCCACATCATTCGCCACCTGTAGAAAAAGTACCCGCCATTGAAAAAAAGATTGACAGATTGTTTGAAAAGGGTGGGAGCTTGTATGGAGTTATCAAGTAGAAATGTCAACAAAAATCTTCTTTAAAAATATTTTCCTTTTCGTTAAACCTGCAATTAGTTGCAATGTCTTAGAAACGTTTTTATGCAGCAGGGTTTATATAAGGGAGCTTCCTAAACAGGAGTTCCCTTTTTTTATTGCCATACAAAATGCTCTTCTCGTTTATTTTTTTTCCTCTTGCATTATCTTATGTTTAAATTTTATGATTTCTTTAAAAGCATTGCAAACATTGATAGTTTCGTGTGTTGTGTTATTTGCCTCAGGTTTATTTTAAGCCATTTAGCTCTTATCCAGTTACATTTGCTATATTACTAAATAGTTAAGCGTATGTTTTGGTATGAGGATGATATAAGACGTGTTGAAGAGATTAAAGCGGCTGCACATGAAGAGCCAAAAATTATTTTTTATGGTAGTTCTTCCATAAGGTTATGGAAAAATTTGCAGCAGGATTTTGCTGGTTTTAAGCCATTAAACCTTGGTTTTGGCGGTTCTACCATGGCCTCGTGTATTTGGTTTTTTAACAGGGTAATGAAGGGTATGAACCCAACATCGGTTTTTATTTACGCTGGTGATAATGATTTAGGCGATGGCCGCCATCCTGAAGAAGTGTTTATCTTTTTTAAGCAAATGGTTAATGAGGTAAGAAAAAGGTTTGGCGATATACCTACGTTTTATATTTCTATTAAGCCAAGTATTAAACGGTTTAATATTATAGAGCAAATAAAGTTTACCAATAAAATTATTGAAGAAGAGATAAGAAATTCGAACGATCCTAATCTTTACTATGTTAACATTTTTGACAGGATGCTGGATCAAAACCGTTACCCAAGAAGGGATTTGTTTGAAGCCGAAGGTCTTCATATCAACGAAAAAGGCTATCAGATGTGGAAAGAGATTATTATGCAAACCGTTTCTGATCACAATATCAAACTTTTATAAAATCATTTAATAATGACAGGCAACATCCCATTAATGCAACAAGTTAACGAGATGCAGAGGCAATACCACACATGGTTTAGTACATGGATGAAACGCGATATGGAATTGCTTGTTTTTGGGCATGCGGGCAAGCCCGTAATTTTCTTTCCTACCCGTACTGCTAGGTTTTATGATTATGAAGACTGGAAAGTAATTGAGGCACTTAAACCACAAATTGCAGCAGGCCAAATGCAAGTGATTTGTCTTGATAGCGCTGATAAAGACAGTTTTTACAACAAAGATATTTCGCCTGCAGAACGTATTTTAAAACATGAATTGTTTGAAAAATATGTGCTGTTTGAAGTCATCCCTTTTATAAAAGAAACCAATAAAAATCCAAACCTCATTTCAGCAGGATGCAGCCTTGGTGCGTATCACGCAGTAAATCTTGCCTTCAGGTACCCTCATTTATTTAAAAAAGTAGTAGCACTTAGCGGCCGTTACGATATTACCATTACACTTCCTTTTTTTGCTGACCTTTTTGATGGCTACCGCGATGAAAATATTTACCTCCATATGCCAAGCCAGTATGTACCAAATATTCAAAGCCCGCAAATATTAAGGCTAATAAAAAAATTAGAAATAACAATAGTAATTGGTGAGGATGATGCCTTTCTTGAAAACAATAAACAGTTTGATGAAGCCCTCACCAGCAAAGGAATTAATCATGCTTTTTACATTTGGAAAGGCGAGGCGCACAAAGCACAATACTGGATAGAAATGGTGAAGCTTTACTTATAAAACTTTCTTTCTGTAAAAAATAGTTGCTTTGTTTTGGTGCAAATATTTTTAAAATTTAACAGGCAGCGCATACGCAAATTAAATTATATTTTTTTATAATTATGAAACTTCCCCCTATTGTAAGCACCGAAAAACAACGCCTGCAGGAATTATACAGTTTTGATATTCTGGATACACAGTACGAAGAAGATTTTAATGAAGTGGTGCAACTGGCCTCACAAATATGCAGCGTGCCCATCTCTTTAATTTCATTGATTGATAAAGACCGCCAATGGTTTAAAGCCAAGGTTGGCTTGCCGGTAAATGAAACCTCACGTGATGTTTCTTTTTGTGCCCATGCCATTGCCGAAGAAGGTTTGTTTATGGTAGAAGATGCAATGGATGACGAGCGTTTTTTTGATAATCCTTTAGTGGTAGATGACCCTTCTATACGTTTTTATGCAGGTATGCCGCTGGTAAGTAAAAATGGTTTTAAAATAGGCACTTTGTGCGTTATTGACAGAACACCAAGAAACCTTGATGAAAAGCAGGTGTTTGCAATGAAGGTTTTGTCTGAACAGGTAATTAAATTGTTTGAGTTAAGGCTTAATAAGCGCGAAACCGAAGAAAGAAGCCTTATAATACAAAAACAAAAAAACAGGCTTGAAGAATTGAATGAAGTGCAGAATAAAATCATTTCTATTATTTCTCATGATATACGCAGTCCCTTATCTTCTTTGCGCCAAATATTGCAGTTAAAAGAAAGAGAAGTTATTGATGCAGGCCAGGCAGGGAATTTGATGGTGATAGTAAACACACAGGTTGATGAAACCATTGATATGCTTGATAACCTGGTAGATTGGAGCAGTATATTGGTTAGCAAAACTGATGTAGATAAAACACGTATTAACCTGCATGAAATTGTTGAAGATGCAGTTGAAAAAATTAAAATAGCAGCCTTACTGAAAGATAATGAGCTGCATAACAATATTGATAAACTGCTTTTTGTAACATCAGACAGTAATATTTTAAAGTTCATTTTCCGCAACCTGCTGGCTAATTCCAACAAGTTTACAGCAGCAGGTACCATAAGTATTAATGCAGAAGTGTTGAACCCTCATTCTTTAAAAGTTATTATTAGAGATAGTGGCACTGGTATGTCAACAGAAACATTAGCCAGGCTTATTGATAGCAGCAGGCATCATTCAACACCAGGCACTAATAACGAGAAGGGCAGTGGTTTGGGTTTTATGCTGGTGAAAGATTTTATTGATAAAATTGGCAGTACTATATCTATTGACAGTATGATTGGTTTTGGCACCACCATCACGTTTACATTACCAGTGTTTGACATAACTTAAAAAGCAAACGTCCAGAAATATTTCTGGACGTTTGCTTTTTATATCAGCCTCTATTTTTCTATATGATGTTATAATCCTGCCAAACTTTCTTCTATCGTTTTAATCCTTGCTTCTGCATCAGCCTGTTTCTTTTGTTCCATTGCAATAACTTCTGGTTTTGCATTTTGTACAAAACGCTCATTACCAAGTTTCTTCTGTACACTTTGTAAAAAGCCCTGCTGGTGCGCCAGGTCTTTCAATAGTTCCTCCTTTAAAGAAGCAGTATCAATTTCTTTTTCGCTCTTGATAAAGAATTTATCTGTTTCTACAGCAACCACAATAGCGTTCGCTACAGTCTCATTGGTAAAAGAAATACTGTCTGCATTTACTTGCTTTGCAAGGATATTTTGTATGGATTGATAGCTTTGCTGCGACTGCGTTTGAACAAATAAGCTGATGGTCTCTTTTGGCTTTAACTGATTTTTTGCCCTCGCTTCGCGGATGGCAGTAATTACCTGTTTCAGTAATTCGGCTTCTTTCAATATTTCGGTAGATGATGGTGTTACAGCAGCAAACTGCTTCACACATACATCATCATTTTGTTCCTTCAGCAAGTGATAAATTTCTTCTGTAACAAATGGCATAAAAGGGTGCAATAACTGCATCAGCTTTTCAAAGAAGCTAACAGTTTGCTCATAAATAGCAGCATCCATTGGTTGCTCAAAACCGGGTTTTATCCATTCTAAATACCAACTACAGAAATCATCCCATATTAAAGAGTAGATTACTTTTAAAGCTTCGCTGAGTTTGAACTGCTGCATCAAACTGTCAACCTCTGTTTGTACCTGTGAAAGCCTGTTAGCAAACCAGGTCAAAGCAAAGTTGGCAGTTGATGGTTGTTGGTTGAAAGCGTAACCCGAACTGTCGACTGTCATCTTTTTTCTATCATCTGTTTTTCTTCCTTCCCACATTTTCAACAGCTTCAACGCGTTCCAAAGCTTGTTATTAAAATTCCTTCCTTGCTCTAAAGCACCATCATCAAACAATAAATCATTTCCCGCAGGCGATGAAATCATTATGCCAAAACGCACTGCATCGGCCCCGTACTTTTCAATCAGTTCTAACAAATCAGGACTGTTGCCTAATTGCTTACTCATTTTACGGCCTTGCTTGTCACGTACCATACCGGTAAAGTACACATCGCTGAAAGGCTTTACCTGCTTGTATTCCATGCCTGCCATCACCATACGTGCCACCCAAAAGAATATAATATCCTGGCCTGTAACCAGCACAGAAGTAGGGTAGTAGTAATTAATTTCTTCGTTGTCAGGTTCAGTAATTCCTTTAAAAACTTCAATAGGCCATAACCAGGAAGAGAACCAGGTGTCAAGCACATCTTCATCTCTTTTTAGTTGACGGTCAACGGTTGATGGATGACTGGCATGTACATTTTCAATAGTCTCGCCCACATAACAAACGCCATCTTCATCATACCACGCAGGTATTTGCTGCCCCCACCAAAGCTGGCGGCTGATGCACCAGTCTTTCACATTCTCCAACCAATATTTATAAGTAGCTAAAAATTTATCACCGGGGTGAATATCTATGCGGCTTTCCGTTACTTCCTTTAATGCTGGCTCAGCCAGTTCCTTCATCTTCACAAACCATTGTGTAGAAATACGTGGCTCAACAACAGCACCACTGCGCTGACTGTAACCAATGCGTGAAGCATATTCTTCTTCCTTAACCAGCAGTCCTTCTGCTTTCAATTGCTCAATAGATTGCTTTCTGGCTTCAAACCTGTCAAGCCCAACAAACACTTCAGCGGCTTCGCTGATGGTGCCATCTTCATTTAAGGTATCAATGGTTGGCAGGTTATGTTTCAGGCCAAGGTTATAGTCATTAATATCATGTGCGGGGGTAACTTTTAACGCACCTGTACCAAAAGCAGGATCTACATATTCATCAAAAATAATCGGCACTTTCCTGTTTACTAAAGGCACAATGGCGTAACAACCTTTTAGGTGGCTGTAACGCTCATCATTGGGGTTTACACAAATAGCGGTATCGCCCATAATGGTTTCTGGGCGTTGGGTGGCGATGGTCAGGTAGTCAGTGGTGAGTTGTGAATTGTGAGCCGTAGCACTCACATCTGACAACTCACTACTCACTATTTTATACCTTACATAATAAAGCTTGCCCGTAATGTCTTTGTATTCAACCTCTTCATCGCTTAAAGCAGTTTTGGCGGCGGGGTCCCAGTTGATCATTCTTGCACCACGGTAAATTTTGCCTTTGTTATACAAGTCAACAAAAACTTTTATAACCGCTTTGTAATAATGGTCGTCCATGGTAAAACTCACCCTGTCCCAATCTACACTGCAACCCAATTTTTCTATTTGGTGGTAGATGATATTACCGTATTTCTCTTTCCATTCAAAGGCGTACTTCAAAAATTCTTCACGGGTAAGATCCGCTTTTTTTATGCCCTTCTCTTTGTCAAGCATCTGTACCACTTTGGCTTCTGTAGCAATACTGGCATGGTCGCTGCCGGGTACCCAGCAGGCGTTAAAGCCACTCATTCTCGCTTTGCGAACAAGAATATCCTGCACAGTTTCGTTCAATGTATGCCCCATGTGCAGCACACCCGTTACGTTTGGCGGTGGTATTACAACAGTAAAAGCTTTACGGCCATCAGGCGTTGATTTAAAATAACCTTTTTCTTTCCACAGGTCAGTCCATTTTTGTTCTATCGCCTTCGGCTCGAAGTTTTTTGTAAGTTCCATAAAAGAGAGATTCCGTTGATTAAGTTCCTTTGAAATAGGGCAGCAAAAGTAAAGGCTTTCTGCATGTGTAAAGATGGATTTATGGCGCGGCAACGAGATAGGGTTTTGTAGAGATCAGAAATAGAATTGCGTATACCAGGAACCGCTGGTGATAGTGAACTATAGCCGAAGATTACAATCAAGCCCCGCCATTGGCAATACCAATGTTAGCGGTTCGTTGTTCTGCTCGTAAATATATTTTTAGGTGTCCTACAAAAAGCATTGTGCTAAGAAAGCTTTTAATGGCTCTGTGACTACAGTTTCGCCTGTAGCACCAATTGCATCGTTAATACCTTCGTGGTCGTATTGACTGGCTGTTACTTGACTTACTGTAACTCCAACCGATTGAAGTTTTGTAATAAAAGTGTCTGAAATCGCTATTCTTGCTGCTGTCCCTCTCTTTGCAATAAAAAATTTCGGGTATATTGTTCCTGAAAATAATTGACTAATAGGTGAGGCTTGAACCCAATTTGTATTTGTGTTTCCAAATGCGTTTAAATAAGTAGTGTTGTTATCGTTACATTGAAAAGCTACGTCATAACCTTCTGTATCAATACTTGCAACACCTTTAATAGCGTTTAAAGGAATACCTCTTGTGGGTAAAAATAAATTACTTGTTCCTGTTAATGAAACTAAGTGTGCACCCGCACTGTGTCCAAGTAGTACCATTTTCTGATTGTTGCCACCGTAAGTATTTATGTTGTCGTAAATCCATTTAACTGCGTCAGCCACATCATTATTGTGCACTGGGTACATAACTCTGTTGGGATCAGTACTGGCAGTTGATGGACTTAAGCGATAATTTACACTGATCAAAATATAACCTAGTGAAGAAAATAAATTCTTCTTGTTGTTTAAAGAATTTGCTTTGTCCCCAACCGCCCAACCACCTCCGTGTACGTATATAACAACAGGTGATGTTGGTGTGGTTTGTCCAAAATGATAAATGTCAAGGCTTAATAAATTGGGGGCTATTCCACTAATTGCCTTATAGGCAACGGTCACTTTTGTATATGTTGACGGTATTATTGGCGATCCAGTATTGTCCGATTTTTTACAGCTAGTCTGTATTGTCAAAAAAGCAAAAAGTAAAGGAATTAAAAGTTTGTGTATCACCTCTGAATATTTTTTTTGGAATAGACTATGATCCATTTCTATGGTTTAACAATCTAACCTTAATATACTGCTTATGATTACAAACGGTTAGCTTAAAAATGCTTGAATTTTGCAGGGTGCAGTTTTACAATGACCACTAACTGAAAATTATGCGAAAGTTTTAACCAAAACCTTCGCATCTTAACCAATTACATGTATTTGCGAAACTTCTACCAAACAATTGTTAACCTAGTTTTACCACTTTTGCCTCATTTAACCCTCCGTTTCGCTCATCTAAGTCCCGATTGGCTCATCGAAGTCCCGTCTGGCTCATCTAAGTGGCAATTTGCCCCATCTAAATTCCCACTTGCTTCATTTAAGTGGCGTTTTGTTTCAAAACAATGCCGTTTGGCTTATCAAGCCCTCAATTTCTATTATTTAAACTTAAAATTGCTTCATTTAATCATCCGCTTGGCATTTTTAAAGATTCATTACTGTCTTTCCAAGTGCCGCCAAATTGTTCTATCGTCACCCCACGCATACCGTTCATTCTCCTACCGCATCCTGCTTCGGTTCCTACCGTATCCGTCATCGGTAAGCGGTAGTAACTGTTGCAGTATGCGGGCGTATCCGTTAAAGTATGTAAGCCGCATACTGTTACGGTATGCTGCTTAACTACCGTTTCAGTAAGCGTGTACCTGTTAAGATACCGTAAAAACTGTCTGAAAGGCTCCCTTTTCGTGAGTTCTGTATGATGCTTTTTGCCCTTTGCAATCTCAATACAAATACTTTTGCAATTACTAATCAGGCAACCAATGAATTATATAGAAATAAATATCACTACAGAGAAACAGGATGTAATTGAGTTGCTGATGGCCGAAATGCTGGAACTGAATTTTGAAAGTTTTGAGGAAACGGAAACCGGCCTTAAAGCTTTTATGCCAGAAAAAGGGTACAGGGTAGAAGAAACTGACCGCCTTTGTGATAAATATTGTGTGCCTTATTCTATTACCATTATTCCTCCACAAAACTGGAACGAGTTATGGGAAAGCAATTTCGAACCCATCAGTGTGGATGATTTTGTAGGTGTGCGTGCCCATTTTCATGAACCCATAAAAAATGTTGCGCACGAAATTGTGATTACCCCTAAAATGAGTTTTGGTACAGGTCACCATGCTACCACTTATATGGTAATGCAGTTAATGCGCGATATTGATTGCAACAATAAAACTGTTTTTGATTTTGGTACAGGCACAGGAATTCTGGCAATACTTGCTGAAAAACTGGGTGCCAAAGAAGTTCTGGCCATTGATTATGATGACTGGTGCATTGAAAATGCCACTGAAAATATTGAGCGCAATAATTGCAGCAGTATCACAATTCAAAAAGGCGATACCGCAAAACTTTCTAAAAAGTACGATGTGGTAATTGCCAACATCAACAAAAATATCATTCTTGATAATCTTTCTTTTCTTGCAGAAGATGTGGTGCCAAACGGACAAATTTTGCTTAGCGGCTTGCTGCAGGAAGATGAAACAGATATTTTAAACGCGGTAAAAACATTGGGTTGGCAACATAAAACCACAGTTTCGCGCGGCATATGGATTGCAATGCACTTTATTCCTTAAGTAACTTTTAATATGTTAAGGAATTATGAAATTAAGCTGTTAGTCATATATTTGTCATGTACACTTTAACCCCTATTGCATGAAAGAATTTGGTTTTATAATTCTTGCGTATTTAATTGGTTCTATTCCTACCTCTGTTTGGGTAAGCAGATATTATTTTGATATTGACATTCGCGATTATGGCAGCGGCAATGCTGGTGCTACAAATACCTATCGTGTTTTGGGTAAACAGTGGGGTACTTTTGTAATGATTATCGACATACTTAAAGGTGTGATTGCGACTTCTTTATATGTTTTTTTACCAACTTATTTGGGTGTTGTAAACGAATGGGACAGAACAAATCTTATGATAGGTTTGGGGCTTGCTTCAGTAATTGGCCATATTTTTCCTGTATGGGCCGATTTTAAAGGCGGCAAAGGAGTAGCCACCTTGTTTGGTATGGCCGTTGCCATTCAACCACTTGTAGCACTTTGTTGTGTGGGTGTTTTTTTACTGGTGCTTTATCTAACCCGTTTCGTTTCATTAAGTTCTATACTGGCAGGCGTTTCGTTCATGGTGTTCATTCTTTTTATCTTTAATGAGAAAGAAACGCTTTACCGCATATTTGCTGTACTTGTTGCTTTAATGATTGTGCTTACGCATCAAAAAAATATTACCCGTATTTTAAACGGTACGGAAAGTAAGGTTCCCATACTTAAATACCGCGACCGCCGCAAACAAAAAAGGCGTGACGAAGAGCTATAAACCAATTTTTTGTAGCTAAACAGTAGGATGCTAATCAATAGCAGTCTTACTTTTCATTGCATAACGATAACTATCAGCACCGCTTTATCCTTCAAGATAGCTTGCAGGCTTTAAATTTGGAACACAGACAACACGGATTTGACTTATGAAAACGGATTTTCTGCTTTTCTGATTATTTATTTTCGGAAAATTCATCCGGCGAAGCTGGATTGTTTCTTTGTTAAGGCATTTTAAAGTGGTTATTAGGTTAATCTCAACATCTTATTCTTTGTTAAACATCCTTCAAATACTGGTACTCATAACAAATTTGCTAACGTGGCATAATTTTTTGATGTTTGAAGCCAAAACAACCTCATGAATAAGAAATCCTTTCTAATTTTTTCAACCGCAGTTGCGCTTGGGTTAGCAGCATGTACTACTAACACCATTACAGGGCGTAAACAGCTTTCTTTGGTTTCTGATGATGCAGTATTAGCGGCTGCCAATAGTGAATACAAACAGTTTTTAAGTGCCAATAAAATAGTAGTACCTGGTGCAAATGCAGATGCTTCTGCTGTAAACAGGGTAGGTAACAGGGTAATAGCAGCAGTAAAAAAATATTATACCGATAATAACCATACTGAAGAACTTGCGGGTTATAATTGGGAAATTAATACAGTTGATAATAAGCAGGCAAATGCATGGTGTATGCCTGGTGGTAAAATAGTTGTTTACACAGGAATTTTGCCACTTACACAAAACGATGCAGCACTTGCGGTTGTTATTGGGCACGAAGTAATGCATGCCCTTGGTAAACATGGCAATGAAAGAATGAGTACAGGTTTGGCGCAGCAATTAGGGGGGCAGGCATTGTCTGTAGCATTGGCCAATAAGCCGCAGCAAACGCAGCAATTATTTTCAAGTGCGTATGGTTTGGGTACACAATACGGCATTATGCTGCCTTTTGCAAGGAAAGACGAATATGAAGCTGATAAATTTGGTTTAAGGTTTACTGCTTTGGCTGGTTACGATCCCCGTGAAGCGATAAATTTTTGGCAACGGATGGCAAAAGCCAGCGAAAGTGCACAAAAGCCACCTGAATTTGCAAGCACGCATCCAAGCGATGCCAACAGAATTGCCCAATTGCAGAGCGTAATGGCCGAAACGTTAAAGAATTATTATAAATCAAAATAGTAAATTTGTTAAAATTTGCGTTTTATTGCATTTTTTTAAGCATCTATTAAAATTAGATGCTTTTTTTTTACTTTTTCCGCTAACTAGTTTCTACCTTCGCAACTCTATTTTACATTCACCTAAATCATTTCTTAGGGCATGTCCAATCAAAGTTTGTTTGAAAAGTTAGAATTGAAAGATGAGAAAACCTTATTAATCCAGGGAATTCCCTCTTCAATTGAGAAACAATTTGCTAAGTTATCCTACGCTAAAAATGTTACACCGCTTTTAAAAAGTAAAAAAGTCGATTTTGCGCTGGTGTTCGCAATTAATCAGAACCAGTTAAACAACGTGTTGAAGGAGGTATTTCCCGCATTGCGGAGTACCAGTAAATTATGGGTTGCTTATCCAAAGCCAACCAGCAAGATTGTAAGTGATTTAAACAGGGATTGCAGTTGGGACATTCTCTCCAACAATTGCTACGAAAGTTTAAGCCTTGTAGAAGTAGATAATGTTTGGACGGCGATGCGCTTCCAGAAGTCGGAAGAGCTTGAAAAAGTACAGGCTGCAAAAGCTGCGGCTGCGCCTGTTAAAATTCCTGCCGATCAAAAACCTGCTTCTGCGGCAAGTACTACAGTAGATTTTGACAAACGCCTTGTTGTTCCACCAGTGGAACTTGAAAAAGTGTTTGCCAAGCATAAAAACGCAAAAGAATTTTTTACTTCTTTATCTGCCACAAACCAAAAAGAGTACGTGAGCTGGATTGAAGGAGCCAAAAGAGAAGATACGCGTAAAAGAAGGCTGGATGCAGTAGTTGAAAAATTAAATGCAGGTAAAAAAACACCTTCAGAAAAATAAGGATTGGTTAATCAGGTATACGAACTGCTTTCAGCTATAAAGTTGAAAGCAGTTTTTTTAAGCGCTTATGCGCCGCATTATTACTTTGCCAATGGAATTTTATGTTTCCATTTATCCCAAAGCTGCGTGGCATCTGGTGTAAGTTGTAATAGAAATACACCCCCAATCATCAATACAGAAAAAATAATAACCCTGGTAAAGATGGCTATCCATCCTGTTAAAGCAATACCTGCAAAATAAGCAATTGCTATAGCGGTAGCCGCTAACAATAGTGCATAAAGCGTTTTAATGGTAAACGGCTGCATATTAAATTTTCGCCGCAAAAACTCCCAACGGATAATATTGGAAATAATAGTGGACACCAATGCCGCATAAGCGGGCCCAACAAGACCCAGGTATTTTGTAAAATAATAGTTGATTGGGATAATGATACACAGCATGATAATGCCACTGAAAAACTCAAAACGCCAGAAGTTGGACGTTCCTATCACCATATTATTTACACCAGTACCAGAATCAATGACCCATGAAAGGCCAATTATAATCATTACATTAATGCCAGCAAGGTACTCAGGCCCTATACCAATTGTTTTTATGGTAGCTTCTGTATTCAACAAAATATTGCCATAAATAAATAGTGACATGATGAGCAGGTTAATACTGCTTCTGCTGTAAATACGGTTGATCTCTTTATAATCTTTATCCTTCCAGGCCTGGGCCAAAGGGCCTATACTTATTGAAAGCAGGCTGCGTTGCGGTACTTGTACCAGCGTACCAGCATACTGTGCAAGAGTATAAACACTTAAAGCAGAAAGATTAATCAGGCTTGCAATCAAAAAACCATCAATGGTAACCTTTAAAGTAGCTATTAAAACTCCGCTAAAAAGCATTGCCTGCATCAGCACCATTTTTTTAAAGAATTTCTTTGTAACCCTGCTAATGGTGAATGTGAGATGAAAATCGCCCTGCATGATAAGATATACTACCAGCAATAAAAAGATAATAAGGTAAGATGATGAGAAAAGGATGATAAAGGTGTGAAATGTAATAAGATGAAAATAATACAGAAGTATAAACACGGTGATAATCAACCTGAACATTGTTTCCCGTAAAAAGCTGGGCACTATTGTTTTTTTAAGAACCGTAGAAAAAGCTTCTACTGTTGTAAACAGTAACAATCCTAAACCAAATGGAAATATCCAGTAATAATATTGAAGAAAAAGCGGGGAGCCTTTGCCAAATTTTCTTATTACAAAAGGCTCAAAAATCAACCCAAATGAAAGCACCAGTAAAAAGCCAGCAAGCGAAACACATAACACCCACGTAAGCAAATCGTTGTTTTTCTTGTCAAGATTGTCTTTGTAATATGGATAAAACTTGTACAGCACAGAAAGTACACCAAGGCTTCCAAAAGCATTGATATTCAAGGCTGAATCCATAAAAAGTCTGGTTAACCCAAATTCAGTAGAAGAAAACGAAGTCCCACTTTTTGTATAAAGTAGCATATCAATGGCACCAATAAGGAACCCCAGGTAAACTAATATACTTGAAATGATTGCCTGTTTGCGCATGTTGCCGGCATGTTGCCAAATTCTGGTTAAGGCAGGGAAGGTAATTGTTTGGTTTTGATGAAATAATTCCTTTCTATATTTTTTTTGTTAAACCATGCCATTTCTGTTGCTGTAAGCTGCGTTGTTTTAAAAGCTGTAGCTGTTGTAAGTTTTTTGTTGGAAACGGGAATGGTCAGCGGCATGTCAAAACCATCAATGCTGTTTACCCAGCGGTAAGTAATTTTTGAAGCAACACTATCAGCATAATATTCCAGCTCAGGAATTTGAATGGTACGTAAATACTGGTCGAATGTTTTGCTGAAATTGATACCTGTTGTTGTACTGATATAATTTTCAACCTGTTGTGTGGTAACCGTTTTATGGTAAAAGGTACTGTTTAAACCACGCAATATTTTTCTGAACAAAACATCGTTGTTAATGCTGTGCCTTATGTTATGTATCATGTTAGCGGCTTTGTAATACATATCGCCACTGCCTTCTTTGTTTACGCCATAAGGGCCAATAATGGGTATATTATTACTTATGTTTTTTCTTATGCCAACACAGTAATCGTTGCCAGCTTCTTCACCGTATAACCATTGTGTATAAAGGGTTTCAGAATAATTGGTAAAACCCTCATGTACCCACATATCTGCAATGTCTTTGGTGGTAATATTGTTGCCAAACCATTCGTGCCCGCTTTCATGAATGATGATAAAATCCCATTTCAATCCCCAGCCGCTGCCGCTAAGGTCGCGGCCTAAATAGCCATTGGCGTATTTATTGCCATAAGCCACGGCGCTCTGGTGTTCCATGCCAAGAAAAGGGGCATCTACCAGTTTATAACTGTCTTCGTAAAAAGGGTATTTACCAAACCAGTATTCAAAACAATGCAGCATGGGTTTTACCTGTTTAAACTGTTCCTTGGCTTTGTTAAGGTTACTGTCAAGTACCCAATAATCAAGGTTTAGCTTGCCGCCTTCACCCATAATGGTGTCTTTAAAATTTACGTATTTGCCAATATTCATGGCAACATCGTATGTGTTTATAGGGTTTTTAGTTTCCCAGGTATAAGCAATGAAATTATTGGGAAGGTTTTTTTTACCCTTTAATAACCCATTGCCAACAGCTATCAGAGTGTCAGGAACAATCATAGTAAGAGACACTCCATTATCTGGTTCATCGCTTTGATGGTCTTTACAGGGCCACCAAACGCTGGCACCTAAACCCTGGCAGGAAGTACTTACCCAGGCATTTCCTTTTTTGTCTTTTGACCAGGTAAGACCACCATCCCAAGGGGCTCTTACAGCTTCTTTGGGTTTACCGTGGTAGTAGATGGTTAAAGATGTTTCTTCATAAATTGACGCAGATATTTGTATATTAACAACACTATTTTTTTGAAAAAACTTTGCGTTCCCAAAAACACCAAATGGTGATTTATTAAACGAATAAGTGCCAGAAGAAAATTTTACACTGTCAACAATAAGAGGCTGTTGCAAATCAACCTGCATTCTTTTTGCATTTCTCTTTGTTTTGAAATAAATTTTCACTTTCCCCTCAATCTCTTTCTTCTCAATATCAGGCTTTACTTCAATTTCATATCTCAACACATCCCACCAATCTCTATTGGCATTTAAGCTGCCTCGTAAAGTATCTTCCATGGTGTACACTTCTTTGTTTTGAAGCAATTGTGCGCTAACATGCTGCTGCATAAAAAGTAAACTGAAGCTACATAGTATTACAGAACGTACATTCCGATAGCTATCGGAAGTTCGACACAACCGGCGTTGCACAGAATTACGAATGCCAGTCCCCAAAAAAAGCTTTTGTATTGTTTTTGAAATCATGTTTTAAAAGTAAGATATTCGGTGCGATGAAGATGCATGTTTACAATACAAGGTTTAAGGTTGATGGTTTAGGGTTGTTGGTGTTGTTTGTGTTGGTTGTTGGTATGGTTGCCTGCGGCGAAAAAAAGCAGACCGATAAAACCGTTTTTACTTACAACGAAAGCACCGGTATTGCCAGCCTTGACCCCGCTTTTGCCAAAAACCAGAGCATTATGTGGGCGGTGCACCAGATGTATAATACCCTGGTTGAAATTGATACAGGCCTGCAGGTAGTACCATCTGTTGCCAAAAGTTTTGACATTAGCAACGACCGGCTTACCTATACTTTTCACCTGCGCAACGATATTTTTTTTCATGATAATGAAGTGTTTGCAAACGGAAAGGGCAGGAGGATGGTGGCCGCTGATGTTGCCTACAGTTTTAACCGCATAATTGATAAAACTACTGCCAGCAGTGGTGGCTGGATATTTAATAACCGTGTTGACAGCCTGCAACCTTTTACCGCCGTAGATGATACCACTTTTGTATTGAAACTTCTGCGGCCATTTCAACCAATTTTAGGCATTTTAACAACCCAGTACTGCAGCATTGTTCCGCATGAAGTGGTGGAAAAATATGGTAAAGATTTTCGCCGTCACCCCTGTGGTACGGGGCCTTTTAGCTTTGTTTCGTGGGATGAAGGGCAGGCGTTGGTAATGCATAAAAATGAAAATTATTGGGAGAAGGATAGCAGTGGTAATAAACTGCCTTACTTGGATGCTGTAAAAGTGACCTTCTTTGATAATAAAGGGACAGAGTTTTTACAGTTTAGGCAAGGAAGGTTAAGTTTTGTGAATGATATTGATGCCTCTTTTAAAGATGAAATTCTTACCAAAAAAGGGGAGCTGAGAAATGACTGGAAAGACAAAATCATTATGCAAAAGCATGCTTATCTTAACACAGAATATTTAGGTATTTTGGTTGATGAAGACAATGAGCTGGTCAAAAATTCGCCCACAAAAATAAAAGCCATAAGGCAGGCTATTAATTATGCCATTAACCGCCCGCAATTGATGATGTATATGCGCAACAGTATTGGCATTGCGGCTGAAGCAGGTTTTGTGCCTGGTGGTTTGCCATCACGGAATACGGAGTTGGTAAAAGGGTATGATTACAATCCCGCAAGGGCAAAGCAGTTGTTAAAAGAAGCTGACTTCGCCGAAGGCAAAAATACCCCTGTTATTAAACTGCTTACCATTGCTGTGTATGCTGATATTGCCAGTTTTATTGCCAAGCAATGCGAAGAAATTGGTATAAAAGTGCAGGTAGAAACTATACAAAAAAGCCTTTTGCTTGAGCAAACCGCCAAAAGTCAGGCTTTGTTTTTCAGGGGAAGCTGGATTGCTGATTACCCTGATGCAGAAAACTACATGGCCATGTTTTATAGTAAAAACCCGGCACCGCCTAATTATACACGCTATAAAAACCCTGCGTTTGATAAACTGTATGAAGAAGCCTTGCTGCAAACCAATGACAGCTTGCGTTACAGCCTGTACAGGCAAATGGACCAGATGGTAATTAACGATGCACCAGTAGTGCCCATTTGGTACGATGTTGTGATTCATTTTGTAAACAAAAAAGTAAAAGGCTTTAAAGCAAATGCCCTGAATTTGCTGGAATTAAGAAGGGTGGTAATTGAAAAGTAAAGTGGATAGAGTGGTTGTAAAGTAACAACGGCGTAAATAAATTTTAACTGGTACATTTTTTTATACTACCAAAAGTTATACTGCTTAATAATACCTAAATTTTGTTTTATGGAAACCTTTCAGCAACTTATAAATTCAGAAACACCTGTGGTAGTAGATTTTTATGCAGACTGGTGTGGCCCCTGCAAAGCCATGACGCCAGTTATACAGGAAATTGGCAAACAGGTACAGGGCAAAGCACGTGTAATTAAAATTAATATTGATAATAACAGGGCTGTTTCTCAACAGTATGGGGTGCAGGCAGTGCCAACATTTATCATCTTTAAAAATGGTAAGGCGGTATGGCGGCATTCTGGTATGATAGACAAAGCCTCTCTGTTAAACAGGCTGTTGTCTTTTTCCTAATTCTGGCTGTCTTCCAATTCATCTGCATGTAATGCGGCTTCTTTTGCTGCAAACATTAAAGGGTAAATTTCTTCTACCAAAACTTCAGTACGCTCATCAGGGTAGCCCACAAAAATATCATAGTCTTTGGGTGCTTCATTGGTAGGTGAGTGATAAGTAAGTGTACTGTGTTTTTCTTCTGTAAATCTTGTAATTATTTTATACGTTTCCTGCCCTGTATAGTTTTTTATAAGTTCGTCAAGTAGGTCGAGGTTAAAAGTTATACTGCGTGAAGTAGGCATATAATTCCCTTCAAAATAATGACTGTCTGAGGCATCCATTATTTCAATATGTGCTTCGCAGATATGAATAATACGGCTGGTACTATTGCTGATAGCTACGTAAGGATGGCTGTAAGCTGCATCTGGGTTAACCAGCATATAAAGTTGAAAAGTGTACAAAGTGCATTGTTTAATTGAGGCGCAAAATACCTGCTATAGGTTACTGCAACAAATTTTATGATGTTAACGTTTTTATAGGTGGTACAAAGGTTTAAATTGCGCCTCTGCTGCAACTGGTGGTATGATTTTTTGGTCAGATGATTGCTGACCAGAAACTGATATTTACGGTTGGTATGCAATTAAAGCGACACTATTATGAATATGAAGCAGGAACTGTTTGACGGCGTTGCGATTGAAAAAGTACTTGACAAAATAAGGTCGCCAAGAAACAATATTGGCACCTACGTTCAGCATACGGTTACAGAAGATGGCGACCATTTGGTAGATGTTACCAATGGCCGTATAAGATTGTACACTGTAGAATTAATGGACGGTGATAACCTTATGCCGCACAGGATACAGGAAATAGCTGAAAGATTCAGGTCGCGGAATATGAGCCTTTGATTATTAAACTTGTTTAAAACAAAAAGAGAATAACATGATTGTTATTCTCCTTTTTTTGTGACCGCGTCAGGATTCAAACCTGAAACCTACTGATCCGTAGTCAGTTACTCTATTCAGTTGAGCTACGCAGCCATTCCGTTTTAATCGGGTTGCAAATATAAGTGCAAAAACAGAAATAGCAAAAGTGATTTTTATTTTTTTAGAATTAAAATCCATAAATATCAGCAGCACCTTTTTCCAGTACTTTCTTTGGCAGCAACCAAACCAGTAAAGCACTTACTTTATTTACCAAACCAGTAATCACTTCCGTTTTTTTTGCAAACATGCCATCCAAGCCTATAGCTGCTACATCTTCAGGGGTCATATTAAATTTAGCAGCTAATTTTTGCGCTTTAAGGCTGGTTACCTGGGCGCGGTTTGCAAAATTGGTATCAGTAGCACCAGGGCTAACCACAGTTACAGATACGCATGTATTTCTCAACTCATAGTTCAGCCCGCGGCTAAAACTTAGTATAAAAGATTTTGTGGCTGCATAGGCCGTAAGCCCTGGTACCGCCTGGTAAGCGGCACTGCTGGCAATATTCATAATATATGCTGCGGGTTGCTTTTTTAGCTGTGGCAGCAACAGGTAAGTTAGTTCCATAGGCACGTTCATGTTCACTTGCATCATGGCGGTATGCTCATCTATGCTGTATTTTTCAAAAGGGCCGTTAAGGCCGTAGCCTGCATTGTTTATTAAAATACTTACATCATATTTATTATCAACTACCCAGTTAAAAACCTGTTGCACGGCACCTGCAAGGGAAAGGTCAATGGCAAGGTAAAATGCTTTTACGCCATAAAAGTTTTGTATTTCTGCTGCCAGTTGCTGTAGTTCGTTTTCGTTTCTTGCCACCAGCAGTACATTTAATTTTCTTGCTGCTAAATTTTTGGCTATTGCTTTGCCAATGCCCTTGCTGCCCCCTGTTATTAGTGCGTAACTCATCTCTTTTTTATTTGTATTAAAAAAGCCAACTTGTGTAGTTGGCCTTAGTAATAGTTTTATTTTACAACCCCTGCTAATTTATGGTAGAAAGGTGTTTTACTTTTTTCGTGCTTGGGTTTAAATTTACCCGTAATAATGGGTACATACATTACCCTTCTGCGGCTGGCTTCGCCAAATAAAGGCGATTGTTTTACGCGGTGCCAAAGCCTGCCATCATGCACAGTAAGGTCGCCAGAAAAAATATCGTAACCAATTTCTTTACTATCGTCGTTATTATCAATAAAATATTTTTTGCCAAACAGCAGTTTAAGTACGTTTTGTTTGTGGGTGCCAGGTATAACACGCAGGCCGCCATTTTCAAAAAGGCAGGTATCAAGGTGTAAACCAACATTAAGCATTGGCATTATCTTTTGACCCAAAAACAAATCACGCGGACTATCAGTATGCCAGCCCATTTGTGTAAAACCACTATTGGGTGTATTAATATAATTGTTGATTACCAGCCCATCTTTTTCGTTCTCACCAATACGGCCGTCGTAAGGCGTAAGTAGTTCTGTAAGTGCCTGCAGGCGTGGTTCCTGTAAAAGCTGGTGTAAGGCATCGCTGTATAAAGAAGAAAAACAAAGGCGTTGAATGGTGGCATTACCATTCTCATCCTTTCCATATTTAAGAGGTATTCCGTTTACTTTTTCTTTTCCTTCGGCAATCCATTCTTTTTCTATGCGTCGCAGTTCGTTAATATAAAGTTCTACCTTCTCTTTACTTAGAAAGTTACGAAACACAATAACGCCATGCTCCTCAAAAAAACTCAATTGCTCCTGCGTTAAAGTATCGCCTAAGTAAAAATCAGATTCCCATTTTTTAATTCTCATTCCTATTCCGGATTAGTCTGTGCAATGTTAATTAATTATTACAAAATTGTGAAGTTAAGCTTAATTAAAAAAGTATTGGGGAGAAAATTAATATTGTTGTCATAATATTTATAAGTTGTTAGCAATGTACCTTGCGTCTTCCATACGTGAAAATTAAGATGAATAATTATAAAGCACTGTCAATTGCCATTAACCTTTTATTACCATTCTTTTTATATGCTCAAAAAGATTCGATACCGTCAATCAAAATTAACCGAACCATCATTTTTCCTGTAATAACACGCTCCATTGAAACCAGCTGGGGGTTTGGGGTTGCAGCTTCAAAAACATTTTCTATTGATAAAAAGGATACCCTTAGCCGTACCTCGAACATACAGTTGGTTGGATTGTATACACTAAAAAAGCAGTTTATAGCTGCGCTGGAAGGGTCGCAATATTTTAAAAACGAATCGTATATACTCAACGAGGAAATTACGTTCAGTTCCTTTCCTGATAAATTTTGGGGGCTGGGCAAGCATTCGCCTGAAAAGGCAGAGGAATCGTATGATTTTAAGCAGTATTATGTTAACCTGCACCTGCTGCGTAATATTGGCAAAAACTTTTTTGTAGGGAGTATTTTTGAGTTACAGCGTTTAATTGAAGTAGATTATAAAAAAGGCGGCATTTTTGATCAGCAGCAAGTGGCTGGCCGTAATAAATATTTTGTTGCAGGCCTGGGTTTAAGCCTAACATATGATAGCCGCAACAATGCCTTTTATTCTAACAAAGGCGTATTTGCACAATTGTACTTTAATCATTTTGATAAATACCTTGGTTCTGATTTCGCATACACCAATATTGTACTGGATGTTAGAAAATACATTACTGTTAAAAAAAGTGTACTTGCTTTACAGGCTTATAGTTTTACCAATCTTGGCGATGAAATTCCGTTGCGAAGCTTGGCTACCTTGGGTGGTACCAACAGTATGCGTGGCTTTTACGATGGCCGCTACCGCGATAAACAACAACTGGTAGTGCAGGGCGAATACAGGATGCCACTTTACAAACGTTTTGGTGCTGTTGTATTTGGCGGGGTAGGAGATGTGGGGCATACCATTACCGACTTTAGCTTGGGCGATTTAAAATATTCATACGGGGCAGGTTTACGGTTTGCGGTGAATAAAACTGAAAAACTTAACATTCGTGTTGACTATGGTTTTAGCAGCAAAGGCACCAGCGGCCTTTATTTTCAGTTGGGTGAAGCTTTTTAAAAACTGGTTGATTAATTAAAGAAGTCAGCTAAATTGTAGGGCAAACTTAAAAAGGCTAAAATACCTTGGTGTCCTTTATTTCCTTTGCTTCTTTGTGTGAAATAATATCCCTGCGAAGCAGGAATTAGCTTTTATATTTTCTTCAATAACCATTTGGCACCAGCAAAACAGCACCAGGCAAACAGTGGCGCAGTTACCACATCAATAGTGTAATGTATGTGCTGCACCAATACCAAAACACCAATGGCAATGGTTGAAAAAAAGGCCAGCACTTTATCAACCTTGTGCTGCAGGCATAAAAACATTAAAAATTGTGTGGCCGTGTGGCCTGAATAAAACAGGTCTTTCGTAATAAATTTCCCGCCGTAAAAAGTATTGGCAATAGGGTCAACCAGCGGAATAAGATTGGGGGGTGCATCCAGGTGAAACAAACTGATAGAAATTAACCTGCTTACAATCAGGAATAAAAAACTCCAGGCACCCATCAGTGCAATATAAGGGCTGCGCGAAATGCGGTAAATGCAAAGGGCACCCATGCCCCAAATAATAGAAAATACTGGTATAGAAACGTTTTTAGAAGGTATTTTTTGTAAAAAGAAATCGTTGAGTACAATACCATCCCTTTGCTCTATTGCATCAAAAAACAATGGATAAAACGATAAAGTAATTACTACTAAAACCAACCCCGTTAAAAGCCTTGCCCTGTAATCTTTATTTTGTAAGGCAGGTTTCCACGCCTTGGGAATTTCATCAATAACCATTCTGCTTATTTAAAAAGATTGCAAATATAAAGCTGTGGCTGCTGGTTAATTAGTGTTACCCTTTTTTAACCCATTTTTCTGTGAACCAAAATTGTACCCGGCAAAGATTTTTTGCTTGCCCCTCTGTGTTCCTTGCTTACTTTCGCCAAAAATATTTTTATTATGAGTATAGCTGACAGGTTAGCCGGGTTGAATAAAGGTAAAAGCGAGGCCAATTTAAAAGAGGGCCAGGATTTTTTAGCCGAGAATAAAACAAAAGAAGGTGTGGTAGAAACACCAAGTGGTTTACAATACCAGGTGCTTACTATGGGTACAGGCCCCAAACCACAGGCACACAATAATGTAATGTGCCATTACCATGGAACTTTAATTAACGGAACCGTTTTTGACAGCAGTGTGCAGCGTGGTACACCTGCTTCTTTTCCTTTAAATGCAGTTATTAAAGGCTGGACAGAAGGTTTGCAACTAATGCCCACAGGCAGCAAATTCCGTTTCTTTATTCACCCAAGCTTAGGTTATGGCGATAGGCAGGTAAGCGCACAAATTGGTGCCAACAGCACTTTGATATTTGATGTGGAACTGATCAGCTTTAAATAACCTTGTAATTGGAACACGGATAAGGCAGGTTTAATGGATCAAGGATGAATTTTTATGCTGCTTCGTTAGAATATATCAGCTAAATAGCTTTCCGTTTAAATGTTATCCTCTTAATTCTGCTGAATCAGTGTCATCCGTGTTCCCTTCGGTGGCACGATAATAGTATTTTATAGCCTGATAATTAATTTGATCATGCTATAAAATAACGATTATGGACAGCTTAGATTTAAAGGAAAATGGAACCAACTGAAAGGAAAAGTAAAACAGGCCTACGGCGATATTACTGATGATGAACTAGCCCACGAAGAAGGTAAAGACGATGAACTTTACGGACGCCTGCAAGAAAAAACCGGCAAAACACGCGAGGGCGTAATTGACTGGTTAAAATCGCTGGACAAATAAGAGAAGTTCCCCAGTTTATAAAAAAATCCCCTTTAACATATGCTAAAGGGGATTTTTTATGTCTGCAACCATATTAAAGCTTGCACTATTGCTTGCTTACCCAAACAGAAACTGATTTGCCATTGCAATGAAAATCACCTTCGCCATTTTCATTAATTACGGGTTCTTCCTGCCTGTTGCCAGTAATATCAATAAAGGTTTTACCTGCATGTTGTTGCCCTATGTACATCATTTTAAAACCTTCCTCACCGTTGCTTAAAATGGCTGCAAGGCCACTGTTGGCAACATCTTCCATGCCTTCGCGTGTCCAGCCAATACAATTGGGGTGGTCCATATAATCATGCTGTTCGCCATAGGCCAGTTCTTTACGTGCTTTTAGCAATGCTTCCAGTTCATTTACTTTGGGCAGGTGTATTTCGTATTCATTACCATCTTTTCCATGGTCTTTGTACGATGCACCGTATAAAGATGGATAAAATACCATGGGTATGCCATCATAACGCAATAAAATAAGGGCATATGCCAGTGGCTCAAACCAGGGTTCTACGGGCGCTTCCAGTGCCTGTAAAGGTTGTGTATCGTGATTGGCAACCAGTGTAACTGCAAAGCAGGGACAGCTTTGTACCAGCGATCCTTCAAAAATAGCGGTAAGGTCAAAGTCGCTGCCCGTTTTGCTGGCACGGCTAAAATTGTTTTGCAAAGGCGCATCAAACAATTGAAATTTTGCTTCGGTAATATGCAGGTAGTCAAGTAATTTACTACAGCTTCCTACCGTCCAGTGCTCACCTACAAAAAACAAATTCTTTTCTGAGAAGTGTTGTACATGTTCCACAAATTCTTTTATAAAATGGGCGTTAATATGTTTCAATGCATCCATTCTAAAACCATCTATGCCTGTTTCTCTTACATACCATTCTCCCCAGCGTTTTATTTCTTCTTTCACCGCAGGGTTTCTAAATTCAATGTCAGAATACATCAGGTAATCAAAATTGCCCATTTCGTCATCTACAACTTCTTCCCAATCATCGCCATGCGAGTTAATGATGGAATATATAGCCTGCTCGCCAGTAGCAGCATCCCAGTCAATACCGCTAAAACATTCTTTATTCCATTCAAATTGAGAATATTTGCCCTGCCTGCCCGGATAATTAAATACCGTATAAGCATCAATTTCAAAAGGTTCACTTATAAATTCAAGCCTGTTATCGGGGTTTACTTTGCGTACCATACATTTTTCGGTAGCATCGGCACCTGCTTTATGGTTCAGTACTGCATCAGCATAAACGGCAATGCCATGTTTATGTGCTTCTTCAATAGCGTTAATATATTCCTGCTTGCTGCCGTATTTGGTAGGTATGGTACCCTGCTGGTCAAACTCGCCAAGGTCCCAAATATCATACACATCGTAACCTTCTGAGTTTTTGCCTTTAGAACCTTTGGTGGCAGGCGGCAACCAGGCACCTGTAATGCCCAGCTCACTTAAATATTTTGTTTGCTCTTTAAAATGATTCCATAAAAAACCATCGCCCTGTGTGTACCAGTGAAAAAACTGGATAAACGTTAAATTCTGCTGTGCCATCTTACTATTAAGGTTTTAGGTAGTGATGAAATGTTGAAATGATTACATGCTATAATTATTCCGTTGAAGTTTGCAGCATGAAACGTAAAACAATAATGTGCAAAATGGGCTTTTGTCTAACTATATCCCCAAAAACAGCACGGTAACAGCAGGAATGATTTATTTAAAGTTGCAGCAAACAAAATATAATCATCATGAGAAGTATCCTTTATGTTCTGGCCGTAATTCTTATTATTGGCTGGCTGGTTGGATTTCTTGGTTACAACGCCGGCGGTATTATACATATACTTTTGGTAATTGCGATTATTTCGCTATTGCTTGGTATTATACGCAAAGCCTAACCAGGTGCATCAACGCTTTTAACAAAAATTATTTAAGGACTGAGAGATCAGTCCTTTTTTTATGTCTGGATTAGGATTTTAGGATTAGAGGATGAAAGGATTTTTTGCGGTTGACGGTAAACGGTAAACGGTAGTCCTCGCAAAGAGTTTTTCGCAAAGTAGCGCAGAGGTACTCGGTTGACGGTAAACGGAAAACGGTAGTCCTTGCAAAAAGTTTTTCGCAAAGTGTCGCAGAGGTATTCGGTTGACGGTAAACGGTAGTCCTTGCAAAGAGTTTTTCGCAAAGTGGCGCAGAGGTATTCTCGGTTGACGGAAAACGGTAGTCCTTGCAAAGAGTTTTTCGCAAAGTAACGCAGAGGTACTCGTCGGTTGACGGAAAACGGTAAACGGTTGTCTGTCTGTTTCTGGGAAATCTCCTTCAGGGGGTTTCTTTTTCCGCGTTTTTTGCGAGCAACACCTATTTTCTGCACAGCAGAAAATCCTTAGCTTCTTTGTCTTCTTTGTATCCTTTGCATGAAATCCTTTAAGCACATCTTTGTTTCTTTGCATGAAATCATCAACTGCTGTAATGAATAATTCTTACCCTTTATTTGACCAATACTTTACCGAATAAGAGGCTATATATTATCAAAAACTTTTTACAGATAATGGCCTAACGCCTGTGCTATATAATCCCGCTAACGAATACTATTCAGCCATAGCTGCACGACAAAACGATTTTCAGTTTACCCTTACCCTGCCACAGGAACAATTTGAAAAAGCGAATGACCTGATAACCAAAGAAGTTGAGAGAACAGGTGTGCCGCAGGATTATTATTTGCGTGATTTTGATGATGCACAACTGCGTGAAATTTTGGTAAACGTTTACGAATGGAGCAGGCAGGATATTGCAGCCGCTGCTATACTGCTTCGCGAAAGAAATGTAACCGTTTACAGTAACCAGTTGCAGGGGCAGAAGGAAGCAAAAAGGTTGGCGATTAAAAAGAAAGAAGGACGTCTAAGCCTGCCTGTTTTGCTGATAATGTATACCACCGCCTTACTTGGGGGCTTTGCAACGCTGGTGGGTGGCGCCTTTGTATATTTTGCAACTTCTGTAAATCCTGAAGGGATAAGAGATTATACCTTTATACAGGATTACCGCATTCACGGCCTGGCAATAATGGTCATAAGCGGGGTAATGATTGCAGCTTATTTTTCGTTAACCTTTTTTGGTATTGACCCCACTTGCCACGCATATTTTTTACACCTTATGAATTATTGTGAGTATAAAAAGAGGCTGCCTAAAAAGGCAGCCTCTTTTCATTTATAACCCTTTAGGCGATGAAGACAGTAGAAGAAAATCCTGCTAATCCTTTCAATCCTTCCAAATGATGGTTCAGACAATTTAGGGGCTTTTGACTAACGCCTCTCTAAATATTTCTCATATTTTTTCATCACTTCTTTCGATAATTTCTCTCCGTTCACCATTACTTCATCGTTCTTAATTTCTACCCTTATATCATTTCCTTTTACCACGCCATCTTTTTTAAGGGCTTCAATCAGGGCATCCATTTTTCTTTCACTGCCATTTAATGAAATAGTTACGGTAGAATCGTTCAGGTCTTTGTCAATCACTTTTACCTCGTATCTCTTAATCATTGGTGCGGCTGTAACAGTAGGGGCAATGGCACTGTCTTTATGCAACTGCGCCAAAGTGGGTGCCACCACCAGCGACACAATGCTCATCAGTTTAATAAGAATATTCATAGATGGGCCTGAGGTATCTTTAAAAGGATCACCCACAGTATCACCTGTTACAGAAGCTTTGTGGGGATCAGATTTTTTATAATAGATCTCGCCGTTAATTTCCACTCCTTTTTCAAAGCTCTTTTTGGCATTGTCCCAGGCACCGCCTGCATTGTTTTGAAACATACCCATTAATACACCACTTACCGTAGCACCAGCTAAAAAACCACCCAATGCTTCAGGGCCTAAAATAAAACCAATAATTAATGGCGATGTAATAGCGATGGCACCCGGCAGCATCATTTTTTTGATGGAGGCCTCAGTAGAAATGGCCACACATTTATCATATTCAGGTTTGCCAGTACCTTCCATAATACCTGGAATGGTCCTGAACTGGCGGCGTACTTCTTCTACCATTGCCATGGCGGCTTCGCCAACGGCGCGTATAGCCAATGATGAAAATATAAATGGAATCATTCCACCAACAAATAAACAGGCCAGCACTTTTGCTTTATAAATATCAATGCCAATCATGGGGTAACCATTATTATTAATTACACCAACATAAGCTGCAAACAAAGCGAGTGCAGTTAAAGCAGCAGATGCAATAGCAAAGCCTTTTCCGCTTGCGGCGGTGGTATTGCCCACGGCATCTAAAACGTCTGTCTTTTCTCGCACTTCAGGTGGCAGTTCACTCATTTCTGCAATGCCGCCTGCATTATCTGCAATGGGGCCAAATGCATCAATAGCAAGTTGCATAGCCGTGGTAGCCATCATGCCAGCGGCAGCAATGGCAACGCCGTATAAACCTGCGCAGGCGTAGCTGCCCCATATACCACCAGCCAAAACAAGAATGGGCAACAACGTACTTTCCATACCAACGGCTAAACCACCAATGACGTTGGTAGCGTGGCCTGTGGCCGATTGACGGATAATACTCATCACGGGTCTTTTGCCCATGGCGGTATAATATTCTGTAATAATGCTCATTAAAGTTCCTACCACCAAACCAACAGCAATGGCACCAATAACACCGTTGCGTGTAAACGCAATACCACGAAGCGTCATAGTTTCGGGAAGAATATAATTTACCAGGAAAAAACAGGCAATAGCTGTAAGAATCATAGAACCCCAGTTGCCCATATTTAATGCTTTCTGCACATTGGCAGTATTAATACCCGCAGTATCACTTACACGGACAAACAGCGTACCTACGATGGAAAAAATTATACCGATGCCTGCAATAAGCATGGGTAACAAAATAGGCCCGTAACCATTAAATTGGTCAATTGATTTTGTTTCCTGCCCCAAAACCATGGTGGCTAAAACTGTTGCTACATAAGAGCCGAAAAGATCAGCGCCCATACCTGCCACATCACCCACATTATCGCCCACATTGTCTGCAATGGTAGCGGGGTTACGGGGATCATCTTCAGGAATGCCCGCTTCCACTTTTCCTACAAGGTCAGCACCTACATCGGCAGCTTTGGTATAAATACCGCCACCCACTCTTGCAAAAAGCGCAATACTTTCTGCACCCAGCGAAAAACCTGTCAGCACTTCAATGGTCTTAATCATTTCTGCACTGTCAACAGAAGCAGGGGCAAAATATGCTTTAAAAATCAGGAACAAACTTCCCAACCCAAGTACTGCAAGTCCTGCAACGCCCAGCCCCATAACAGAGCCGCCCGTAAAAGAAACCTGTAATGCTTTTGCTAAACTGGTACGTGCTGCCTGTGCCGTACGTACATTGGCTTTGGTGGCAACGCGCATACCAATATAACCAGCCAATGCGCTGCTAACTGCACCAATAATAAAGGTAATGGCAATGGTCCAGTCGCTGTTGGGGTTACTCTTGGCCATAATGCCCAACAAAATAGCTACGATAGTTACAAAATAGCCCAACACTTTCCATTCAGCTTTTAAAAAAGCCATAGCACCTTCTGCAATGTAGGTAGCAATCTGCTGCATGTGCGCATTGCCTGCATCCTGCTTTGAGACCCAATGAAATTTAATAAAAGTGTAGAGCAAACCAATAATACCCATTAAGGGAACAGCATACCATAGAAATTGAGACATAAGGCAAATTTTGTTTAGATGAATCGTTGTAATGTAATGTTAAATGTAATGATAAGTAATTAGATATGCAGTGCGTAAATAACAGGGAAGAAATGTTTTTATTTAGCGGTTGGAATAAAGGGTACAAATGAGAACAGCAATGAGAGTAGCGATGCTTTACTGCTCATGTATTGTAAGCTGTTTTTACGGTAACCAACAGAAGCTTTACATTGCAGCCAATCTTATTTTATGATATACGTTTCTCAACTTTTTGTGTATCCTGTAAAATCGCTGGGCGGCATGGCCGTACAGCAAAGCCTGTTTAATGCTAAGGGTTTGCAGTACGACAGGCGGTGGATGCTTATTGATAAAAACAATCATTTTATTACACAGCGTACACACCGCAGCCTGGTATTATTACAGGCCGAAATAAAGAATGATCAACTGGTTATTAGCCATAAACAAACGCAGCAGTATATTTCCATAGCCCTGCATCCGCAAACCAGTATTTATAAACCTGTGGTAGTTTGGGATGATACCTGCCAGGCTGTAATTGCAAGCCCTGTAGCTAATGAATGGTTAAGCAGTTACCTGAACGAAAAGGTAGAACTGGTTTTTATGCCTGAAGAAACCAACCGCCTGGTAGATAAACGTTATGTGGTAGAAGATACTTACACCTCTTTTACAGATGGGTATTCTTTTTTGGTGATCAGCGAAGCATCGCTGGAAGAATTAAACAGCCTTGCACGTACCGATTTTACTATGGATCGTTTTCGCCCAAGTATTGTAGTAAGCGGCAGCCCTGCACAGCAGGAAGAGCAATGGTGCGATATAAAAATGGGTAATCATTTATTTAAAGGTGTTAAACCATGTGCACGTTGTGTGGTAACCACTATTAACCAGCAAACTGCGGCCAAAGGCAAAGAACCTTTGCAAACCCTGGCAACCTATAAACGTAACGAGAACCGTATTTTATTTGGTCAAAACCTGGTGTACACAGGTAGCGAAGGAAATATTGCCGTTGGCGATGAAGTGAACGTGCTTAGTATGAAGGAGTTTTCGTTTTTTTAGTATGAGAAAAATAACCAAGCAATTTTAACCCTGCTCAATCAGCTACTATGCTCACTGCTCCCTTTTTTCCATGTTTGGCAACTTGCCCCATGGGGCAGTTTAGTTGCAATGTATAACAATGTATTTTATCTTGCCTTGGCCTCCCAATACATACATAATTCCCCTTTTTGCGAAGCCTTATTTGGTAGGCGATGCGCTATTTTGCTTTGTAAAGGTTTATTTTTTTTTCCTCTGGATTTATTTTTACATAGCCTCCTCTAATTGTCACAAACACATTTTTTTTATCAAGTACTAAAACGGAAGTAGGATAAAGTCCATACCAAAATAAACTGTCAAAAATTGTCTGTACGTGCAAACTTTTATCAACCATATAAAATCCTTCGTTACCTGCTATATAAATGCAGTCTTCATAAATATACATAGCAGAGGGTGCATCTTCAAGATTTAAAGTTTTGGAAATAAAAAAAGAGTCAGAATTGTACTTAAGATTACAAAGACTTCCAAAATTTAGTCCCATATGAGCTAAACCGCCCAAAAAATAAATTGAATCTCTAAATCCAAAAATAAATTGCACATTTCCGCTTTGAATAAGTTTGCAATCCTTAACGACTTTAGCAATTGGATTCCTTTCTGGAACCATTAGTCCACCGAGCCACTTTGGCTGAATATCTTTTCCATTTTTTCCATTAACAAAAATTATTTTAGTTGAGTCTTTTTGTCTGTAATATAATCCACCTCCAAATTCGCCCATATTTACGCCAATTAATTTTCCATTGGGAATATCGTATTCAGTATATGGAACATATTTGTATTTTGATACTTGTATTTTGCCTGAGTCTAATGAAAAAATAAACTCCTTATCTGTTGAATGATTAAAATCAAACCATTCTTTGCTGTTCATTTCAGGAATTTTGCATTCTTCAAAGTCATTTAATGAATAGTCTTGGCTGAAGCATATAGAGATGCTAAAGAGAAATATTGATAAAGACAGGGTTACTAGTTTCATGTTGAGTATTTAGAGACTTTGCAGATCGCACAACTAACAGGGCTTTGTGCAGGTTGGGAAATAGTATTCCGTATGCCTGGAACCGCTGCTGATTGCAAGAGCATGCACAATGCCTTAGCCGTGCAAAGTTCAACAGCCAGCAACACCCGTATGTAATTACGCTGGACATCAAAAGTTATTTTGATAGCATGACACACGACAAACTGATGAAGGCTGTACATTTTTACTGTAAAGAAAAATGGATAAACCTTTATGTTGGCCGTTGGTTAAAAGCCAGTGGAGTAAATGAAGATGGGATTATAACGGACTCACAAGGACACACCGCATGGCGACGTTATCAGTCCGCTGTTAGCAAACCTGTACCAGCATGTAGTGTTTGATGGGTGGATGCTTGAAAACTATCCGGGTATCTGGTTTGAGCGTTATATAGACTACATCATCATTCATGCAAGAAGGGGTCAGATAGCACAAAGCATCCTGCATGAACTGCACAATCGTTTTGCAGCCTGTGGGTTAACAATTCACCCCACCAAAACCCAAATTGTATGCTTAAACAACTTCATCTTTATTTTTTAGGTGGCAATGCAAAGGCAACGGCCTCATGCTCAAAATGGCCTTTGTGAGAGCCATCGCAAAAAGGTTTGTTTTTTGATAAGCCGCAGCGGCAAATAGAAACCAGTTCCCTTCCGCCAAGGTCGTACACATTACCTTCCTTATCTACAATTTCAAAATCGCCTTCAACTCTTAAAGAGCCATTATTGTTTACCGTTAATTTAGTAGTTGCCATATTTTAATGTTTAGCTGTCAAAGTAAATGAAAATACAGCGATGTACCACTATAATAATGTATTGAAGCAAGTGATTCTCTATCATTTGTTTGTGTTTCACAATCATTATATCCGTTAGTGGAAACGTTATCGTAAATAATCTTTGGCAATTGGTTCATAATTGAAATTTGTCAATATCAGTTTCACTTATCTTCGTCAAAATTTTTTAACGATATGAACCTACATGAGTATCAATCAAAGGAACTGTTGAAGAAATATAACGTTCCCGTTCAGGAGGGTATTGCTGTTGAAACTGTTGCTGCCGCTGAAGAAGCTTACCGCCAGATAAAAACACAAACCAATAACAAATTTGCCGTTGTTAAAGCCCAGATACATGCAGGTGGCCGTGGTAAAGGCAAGGTGAACGAAACCGGGATGAACGGTGTTAAAGTAGGTAAAAGCGTTGAAGATATTGCCAGCTTTGCTACAGGCATTTTAGGTGGCACACTGGTTACCATTCAAACCGGTGAAGCTGGTAAAAAAGTAAACAAAATATTGGTTGCACAGGATGTTTACTACGAAGGGCCAAACCCAACAAAAGAATTTTATTTAAGCATCTTGCTTGATAGGTCTGCTGGCCAAAATGTTATTATGTACAGCACTGAAGGTGGTATGGACATTGAAGAAGTGGCACATAATACACCTGAAAAAATATTTAAAGAACTGGTACACCCAAGTGGTGGTTTACAGGGTTTCCAGGCACGTAAAATTGCCTTCAACTTTGGTTTAACGGGCGAGGCGTTTAAAAACTGCGTAAAGTTTGTAACCAACCTTTATAACGCTTATGTTGGTTTAGATGCCAGCATGATTGAGATTAATCCTTTCTTTAAAACCAGCGATGATAAAATGATTGCGGTTGACTGTAAAATGAACCTTGATGACAATGCATTGATGCGCCACGCTGATATTGCTGCATTAAGGGATATTACAGAAGAAGACCCAACAGAAGTTGAAGCAGGCCAGTTTAACCTGAACTTTGTTAAGCTTGATGGCAACGTAGGTTGTATGGTAAATGGTGCAGGTCTTGCAATGGCAACCATGGATATGATTAAACTTGCAGGTGGCGAACCAGCCAACTTTTTGGATGTAGGTGGTACTGCAAATGCACAAACAGTTGAAGCAGGTTTCCGTATTATTATGAAAGACCCTAACGTAAAAGCAATACTGATTAATATTTTTGGTGGTATTGTACGTTGCGACAGGGTGGCTGCAGGTGTTATTGAAGCTTACAATAAACTGGGTAATATCAATATCCCAATCATCGTTCGTTTACAGGGTACCAATGCTACAGAAGCTAAAAAATTAATTGACGAAAGCGGTTTGAAAGTTCAAAGTGCCATTCAATTAAGCGAAGCGGCTGATTTAGTAAAGAAAGCAGTAGCTTAATTCAACGATTTTAACGGTATAGACAAGAGGCGGTAAGTAATTCCTGCCTCTTTTTTTGTTGGTCTAATATCTCCATCAACTGTATAGCATTGCTTACAACTATTCATGAATAATGGCTTTGCATAATTTGAGGCATTTTTTCTAACTTCACAATGGAATTGATAAATATACAGGCAGCAGCATAAGAAAAGTAGGCATCTGAATGTATTGTGTATATCGTAAAACCTAATTACCCCTTGACAGAGTTTGAGCTGATTAAAGGTTGTGTTAATGAAGACATGACATGCCAGCGTTTACTGTTTGAGCAGTATGCAGGTAAGTTCATGTCTATTTGTTTGCGGTATGCCAACGACACAATGCAGGCTGAGGATTTATTACAGGAAGGGTTTATAAGAATTTACAAGCACCTGCACCAGTTTAAGTTTGAAGGCTCTTTTGAAGGTTGGATGCGAAGGATTATAGTGAATGTGGCCTTAAAAAGTTTGCAAAAAAAGAGGTTGCATTTTGTTGAGGTGAACGATGAAATAAACGATGCACAAATTCCGTCTTACGCCTATAGCAGTTTGGGGGAAGAAGAATTGATGAAACTGATAAACAACTTGCCAACAGGTTATAAAATTGTTTTTAACCTGAATGTAATTGAAGGATATAGCCACGATGAAATTGCTGATATGCTTGGCATACAGGCAAGTACCAGCAGAAGCCAGTTGGTAAAGGCGCGTAAGATGCTGCAAAACCAAATTTTACAATTAGAAAAAATAGCGGTGTAAATGAAAAACGAACACCCTTTTGACAGTTATTTTAAAAGCAAACTCCAGAACCACAAAACTGCGGTACCTGAAGGATTGTGGGAGAAAATAGTTGCAGGAAAAGAAACCAAAAAGCCACCCGCCATTTGGTGGAAAGACAATATGCTTGTAATGACGCTGTTGTGTGCTGTGCTTTTATCAGTTACTTACCTTTTTACAAACAAAACATTAAACCCTTTAGAAAATATAGTTGCAAATAATTCTACACTTCAACCAAATACTGAAACACCTGGTAATAAAGTTGCAACGCAAAAGTTAGCAACAGAAAGCAATAACCTAGAGAATAATATTATTGTAGCAGATCATCAGGCGCAGCCAGAAAATTTAGTTTCAGTAAATGAGATTAATGAGGCGGGAAATGAAAATGCAGTTGCTGGTAGTAGTTTAAAGCAGTATCATCCATCCTCTTACATAAAAAACAATGCTTTTCTTTTTAAGAAAAAAGATGGGGATAAAAAAGACGATGCTGCAAATACAGCGGTAAGTGATGATGCATTTGCAACTAATAGTAGCTTGATCATTAGTAATGATGCATTACTTCCCTTAACACCTCATACACAGGAAAAAACAGTTTCCATACTTTCTATTAATTTAAGCCCTAAAGATTTAAAGGCATTAAGTACTGTAAATAAAAATATACTTGGCCTTGGATGCCCTAATGGTTTTCCTTCAACCTGGTATATTGAGGCTTATGGTTCTGCTGATATAAATATGAAAAGTATTTATGCCAAAGACGTAAACAGTACTTATATTAATAAGCTTGACAGTACTACCAGAATGAGTGGTGGTTTTACTTTTGGGGTAAGGGTAAGTAAAAGTATAAATGAGCATTTTTTGCTTAAAACGGGTTTGCAATATTCACAGATTAACGAGCGCTTTAAAACCAAGACAGACAGCATACTTACCATTACCACCGTTGTAACTACACGTACTATTGTAAGGGGTGGCGGGCAAAGCGATACCACAGTAAGAGACACGAGTACCTTACAGCAAATAGGTTATAAAACAGGTTATGTAAACAACCGTTACAAAAGCATAGAAATACCTGTTATTGCAAGCTATGAAACTGGTAATGACAACTGGCGAATTGCTTTAAATGGTGGTGTAATTGTTAATCTAACTTCATCGTACACCGGCCAAACTTTTGATACTTCTTACGGCATTGTTCCTTTAAGTGCCAAACAGGCCAATGGCTTTTATAAAAGCAATGTTAACCTTAGTTTGTATGCGGGTGTAAGCTTGCTTAAACGTATTGGTAATGGCCTTGACGCTTTTGCAGAGCCTTATTTCAGGTACAGTTTATCTAATGCTGCCACCAGTGGCGCAGGCTACAGCCAACGTTTTAATTCAGCTGGGCTGTCGTTGGGCATACGCTATAAATTAAACCGCAAAAGCAGCAGCACACGAGACTAAAGCATCATTGTAAACATGAAGAAGCATTTCTCAATATTGGTATTGTCTTGTATTATGCTTGGCTGTTTTTCATCCTGTACAAAAGAAATGTCTGGTGATTTTGTTAGCTATTCCAACGATGAACTTAATGATACAACATGGAGCCGCCTGGTAAATAATTCATCTTTTGAAACTGCATTGGCACCATTGCAAACGCCTTCAATCATTGATAGTTTTAACAGTACTGCTGGTGCTGTTTTATCTTATGGGGACAGTTTGCAGGTGAGCTTTCCTGCAAACAATTATGTTGCTTTAAATGGCCTTGTAACAGGCACTGTAAAAGTTGAGATTACAGTTTTAAAAAAGCGCAGTGACTTTATCAGATTTTTTAAGCCTACTATAACAACAAATGCTTTGCTGGATGCAGCGAACGAAATAGATATTAAACTCACCAAAAACGGCCGTGAAGTTTTTCTGCAACACGGTGCTTTTATAAAGCTAAAGTTGAAGGATATACTGGCAAGTGCCGATATGAAATTTTTTGTGGGTACTAATGGAATTGTTAATGGCAATACCCATTTTTTATGGCTTTACAATAGTGATGGTAAGGTGAATATTTGGCAGGATACATTACAGGGCGGAATAGTAAGAAAGTTAGGATATGAGTTTGTTACCAATAAATTAAGATGGTTTGGTGGTTGTAATATTATAGACAGCAGCTTACCCAAAACACGCCTTAATGTTACATTGCCCTTGAATTATACCAATAAAAACACCACTGTTTTTGTGGTTTTTAAAAATAGAAAAACGGTGGTAGCCTTATCAGCTGATAATGACAAGAAACTGTTTTATACCTTAAATATTCCAACAGGTAGCGAGGTTACACTTCTATCTCTTACAAGAATTAACAACGATTTTTATTTGGGTAGTAAAGTAGTTTCAATTACTAATGCTAATGCTATATCGTTAAAGCCTGAAAAGAAAGAGTTATTTAAGATTTTTGAATTCTTGGGTCAACTGTAGTTTTAACGCCTGTGTCTCTACAAATACTTTATCAACAGTATTTACAAAAGGGATGGAAGTCAATTTAGGGTAACCACTCCATAATACTATTTCTTCTTCGTAATTAAGATATTGATCGTTAAATATCCATCCCAAAACATCAATGTTTCTTTGCTTGCAAAGACTTGCTGTTAACAAAGAATGATTGATACTGCCTAAATAGTTGCGGCTAACAAGTATCACTCTTGCATTTATTTTTTTAATCAGGTCAATTACAAATTCATGCTCATTTAACGGAACCATAAGGCCACCAGCCCCTTCAATAACAAGCAGGTTATTGGTTATTGGTTTTTGCTGAAGAATGTGCTGTAAATTAATTTTCCTTCCTTCTTCTTTTGCTGCAATATGCGGCGATGCTGGTAAGCTCAACTTATATACTTCAGGATGAATAACAGATATTGAATTGCTGATTAAAGATTGCACCTGCAAGGTATCAGTACCGTCTTCAAAGCCCGCCTGCACAGGCTTCCAATAGTCTGCCTGCAAAGCCTCTGTAACAATAGCGCTAATAATAGTTTTTCCAATGCCTGTGCCAATGCCAGTAATAAAGATGGGTTGCTGCATCAAGATTTACTTTTTGTATTGTAAAATGCTTAATGACTTTAGTTTATTGAAGTCAGCATCTGCGGTTAATAAAGGAAGACTTAAAAAATCAGCCGTTGCGGCAATAATACTATCAGGCAATTTAAGCCCGCTTTCTTTTTTTATTCTAATGGCTGCCTGTTTTATTGCAGGATTCATTTCAATAATATTAGTTTCTTCTAAAAATGCTTTTATTTTTTTTTCTTCAATTGTAGAAATGCCCTTGAAGCTTAATAATTCCATTTCAGTAATGTAAGATATAATTGGGATTTTATCATCCAGGATACCTGCAAGCGTGGTATCGCCATTCATCAGGTAAAGAATAATATTGGTATCTAAAACATAATTATTGGCTCCACTCATCCCTCATGCTTTTTTGTATAGTTAGAGGATCTTCTTTTAGTTTTATTACCCCGCAATATTTATAAGCATCAAACACTTTCTTTTCTTTTGAAGAATGTTTTTTACCATGATTTAGCTTTTTTAAAGCCTGTTCAATTTCTTTAGCTGTTGAATTGCTTTTAATAGTCACTACCATAACCGAATAATATTGTTATGTAAATATAGCCAAACATATGCACTGGCTATTTATTGTAAAGGCTCAAAAAATGAAAACATAGTGGTGCCGTAATTTCTTTGAAAACTGAAACCTTCAAAGTTTTTATAATCGTTACGTGGTGTATGTTCCAGTATAAAATAGCCGTCTTCTGCAATCAGTTTTTTATCAATGATTATTTTAGGTATTTCATCAATAGGGCCTAAGGAATAAGGGGGGCCTGCAAATATGAAATCATATTTTTCTGTGCAGGAATTGAGATAACTGAACACATCCATCTGTAATACTTTGGTATTGGCAATGCCAAGCATGGCAATGTTTTTTTTAATGAATGCGTGCATGATACCATCCTTTTCTACAATGGTCAAATCTTCTGCACCGCGTGAAGCTACTTCGTAACTGATGCAGCCAGTACCACCAAAAAGGTCAAGGGTTTTGGTGCCATCAAAATCTATACGCGTTTGAAGAATGTTGAAAAGACCGGTTTTCGCAATATCTGTAGTGGGCCTTGTGTGGGGCATATTTGCAGGCGGTGCAATGCGCCTGCCACCATATTTACCTGATATAATTCTCATGTATGATGATTTGTGTTAGGGTGAAAATGCAGAAAATTTCACGCAAAGAAAAAAGGTTGACTAAAATAAAACACATTGAGTTATAAAGAAATCTCAATTACATTTTGCAAGTTCCCTTCAGTAAGCCTTTTAAAAAGAACAGGAATAAGCAGCGATAGCGTTTCCCGCCTGTTATCAGCGGCGCAAAGCACAAATATGGTTAAAGGCAATCGTTCTAAGTTTTGTTGATAAGGCAGGTTTCTATCAACTGTAACAAAAATCTCAAAACCTTCTGCAATCATTAGTTTTAATAATGCTCCATTCTTTTGCCCTAACCAATCTTTATCTCTTACAGCCCAAACTTCATGGTCTGTTCCAAAATCATTTTTAAGTTTTTTAGGTAAACTTTCATCAAGCAAAATTTTCATTAAGCACCTTTTCAGTTGTTAATGAATGTTTAGCCATTTCTAAAACTGCTAAGGCTGCTTTTTTTGATACAGATGGGAAATCATCTAAAAACGCTGAAAGATCTTCTCCACCTTTAATGTAATCAAAGAGATTTTTTACAGGAACCCTTGTGCCTGCAAAAACAGGAGTGCCACTCATTACTTCGGGGTCAATGCTTACTTGTCCATATAACATACCTGTAAATTTAGTTAGTGAAGTTACAAAATTTAAGATAGCGCTTGCTGCCGGTGCAATCTGTCACTAAACTATTTTACCAGATTAAAATACGGCGTTAAATAATGCTTTTGATACTTGTCAAAATCTGGAACGAATGCATATTCTTCCTCAAGATTTTCGAAACTTATTTTAGGGAATACTTTCTTTAAATTTTCGTACAGCGGCGTCTTAATTTCTATATTGCCTGAAAGTTCTAAAGTGGTTTCTTCTGAGCGAAGATTGTTTTGCTGCAGAATGTTTAGCAGGTAGTACAACACATCTTCTGGTGTGTTTTGCTCATATACCTGTACCAGTAATAATTTTTCGTTGTGCACCACGGCTACGCTCATTTCCCTGTTGTATAGCTGCACCTTTAAAAGGGTATGGTTGTAAGCACGTTTGGTTGAAAGGACATTTTCGATGAGCGTAGTAAAACTATGCTTCATCGTAATCATCATCAGGTTGCTGTTTACCGTATCGCTTAAAGCGCGTTTTATTTTATAGGCTACAATTACCGAAGGCGTCACCTTTACTTCATCGTACTTAACTACGTGGTTTGATGTATCACCGTGCATCAGTTGCAGGTAGCTGTCAGCAGCTTCGGCAGTAAATTTTTGAAAGGGCACAATAACAGCTTCGGGCAAATTATAAAACACACGCGTATCAATATAGCCACGGTCCATTATCAACGACTTAGAACGTATGGCCTGGAATATATCGTACCATTCGTTTTCAAGGCTGTTGAAATGAAATACCTCAATGCCACCAAAAGTAGCTTTAGCGCTCATTTTTACAATACAAACCACATGGTGATTGCTTACTTCAATAAATAACTGGTCGCTGTTAAACGGGCTTTGAGATGCAATATCGCCGTACAGGCCAACAACTTTTTTTACCATGTGATTAAAGGGTATTATGTGCAATGATAAAAAAAATATAACAGTGTTTGCACTACTTTAAAACGAATGCACAAAAAATGGTTGTAATGCTGTTTTTACCAATAAAAAACTTCCGCTTACACAAGGCAAACGGAAGCTTTTCATGTATGACTGTTATAAAAAATGTAAAGGTTAAATTACCATTTATCTACTTCTTCAGTTGCAATAGCAGATGTAACAACTGTTTCAGCAACCACAGCAGCTACTGGTACTTCGTTATGTACAGGTGCTGTAACTTCTTCTGTTGAGGTATTTGGTGAATATTCACCATTTCCATCTTCAGGATATTCATGGTTAAATGCATCAAAATCAAAATCAGGCATCAGGTCTGTTTTTACATAATCAATCGCCTCGCCCAATGCTTTTATAAACTTGTTGAAATCTTCTTTGTAAAGAAAAATTTTGTGCCTGTCGTAACCATCACTATCAAAACGTTTGCGGCTTTCTGTAATGGTAAGGTAGTAATCGTTACCCCTGGTTTCCCTTACATCAAAAAAGTAAGTTCTTCTTTTTCCTGCCCTGATCCTTTTGCTGTAAACGCTTTCTTTCTGCTTGTCGTTGTTCTCGTACGCCACTGTTAAATTTGATTTTGGTTGTTGTTACACAAATGTTAAGAGCTACAAATATAGTATTGTTTATGAATTACAAAAATTTTGATAAGAAAGCTTCATCATAATTTTATTAATCGGCTAAAACACTTGCCACCACTGCATTATCATCATCTGTGTGTGTTAACTGCAGGCGGTATAATTCGGCATAATAACCATCTTTCTCCATCAGTTGTTCATGTGTTCCCTGCTCTGTAATCGTTCCATCTTCCAGCACTACAATTCTATCAAACCTGAAAGTAGAAAAGATGCGGTGCGTAATTATAATGGCAGTTTTGTTCTGCAAAAAACGGTACAGGTTATTTACAATTTCATTTTCTGTGTTGGCATCAACAGCACTCAGGCAATCATCAAACACAACTATTTCAGGATTTTTTATAAGGCCACGTGCAATGGCTATACGTTGTTTTTGGCCGCCGCTTAATGTAACGCCACGTTCACCGATCATTGTTTCGTATTGCTTATCAAAACCAAGAATTTCATTGTGAACGCTGGCAAATTTTGCGGCTTCTTCTACTGTTTCCTGCGAAGCTTTCTGGCGCAGCCCAAAACTGATATTGTTAGCTACGGTATCGCTGAAAAGAAATACATCCTGCGGTACATAACTTACCTGCTCACGCAGTTGGTTTAGCGGAATTTGTGGTAAAAGCTGGTTGCCAATTTTTATTGTTCCTTCATTTACATTGTAAAAGCGCAGCAGTAACTGTGCAAGGGTGCTTTTGCCACTGCCTGTTTTACCAATTACCAGTATTTTCTCGCCTTCTTTAATGGTAAGGTTAAAGTTTTTTATGGCAGTGATGCCCGTGTTGGCATAAGTGAATGTTACATTGTCAAACACAATATCACCTGCAAGTGTTGCCTCTTTTTGTATGGCAGAATCTTTTATTTCAGAACTGGTATGAAGGAATTCGTTCAGCCTTTTTTGCGATGCTGCGGCACGTTGTATCATGCTGGCCGTCCACCCAATGGCACTTACAGGAAAAGTGAGCAGGTTTACATAAATCACAAACTCTGTAATGGTACCTGCACCAACAGCAGGGTTGTGGCCTGCGGCGTGGTACCAGCCACCAATAGCAATAGTTATCAGCGTGCTTAAACCGATTAACAAAGCCATAGAAGGAAAGTACACAGCTTCCAGTTTGGCAAGGCTTACAGCGTTTTTTTTATATTCTTCGCTGTTGTTATTAAAGAACTTAAGCATGGCTTTTTCCTGCACAAAAGATTTTATAACGCGTATGCCTGAGTAGCTTTCCTGCGCTGTAGTGGTAAGGTCTGAAAGTAGCCCCTGGATAAGTGTACTTTTTTTATGAATCAGGGTGTTTACTGAATAAATGGTTACTGCAAGAATGGGCAGTGGTGCCAGCACATACAACGTCAGTTCCCAGTTTTCTTTAAGCATAAAATACACGCAGAAGAGGATGGTTGAACTAAGGTTGATGACGTACATAAAAGCAGGACCAGTGTACATTCTTACGCGGCTAACATCTTCTGCAATACGGTTCATCAGGTCGCCTGTACTGTGTGTTTTGTAAAAGCTGATGTCAAGCTGCTGGTAATGTCTGTACACTTCGTTTTTCTGATCAAACTCAATATGGCGGCTCATTACAATAATAGTTTGCCGCATTAAAAACATAAAAAAGCCACCCAGTAAAGCAAGCACTAGTAAAGTAATGCCGCTTAAAATAATGATATTACTGAAGCTTATTTCTTTCGCTTCAACAATGTCAATCAGTTTGGTTACCAGTACATCGTAGTTTTTATTTTTTGGTTGATGGGCCGCGCCAACGTTACCGTTTTCTATTTTAATAACATGTGTTACTTTATCAACCACGTAACCTGAAACCTGTGGCGCCAGTATGCGAAAATAGTTGGATAGTATGATGAACAAAACGCCAAGTAGCAAACGTGTTTTATACTTCCAGAAATATTTATTTAATACAGAAAGATGCTTCAAAACGGTGGTATTTACGGCGAAGGTAGCGGATGAGGTTGCAATATGTTTTATGCTGTTATTTCGATTAAAGAAATAGATGGCTGTAAAATTATTTTGCCAGCCAGTTTCTTTAAAACTGAAGATAAAAGAGGTTACGAGTTAATAGCATACTACGATAAAGATGGCAAAAAAGAGGTTAACAGTAAAATAAGCAACAAGACTCTTAAAGAAGTACTTGATTTTACAATTGCAGCAATTCAGCAGCGAAAAAAAGAACAACCAATAGTTGAAGCGAATATTTATGATGTATTTAAAAATAAGGATGGCAAAACTTTAAAACACTTTAAAGTGTATTAGATGCTAAGACAATCAAATAACCTCACAGGCGTAACAGGTGAATATTTTGTTTGTGCCGAGTTAGGCAACCAGGGCATTTTGGCTTTGCTTACACCAAAGAACAATCCATTGTTTGATGTAGTGGCAGTATCAGCAGATGCTTTAAGAACTATAACCATTCAGGTAAAAACAATGAGCCAAGGCAATAACCAAGGCTGGAAATTGGGCGTAGATATTTGTACAAAAAAAGACAATCCATTACTCTATACCTTTTGGTAAACCTTAAAGGCAATCTGATCAAATAATACATTTACGAATACGATGTACTGTCCGAAAAAGTAGAAAATCTATACGCAGATTATTTGCTGAAACCCAAAAGGGATGGTGGTGCAAGAAAGGATATAGCATTTAGGTGGTTTAACATCAATGACTTTAAGGAAGACGATAAGCAAAGGAAAAACAATTGGGATGTTTTGGGATTTGCAAAAGACTATTGAATTTATTACAACCGGTAAATGGAAGAAGCCAAATAAGCAAAACATACCTTGCAATAATGTGAATGAAAAGTGTGGCAGACACTTTTATAGTTTTTTATTTAAAAATCTAAACTCTTTTTGATCATTGCTACTTATCACCCACGTTCGAATTCAAATCATTAAAAGCAGCTACAATGGCAGCCAATTCTTTATTTTGTTTATGCACCAGTAAGGCATTGTAAATGGCAACACCTTCAACTGTTGCAACCCCATCTTCCTTTAGTATAGTGTCATCATTAAATCCCTTAAACCACGCATCAAACTTTCGCTTCCTTGCAAGATGCCTTTCGTCTAAACTGTCGCATACATAAATAGCCACATTTGCCACCCTGCTAAAAAACAATTTAAATACTTCTAAAACAGTCAGCTTTATCCTGGCATCCTCAGCAGTGGTTGTGGGGTCGCCATCAATGGCATCAATATTAAAAGTGTAAATAGGGCATGTTATATACGCATAATCTGCAAACATATAAGCGTAATCTAAAAAATAGATATGATAGGTTACCCTGTTGTCTGTTATAAATTCGTAAGAGTAGGAATCACTTTCCTGTAATAGATATGGGCTTAACAAAGTTAAATTTTTCCTTTAAGTCAGAAATTTTGCCGCCCTTTTGTATATGGGCATGTATAGCCTGTTTATCTTCCATCATTTTCTTAAAAATGGAAGCCCCTTTAGAGTTGGAATTGTTTGATATCGAGACTTGCTTTTGCATGTATAAATGGTAAAGTACTAGAAATCTTTTTGTTCCCGTGCTATTATTAGCAACACCCATCAAAGAATGAGATATGCAAACTCAAAACTTCTAGTGAGACAAATATAATACAAAAATCCTGTAAGCAAATTGCAAACCAATGGCTTTTACTTTGGCCACACTTCTGACCTGGAAACAAGATTGGTACAACATAATGGTGAAAAAACAAAGTCAATAAAACATCGGATACCTTTTGTAATTCATTCTTCTGAAAGCTATGCTACCAAAGCAGAAGCAGTCAAAAGGGAACTCTTTTTTAAATCTTTTGAAGGGCGGAAATGGCTTTATGAAAATAAAATTTTATAATTTTTTTTGGCTGTTAACTTCTCACACTATTATTTTGCAACCGGAGAGCTGGCAGAGTGGTCGATTGCGGCAGTCTTGAAAACTGTTGACTGTTACAGGTCCGGGGGTTCGAATCCCTCGCTCTCCGCCAAACACGATAACAAAACTTAGTATAAGCCCGTAAACAAAATGTTTACGGGTTTTTTAATACCCCAATGTCTCAAAACATTCAATTGTTACCACGCTGGTATTAATCTGGTACCCCCATAAAACACAAACACCATCCTTTTTTGGTGGGGATGGTGCGGGGCTTCTTAATAGGATATGTGTAGCGGTGCTGGCTAAAGTGTGGCTTTGTGTGCAGTAACATCAGCAATTAAAACGTCTGCTTCGGCCAGTTCTTTGTCAATGCAGACCAGGTCAAACTCTTTGTTCAGCAGGGCAATGCCGCCTGTTTCACCCTTTCTTTTTTTCAGTACCTCTTGCCGCCATTCCAGTTTCTTTTTGCGGGTAACATGGTACTGCTTCGCTTTGCCCTCGGGCAAAGTAGCAATAGAACTTTCCAAAGTAGCAATTTCTGTTACATTGGCACTGAACTCAGTAGACACCAGCGATGCATCTTCTGCATTGTTTACTTTCTGGTGACCAATTACAGTTTTCTGGAATTCAAGATCCCTTTTTTCTTTCTGTAATTTTTCAATCATTTCATCGCATTCTGCCTTAGTTTTTAAGGCGCTTACCGTGTACGGCATAAACATTTAATTTAAAAAGGTTATTTAATAAATTAAATGTAGTGCACTGTTATTATATATAAATGCAGGCGCAGGTAATTGTATTGAAATTTTTGATTATTTTAACATAAATCAGCTATTATCGCCGTCTATCATCTTATTTATCAGCTCAGCCTCGTTGCAGAGTGCTTTTATTCTCATTTCAAGCAGTTGTTGCTGTGCCCTGCCACAGTCTTTTATTTTAAGCAGGGCCCTGTCTTTTATCATCTCCAGCCATTCTGCACAAAGTTTATTATCATTTTCAGGGGGTAGCAGGGCGGGCATATTCTCCCATACTCTTAGCCCATTAATGCATTGCTGGTACTGTTCTTTTAATGTATCCAGTTTTTTTTGAGTAATTATAGCCTTGTACAGGCACTCGCGCCGCTTTTTCTCCAACAGTTGTACCGTTTCCGCCTGTTCCTGTGCATATAGTACATCCAGTTCAGCAGTAAGGCTACCCTTGTGCAGGCTTAACTCAGCCGCGCTTAACTTAACCAGCGCCTTTGCAGGAAGCTCACGCAGGTTTAATTCCACCATGGAAAGATGGCTCTTGGTTACCCTTAAAAAAGCGGCAAATTCTTCCTGGCTTACCCCCATAAGGTCACGTATGCCTGCATCATCTTTCATGTGGTTATTTTTTAAGTGGCTTTTTGGGGGTCATAAGTTAATTGCTGATAGTCATCCGTAATAGCGTTTAATACATGCAAACCCCGCAAACAGCCTGGCCATTGGCAATGAATTTTGACCGCCTGTAAGCCATCTTTTTTTTGCCGATGTGTGCAGGTTTGTAGTTGTAAAACTGCATAGTATAAGTTGTGGTCAAAATTAATGAATAATTTTTTTGACCACAAATCTGTGGTCAAAAATCTGTGGTCGTTTATTTGACCACAAAAATTTGACCACAAAACATGTAATTGCTATTATAAATACAGTAGGTAATAATGGCAGCAATAGCCATGTGCTAATACGGTTATAGCGGTACCAGTGGCAGTAAACCCGTTTAAGTGGTGATGGTATCGTGACCGTGAATGCAAAAAATTCTTTTTATTTATTTTTAATTGCATTTTTTGTAGTATTACGATTACTTTGGTAACAATTTAATAACTGAAAGACAATATTGGCTTCGCGCAGCCATGGCTAAAGCGGGATAATTTTACCGCCTTAGTAAAACATGATTCACCAGATTTTTACGGGTAACTAAAAAACGATTCAGAGCCATAGAGGGAAACCTCTTATGGCTTTTTTATTGTTTTTGCCCAAAGCATATTAAACACAAAAAATATAATCTTTATGATGCGTAAATTTTACTCATCCACTACCTCTTTTATTGCTGCGCCTTTTTGCAAAACACTACTAACCTCATCGCTTAAGCCATGGGCGGTAAAACTGCTATTGATGGTACTACTGCTGGGAGGACTGGCAGGTGAGGGAAGGGGGCAAGCAACTGCTCTTTATCGAGAGGACTTTGGTTCGAATGCTACAGTTACAACGACTTATACTAGTGGTACAAATGCCACGGGAAATGTTATTAAATATTCGGCCTTGTCAACTCCAAGCTGGACTCAAACTCTTTCTAGTCAAAACTTTACTGGTAACACTGGTGGCTGTATGAGTTCTACTGTCGGCAGTTCCGTTACATTAACTGGTAGTTTTACAATTCCTGCTGGGATGACTTTGTCTTCGTCAGGTGTAACATATGATTACAGGTCTACTTCCACTGGACCTACCTCAATTACAATAACGATATCTGGAACTACAGGAACTTCTGCTAATACCTCTGCAACAAGTTTAAACCGTGACAATACTTTTAGAACTATTTCCGGTTCATCGGTAACAGCACAAAATTTAACTGGAACAATAAATATTAGTGTAGTTGCTACGGGGGCAAGCGGTGGGAACTTAAGGTTCGACAACTTTACTCTCACAGGGACTATCTTCGGTACTTCAAGCCTGACCACAACTTCAGCAACTTCTGCTTCCGGAACATCTACCCTTGGATTTACTTCATTAGGAGGTATTACAGCACCTTTTGTTACAGGTTCTTTGGTTTCTTCAGCAGGAATTACACCTAGCGGTTTTAACGTAACAGGCAGTAGTGTAACGGCTTCTTCAACCACAAGTGTAGGCTTTGCTGGTTCTACTGCTGGTCCACAAACAGTTGCCGGGAACGTTTTTTATGCAGCAAGTAGTTTAACTACAGCTACAACTGCTGCTGCTGGTGCATCTGGAACAGCAACGATCAGTTTTGCAAGTCAAAGTTCGATCCCATACCCTGTGGGATCCGTAATAACTATTGGAGGTGTTACACCAAGTGGCTATAATGGCACCTATAAAGTTACTGCGGCAACTACTTCATCTTTGTCTTATACGAATGCGACTACAGGCTCTCAAACTGTTGCAGGTACAATAAGAAGTGTAGCAATTGGTTTTTCCTCGACAGGATTTGATTTTTCAACAGGGGGAACACCGCCCGTTCAAAGTTTTACATTATCAGGAGTAGGACTTACCGCAAGTAGTACTGTTACCATTGCAGCACCAAATTCCGGAGCCGATTTCGAGGTTTCTACTACCAGTTCAAGTTCAGGCTTTGGATCTAATGCTACATTATCTGCAAGTGCTGGTGGTACAATAACGCCATCAACAATTTGGGTTAGATTTTTATCATCCAAAGGTTTAGGCACTTATTCAGGAACAATCACATCGTCTGGTGGTGGTGTAACAGGAGTTTCGATTGCATTTGTTAAGGGAACAGTAACAGCACCAGCAGTAGTTGTACCAACCCTAACCACACCTACATCCTCCAGTATAACAACAACTGATGCAACATTAGGTGCTACTGTTACTAGTAATGGTGGTGGAACTTTAACATCACGTGGTACGGTATGGGGTACAGCGGCTTCACCAACAGGCAATGTATTAGCAGCGGCTGGAACCAGTGTTGATCCATTTACCCATGCTCGTACCGGTTTTACTGCCAATACAGTGTACACGTACCGCGGCTATGCTATTAACAGTGCGGGTACGGGTTATTCGCCGGACGGCACTTTCACCACATTGCCCAACGCACCAGTGATCGCCGCCGCATCGGGCATTACCACTACCGCGTTCAGTGCCAACTGGACAGCACCTTCCGGTGGTGCCGCCACTTTTACCTATACGGTGGACCGTGCGGATGACAATGGCTTTACCACTGGCGTGGTTACCAATACCCTCCTTACCTCTCCCACGCTCACACAGGCATACACTGGTTTAAACCCACAACAGCAATATTTTTACCGTGCAAAAGCGGTAAATGTGGGTGGTACAGGTGCCAACAGTACTACAGGAAGCGTTTACACCTATTCCAACCCTGCCACGGCAGCAGTAACAGGTTTTAATGCTACAGCAATCAGCGGTACGCAAATAGACCTTAGCTGGACCGCAGCCAGTTTTCCTGGTGTAGGTGCTACGGCCAATGGTTATATCATTTTACGGAGAACGGGAAGTGACCCTTCGCCAACGACAGGCGTTACTAATGGTATTGCCCCAACCTCACCAGGTAATGGTACAACCCTTGAGGCTAATATAACTAACGGTGCAACCACCACTTTTAGCAGTACTGGCTTAAGTGGGGGCATAGATTATCATTATACTATCGTTCCTTATACTTGGGATGGTACTAATGCGGCCACTTATAACTATTACACTACCAGCGCACCAAGCACCGATGCTACTACACAAACAAGTGTGGCTAACCCTGGGATTTTTACGGCAACCACTTTTTCTTCTTCACAAATAAATCTTGTAGCTACCGCCAATGGCAATAGCGATAATATAGTAGTAGTGTTCAATACTACGGGTAGTTTTACCACGCCTACAAATGCAAGTGCGCCAACGGCCAATGGCACCACCCTTTTGGGCAGTGGTGGTACCATCCTCTATTCCGGCAGCGCAGCCGGCCTTACCAACCATACAAGCCTTACCGCGGCTACACAATATTATTACAAGGCATTCTCTTATGATGGTACCAACACCTATTCATCGGGCAGTACCGCCAATGCCACTACACTTACTGTAAACCCAACAGCAATTGCGGCTGCCTCCATTACTAACTCATCTTTTACTGCCAACTGGAATACCACTACAGGTGCTACAGGTTACATGCTTGATGTGGCTACAGATAACGGCTTTACAAGTTTGGTAAGCGGTTACAGCGACCTTCCTGCTACGGGCACCAGCCAAAGTGTTACGGGTTTAACAGCCAACACGGCTTACTATTACAGGGTAAGGGCAGTGAATGCAGGCGGTAGCAGCGGTAACTCGAATACCATTACCGCAACAACGTTTGCCACAGAACCAACTACACAACCCACCTTATTTACAAGAACTGCCGTAACCACCACAGGCATGACCATTGGCTGGACGGCGGCCAGCGGCGGGGCGGATGGTTATATTGTTTTAAGAACCACAAGCGCAGGCAGTACTTACCCCAATACAGACCCTGTGGATGGTACCGCTTATACAGTTGGTAATGATTTGGGTAATGCTAAAGTAGAGTATGTGGGCAGCAGTTTAAGTGCAGCTATAGCAAGCACATTAGCAGCAGGATCTCAATACAGTTTTGAGATATACAGCTACAATGGTAGCGGTGCTGCCATTAATTATTTTACCACAGCACCATTGCAGGGGCAAACCTATACGCTGGCAACAGAGCCTGTTGCACATTCTGCAACTCCTACTGTCAGTTCCATTGCAACTACCAGCTTAACGCTAAACTTTGAAACCACTAATGCTACCCTGGGTTATCTTATTGTAAGAAAAGACGGTGCCGCAGCATTTACAGGCACCCCTGTAGACGGAACGGGTTATACTGTTGGGGACGGGCTTGGTGATGGTACAATAGCAGCCGTAGTAACCACTACCACCACCAGCGCAGCTATCAGCGCCTTAACAGCCAATACGCAATACACTTTTAGCATTATACCTTTTGGCAGGAACAGTAACAATGCAGAAAGCTATAATTACTATACAGGAGGCACCATACCAACGGTTACCGCAAGAACACTTGCTGCCGAACCAACAGCCAGTGCAGGTACACCCACTTTTGCAAACATCACCACCACATCGGCTGATGTTAACTGGACGGCGGCTTCAACAGTACCAGATGGTTATATTGTAGTGAGGAGAATAGCGGCCACTCCTGATAATCCTGCTGATGGAACTACCTATGTGGCAGGTGATGCATTGGGCAGCAGCACTGTAGTTTATGTAGGTACCAACCTAACCATTGCGCAATCATCATTAACCCCTGGTACGGAGTACAGGTACCGTGTGTTTAGTTATAACGGAACAGGCGTTAGCACCAACTACCTTTTAACCGGGGTAAGCAGTGGTGTTTTGTTTACTTTAAGTACAGAGCCAACGGCACACCCTGCCAGCTTTACGGCTGCGGCAGCAAGTGCTACCAGTGTTACGCTTAACTATGATGCGGCCAGTACTGTTGCTGGTGCTAACGGTAGGTACCTTATACTCAGAAGGGCAGGCACACCCGTTGCAAGTACCCCATTGGATGGTACTGCTTATACGGCTGGTACAACGCTGGGAACTGATACAGTGGCTGCAGTTGTAACAAGTGCAGCAGAGGTAACACGCACTATAAGCTCATTGGCAGGCGGTGCTACCCATCATTTCTCCATCATCCCTTATAACTGGGATGGTACCAATGCAGGAACCATTAATTACTATACTGACCCCTTCATACAAATAGCTAATGCAACCACGCCATCGGGTTCATCTGATATAGTTGCTGTTGCGGGTTCGGAAGCGGCAACCGTTTCATCTATAGAAAATACCGCTACTATTACTACCAGTACCCAGGGTACACAGGTATGGCAGTTCAGGTTAAGAGACGGTGGCGCAACAAATGATGCGGATGGGTTGCCAACGATTTTTAATAGTTTGGTGTTTACTACAGGTACAGGTAATGCTATTAATGATTACTCTGAAGCTATACAAAGTGTAGCATTATTCAACGGCAACACTTTAATTAGCAACACGGCAACCATCATCTCTAACCAAATACAGTTTACTGGTCTAACACTTACGGTACCTGATAATGATAGTCTCGTTATTACAATGCGTTTATCGGTAAAAGTCAATGTTAATAATGGTATTGCTTCCAGTACAGCAGGTGATAATATAGATGGTGATGTGTTTGCTTTTAGGCTAACCGCAGATAATCAAGTTGTTGCTTCGGTAACCACTTCATCTCAATTGTTAAGTTCTTTTTCACCTGCAGTGATTTCTTCAAGTTCACAAAATGTTTATACTGTAAACGCTTCTGCATTGGAATTTGTACAACAACCAAGTGCTGTACAAACAAATACTAATATGGCATCAGCGGTAACTGTAAGGGGCTTAGATGCGGGTGGTAATTTAGATTTATCAGCCAATTCTATCACATTGGCTTCTACCAATGGGGCAGTTACCATAAGTGCGGGTGCTTCTGCAACTGCTGCTTCAACTGGTATTGCCACTTTTACAGGGTTACAGTTTTCAGCAGCGGGTACTACTACTTTAACAGGTTCAAGTACCATTAACAGTGCTACAGTTACAACAGGTTCTGCAAGTAATAGCTTTACAGTTACTTCGGCGCCAGTGGTGATTGCGGGATGGAATATGAGTGCCCAAAGTAGTTACGGAACGAACCCTTTGAGTCCATCTACAACAGTGTCAAATATCACAGTAGGTAACCTTACCAAGGGTAGTGGATTTTTGGCAGGAGGAACTGCTGCAGCACGTGGTTGGGGCGGAGGAACATCATCAACTTGGGCTACATCATCAGCAACGAGTATATCTAATGGTGCTTTTGCTACTTTTACAATAAAGGCTAACACTAACTACACTCTATCTTTAAGTGCCATCTCTAAATTTGACTATAGGATTTCTGGCTCTGGACCTACATCCCTGTTGCTCCAATACCAGATTAATAGCGGCTCTTTTGTTGATATTACAACTTATACCAGTTTGTCAACTTCTAGTACTGGTGGATCAATTGGCTCAACGAGTTTAAGTAGTATTTCAGCTTTACAATCTTTGCCATCTACGTCTACAGTTACGTTTAGAATCGTACCTTATGGGGCCGCAGGAGGAACATGGTATATATATGATAAGGATAACACAACTGCTGATGATATTACTTTAACTGGTACTGTAGAATCTGCTTGCACAGCCCCTTCCATCACAGTTCCAGCCGCACCAACCACACAAACGGTTTGTGCCAATGCCACCCCAACTAATTTAACAGTAACAGCAACAGGTACTTCCCTTACCTACCAGTGGTATTCAAACACCACTAACAGCAACAGCGGTGGTACTACTGTGGGCAGTGGCAGTGGCGGGCAAACCAATACTTATACACCACCTACCAATGTGGCTGGTACCAGGTATTATTATGTAATTGTAAGCGGTACCTGCACACCAGCGGCCACCTCTTCTGCGGTAGCGGTAACTGTAACAAGCGGCACTTCTGGCTCGTGGCTGGGTACTACCAGTACAGATATTACCGATGCAGCCAACTGGTGCGGCGGCCTGCCTACCATGGCTACCGATGTAGCTATTGGCAGCGGTGGCACCTTCAGCCCTGTAATACCAGTAGGAGCCACTTTAACACTGAACAATATTACCATTGCCACAGGTGCCACATTAACCATAACAGGTACACTTGATATAAAGGGCAGTATTACCAATAACGGTACTTTAACAGCCAGTGCAGGCACGGTAGTATTAAGTGGTACAACGGCACAAAGCATTGCGGGTACTGCATTTGCAGGCAATGCCATTAGAAACTTAACTATTAATAATAGTGCAGGTGTAACCCTTGGCAGCAGCCTGGATATTACAGGTATTCTAACACCAACTGCTGGTGCTTTTGCTACCAACAATCATCTTACTTTAAAATCTACCAGCATTATCAATACTGCCATAGTTGGTGTGGTAGGTGCAGGTGCTACCGTAACGGGCAATATTACCGCCGAGCGTTTTGTACCAAGGTATTCCAGCTTTCACGG
>JANPIP010000060.1:0-9286 GCA_031424995.1 Chitinophagales bacterium | reverse complement strand
TTTGGTGGTTGGACTTTTGCCTCTACTGTGGGCATATTTTAAAAAACAAATTTCAAACAGGCGACGAAGAAAGCCTGCCTACAACAAATAAGGTTTCGTCGGGCCTGCAAGGCCAACGATGAAGCCAATGTTGTACTGGACCTTTGGTAGTTTGTATTTCCGTGTTATGGGCTTTTCGATTGGTGGGAGGGATCTTGCAGGTTATTGGCGGGGTGCAGATTAGTTAACCTTGTAGTAGTGCAGCCTTCCTTATTATATTCAGCTCAACATTTTCGAGATAGATAAATGCTGCTGTACTGCTGTTTTGGCTTATTTCTATCATTTTTATTATGGTTTTTGCATGGCGCTGCCTGTACCGCTTTTGGGTAATTGTTTTTAAATAATTGCGTACAATAAATCTGCTGCCACTGTCATAGCGTTTTGTGGTGGTCCTCTTTCAAAACTCATTAACCTAAGCATGGTGTTTTGTTTACAACATGGGCATTGCAACGGATTGTAATCCTGTATTATCCGCTTTATAACAAATAATGGCTGCTCAACTGCTGGCAATTGCGCTTTAATAATTGTGGCTGCCTTTAGTTTGCCTGTGCTGCTTAGTATACCAAAGTGCCTTATGCGAACCAGGCCCTTTGGTAGTATATGCATTGCGTAGCGGCGTATAAACTCACCGGCTTTAAGGGTCATTTCTTTTTTAACCCCGCCATGCCTGTAGTCTTTGTAACTGAAGGTTACGTGCTTGTCATCAACCTGTTTTAACCGGTGATTGCTAATAGCAATCTTGTGGGTATAGCGGCCCAGGTATTCCACTACACTCTGTGGCCCGGTAAATGGCCGCTTTGCATACACTACCCACTTGTGTTTATGGAGGGTATTGAGCAGGGCTGGTGTCATCTCCAGGGGCAATAGTTCTTTTAATGCAGCTATGTATTTACCCCTGAACATCTTGCTCATGGCCTTTACATTAAAGAGGTATTTGCCATCGCTCTTTGCCATCTTCCAATGGCCTGCTTTGGTCAGTCCTCCACCAGGCACAATGCAGTGCAAATGGGGATGCAGGGTAAGGGTCTGTCCCCAGGTATGAAGTATGCTGATCATGCCCGCCTGAGCTCCAAGCCATTTAGCATCGTGACCAAACGTATTAATTACACTCCATGCTGTTTTAGATAGCAGGTTGTACAGAACAGCAGGTTGGTGCATGCATAGCTGGTTGAGTGTATCGGGCAGTGTAAATACTACATGGAAGTAAGGCACGGGCAACAATTCTTTTTCCCGGGCCTGTATCCAGCGTTCCCGTTCATTACCCTGGCACTTGGGGCAGTGACGGTTGCGGCAACTATTGTAGCTGATGCGCAATAACCCACACGATGAACAGCCATCTATATGACTGCCCAGAGATGCTGTACGGCAACGCCGCACGGCATCCATAGTACGCAACTGCCATGTATTGTACCTGGCACTGTGCTGTATTGCCTGCCAGTGTGTTTGCAACACACCGGCCAATTCATATGCGGCCTTCATTACTTACAATGGTTGTAGAGTGTATCCATAGGACTAAAGGCAACCAGCGCCGAAGGACGGGCAAGGTGCAGGTAGATCATGGTAGTATCGATGTGTGCATGACCAAGCAGATCCTTAATAGTAAGAATATTTACTCCCTGCTCCAGCAGGTGTGTTGCATAGGTATGTCGTAGTGTATGCAGTGAGACTTCTTTTACAATGCCTGCTTTTTTTACGGCCTGCGATATGGCCCATTGTGCACCACGCTGCGAGTAGGCCCCGCCATCGTTGCCTTCAAACAAATAAGTGCGTGGCTTCTCTGCATCTATGTAAGATTTAATACCCCGTGCAAGCATAACGCCCATAGGCAGGCAACGGTCTTTACTGCCCTTGCCCTGGCGTACATGTACCATGGCTCGTTCGGTATCTACATCAGCAACTTTAAGTGTACGTACCTCGGCACAGCGCAGTCCGCAGCCATAACAAAGGCCAATAAGCAGGCGGTGCTTAAGCAGATCGCATACTTTAAGCAAAGCCTGTACTTCCGATGCATTAAGCACCACAGGCAGCTTCTCCTTACGGTCAATAGAGGGAAGACTAAACTGCTGGTAAGGTAATCCACGCAGCTTACAGGCATAGCGCATACCGTAAACTGTAAACTTGAAAAAGGTAGCCGAAGGAGAACCATTAGCCTTAACAAGATGCAGGTAATCGAGCACCTGCTCACTATCGAGTTCGGTAGGCAAGTGCTGATAATGCAGTGCAAGATGAGCAAGGTGGCGACCGTAATTGGTAAGTGTGCTGGTGCTTTTGCCTGAAACATTGATGGCACGTTCCAGGTCTTTGTACAGTTGCTCAAAGCCCGTTACTTTGCTGCTGGCTTGTTGTACAATTGTCTGGTAATCTTTGGTAGCGGTACGCAGCCCGGTAGCTTGTTTTGTTGTTTGCATAAAAAGGATTTTTAATCCAGAATATACAAAGCCTCTTTATTCTTAGAGCGGCTTACAAACTACCGAAGGTTTAGTACAACATTGGGTTTGCTGCAAGGCTGGCTAGACATTGGAGCAATGGTCATTTTATCGCTGTTGTGCTTCATCTGGGCTGGACATACATTGTTGGGCTTTTGTTTGTTAACTTGTACTTTTAAATCTTTAATCAGCAGCGGTTCCGGGCAGGACGAGCAATGAATTCCAGCCCTGCAGCAAGCCCTGCTCGTTGGCGGTAATTTTTCGAAAATCCGTTCAAAATTGATGAATACATTAGAATCTATTAAAATAACAAAAGCAGTTATCCTTTTCAGTGTTACTTTATGTGGTTTGACAAACAGGCATCTATTTGCTCAGTCTCTACCTTTTGATTGTGACACATCGAAAATCAACTCAATAATTTGGGACAAAAACTTTAATCGGCTTCCAAAGTACGACACAACGATATTTACCATTCAAGATTTCTACAAACTTGACAAAGATGAAAACAGAAAACTTTGGTATCGTGACATTGAAAATATTGACACAACAAAATTTACAAGTTCTTGGAATGATTATGCTAGGTCAAATTATCATGCATCTCATCTTGACTTCCTTAAATTTTACGAGAATAGAAAAGACATAGAACTTGCTTTTCAGCTTGGGCCAAATGGAGTGCTTTGGACATACTTTACATTTGTGGTTAAAAGAATAAATGGATGTTACCTTGTAACGAAAACCAGTTTTGCACATGCTAGATTTAGATATAAAGCGTATGCAATTATTAATAAAGCCCAATTGGATAGTTTGTATTCTACTTTAGAAAAAAACAATAGACAAGCATTAACAGACAGAGAAACATTTTCTTATAGCGGATATTTTGTTGACAATAGAAACAAAAGAAAGTTCTTTTTAGAATTGCAAAAAGAAATGATTGAAACGGACGGCCAACAAAAGCCCAAACCAGAAATAATGGAATTATATGATTTTGTCGACAATATAATTAATTGGACAAAGACTTATGAGTTATAAACCTACAGCCAACAAATAAGGCTTCGTCGGGCCTGGAAGGCCAACGATGAGGCCCTGGTTGTACGGAACCGCGCGGTAGAGGCATTTTAAAATATATGGGGATTGCTTTTTGAAGCTTTAGGGCAGCAGTTGGGTGCTGGCACCTGGCACACTAAAACACCGCTGTTGCTAAGGTGCGCTAACTGCCTGCCGTAATTGGTTAAAGTACTTTTGCTTTTACCAGTGACATTGATGGCACGTTCCATTTCTTTGTACAGTTGTTCAAAACCAGTTACTTTGTTAATGGCCATTTGAACAATGGTTTCATAATCTGATTTTCTTGCCACATAACAGTAACATAATTATTGCAACTTAATTTTGTTTGACTACTTAAATAACAAAAAGATTTCAAAACTTGCAACCAAAAAATTCGTTTTCAATCCGCTATATCTGTGTCATCTGCGTTCCTGCTCAATGCGTTATACGGGGATCAAAAACGCTGTAAAGAACGTCTGCAAGAATATTTACCAGCACAAAAAATGTGGCTGTTAACAGTACGCTTCCCATTACCACAGGGAAGTCGAGTTTTTCAAGTGCATCAACGGTTATTTTACCGATGCCTTTCCAGCCAAAAATATATTCTACAAAAAAAGCACCTGCAAGCAACTCGGCAAACCAGCCTGTAATGGCTGTTATTACAGGGTTTAAAGCATTGCGAAGCGCATGTTTAAATATTACCACGCGTTTGCTTAAACCCTTGGCATAAGCGGTACGTATATAATCCTGCTGCAGCACATCAAGCATGGCACTGCGTGTTAACTGCGTAATAATTGCCAGCGGTCGAATTCCTAAAGTAATGGCAGGAAGTATCAAATTTTTCAACTGTAAATGCCTGCCTGTAAAAGGGTCTATCTCGTAAAGACTGCCCGTCATTTGCAGGCCTGTGTATTCACTAAGTACAAACCCAAAAAGATAGGCTAGTATAATTCCCATAAAAAAGGATGGCGCAGAAATACCAAGTACGCTTGCGAAAATGCTCGACGTATCCCAAAAAGTATTTTGTTTTACTGCCGCCAGTACACCAAGTAAAATACCAATAATGGTTGCAATAAACATAGCACTTAGCGCAAGAATAATGGTGCCTGGCAAGGCTTCTGAAAGTACTTCGTTTACCAGTTTTTTGGTTTGGTAAGAACGGCGCAGGTAAGGTATTTTAAAACTTAGTTTATTGCTTTCGCCACCTATAAAAATACCCTGCAATTGCTTGGTTTTTATTTCTTCTGCCGAATGAAATGCAATGGGCGAAACATCGTTCACGTACATCAAAAACTGTCTTCCTTTTGATTGGTCAAGACCCAGTTCTTTGCGTATGTTGGTGATAGTTTTTGCATCGCCGCTTTGTCCTAAGACTAATCTTGCAGGGTCGCCAAAGCCCTGAAATAAAAAGAACACAACAACCACCACGCCACCCAAAACAAGCAAGCCGTACAGTAATTTTTTAGTGATGAATTGCAGCATGGATAATGAAAATGTAATTCCGTTAAAGAAACTACTTTAAATCTTCTCCACCAAAGCTAAAAGGCAATAATAATGATGCTTTTGGAATGATGAAAACTTTCCCTTCCATGCCGCTAAGAATTAAACGCATGGGTTGCTTTACGCGTTCTTCAAACTCTGAAAGGCTTTGCCTGCAAATACCGCATGGTGAAACAGGTTTGTTGCTTTCGCCGTTTTTGTTATCGTAAGTAATGGCCATTGTTTCAATGGCAACATTGGGATATAAAGAAGAAGCAACAGAAAGTAAAGTACGCTCACTGCAAATGCCTACCGGGTAACTTGCATTTTCCTGGTTGCTGCCAAACACTTCCTGGCCATTTACCAGTTTTGCAGCAGCACCCACATGAAAATGACTGTAAGGGGCGTAAGCAATGGCTGTAACCTCTTTGGCCCGCTTTAAAAGCGCAGCATCTTCAGGGGTTAAATCATCTATAGAATTATATACTTCGTAGTTAAAAGAGTGGGTCATGTTTCTCCAGTTTTAAATGTCGTTGCTTATTGTTCCCTGCTTCATTCACTACTCACCATTCACTACTCACCGTCTTATTTTATCAGCTTAAATATTCTTTTCCAGCGTGGGCCATTTTCCCAGCTAAACCAAACCAATGATGCTTTACCAACTACATTGGTTTCAGGAACAATACCCCAGTAACGGCTGTCCTGGCTTTTATGACGATTATCACCCATCATCCAGTAATAATTATATTTAAAAGTATAAGACGTAGCCTCTTTTCCGTTAACAAAATACTTCCCGTTTTCTGTCTTAAAATCATTGCCTTCATACACACGTATAGCTCTTTCGTATAAAGAGACATTGGCAGAATTTAAAGCAATAGTTTTTCCTTTTGCAGGAATCCAGAGCGGGCCAAAATTGTCTGTGTTCCAATTATGGGCGGTATCGTAAGGGTATGTTTGCTGGTTAACACGAACAGGGACAACACTTACAACGTAAGGTAGTTTTTTTACTTTTTCAGCATCAACAGAGCGCATGTTAAAATAATATTCATTGGGTTTGCCTGTAGTAAAAAACTCACTGTTGTCATCTTCTTTTAACCACAAGTTCAACTCATCCTTTAAGTATTCTTCTGAAAAGCCAGTGCCATTTGTTGTAACCAAATAATCGGTTTGTGCATTAGCAAAAGGTTGCGAAGCCTGGCCATTTACATATAACAACCCATTAATTATTGCGATACTATCGCCCGCAATAGCAACACAACGTTTAATGTAGTTATCTGTTTTATCCATTGGGTGAACAATGATATCATGTTCTGCTTTTAATGCTTCGCGATTGCCATTATAAGGTGCTTCACGCAAAACATCATAATAGGGTTTTGCAGATCCATAACCAGGTTCATTAATAATGGTATCCCCTGCGGGGAAATTAAATACCACAACATCATTACGCTTAACATCATTATAACCAGGTAAACGTTTATAATCAAGCTGTATCCATTTTAAATAAGATGGTGCTGTTTGTGAGCCAGGTAAATAGTTGTGTACAAAAGGGAAGCTTAATGGTGTTTGCGGAATTCTTGGGCCATAGCTTACTTTGTTCACAAACAAAAAGTCGTTAATGCGCAATGTTTTTTCCATACTACCCGTTGGTATCACATAGGCTTCAAACACAAATGTTCTTATTATGGTAGCCGCCACTACAGCAAAAACGCCAGCATCAAGCCATTCACGGCTGGCGGGTTTATGGTAATGTTTTAATGTTTCTTTACCATACCATTTTTCTTTATCAGAAAAACCCAGGTATGGAAAATAAATAAAAGGAAAGAAAACAGTTAGTGTATGATCTATTACAGATACTTTTTTAAAGTGCATCACCCAGATAATGGTAATCCATATTGTTATAAACTGACCAGCAATGGGTATTAACTGCAGCCAGAACCAAAGTTTTTTTATCTCGCATTTTTCAACTATTAGCCAGGTATTATAAAAAGGCACCAATGCTTTCCATGGTTCAATGCCTGCTTTTTTAAACATGCCGTACATACCAACATGCCAGCCAATAGTGCCAATAATAAATAAAACTAAACCCATAAGTATTTTTTAAAGAGTAGCAAAAATAAAGGTATAGCACATGAATAAACGTGCTTTTATTTTTGGTTAATAAGCTGTTGGTAGCCAATGGTTATTGAATATTACAGGCTGGTTTGTTAATCTTTTGCAAAGTTGGTTAAACACATAGGTGCATAGTAATAAACAGAGCACATAGTTTATTCCTGCTTATTGAAAGTTCGTTTTTTTACCTACCTCTTTCTATGTTTCCTTTTCCTCACTATGTCCCTATGTGTTTAAACCTATTACCCGTTCTTTCCTGTAAGCATTGGCACAAAAGAAAACTGTTCAAAGCTTTCTTCTTTATAACTACCATCGGCAAGCTTGGTAAGGCGTAACATGCGTTGTGCATCACCTTCATCTACAGGTATTACCATCATGCCGCCTGTTTTTAACTGGGCAATTAATTTGGGTGGAATAAAAGGCGCAGCGGCAGTAATAATTACTTTATCAAAGGGGCCAAATGTGGGCAGGCCTTCAAAGCCATCACCATAAAAAAACTTGATGTTGAGGTATTTGTTTTTGAAGTAGTATGTTTTTTGAGATTGCTCATACAGTTTTTTCTGCCTTTCAATGGTAAACAACCTTGCACCCATTTCTGCAAGTACGGTAGCCTGGTACACGCTGCCTGTACCAATCTCCAATACTTTTTCGTTGCGCTTTACTTCAAGCAATTGTGTTTGGTAAGCAACGGTATAAGGTTGAGAAATAGTTTGCCCTTCACCTATGGGAAAAGCCCTGTCTTCATAAGCAATCTTATCAAAAGCACTGTCTAAAAAAAAGTGGCGTGGTATATTGTTGATGGCAGCCAGCACTCCTTCGTCGGTAATACCCTTGGTTTTTAAAAGGTCAACCAATTGTTTACGCATTCCTTTGTGCTGGTAACTGTCTTCGTACTTTCTCATAAACGGGGTGAAGATACTGTTTCAAAAAATCGGTACTTGTGCAAAACAACCAATGTGAACATTAATATTTTCATACCTAATTACCCACATATATCACACCAACTTTTTCGCCTTTGGCAACACTGCTTTTCATACTTTTTATAGTAACCAATGCATCCAGTAACAACACTTCTGTTTCATAAAAACTGCCCATAAAACGCACCGAAGTTACATTACCTGTAACGCCGCCACTTTTGGTAAGGGCAAGGTACTCAGGGCGAATAAAATTGCCGCCGCCAGATTGCCTGCCTGTTATTTTTTCAAAAGCTTTCACCTGCGTATTAGTAAGTAAATGATAATTGCCGAAAAGTGCTGCGCAATATTCATTTACAGGCTGGTTGTAAATGGTTTTAGGATCAGCCTGCTGCAACAATTCACCATCTTTAAGCACCAAAATTTCATCCGCCCATGAAAGTGTATCAGTGGGGTCATGAGAAATCATAATGCAGGTTATTTTCAGCCGCTCACCTATATCGTTGATTACTTTTTTCAGGATGTTCTTATGTATTACATCAAGGTTACTAAATGGCTCATCAAGCAAAAGCAATTTTGGTGATGTTATCAGTAGCCTTGCCAGCGCAGTACGTTGTTTTTCACCACCAGAAAGCTGGTCTGTCCTGCGCTCCATTAAATGGTTGATATGGCAAACTTCATACAATGTTTGCGCTTCTTCATCCGTTAACATATTGGCATATTCCAATACCTGCGATACTTTTAAAAAGTTGGGCAGTTCAAAATACTGCGACAGATATGCAATGCCGGGATGGCCTGGTATCAATTTAAAATCTGGCCCTACTACCTTTTTCTTCTCAAACAAAACCTTACCAGATGTTGGCTGTACCAGTCCCGCAATTATTTTAAGTAAGGTACTTTTTCCACTACCTGTTTCGCCCGCCACCGCAATTTTTTGAAAACGCTGCTGTACAAAACTGATGTCGTTTAATGCAAAGCCATTTTCCTGCTGCTGCATATTAATGTTATCAACCTGCAAAAAATCCATAATTAAAAGGCGTTGAAATGATGTTTTAAAACGAACGGCGAATATAGCTGCATTTGCAGTTGAGGGAATGGCAATGAATATTTAGCAATAGCAGCGGCGAAACCGTTTGTCTTCTCCTAAAAAAACTTGTCACATTTTGAACAACAATTTTCAAAATGAGTCAAGACAAAGTGATAAAAGATTACACGACCCAAGTATCAGATTTTTTTGATAGAACGGACGAACAATGTAGTTACGAGCCAGCCTTT
>JANPIP010000059.1:0-65218 GCA_031424995.1 Chitinophagales bacterium | reverse complement strand
TTAAGGTGTGCAAACACCTTCGTTAAGCCAAAACGCTGAAAAGCAAAACCCATATATTTTAAGAAGGTCTTTACCGCGCGGTTCCGTACAACCGATGCTTCATCGTTGGCCTTCCAGGCCCGACGAAGCCTTATTTGTTGTGTGCAGCTTTTTTAAAAGTTGTCGTTGTTAGTTCCATTCAAGTTTTTGTCAACCGATGCTTCTATATCTGCAATAATTTTTTTAAAAACAACATTTGCTTTATTAAAAATATCGACGACATATTTGCGTTTGTAAAAGGTTTTTTTAGGGTTGGAAATATATTCATTATTCATTTTTTCAAAATCCAGTTCTGTGTGAGGATACAAGGAATTTAATTGGTCTCTAAAAACTTCATAATGTTCCTCTTTCCCCGACAAGTCATAAATTTGTATTCGATACTTTCCGTCTTTTGATGTAATATTTAATGTAAAATTTATTACTAAAACATCGTTACTTTTTTTCTCACTACGATATGTTGACTTACAAATAATTTTTCCTGCTTCTTTGTCATCGAGGTCAATTACTGCTTTGGAACTTTTAAAAGAATTTGAAATCCATTCTTTTGCAGCAATATAAATTTTATCTTTTTTAGTTGTCGTGTCTCTAAGATTTACTACTTTCTGAATTAGAATTTTACTGTCTACAGTTGGCAATGCCGTTGTATCTTGAGAAAAAATTTTAGACGGTGTAAAAACTGTAAGCAAAAAAATTAAATAATGTCGCATATTTTTTATTTAATGAGGTCAGAAGAAAGTGATATTACTTCGGGGTAAATTTTTTTTCCCGTTGAAGCCATTAATTGATTTATAATATGTTTGGAAAGAAGGTCGTAAACTATTTTTTCCTCTTGTAGTTTTATATTATGGCTTATTAATACTTCATATAATTTCTGATAGTCAAAGAAATAAACTACTTCACCCATAGAGACTTTTATAATATTATCTTCACCATACTTGAAAATAATTTTATTTGGTTCAGCACCGACTATTTTTTTATTTGTTTCAAAAATTAAAGTGTTCAAATCAAGATACATAAGAGTTATTTGTCATTTTTAAATTTAAAGATATTTTGAGTGTCGCCATGAAGTTGCACACAACTCTTGTATTGCCGCAATCCACTTGCGGCAATACAGCTAATGTAACCATCATTGGCGCACTTCACAAACATTTTTAATAACTACTACAGAATCCATCCCTTCAAAACTTTATGCGCTCTTTTGTGGATATTCTGCAGGGCATCCCGAAGGGAAGATAAATACAGATGTTTCGTCTGTAACACGCTGTAGAAATTTTTGTAAGCAGGCAGGGTCAGATATCCATCTTATCTGTAGTTCGGCATACCCTGTGGAACATGATCTGACAGCGAGTACTTTACCTTTTAAGCAACCATTAAAACTATATTTTTCAGCCCCCTCTCACTTGCAATAACCACCAAAAAAGTTTTTTCGGTCACTTTTCACTCGTAAAAACCACCAAAAAAGTTTTTTCAGTCATTTTTCACTTGTAAAAACCATCAAAAAAGTTTTTTCAGCCCTTTGTTAATGTAAGAAAAATTATATTTTTAAGGCAACTAAAATTTTACACTGTGAAAATTATTAAAACTAAACACCTGCACCTGTCACAAACCGAATTTGTTGAATTTTTAAAACAACTGCTGGTTATTTTTAACAAGTACGATGCAACTAAACTAAAAGTTAAAAACGCCGTTACCGCATTGGGAACCATTATTACTTTACTACAAGCTGCATTAGACAAAGAAAAAAGTAACCAGCTTACCAAAACCCTTGACGCACTTGACCAGCAGCGTGATATTCTTATCCGCGCCTTTGTAAAGTACCTGGATGCGATGACAGATTTTCCGGTAAAAGCTACTGCCGATGCCGCCACGGAAATGCTGCATTATGTAGATGGTTTTGGAAAAAATATTGCTGGCCAAAGCAATCTTGCTGAAACCACCGTTCTCACCAATATTACAGATGGGTTTACTACTAACGTTGCCCGTAAAACCGCCCTTGAAGCAATGGGTGGCACCCCATGGATAACGGCATTAAGCAATATTAATACAGAATATTCCACACAGTACGGTAAACGTATTGCAACCGACAGTACCACCGATAAAATAGAAAGCTTTGGCACGGTGCGTAAAAAAGCAACCACACTTTACAAGGCATTGCTTGACCTGCTTACCAACCGCTATGGCAGCGATAAAGAAGATAAGGCTGATGTAAGTTTATACGAGGCCTGCATTGCAGATATAAACACGCTGGCGGCAAAAATAAATGCGCTGGTGGCAGTTTCTAAAGCACCAGGTACCGTTACGGCTGCTGCACCAGCAGCTTCTTAACCAATTTAACTTTGTTATTAAAATATTAGAAACCCAGCCATTGCAATGGCTGGGTTTTTTTATTGGTAACCCCGTAATTGCGGGGCACGGGAATAATTATTGAAGTATTCTGTTCAATAACTACAACATGACAGTATCTGAACAAGTGGCACAACTTTTTATTCTTGCAATACCCATTGCCAGCATTGCGTGGACGGTTACGCATGAAGAGGTTTTTCGCGAGCCGCGTGAGTTTTGTACACGATGCAGCACCAATGCAAAGTCTGTTGTAAAACGAAAATTCTTTTACCTGTTTACCTGCGAATATTGTTTCAGCCATTACGTAACCGTTGCCATGCTATTTATAAGTAAGTTTCATTTATTGTTTGATGATTGGCGGGGCTATTTAATTGCAGGATTTTCGCTGGTATGGGTTGCCAATATTTACATGAGTTTATTTGGTAAAATACGGTTGGAAATAAAGAAGAACCATACAGATATAAGCCTTAAAGAAGTACAAAAGAAAAAGCTGGGTGAATAAAACCCAAAGTGTATACTGTACCCTGCTGCAAGTCAAGCGGTTACAATTATGTTTGTGGCAATGTTTGGTAATGTTGGCTATTTTTAACGGTGTAATTTGTTTGAGATGTACTACCGTGCTGCATGGCACAATCGTGGTGTATAAAAATGTATCTGTTAACCTAAAATCTTAAATTATGCTTTGGAGAGGAAGCGAAGGAAGCTCAAATGTTGAAGACCGCCGTGGTATTGGTGGTGGTGTTGCAGCCACAGGTATTGGTGGTATTATTGTGTATGTGATTTACCTTTTTTTAGGGGGCGACCCATCAAATGCACCACAAATTAATCCTAGCGGTGGGCAAACCCAGTCTATGTCTGCCGAGCAAAAGGCCGCAGACGATACTACCGCTGCCTTTGTTTCGGTTGTTTTACGCCATACAGAAAATGTATGGAACGAATTATTGCCCAATTACAGGGAACCTAAACTTGTAATGTTCAGGGATGCTACACAATCTGCCTGCGGCAGTGCAAGTTCAGCTTCAGGGCCATTTTATTGTCCTGGCGATAGTAAAGTATATATCGACTTGTCTTTCTTTCAGGATTTAGCGCACCGTTTTGGGGCTGCGGGCGATTTTGCACAGGCTTATGTAATAGCACACGAAGTAGGGCATCATGTACAAAACCTGATGGGTACTACAGACAAAGTACATAATCTGCGCCAGCAGGTAAGTGAAAAAGAATATAACAGGGAAAGTGTAAAGCTTGAGTTACAGGCCGATTTTTATGCAGGAGTTTGGGCGCATTACCTGCAGCAGCTTAAAAGTAAAGATGGGCAGCAAATACTTAATCCAGATGATATAGACGAAGCTTTAAGAGCTGCCAATGCCATTGGCGATGACCGCCTGCAGCAACAATCGCAGGGGCAGGTAGTACCAGATGCTTTTACACACGGCACTTCTGCACAGCGCATGTACTGGTTTAAAAAAGGCTACCAAACTGGTGATATAAAGCAGGGCGATACATTTAATGCCAGCGATTTGTAAAGCAGCAAATACTTAAAATAAACAATGGGCTGCAAACTGGCAGCCCATTGTTTGTTTATTACTGGTACGTTTTTAATTCTTTTGTCAAAATGCCAACAAATTAAACCAGGCACCACCTTCATGTAAAGCACATTAATAGTAATTGCAGTTACCATTGTGGCAAGCTTATAGCCTTGCTTTTCTGTAACAAGTTTTAGTTGTAATATTAAAAACTGAATACAAAAAATAAACGCGGCGGTACGATTTTTTTAAGCATTTACTCATAACAGTTTTATGGAAAACAAGCAAGACTACAAACTAAACCGCTACATCTTCTTAGCCTTTATTATCATTTTTGCCTTAATGCTTCTATGGTCTTTAATGGAGTTTTTTACGGCTTTTCTTGCGGCGATTATGTTTTACGTACTCAGCAAACCTTTAATTGACTGGCTTGCAAAAAAGTGGGGCTGGAAAAGCAACTCATCTGCCATTCTAGTAATTGTGGTTTCCTTTTTTATCATATTACTACCCATTGGTTTATTAGCCACCATGCTTTACGGCAAAGTGGTGCAGGTAGCCACACACCCTGAACAGTTGGTAAAACCTATTGAACATTTTGGTGAGATCATCCAGAAAAAATACAATATCAACATTATAAAAAGCAGCGTAGGTAATGTACAGGAACTTGCCACCAAACTTATTTCCTCCATACTCAATACCAGTTTTAATTTTTTCACTACCATAAGTATGATGTACTTTTTTCTGTACTTTATGATAGTTAACACAAATCGTATGGAGGCTGGGCTTGTGTTATACCTGCCTTTTAAACGCAGTAAAATGGAACTTTTTGGCACCGAACTAAAAGCACAAACTTTTAGCAATGCAGTTGGTATACCATTAATTTCAGTAACACATGGTTTACTTGCATTTGCTGCCTATTCAATTGCAGGTATGAAAGAAGCTGGTTTTTGGGCCGTAATTACAGGGTTTGCATCTATTATACCTTTAGTGGGTACAGGGTTGGTTTGGGTGCCTGCGAGTGTTTATCTGCTTGCAACGGGCAACTCATGGCAGGGCATTTTTGTTATTTTTTGGGGATTGATCGTGTTAGGCAGCAGCGATAATGTGATACGTTTTTTATTGGCCAGGCGTATGGCTGATGTTCATCCCATTGTTACCGTACTTGGCGTGATTATAGGCTTAAAATTCTTTGGCATTACAGGTCTTATTTTTGGTCCGCTTATTATCTCTTACTTTCTTATTCTGCTAAAAATTTATTATGTAGAATATCAAAAACCTGAAACTGAAAAACAACGTAGTCTCCTTCCAAGTTATTTAAGCTTTGGTTACCGAAACGAGAGGGTAAAGAAACCACAAAGTCCTCCTTCATCAGATAATGACAAAATAAAACCAGGCATTTAATGCCTGGTTTATTTTAGTCGCATGTTAATCTATTATTCTATTGACCTACAATCTTTATCTGGTCAACCATATAAACACTCTCGCCCCGCCAAAATAATACGCCATTCTTTTGTTCATAATGCAGTACCACTTTTTGCCCTTCAAGGTTCATCAGTTTTTGGGCTATGCTATCAACGTTTACAGAAAAATAAAACTTTTCAGAACCAAGTCCTGTACTTCCATTTACAGTAAGGCCATTCATTACAAGTTCGCCTTCATAGGTTTTAAAAACATTGCCTTTATGCGAAAATTTTTGCAGTAAGCCCGTGCGGTTACCGTCACTGTAAGTGCTGTAAAATTTCCAGTAAATAAAACCAGACAGGCTTAATAATAAAACTAAAGCTATGGTTATTAAAATGGTTTTCTTATTCATACAAATGTTTAATGCAATATAGTTAGGGTAGTAACCTCCACCATATTATCATACTATTTTCATACCGCTTACAGGCCATATTTATCAACCAAATAAATTAAACCCGCAATATTAACTGCGCCTAACAATAACTCACGTTTATTTACATTCTCAAATACATCGCTTCTTGCATGGTGCAGGTCAAAATAGCGCTGGTTATCTGGTATAAAACCAGCCAATGGGGTTTTAAGCAGTCTTGCCAATGGGCCAATATCTGCACCGCCACCACCGCTGCTCATAGTTTCGGTACCATAAGGTTTTAACAATGGCAGCCAGCTATTTGCTTTTTGCAATTGTGCAGGGCTGCTGGTAAAACTAAAGCCTCTTGGTGTAAAACCACCTTCATCACTTTCCAAAGCAAAAATGTGTTCTTCTTTATTTGCTTTTGCTTCTTCTGCATATTTATTGCCGCCACGTAAACCATTTTCTTCATTGGCAAACAACACAAAGCGAAGCGTGTGTTTTGGCGCATAGCCCAAAGCTTTTAAAGCGCGTAAAACTTCAATGGCCTGTACCACACCTGTACCATCGTCATGGGCACCTTCGTTTACATCCCAGCTATCTAAATGCCCACCAAACGTAATGTACTTGTTAGGAAATTCAGAACCCTTTATTTCACCAATTACATTGTGGCCAATAGTATCTGGTAAAAAATGCCCATTGGTGGTAATAGCAACCTTTACGGTTGATGTAGTGGCTAAATTATACAAATAATCTGCATCCTGCGTACCCAAAGCAGCACATGGTATTTTTGGTAAAGTGGTATCGTAAAGTGTAGAGCCTGTATGTGGATTATTATCCGTAGCCTCTGTAAGTGAACGTGTTAACACAGCAGCAGCACCATATTTGGCCGCACGGCTTGGCCCGCCACGCCTGTAAGCACCCGCCTCGCCATACGAACGGCCTGGCACTATGTAAGTAGGGTTAAAAGGATAGTTGAACAATACAATCTTGCCTTTTATTTCATCCTTTCTTTTTTCCAGTTCATCAAAACTTTTTAACGCAATTACCTGCGCAGTTAACCCCTTTAAGCCAGTGCCAATTGAATTACCCAAAGCCAGTGCATCCAATGCTTTTATGGTTGTTTTATTATTAACTGATGTAATAATTACTTTATCCTTACCGCCACGTACCCAATGCGGCATCATACATTCCTGCAGGTACACATTGTCTGCACTCGTGGTTTGCATGGTGGTTTTACCCCACTGCACCGCCTTTGCAAATTGTGGTGAGCCTGCCAAGCGGCCGCCGATGTTTTTGGTAAGCTGCCGCAACCACTCGTAGGCTTTGCCATTGCGCATTATTTCATCGCTCAACTTCTTAATAAAAATACTGTCCTGGTTGGTTTGTGCTGTGGCCATTACTGGTATGGCGGTTAACAGCAGTAAAAGTTTTCTCATAGCCTTAAAGATAAGGGTGTGTTACGAAATTGGTACAAATTGATATAAGGGTAAAGTTGATGGTTAAATAGTTGTTACTTCGGTTTTTTAAACACATAGCCACATAGCTAAGAAAAGAAAACATAGCTATGTTATTACACGCTTAGGTTTATCAGACACGTTAATAGATTTAGCATTGCTTCAAGCTTTGATTTTCTATGTGTACTCGTAATAAAACTATGCGTCTATGTGTTTAACCCTAACATAAAAATATTTCTATGCGCATTGGAATTGTTTGCTATCCTACGTTTGGCGGTAGTGGCGTGTTGGCCACAGAATTGGGCAAAGCCCTTGCCGATAAAGGTCATCAGGTACATTTCATCACTTACCAGCAGCCCGTAAGACTGAACGTTTTTAATACCAATATTTTTTATCACGAAGTGCGTGTACCAACCTACCCGCTGTTTGATTATCCACCTTATGAAGTAGCACTGGCAAGCACTATGGTTGATGTAATTACCAATTACGACCTTGATTTACTGCATGTACATTATGCAATACCACATGCTTCTGCGGCTTATATGGCCAAGCAGATTGTAAAGCAAAAAACAGGCAGAAATGTACCTGTAATTACTACGCTTCATGGCACTGATATTACGTTGGTGGGCAGAGATAAAACTTATGAGCCTGTGGTTACTTTTTCGCTGAACGAAAGTGATGCCATTACTGCTGTTTCGCAGAATTTGAAAGATGAGACTTACAAGTTTTTTCCCATTACCAAAGACATAGAAGTGATTCACAATTTTGTGGATGTAAGCCGTTTTAATAAAAAGCCTTTTGATGCGTTTAAAAAAGTTATTGCGCCTAACGGCGAAAAAATACTGGTACATGCCAGCAACTTTAGAAAGGTAAAACGTATTGACGATGTGATAAAGATTTTTGCCGCCGTTCGCCAGCAAATGCCTGCCAAATTATTAATGGTGGGCGATGGCCCCGAGCGCCATGCTGCTGAAGAACTTAGCAGGATGCTTGGTGTTACAGACGATGTACGTTTTGTAGGCAAGCAGGAACAAATGGAAGAGATTATGGCCGTTAGTGACCTGTTTTTATTGCCAAGCGATTATGAAAGTTTTGGACTTTCTGCACTTGAAGCCATGGCAGCAAGGGCAGTTGTAGTAAGTACTAATGCAGGCGGGTTGCCAGAAATAAATATTCAGGGAATAACGGGTTTTATGGCCGATGTTGGCGATGTAGAAGCCATGAGCGGTTTTGCCATTGAATTGCTGCGCGATGAAGAAAAGTTACAAACCATGAAAGAGGCAGCTTACAATCACGCCAAATTGTTCGATATCAGCAATATTGTACCTGTTTACGAAAAATTATACAGCCGCTACTGCCGCATGGAACCTTGTGTGTAGTAATACGTTTAAATAATTTTAATATGCCATTAAATAGCGGTATGTTTTAGTTAAAAACAAATTCATCTGTTTTCCTATACCACTTTTGTTTTAATTTAGTCGTCTGATATTTTCGAATGAAAAAGACACTCACACTTCTCTGCATTTTGTTGGTTACAAAATGGGCGGCCGCACAGGATCCCCATTTTTCGCAATTTTTTGCATCACCGCTTACATTAAGCCCGGCTTTTACAGGTAAATTCAATGGCTCATTTCGTGTGGCAGGTAATTACCGTAACCAATGGCCAACTATCAGTAATGCTTATATTACAGGTACAGGTTCTGCTGATTTTCACATAAAGCGCGGTAAAATACCTGATAACGATTTATGGGGCGGTGGCGTTTTGTTTTATAACGATAACAGTGCCAACGGTGCCGTAAAATACAACTACGCAGCACTTTCCACAGCTTATCACAAAGGTTTGGATGAAGAAGGGTATCATCAACTGGGGCTTGGCTTTCAGGCTACTTATGCCAATATGATGATAAACACAGGCGTGCTGAATTTTGAGGACATGCTGTCTACTTCAGGTACCTGGACAAACCCCACTGGTGAAACCTTTAATGGTGCATCGCTTGCTTCGCAATATGTAGATCTTAATGCTGGCATACTTTACACAGGAAGTACCAACGACCGTAATAGTTTTTATTTTGGGGTAAGCTTATACCATATTAACCGCCCAAAACAAAGTTTTACTGGTGCTAACTATGTATTAAACCCAAGGGCAACCATACATGCAGGTACTTATTTTCCTGTAGGTGAAACTGCAACATTGCACCTCAGTGGTGTGCAAACTTTTCAAGGTGGTGCTGCTGAAACCGTTATTGGTGGTGCAGTACAATTAATTGCAAATCCTGGCGAGCAAAAGCCAACCAGTTTATATGTTGGTAGCTGGATGCGTTTCAACGATGCCATCATACCATACCTTGGCCTTGAGTTTGGCGATTTCAGGTTTGGTGCCACTTACGACATCAATACCTCATCTTTAAAAACGGCAAGTATGCGCCAGGGCGGTATAGAAATTTCATTGATTTATACACTTGTAAAAGATACCGACAAACCTATTAACTGTCCTAAATTTTAAACTTCTTTGGTTTCGTACACAAGCAGCGGGATTTTACTGGCAACAGTGGCCCCGCTTTTTGTTGCAAGCCGATAACTATCAGATCCTTGCACTGCGTGCTGTGGGCTTTAAATTTTCTTTAGCCTCGGTGAGTGCTTCGCAATTCCACTTCTTCCGATAGCCATCTGAACGGGTGTAGATTTTCAGCGGCAGAATTTCTATAAGCTATCATCCATATATTTTTCGTAACCCCAACAATTGTAACCCTTTTCTGTAATTTGTGTCACGTTTATAAACCACAACCACCACTATGGAATTTGGCCGCATACCTGAAGACGAATTAAATAACATCAACTTTACTTTACCACCAGAACCTGCATTAAACAAGCTGGTTTTAAAAGGTTTAAATACCAAGTCGCCCAAAGTTTATATGGGCTGTGCCAAATGGGGTCGTACAGAATGGGTAGGCAAAATCTATCCTGAAAAAACAAAAGAAAAAGATTTTCTGCAGCATTACGTTCAGCATTACAACAGTATAGAATTAAATGCCACGCACTACAAAGTGTATGGTGCTGCAGGCATTACTAAGTGGGCTGAAAAAGCGGCTGGTAAAGACTTTTTGTTCTGCCCTAAAATGTATAAGGGCGTTACCCATTTTGGCAAGCTTACAGGTAAAGATTTTATATTAAACGAATACCTCAGTGGTATTGTAGCTTTTAAAGAACACCTCGGGCCTGTGTTTGTACAGGTAGGCGACTCGTTCAGCCCCAAAAGAAAGGACGAACTGTTTACTTTCCTAAAATCGTTGCCAATAGATATCCAGTTTTTTGTGGAAGTGCGTAATGCGGATTGGTTTGCAAATATTGAAGCAGCGGAAGAATTATTTAGCACACTGAAAGAACTAAATATTGGTGCAGTTATTACAGACACTGCAGGCCGAAGGGATTGCTGCCACATGCATTTAACGGTACCAAAAGTGTTTATCCGTTATGTTGGCAACAGCCTGCACCCCACCGATTTTACAAGAATTGATGATTGGGTAGAACGAATAAAATACTGGCTCTTAAAAAACATACAGGAAGTTTATTTTTTTATGCACATGCACGATGAAGCTACATCCCCAGAGCTTACTGTTTATCTTGTTGACAAGCTGAATGCCGCATGTGGATTGAGTTTAGAGAAACCAAAATTTATAAATAAGCCTGATACATTGTTTTAGTACTAAAAAAATCAACCCCGAAAATCCAAAATCAAATTTTGGATTTTCGGGGTTGATGTATAAATTTATGCTATGATAAAGAGGTTGTTACAGAACAGTATTACCGATTCGCTTAAGTTTTTCCCTGCGGTTGCAATACTGGGCTCAAGGCAGGTAGGTAAAACCACATTGGCCAAACAAATAGCCAACGCCAGTAAAAAAGACGCTCTGTACCTTGATATGGAGAAGATAGCAGACCGCAATAAATTAAAGGATGCACACAGCTACCTTGAAACTTATAAAGACCGTTGCGTTATACTTGATGAAGTTCAATTATTGCCCAACCTGTTTTCTGAACTTCGCCCACTGATTGATGAACACAGAAAACCGGGTAGGTTTATTTTATTAGGTTCAGCATCACCAGGTTTGGTAAAGGGTGTATCAGAAACACTGGCTGGCCGTATTTCTTACACAGAACTTACCCCATTCAGCCTGCTTGAAATGCCAAAAAATATTGCAAGGCAAAAGCATTGGCTTAACGGCGGTTTTCCTGATGCGTTGCTGGCAAAAGAACCCAAACAAACACAAGCCTGGATAGACAGTTTTATCCGCAGCTACATTGAAAGAGATTTGGAATTTTTATTCAATGTAAACCTGTCATCTGCCATTGTTCAAAAATTATGGAGTATGCTGGCGCATGCCAATGGCGGGATATGGAACGCTGAAACCTTTGCCCGTTCATTAGGTATTACAGCCCCTACCGTTTTGCGTTATGTAGATTATCTGGAAGGGGCTTACCAGGTACGCCGCCTGCAACCATGGTATGTAAATGCCAAAAAACGGCTGGTAAAATCGCCAAAGGTTTATATACGCGACAGTGGCATTTTGCATAGCCTTTTAAAACTCACTTCTATTGATGATATTTTGAGCCATCCCGCCGCTGGCGCATCATGGGAAGGCTATGTGATAGAACAGATTTACCAATCTAAACCTGCGAGTTTAGATATGTATTTTTACCGTACCCACGATGGTGCAGAATGCGATGTAGTCTTGGTAAAAGGGCTGCAACCATTGGCTTGTATAGAAATTAAACTTACCAATGCGCCAACGGTTTCAAAAGGGTTTTATACAAGCATTGAAGACCTGAACGTGAAAAAGAATTTTGTGATAACACCTTCAAGTGATGATTACCCGGCTAAAGAAAATGTAACTGTAACGGGTTTATATAAATTCCTTAAGGATCATCTGCCTTCAATTTAAGTAACCCCGAAAATCCAAATTTTGATTTTGGATTTTCGGGGTTACTCTATTTCCTTCAACTCATGCCACCTGCTGGTATATTTGGGACTGTTAAAATTCTGCTGCATCTTCCAGTTACGTTCTGTACCGCTGGAAGCATATTTTAAAACATCATTACGCTGGCTGAAATTGATATTGTCTATCATATCCATCAACAGCCTTCCGCGGTTTTTTGTATCGGGTAAAAACAGGTTGCCCTGTATAGAAGTATCTGGTACAATATGGCTGAGCATAACACCCGCCTTTTTATAACTGTTTCCTTTTTCGTACAGGCGTTCTGCTATTTCAAGCGCAGGGGTAAGCATTTCGTGAGTTAAAGAAGTTGCTCTGGGTAAGTTTACATAGCTACTAATTGTAGCCCCCATATTGTAGCTTGTGTTATGCGATTGTTCTTTAGCTACCAAAAAAACACCTATGGTTTTTGCTGCGCCATTTTGCCTTCGTAATTTCTCAGCCGCCCTTGAAACATAAGTGGCAACAGCTTCGCGAATATCTTTAAAGTCATGCACAGCTTCGCCAAACATGCGGGTGGTCATAATCATTTTCTTTTGTGTCAGCTCTTCTTCCATGTGCATACTGGTTATGCCTTTCAGTTCTCTTACCAGCCTGGCACCCGTTACTCCACCAAGGTATTTGTTGGCCCATTCAACGCTTTTTTCACTAAGCTCATAAGCAGTATAAATATTGTAACGCTGTAGTTTCTCTGCATACTGGCGGCCTACTCCCCAAATAGCATCCACCTTTGTCTTACGTAAAGCTATATGCTCTTTTTCCTTGGTATCCAGCACCATTACGCCTTGGCTTTCGGTTGTATCTTTTTTGCTTAAACGGTTGGCTACTTTTGCCAATACTTTGGTTGGTGCTACGCCCACGGAAACCTTAATGCCTGTCCACATTTCAACGGTTTTTTTTATATCTTTTGCTACCTCATTTAAACGTTCTGCAGATACCATATTTAAATCAACAAACGCTTCGTCTACACTGTACACTTCTACATTGGCTGCCCCAAACATTATGCGCAGGGTTTCCATTACACGCCAGCTTAAATCGCCGTACAAATTATAGTTGCTTGAGAAAACGGCTACGCCATTTTTCTCTATTAAATCTTTGTTCTTAAAGTAAGGTGCAGCCATACCTACTCCCAATGCTTTTGCCTCATCACTTCTTGACACAATGCAGCCATCGTTATTGCTTAACACAACAACTGGCTTATGCTCAAGGTCGGGCCTGAACAGCCTTTCGCAGGAACAATAAAAACTGTTACAGTCTACAATGGCTTTCATACCCCCCAGCCCCCTGAAGGGGGAGTTTTAAGCAGGCCGATAGATGGAGATAATTTTCTTTTATTTAAATGCATAGTTGAAAAATTTAGGAACGGCGATTCGGTATTTGCTGCGTAAAGTATCTGAACGTACAAGTGTGCGACGCAACGAAGTTTAATAGCAGCACATCTGCCGGTGACATAAAACTTCTTCATTTTATTTTTCCTTTAACGTGGCCAGGGGTTTTATTATAAGCAACTAATGAAGGCTCTATAATATGTATTACACAGGTTACTACGCCCCACCTTTGGTACAGCGTAAACTCATTCAGTTCAACCGCGCGGTACCTTTTATTTTCTGCACAAAGTGAGGTTTTATTGAAGGATTGCATGTAACGCCTTACCATCATATCGCCATCAACGGTAGCTACAATAATTTTACCATTTGCCTCTTTAATGCTCCTGTCAACAATTAAAACATCGCCGGGATTAATGCCAGCACCTTCCATCGCATCGCTGTTCATACGGAAGAAAAAAGTAGCCGGTTTGTTCATTACCAGTTGTTCGTTCAGGTCAATGCCACGTTCCATAAAATCATCAGCGGCGGCACCAAAGCCAGTCGCGTTGGCAGTTTGCACATCGTGTTGATGAAACTGCTTGGTTCCGTTATAGGCTGAACTGTAGCGCATTTCCTCACTCATAAAATTTAATTTGTTTATGCTAAATTAGTTAGTATTTTTATACCACAAAATTTAGTTTTTATGATAAATGAAATTTCATCATACAGCAAAGAACACCAGCAATACCGCATTGTAGCAGAATGTGATAACCGTACAACACAGGTAGCACTGGCAGGTTTTTGTGCCGAGGAGCAAACCGAAGCAACACTTTTCAGGTACCTGCACAATATGTGTTTACTAAGCGATGGCAGCCTGGTAAGCACCCATGGATTATTGTGCGGCGTGTTGCAGCAATGGCAAACGGCATTAAGTATTCCATCGGCACAATTGCTTAAAAGCGTGGCTTTTGACTATCCCCTGTCTAAGTTGCAGGCACTGTGTTTATACCGCACCAAATTTGGCGAGGAAGAAAAGCTTATCAACCGCATTTTATTGTAGGTTTTTTAGGGGCTGTTGCCAACAAGTTCGCTGTTCAACTTTTGTACGGGCTGTTCGCTTGTAGTCCTCGCTGCGCTGTGGGCTACCGCTTCCATCCCGCAGCCATTCAGCAGTATTTCATTGTTCAACAAGATTTCAATACCCCATGCAACATCCATTTTTAGATAAAGAAAAAATAAAGCAGCAGGCATTTAACAGTCACCAACTGGCTGCAAGCGATTACCTGCTGATACTACAGCCGCACGAAGACTTGTACAACAGGATTGTTGCCATAAAGAAATCGTTTGCTGAAAAATATGAAAACCCGATGGCGATGTACCTGAAGCCGCATCTTACGTTAGTTCGTTTTATGCAGTACGAAATGCAGGAACACCGCATTATATATAAGCTGCAGGCTATCGCAGAAAGCAATGCCAGTTTTAAAGTAGAGTTGTGTGATTTTGGCAGCTTTCCCACGCATACCATTTACATTAATGTTAAGACAAAGAACCAAATAGTTGACCTTGTAAGGGAACTAAAACAAGCACAGGGCTTAATGAAAATGGACAAAGAACATAAGCCGCATTTTATAACAGAACCCCATATTTCGGTAGCAAGAAAACTGCTGCCCTGGCAGTATGAAAAAGGCTGGCTGGAGTACAGCAACACGCCATTCAGCGGAACATTTATAGCTAAAGAATTATTACTCCTAAAAAGAAAAGAAGGCAGCAAGGGATACAGCATTGCGGCTAAATTTCCCTTGTTGAACAAGACGATACCACAAACCATACAGGCCACATTATTTCACTAACCACAGAGGGAAAGAGTTACTGCGCAGAGTTACACAGAGACGTATGTGAACATGTTACCCAAGAATACCCGGTGTGTTTGTATAATCCGTACAACACGCTGTGGTTCAAAAGAATTAACACCATGAAAAATATAAATGATAACCCCAATGCCAAGCCAAAACCAGCTTCGGACGAGGAAATGTATTTGCGGGGAAGGGGCGCACAAATCAATACAAAAAACCGTTTTCTTACCAATCAAACAGTTAGAGAACAAATAGAATCTATAGATGACTGGACAGAAAAAAACGAAGCAACTGTATATCTTGAAGACCATGCAAAAAGCATTGTAAACAAAGTAGATAGTCCTGATGTGGGCATGTTTTACAGTATGAACCCTTATCAGGGTTGTGAGCATGGCTGCATATATTGTTACGCCCGTAATGCCCATGAATACTGGGGTTACAGTGCAGGGCTTGATTTTGAAAGAAAGATTATTGTAAAGAAAAATGCCCCTGAATTGCTGCGTAAGTTTTTAATGAACCCTAAGTGGCAATGTGTACCTATAAGCCTTAGCGGTAATACCGATTGCTACCAACCTGCTGAACAAAAATTCAAAATAACAAGGCAACTTTTAGAAGTATGCAATGAGTTTAACCAGCCCGTAGGGATAATTACCAAGAACGCAGGTATGCTGCGCGATAAAGATATTCTGCAGGAAATGGCAGGCAAAAATTTAGTAAGTATACTCGTAAGCATTACAAGTTTTAACGAAGATCTGCGCCGTGTAATGGAACCCCGTACTACCACTGCCAAACAGCGCCTTAAAACCATTAAAGATCTTAGTGATCTTGGCGTGCGTATGGGTGTAATGTTAGGACCAATGATACCAGGCCTTAATGAACATGAAATGCAGCGTATTATGCAGGCGGCCAGTGAGAATGGTGCCACCTTTAGTGCTTATACTTTTATACGCCTCAACGGTGCTATTAAGATCATGTTTCATGATTGGTTGTACAAGAATTTTCCAGAAAGGGCAGATAAGGTTTGGCATATGATAGAAACTGGCCATGGCGGCCAGGTAAACGATAGCCGCTATGGTGTACGAATGAGGGGCGAAGGCCCTATTGGTGACCTTGTACGGCAACAGTTTGCCAAGTACAATAAATTGTACGGTTTAAATGCCGAACGCTGGGGTTTAGATTGCAGTTTATTTAAGAGGCCGGGGGAACAGGGGAGGTTGTTTTGAAAGAATATTTAGGTTGCTTCCTATAACTGGCAAATCCTCATACTTAGATAAGAGTATGCAATAACTCATTAATGAATTTTAAACTGTTTGCGCCACACTTCTACTTAAAAAGCATTACCACTTTTCTTCTTCAGCAACATCGTTTTGTTTAGTAAATATTTTGCGGCTTTCGGCTTTTTGCAACTGCCTTTCAATAATGGCTTTTGCCATTAATTCACCTGCATCGTTGTTGGATGATGGTTGCAATAGTTGCTTGATTTTACTTTCACTAACATCCACACGGTATAAAATGTAGATCAGTTTTTCAAAATCGCGCATAATAAGTTTGTTTAGGTAAGCGGCTAGTTCGCTCTGCAAATCTTCAAGGGTTAAATGATAGCCAAGTACAATACCGGCTTCTTTTTCAATCTCATACTGGATTGTTTCGTAGGCGGTTGCGTTCATAGATTGGATATATAAGGATTACAAAAAGTCAATATTTTTCAATTACGCCAAGCCCAAACAAGGCGTAATCATACTTAACAGGATCAAGTGGGTCTAACATTTTTAAATACGTAGTAAGTTCTAATGCGGACTGCCAGTCAACCTGTTTTCTTTTTACTAAGGTAAAGCGTTTTGCAACACGCGCCACATGAACATCTATAGGACAGACTAATTGTTTTGGTTGAATGGTTTGCCAAAGCCCAAAATCAACCCCATTATTATCATTTCTTACCATCCAACGTAAAAACATATTTAGCCTTTTACAAGCCGATTTTTTAAAAGGTGCAGCAATATGTTTTTTGGTACGTGAAGGAAATTCACCAACAATTTCTGGTGAAAACACATAATGGTAAAAGTTATTTAAAGCCTGCTCAATATTTTCATCTTCTGGCTGTAAGCCAATACTAAAAGCAGTTTCAAGCGAAGCCTCGCCCTTTACTAAATAATGATGGCGAAGAAAATGCAGCAGGTATAAAAGATCTGTTGCGTTAAAAGTTCTGTGCACAAAACCAGTAAACCTGGCCAAAACCGGTAAATCTGCTTCATCAAGCCCCATAATAAAATCGTAAGGCGAATTTTCCATTAAGGAAAATAGTTTTTTGCACGACCTTATAATTCCTGTTCTTGTTCCCCAAGCCAGTAATGCAGCAAAAAAAGCAGCAATTTCTATATCTTGTTTTTTAGAAAATTGATGAGGAATGCAAACAGGGTCATCTTTTATAAATGAGGGTTTATTGTATTCTTCTGCTTTCCTGTTAAAAAAATCTACCAGGTTCTGTTCCTGCATAGCCATTTATTACATCACTTTTAAAGCAAATAATTGTAAAAGTAAAGGCAATACCCAATTACGAAAGGAATGCTTTTTGTTATATTCCTGTAAAAAAAACTTGGGTATTAATATTTTGCCGTAAACTTGCAGCGGAAACAAACTGACTATCGTTTAGTCATCTCATTAAACATCAGTTTTTCTCCTTCCAATCAGCACATATTATAACCCAGTTTCAAACATTTAAGACTGTAATCATTTACACTAAATCTCCAGATTTTTATCACAAAAATACCTATGTACGACATTTTGCAATTGAACGACATGCTGCTGCCTGAACTATTACACGTGGCAGACGAAATGAAACTAACGGATGTACAAAACCTTGAAAAGCAGGATTTAATTTATAAAATATTAGATGGACAGGCTGTTAAAGGAAGCGAAGTAAAAGATGCGCCACGCAAACCACGAGGACGCAGGCCAATGATTGTTAAAACATCTACCGCTAATGGTACAGAAGAAGCTGAGGTAATGCGCAATGAAGAGCCTGCTGTAGAAGAAACAAGTTCTGCGCCAGCTGCTTCAGCAGAAAAAGCAGGTGCAAAACGTGGCCGCAAACCAAAAGTTGAGGTTGATGAACACCAGTTAAGCCTTGCTGAACAAATGCTGCAAGCTACTGAAAGCAGGATGGAAGACATTAGCAATGCAAGCATTAACGAGCCCGCAACTGATAACAGCGATAAGCAACAGGAAGGTGAAAATATTACAGAACCGCAGCAATACCCTGCACAACGACAGAATTACCGCCGCGAGCCTGTTTTTAATATTGAGTTTGATGGCATTATTGCCGGTGAAGGTGTACTTGAAATGATGCCTGATGGCTATGGTTTCTTACGTTCTTCTGACTACAATTATTTAAGTTCTCCCGATGATGTTTATGTATCTCCAAGCCAGATAAAATTGTTTGGTTTAAAAACTGGTGATACAGTTGCAGGTTCTGTTCGTCCGCCAAAAGAAGGTGAAAAATATTTCGCCTTACTAAAGGTTGATGGCATTAACGGCAAACGCCCCGATGAAGTAAGGGACCGCGTTCCTTTCGATTATCTTACGCCATTATTTCCGTTTGAAAAACTGAATTTATTTACTACTTCAAATAATTACAGCACACGTATTATGGACCTATTTACCCCAATAGGTAAAGGCCAGCGTGGATTGATTGTTGCCCAGCCAAAAGTTGGTAAAACAATGTTGCTGAAGGAAGTTGCCAACGCAATTGCCGCTAATCACCCTGAGTGTTATTTGATGGTGGTATTGATTGATGAGCGCCCTGAAGAGGTTACCGATATGGAGCGCAGCGTTAATGCAGAAGTTATTGCAAGCACTTTTGATGAACCTGCTGAAAAGCACGTAAAGGTTAGCACCATTGCTTTGCAAAAGGCAAAACGTTTAGTTGAATGTGGCCATGATGTTGTGATTTTATTAGATAGTATTACACGTTTGGCACGTGCGCATAATACGGTTGCACCAAGCAGCGGTAAAGTATTAAGTGGCGGTGTTGAAGCAAACGCCATGCAAAAACCAAAACAATTTTTTGGCGCTGCGCGGAAGATTGAACATGGTGGTTCTTTAACTATTTTGGCAACTGCGTTGATAGAAACCGGCAGTAAAATGGATGAAGTTATTTTTGAGGAATTTAAAGGTACTGGCAACATGGAATTGTCTTTGGACAGAAGGCTTGCTAACCGCCGTATCTTCCCAGCCATTGATCTGGTTTCTTCAAGTACAAGGCGTGACGATTTGTTGCTGGATAAAGATGTACTTGCAAGAATGAATATCCTGCGTTTGTTCCTTAATGATATGAATACAGAGGAAGCAATGAACGAGTTGCTGAAACGTATGCGTGGTACCAAAAGCAACGAAGAGTTTTTGGCAAGTATGAACAGGTAATCTAAAAACACAACCTATTATAAATACTAAAGCCCTCATGAAAATGAGGGCTTTTTTTAAGCAAGCAACCAAAACTAAAATCTTAATCCTGCAAAGCTTCCCTTGCAATTACAATTTTTTGTATTTCTGAAGTGCCTTCGCCAATAGTGCAAAGCTTGGCATCTCTATAAAATTTTTCTACAGGATAATCTTTGGTGTAACCATAGCCACCAAAAACCTGCACTGCATCGTTTGCCACTTTTACAGCAACTTCACTTGCGTAATATTTAGCCATTGCACCTTCTTTGGTAACGGTTTTACCTCGGCTTTTTAAATCACAAGCCTGCTGTATTAAAAGATCGGCAGCCATAATTTCTGTGGCCATATCGGCCAGCTTAAAACTGATGCCCTGAAAACTTGAAATTGGTTTATCAAACTGGTGACGTTCTTTAGAATATTTAACAGCAGCTTCATAAGCACCTTTTGCAATACCAACAGAAAGGGCTGCAATTGAAATCCTTCCACCATCTAAAATTTTCATTGCCTGGTAAAAGCCATCACCAACTTCGCCCAATCTTTGTGCATCATTTATCCTACAGTTATCAAAAATCATTTCAGCGGTTTCGCTGGCACGCATACCAAGTTTGTTTTCTTTTTTGCCTGCGGCGAAACCTGGTGTATTTCGTTCAATAATAAATGCGGTGGAATTGTTTTTTGTTCTTGCATCGCCTGTACGGCAAATAACAACAGCTACATCGCCGCTTTTGCCATGGGTTATCCAGCTTTTGGTGCCATTAATTATCCAGTCGTTACCGTCTTTTACCGCAACTGTTTGCATATTGCCGGCATCGCTGCCTGTGTTGGGTTCTGTTAAACCCCAGGCACCAATAAATTCAGCGGTAGCAAGCTTGGGAAGATATTTTTGCTTTTGAGCTTCGTTACCAAAGGTTAAAATATGATTGGTACAAAGTGAGTTGTGTGCTGCAAGGCTAAGACCAATAGAGCCGCAAACTTTAGATACTTCCTGTATAATGGCATTGTATTCAAAATAGCTTAAACCGGCACCGCCATATTCTTCAGGTACCAATATGCCCATCAAGCCAAGCTTGCCCATTTCTTTAAAAACTGTTACAGGAAAATCTTGGGCTTCGTCCCACTGCATCACATTCGGTAGAATGTGTTGCAGTGCGAAGTCCTTAGCGGTTTGAGCCACTTGTTGTGTAATCTCTGAGGTTTCAAAATTCATATGCGGGGCAAAAATTAGAGGCCGGAAACGAAATACTAACTAACGTTAGTTTTGTAAAGATAAAAGGTGAAATTTAAGAAAGCAAAATAAATTTTGCTGTTTTCTGTAATATCAGTTTCTATAATTTCAATTGCGCTAACCTTGAGCTTTACTGAATATCAGAAAACGGTGTGTAGGCCCACAATGTAGTGGCCGTTTCAATTGTTTATGTTTTAGAGATAATCCAAAGCATCTCCAGTATGCTGTACTGCTGTCTTGTTGATCAAAATATGTAAATCGAATACTTCGTTTGTCGATTATACAGCGACCTGTTAATTCAAATAAAACATTGCGTTGTGTGGAATCAATTCTAGCAGTAATAATTTTAAATGTGCTGTCGTGTTTAATAATTAAAGTCTCTCCCCAATTGCTAACATATTTTCCAAAAATAGATGAACGCGTTTGAGAAAATATTGTGTTGGGATATGTGAACCAATATGCAAAAAATAAAAAGAACAGTAAAAGCCTTATGTGTTTCATCATGTTGTTATTTCAACTATTGTATTGCTTCCTATCCATACAATTCAAGGTGTATATCCTTTCTGTCATAACCCAGTTGCTGAATTTTTTGTTTTGCTTCATCAATCATCTCCTTCCATCCACATAAAAAAAAGTAGGCGGGCTGCTTGTCGCGGCTAATAATATCCTCGTATGCCACATGCACATAACCACTGTAGCTCTTGGCTGGCAAATCAGTTTCCTGCGAAAAAGCACGGTAATAATTAAAGCCCTGTAACTCATTTTCAAGCTGCTGCATTTCATCAGCATACAGGCTATCAGGCAAGGTCCTCGTTCCAAATATTAAGTAAATATTTTTATGCGGTATGGCGTGTTCATGTATGTAATTTACCATCGCCCTAAAGGGCGCAATACCTGTACCAGTACAAATTAAATACAGATCGCGGTCAAGCTCGTGCTGTAAAGTAAACACACCCTGCGGGCCACGAAGCGTAAGTTCACCGCCTACACTAACCTCATTAAACAAATAAGTGGTGCCTAACCCGCCCTGCAAAAGCACAATAACAAGCTCAATTACATTGGTACCATTTGGCCACGAAGCGATTGAATAGCTGCGCCAGCGTTTGTTTTTCTGCTCATGTATGGGCAGGTCAAGCGTAACAAACTGGCCTGGCTTAAAATCAAACCTTTCCAGATCCTGAACCTCAAGCCAGAAGCGGCGTGTAGAAGGAGTAGCCTGTTCAATCTTTATAACTTTAGCAGTACGCCATGGTTCTAACATATCAATCGTTTTTACTAAAATAACTTTAAATCAGGTAAAGAAAAGAAATTGTTTTTATGGGCCAGCCAATAACGCGTAGAGTCGCACAATTGTGCGTCTCTACTTATATTCGTATCCTTATCATGTACTACAACATCATTCATACTACTTCTTATATTTATGCAGAGCCAATAAGCCTTTGCCACAATATTGCTTTGCTGGTGCCAAGAAACACGCAGCGGCAGCAGTTAAAAAAAACATCGGTAAGCATAAATCCTGAGCCTGATGTGTTTAATGAGTATGAAGATTTTTTTGGTAACAAAGCCATGTATTTTGCGGTGCAGCATGAGCATAAAAAACTAACCGTTACCGTTACCAGCCGGGTAGAAAAAATTTATCCACCCGCACTTGAAATTGGGCTTTTCAATAACATTACCATTGAAGAAGCGAAGCGGCAATTATACGAAACCAACAGTGAATACATTGAGGCCAGGCAATATATACCTGAAACGGCCATGACAGCCATTGACAGTAATATTACTGCCTTTGCACAACAATCATTTACACAAGGCCGCCCTGTTTTTGAAGCCGTTAAAAACCTGATGTACCGCATATTTAGTGAGTTCAGGTTTACACCAGGTTTTACTACTGTTACAACGCCTGTAAGCACAGTAATGCAACAGCGTAAAGGTGTGTGCCAGGACTTTGCACATCTTGCTATTGCTTGCATAAGGGCAATGGGTTTGCCTGCACGTTATGTAAGCGGTTATATTGAAACCATCCCGCCAAACGGTAAAGCGAAGCTGGTAGGTGTAGATGCATCTCATGCATGGTTTGCTGTGTTTATTCCTGGTATGGGCTGGCACGATTTTGACCCCACCAATAACCAAATTCCCGGCGACCAGCATATCACTGTTGGCTGGGGCAGAGATTATGCAGACATCACTCCGCTAAAGGGTGTAATACTCAGCAGTGGCCCGCATAGACTAAGCGTTTCAGTAGATGTAAGAAGGGTGTTTTAAACAGTCAATTTATCATTTACACTCCCTCATTCGTTATCTTTCACTTCATGCAATTACACAACACCAAGGGCATTGTTTTGCGTACCGTTAAATATGGCGACAGCAGTATTATTACCACTGTTTATACTGAGCTTTTTGGCGTGCAGACTTATATTGTAAAAGGGGTGAGGCAATCAGGCAAAAAAACACAGGGCAAGGCCAATTATTTTCAGCCTTCGGCGATGCTTGATATGACGGTGTACCATAATGAGCTAAAACACCTGCAGTTTATTAAAGAATATAACTGGGCTTACCTGTACGAAAATGTACTATTTGATGTGGTTAAAAACACAGTGGCTATGTACGTAATTGAACTGCTGCAACACACGCTAAAAGAGCCTGAAGCAAACCCTGAATTGTTTTATTTAATTGAGGATACGTTAAAGCAGCTTGACCGTGGTAATGAAACCTTAACTGCTAACCTGCCTTTATATTTTACACTTCATCTTTGCAGCGAACTTGGGTTTCAAATACAAGGTGAATACAGCAAAGCCACACCAATTTTAGATTTGCGGGAAGGACAATTCTTAACCAACTTGCCAGAACATCAATATTATATTACTGATAGTTTGGCAGCTTATACTTCTCAGTTAAACAGTATTAATTTTTATAGCGATCTTGAAAACATTAAGCTTAACAGGAATATACGTAAAGATTTACTTGAAGCATACCAGCAATACATTGCCTTACACATGACGGGTTTTGGCGAAATGAAAAGCTGGATAATTTTACAGGAAGTATTACGGTAATTATTTAATGGGATTTTCCTGCAATACCGCTTTTTCGTTTTTGGGTTGAGGAACATATTTTTTGCGTTTCACACGCATGCTCCAGAGAGAAAGCCTGATGGTACCAATAATCGCCAGCCATAAACCAAAGTCCATAAAAAGATGGGCTGAGTCAATAATAACATCGCTTACCTTGGCTTTTTCATAAATGATAGTAAGAAATTTATTGGGCCAGCCATAAATATCACTCCTGTATTCAAATTCGGTACCGATAGTTGCAGAATTAGCAGTAGTAATAAAAAAGGCGATTATTGATATCAGAATAACCGCAGACACTTTCTTCATAAACAAACTTTAACTAAGGGATAGGGATTTTAAAAACAGGAATAAAAATAAGAAGTAAAGTGAAATCTGCCAATTATTGATGTGCTATATTTCTTTTGGTTTTGCGGTTAAATAACAACCATGCAGCGGTAACCATGGCAGATGATATGGCAACACAGATTAAAATGTCTATGGCTAATATGTTCCAGAAAAAATAATCGGCACCCAGAAAAAAATCATCACCATGAAAACGTTTTAAAAAAACCAGTGGCCAGCCAAAGGTTGACCAGTTATCTATCTGCGTGTTATGTGCAGTAACAAAAGTGAACACTGCAAATAATACTGCCGAACAAAACAAAATAATACCTGCAAATTTCATAGCTAAAACCTTTATGTTATTTAATTGGCCACCGTTGCACACACATACTAACCTTTCTGTAATGCCGTGACTAAAAGCACATTGCATTTGCCCATTAAAGGGTCAGTTTCATAGTGTATGGATTACGGTTTTTTTTGGCATCCTGTTTTATATGAAACAGGGATGCTGACTGACGTTGTAGTTTAAGGCAGATGCGGACTTGGTAATACAACCGTTGACAATAACGCAGCGTTAAATAAAATATTGTGGCAATTGAATATTTTTTAACAATTTAATATCTGCCGTAGGCGGCTAACATTCTATCTTCATTTTAATGAAACCAATACTGTTTTTTATCCTGCTGCTATTTTGTGTAAACGCATTTGCACAACCCAACTTTTTGATGTTGCGGAAACGTAATAAAACCATTCATACTTATTTTGAAAGCGGCTATATTCAGTTGCAATTAAGCAACCATCAGTGGATTGAAGGACGGCTTAAAAAGATAAAAGCAGATAGCTTATTTATTGACCAGATGCTGTTACGCCAAGTGGGAAATTTTTGGGGATTGCCTACCGTTGATACCATGAGATTGGGGCTGTATAAGATTCATATTAACGAAGTATATGCCATGCCCAAAGAAAAAGAAAGCTTTGCCTTTTTTAGAAATGGTGTTTTATTTCAGGCGGCAGGTGCCGGTTATATGGGGTTGAATATTATAAATGGCCTTGGCAAAAGCGAACCTGTTTTTGAAGGTGATAATTTAGGAAAGCTTGGTATTGCTGCTGGTGTTTTTGCTGTTGGTACATTACTTAGTGCTACCTATAAAAACACCTGTGTGCTGGGCAAAAAATATATGCTGTACACCTCAGCCAACATATCTGTTAAATAGTATCTTGCCGCACATCATGGCAAGGCAAACCACCACAAAAAAATCAACAAAAAAGCGAAGCCCGTTGAAACGTTTCTGGCGTTTTACTTTACGTGCGATGTTGTATATGTTCATCTCATCACTGGTGTATGTTATACTTTGTAAATGGATAATGCCACCCATTACGATAACACAAATTGGCGACAGTTTTACCTATGGTTTAAAGCGTGATTATGTAAAGGGCAGCGAGATATCTGCCAATGCAAAACTGGCCGCCATTGCCAGCGAAGACCAGGTTTTTCCTGACCATACAGGTTTTGATATTGATGCCATTGAAAAGAGTTTTAAACCACGTAAAGGCAAGAAGAAAAAATTACCGTTGGGCGCTGCTGCAAGCACTATTACACAGCAAACAGCCAAGAATGTTTTTTTGTGGCAAGGCGGCGGCATTACAAGATATATACGCAAAGTGCCCGAGGCCTATTTTACTTTATTGATAGAGTTTATTTGGGGCAAGCAGCGCATACTTGAAGTGTATCTTAATACGATAGAAATGGGCCCTGGTATTTTTGGTATTGAAGCCGCTGCACAACAATATTTTCACAAGCCTGCCAAAAACCTTACAAGGCAGCAAGCTGCCATGATTATTGCCTGTTTACCAAATCCCAAACGGTTTTCTGTAGTGCCAATAAGTGGCCGTGTAGCCTGGCGTTACCCGCAGGTAATGCGTGAAATGCACCATATTGAAGATGATGAAGACGTGCAAAAGCTAATAAAGTAAAACAACTGTTATGCTACCTGCTACAACAAAAGAAAAAACCATAACAGGTATTTTGCTATGTTTTTTGTTGCCACTTAAATAAATTTTTGTTTAACAACAAATGGCAAAAAACACAGTTTTGGCGTGCTTTTTTACCAAACAACGCTTTAAATGAGGCAATTGTTGGTTAAATGACAGAAAAAGAGGCTTAGATATGCTAAAGGGGGCTTTGTTGGAAGAAAAAGGCATTTAGATGAAGCAAACTGACACTTAGATGAAGTAAACTGTGACTTAGATGCGCCAAACGAGACTTAGATGAGGGAAAAGGAGACTTAGATGAGGCAACCGGAGGCTTAGATGAGGGAAACGGAGGCTTAAATGAGGTAAAAGCGGGAAAATGGTTAGGTTAATGTGCTTTTTGGGTTTATATGAAAGAAGAAATAGTGGTAGTGCTTTGATTTTGTGGTATGAGGAGATAAACGATGCAAAAAGCGAATAAAATGGAATTGATTTTAAATAGTAATTGTTTTTATTATCTTTCGCCTAATAACACCAATGACGGTGCTGGTGGTAATATTTTGACCCTCAATGAAATTTTTGATAATACTCTTTTTACTTCCCTTATTTGCTAGTGGACAAAAAATCTACAAGGGCAAAATCATAAATTCCATAACCAAGAAAAACATTCCCTTTGCGACAGTAGGCTTTTTGAAAGCAAATATTGGTGTTAACGCTGATGAGAATGGCGAATTTATTTTATCTACGACAACTGAAAACATTCGAGATACGCTAATTATATCTTGTGTAGGTTATGAAACTTTAAAAATAGTTACTCAAAACATACCTGAAATTATAAATCTAAATGAAAAGCAGGTAGATCTTTCTGAAGTTAGTGTATTTTCAAAATTAAATTGGACGTTTACAAAGCTTAACAATAAAGATTGTGGTGCTGTAGGAGTTACAACGAATGGATTTCAGTCACAAATAGCTAAGTTTTTTAAAACTTCTTTTGGTAATTCAATTTTAACGGAAGTTGAAATTTGTAAATCAAACTCTTTGTTCGAAAGGCACAAAAGTTTATTTCGCCTTCGTTTTTATGATATGGATACAATTACAAAGGCACCTAGCACGGAATTATGTAATGAAGTAATTGAAATAAATACAAGCAATAAGAGTACTAAAGTAAATTTAGAGAAGTATAAAATTCGTGTTTCAAATTGCTTTTTTGTAGCTATTGAATGGTTAAAAATAGAATATAACGAAAATAAATATACTATAATAGTAGAAGGGAAAAGACAAGAGCGCAAAACTTATAGACCATCTATTCTTTGTGATATATATAAACAACTTGCCAATGAAGTAAGGTCTGGACAAAATTATGAGGTCTGGGGATTGTTTTATAACGATAAATGGTCTCCACAACCATGGATTAGCGACATTTCTATTTCAGTGACAGTAAAACATTGACAATAATAATACTGCAGGCAATAAGGGTTTCCTGCAATTTGGGCTTGACGTAATAAGCATCAACATTTGTGCTAATATTTAGCTTCAGTTACGGGCAAACGGAATGCTATTTCCCAAACTACAACAGACGCTGAACGTTGGGGGCAAATTTTTAACTATGCTTACTGCAAAAGACTTATTATACAAGGCCTTGGGATTACGATGGCTTTTGGAATACTTCAAAAAAAATGAAGGAATCTAAACCTTCAAAATTAAGGAAATCGCAACTTGACAAACTTTTAGGGGGTTTTGGAATATCAAAGAAGAATGCGAAATTAAGTTCCAATTTGCCAGACAATGTAGTTGATGGGTTTGAGGTAGTGACTTTTTATGGAAGTTCACGTCGCTTAAAATCACTAACCAGAATGGAATACATAAAAACACTGACTGAATTTGAATATTTCAGTACGGGAGAATTTCTTGCAGATGTAGATAGAAAAAGATATCAGGATTTCATAGAAGAAATAATTTATTCAGCAAAAAATATCTTTCCAGAATATTCAGAACACATTAACAACCAGCCAGTAAACTTAGTTCTTTTGTTTAGCCAACTGTACAATTTTCGCCTTAGAGTAAATCATTTGTTTCAATATAGTCTTGGAACAAGAATGAGGCAGGAATTTTCAATTGAAGATGACTACTTTTTTTCATTTAAGAAGTAAGGTTTTAGGTGAAATGAACAATAGTTTTTCGAAAGTTGATGAGATGCTTTGTATATTAATTGATCCAGAAAAAAAGACGTTAACGGAAGATGAAGTAGACTATCAACACTTCGATTTAAATGCAATTGATAGCGAATGGCAAAATAGCCTCTACAAATAAAATCTCTTGCCTTGAGCGGCTAAACCTTGAAGGTCTCCCAAAAGACCTTCAAGGTTTAGCCGAATAAAGTACTACCGCCGCAGTGTGCGACGCCACCCAAAGCCCAATTACTAATCCACTGCTGGTTACCAAAAACAAAAAAGCAGTACCATGTACTGCTCTCTTAAAATGTATAGTGCCAACTGCTTACGCCAATTGCTTCACTACGTTGAATATAACTTTTGGTTTGCCCAGTGTGTAATAGTGCAGCACGGGTACGCCAAATTCTTTCAGTTCTTTGCTTTGCTGTATCAACCATTCTGTGCCCACCTGCTCGCATTCTGCATCAGTTTTGCATTTCATAATGGCATTGCTTAAATCGGTAGGTATATCTACATGAAAAATGCGTGGCAGTACAGATAATTGCTTTTTATTGGTGATGGGTTTAAGGCCTGGAATGATGGGAACATTGATGTCCATTGCTTTACATGCAGCTACAAAGTCGAAGAATTTTTTGTTGTCAAAAAACATTTGTGTCATAATGTAGTCGGCGCCCGCATCTACTTTTTCTTTTAAACGCTTCAGGTCTATCTCTAAATTAGGTGCTTCAAAATGCTTTTCAGGGTAACCTGCAACGCCCATACAAAAATTTGTTTTGCCGCCGTTCTTAATGTCTTCATCTAAATAAATACCACTGTTCATGTTACTTACCTGTTGCAAAAGGTCTATACCAAAATTGTTACCACCTGGTTCAGGCTCAAAGCTGGCTTCGTTTTTTGCAGCGTCGCCACGTAACACCAGTACGTTATCAATGCCTAAAAAATCAAGGTCAATTAATGCGTCTTCTGTTTCGCGTTTGTTAAAGCCGCCACAAATAATATGAGGCACAGCATCTATACTGTAGTGATTCATAATGGCGGCGCAAATGCCTACAGTGCCTGGCCTTTTACGTACTTCTACCTTCTCAAAAGTACCATCCACTTTTTTCTTAAACATGCTTTCGCTACGGTGATAGGTAACGTTTATCCAGCTTGGTTTAAACTCCATCAGGGGGTCTAAATGGTCGTATAAAGTAGTGATGGTTTTACCTTTTAATGGTGGTAAAACTTCAAAAGAAATAAGTGTGTCTTGGGTCTGGCTAATATGTTCTGTAATCTTCATTGTGAAATTTAAAAGAGGTGCAATATACTATGTAACAATAAAACCCTGTACAACTGTACAGGGTTTTAAAAGAGAAAGGTTATGCTGCGCTGAAACATTTATAATCTTAGCTAACATTACAAAAAGCAGCAGTGTTACAAATGGTTTCATTGGCTAATCTCCCAAACTATTGCAAAATATGCTAAATATTGCTGTTGCCGCCTGTTGCTTTGCAGTAACAGCATTATTTTTACCGCTACTATGAGCCTTATTATTCATACTAAAGACCTGCGTAAAAGTTACAAAGGCCGCACTGTGGTTAACCATGTTTCAGTTGAGGTGAAGCAAGGCGAAATTGTTGGTTTGCTTGGCCCCAATGGTGCAGGCAAAACCACTACTTTTTATATGGTGGTGGGCCTAATTAAACCTGATGAAGGAAACGTTTTTTTAAACGAAGTGGATATTACCAAACTGCCCATGTATAAGCGTGCGCAAATGGGTATTGGCTACCTGCCGCAGGAAGCCAGTGTTTTTAGAAAACTGAGTGTGGAAGACAACATTATGGCTGTGCTTGAAATGACAAAATTGAACAAGCATGAACGCCGCGAAAAGCTGGAAACATTGCTTTCAGAATTTAATTTGCACCACGTGCGTACCAATAACGGCGATAGTTTAAGTGGCGGTGAAAGAAGGCGTACAGAAATTGCCCGCGCCCTTGCAGTTGACCCAAAATTTATTTTGTTGGATGAACCTTTTGCAGGCGTTGACCCTATTGCTGTAGAGGATATTCAGAGTGTGGTGGCAAAACTGAAGTATAAGAATATTGGCATTTTAATTACTGACCACAACGTGAATGAAACACTTTCTATTTGCGACCGTGCTTATTTATTAATTGAAGGAAAGATATTTAAACATGGAACTGCTGAAGAACTGGCAGATGATGAGCATGTAAGAAAAATGTATTTGGGAACCAACTTTGAACTGAAGCGTAAAGATTGGATTATTGATATGGTAAGGGAAAATGCAGAGCAGGCGAAGGATATACTTTAATCTCTCCCGCAAATTGCGCGGATGAACGCGGAAGAAAGGTTTCTTGCGGAAAACGCAGAAAGCGCGGAAAAGGAAGTTGACGATTGATAATTGGCGGATAACATGCTTACCCACTGCGCTACTTGTTTTGCAACTGAGCTTGTTTAGTATACATCAAATAATTCTGCGATTATCATCTTAAGTCTGCGGGCAAAAATTCTCAATGATCACAATCATCTTTATGCCCATGCGCATGTTTGCCACAAAAACGGTAGTTAATATAGTGTGCGGTAACAATTAGTAAAACAGCGGGTATTAAAAAGTAAACCTGCCTTTCGTGCCATAACTGCTTGCCAAATAAGCAAATAATACCAAACGAAAACAAAACCATTGGCAAAGTGCGGTGATGGTGTTTTTTTAAACCATGGTATAAAGAGTAAATGCCTACTGCAAAGGCGAGGATGATCATACCATATTCAAATGCAATATTTTCAATAATATCTACCCCAAATAACGGCAGGCTGCTTACAAACAAAGGCAGTAAAGCACAGTGCAGGGCGCAAGCCACAGAAGCCGTTATCCCCAATGCATCCCAGTTGATCTTAAAATTCATTATGGCAAAATTAAAGCGATTGCAACAAAGTTGCAAATTATTTGTTTTATTAAATTGGTAAATTATTGCAGGCTTTGCAGTTTACTTTTACAATCGCAATTTTAAACATGAACAAAAAAATTATTATCTACATCGGCTTTTTTATAGTGCTTGTTTTAGGCTTCTGGTTATTTCTTTTTAATGGTACAGATGCCTGGAAAACCAAGTTGCCCATTATTAGTTATGTAAAGCCTTTCAGTTTTCAAAACCAGGAAAATGTTCGTTTTACCGATAAGGATATGCTTGGTAAAGTAAGTGTGGTTGAATACTTTTTTACCACCTGCAAAGGCATTTGCCCAAAAATGAACAACAATATGAAAACCATTTATGAGCAATATAAAACTGAACCTGATTTTATGATTGTTTCTCATAGCTGCGACCCTGAAACTGATAGTATACCACGCATGAAACGCTACGCAGACAGTATGAAAGTAGATTTGAACAAATGGGTTTTTTTAACTGGCCGTAAAGACAGTTTGTACTTACAGGCACGCAGCAGTTATTTACTGGATGATCCTAAAAATGCAGTAGATAAACTGGAAGACCAATTCATTCATACTCAATTTTTTGCTTTGGTAGATAAAAATGGCCAGGTACGTGGCCAGGTATATGATGGTTTAAAACAGAATGAGATTGATAAATTGAAAACCGATATTGCCACTTTACTTAAAGAAAAAGCAGGGAAGGGGAATTTTGTAAATGGCGTTTTTACCAACAATCCGTAACAGCAATGGTAGCCCAGGCCGCAGATATTTTAAAGGCAAATAACCTTAGTATTACAGACAGCCGCAAAAGCATTCTTGAGCTTTTTCGGCAAAGCAAAGGCGCACTGGCGCACAGCGATATTGAAAAAAAATCTGCCGCCAATTTTGACCGCGTAACCATTTACCGCACGCTGCAAACCTTTGTAGATAAAGGCATTATACATACCATACCCACCAGCGATAACAGTGTGTTATATGCACTTTGTAAAGATGAATGTACGCAGGGCCATCACCACGATAACCACGTACATTTTATTTGCGATAACTGCGAAACTACTTACTGTTTAGACCATGTTACCATACCGCAAGTGCAGTTGCCTGAAGGTTTTTTAGAAAAACAAAAAGATGTGGTTGTAAGCGGCACCTGTAAAAACTGTAGCTAACTTTCTATTGTTCTGTTGTTAAATAGGGCAGCATTTTTTGCAGCATATCTTCCTTAATAGCACTGATTTTTCTTAAATCATTTATTGATGCAAAATTGCCATGCTGCGTTCTGTACAAAGCAATTGACTTTGCCGTATAAGCACTTATATAAGGGTGTGCATCAAGGTCAACTTCAGTTGCCGTATTAATGTTAAGTTTTGTAATTTTTGTATTGCCATATTTAAGGTAGGGCAGCATTAACTGAAAGGCAGAATCAGTAAGGCCATAAGTTTCTCTTACCTGGTTAATGCTTATAAAGCCACCCAGTTTTTCCCTGAATTTTATAATGCGATACTGCAAACCATTTTCTATACCAGGCAGGTTTTTAAAGTCGTAGGCTGTAGCAGTATTAATATCAATACTGGTAAGGGTTTTAGCCACAGGTGCAGCATTGGCGTATAAAGCTTTGGGCGCTTCGCTTTGAGTAGAAGCAATTTTTGCATAAGGAATAATTCTTGCTGCTTCATCAGGCCGCAGGCCCCAAATTTTACTGATGTCTTCAGGCTTTCTAAACTTGCCTCCTTTGCTGCGATAGTTGAGTAAAGTATTAATGGTTTTATCGCGAAGCCCTAATTTTTTCCAGCCATTGGCATCTAAAGTATTGGGGTCAAACTCAAACAGTTCAGCTTTTGTAAGTTTTTCTTCTGCAAAATTACCGTAGGTATTTTGTGTTGAATTTATTCTTGCATAAGGAATAATCCTTGCTGCTTCATCAGGCCGCAGGCCCCAAATTTTGTTAATGTCTTCAGGCTTTCTAAACTTACCACCTTTATTGCGATAGTTTAATAAAGTATTGATGGTTTTATCGCGAAGCCCCAACCTTTTCCAGCCACCAGCATCTAAAGTATTAGGGTCAAATTCAAACAGTTCAACCTTAACATTTTCAAAGGATGAACCTGCATAACCATTGCTGTTTGGTTGATAGCTGTTGTTGCTGGAAGAGTCAGTAGCTTCTTTTAACTTACTCAGTTGTTCAATAAGTTTTTCATCAACAACGGGCGGGTTATTTGCTGGTTGATACAGGTAGGGCAGTGCAATAAAACCGCCAATACAAATCACTAAAATAACAGCTGCATTGCGCTCTTTTCTGGCAAAAGAGAAATAGTCTTTTACAATTTTTTTCATGTTGTCAACATTTTGGTTTGTTGCAACACTTAAAGTTATTTAGCCTGTAGTAAACTGTAAGCCATCATACGCCAACTGAATATGTGGGGGTAGCTGTGCGTTTATGGTATTGTGCAAACCTAACTGGTGACTGATATGCGTAAAATAAGTTTGATTGGCACCAAGTTCTTCTGCCATAGCAACTGCTTCGTCAAGGGTAAAATGAGATAGGTGTTTTTCCTTGCGTAATGCATTCAGTACTAAAATTTCAGAACCTTTTATCTTATCTTTTTCAGCCTCGTCAATACGATTTGCGTCGGTAATATAGGTAAAGTTTCCTATTCTAAAACCAAGTACAGGCATAAACATATGCCATACGGTAATGGGGATAATATGTATGTCGCCAATTGAGAAGGGGGTTTCATCAATAGTGTTCAAATTTATCTGCGGGGTGCCGGGGTATCTGGGGCCTTCAAAAGCATAATAAAACTCATTTTTCAAGGTTTTTTGTGTAAGCTCATTGGCATATACTTCCATGTCTTTTCCCTGGAAATAATTGTAAGCCCTAATATCATCAAGGCCCGCCACATGGTCTTTATGTGGGTGCGTAAAAAGCACTGCATCCAGTTTTTTGTTATTAATGCGCAGCATCTGGTAACGAAAATCTGGCGTAGTATCAATAACAAAAGTGGTATTTGTAGAAGCCACCATGATGCTGCTGCGCAGCCTGTTATCTTTTATATTGGTTGATGTACAAACTTCGCAACTGCACGCAATCATAGGCACGCCCTGGCTGGTGCCTGTGCCAAGAAAAGTAATGGTGACTGGTGTATTGCTCACGAAGTTGTTTGTAACCGCTTTAAATTATATACCGGAAATTAATGAGTACCATTATACGTTTAATGGAACTACCTGTTTGGTAAGTTCCTCGTATAATTTTTGACTTTCGATGGTAAGTTTATCAAAGTCAATAGCTATTTGTGGAATGAGTTCTATTAAAGTGTTAATGCGTCCTTCAGTATTTAAAAACCTATTTAGAACAACTATTTTTTTAGCCTCAAGTAAACACCAGCCACTTTGAAAAGTGCCGCGTTCGTAACGCACCACGTAGCTGCTCTGACTTAAAATATTTTCTAATTTATCAAGATTTGTCTGTGTCAATTTCATGTCCCTTCTCCTCTTTTTTATTTGCTCAAAGATAAAATGATCGCTTTTTAAGGGAGGTTTGTTTTATCCACAATACAATAATGACTATAACCTGATAGTCTTCTTACAAAATGTTACTACTTCCAGCCTGCACCTTTCTTTTTTGATAAGTACGTAGCAAAATATAGATACCCATTGCTACCACAATGTTTTTTAAAGTATGCCCACTTAGTAATTTTAAAAATTGGTGGGTTTGGTAATCAAAATGCTCTAATATTTTAGCAGTTATATATGCCAGCAGCAGTAGCCAATAACCAATGGTTAAGTTGTATATGGATTTAAAGAAAACCAATGCTATTAAAGTTGCAATAATAGGATAAAACTGTACCAGAACATACACTTTAAGATCATCAAACACAATCCAATAAAAAATTGATAGTAGACCTGTGATTAATGCAGGAATTAACAATTTTTGCCCAATTTTTAAATGAATAAACTCACTCACTACTATTGAAAACAAAGCCATAAAAGCAATTGTCATGGGCAATCTATCCCAAACCAATCTTCGATTATCAGGATGTAAATGATAATAGCCCGAACCAATTGCAACCAATGCAATGCCAAGAAAGAATATGCAATATTGAATTTTAGTATGACTTACTATTGACCTTAAACGCACTAAACCCAATAGCCCTGCAATTAAAAAAGGAAGATTTGAAATAACATTCCAAAAGTTAGGAATAGTAAACATTGTTGCACGATCGCTAAAGTGATGGTACGAGCTGCTTTGTGTAATTGGATGGATAAAGAAAACCCCAACAATACATGCCATAGCAGTTAATGCCAACAATATATAACCAATCGTTTTCCTTTTCAATGATTGATAATTTATAAATGCCTTCAAAAAAGTCAATATCTCCTTGCTTAAGGGATTAGAGGGTTTTACTCACCATCTTTATTACAGGCACAATCATTTCCTCTAAACTAATACCGCCATGCTGAAACGTATTCCTGAAATAATTTACATAGTGGTTGTAATTATTGGGGTAACACAAAAAGCCATCCTCTTTTGCAAAAATGAACGAGGAGTTAACATTTGGTACGGGCAAACCTGCTTCACGAGGGTCCCTGAAAGCCAGCACATCTTTATTATCATAGTTTAAGTTACGCCCATGTTTGTAGCGAAGATTGGCTGTGGTTTGTTTATCGCCCACCACTTTATGCGGTGTTTTTACACGCACGGTTCCATGGTCTGTAGCAACTACAAGATTAATTTTTTTATCAGCAATTTTTTTCAATGCCTGGTGCAGAGCACTGTGTTCAAACCAGCTTTTGGTAACACTTCTGTAGCTGGCTTCATCGCCTGCAAGTTCTTTCAGCACTTCCATTTCAGTACGTGCGTGGCTAAGCATATCTACAAAATTGTACACAATAATATTCAGGTCGTTATTCAGTAAATTATGAATATTGTTTACCAGATTTTGCCCATCATGGTGATTTAAAACTTTGGTATAGCTGGCCTTGATATCATCTCTTTTCATGCGCTTCATCTGTGCCCTGAAAAACCCTTCTTCAAACAAATTTTTGCCGCCATCTTCATCATCGTTCTTCCACTCGTTAGGAAACTGATTTTCTATATCAATGGGCAGCATTCCGCTGAAAATAGCGTTGCGGCTGTATTGCGTTGCCGTTGGCAGAATAGAATAAAAAGTCTCTTCCTCCAGAATCCTAAAGCTTTCAGCAAAAATTGGCTGTATTGTTTTCCATTGGTCGTAGCGCAGATTATCAATCAAAACAAAAAAAGTAGGAATGCCTTTTTCTACATGCGGCATCACTTTAAACTTAAACAGATTATGGCTCATAATAGGCGCATCGCTGCTTTTTGGGTTCACCCATTTTGCATAGTTGCGGCTTACGAATTTAAAAAACTCAGCGTTCGCCTCTGCCTTCTGCGATGCCAGTATTTCCTGCATTTCAGGGCTGTCGCTCTTTTCCATTTCAAGCTCCCAATACACCAGTTTTTTATAAATGTCCATCCACTCGTTATGGTCAGGGTTACTGTTTAAAGCAGTAAATAAATTCCTGAATTGCTGCTGGTAAGTAGTGGTGGTTTTTTCTGCTACAAGCCGTTTATTATCAATAATTTTTTTAAGGCTTAACAGCACCTGGTTAGGGTTAACAGGCTTAATAAGATAGTCAGCAATCTGGCTGCCAATCGCGTCATCCATCAGATTTTCCGTCTCATTTTTTGTTATCAGCACCACAGGTATCTGCGAATTCATTTCTTTAATTCTCGACAGGGTTTCAAGCCCCGTAATACCAGGCATAGTTTCATCCATCAGCACCACATCTGCAATATTATCTTTCAGGTAGTCCAGCGCATCAAAACCGTTAGAGAAAGTCGTTACTTCATATCCTTTATTTTCCAGGAACATTTTCTGGCTCTGTAAACTTTCCATCTCATCATCTACCCAAACAATTTTAGCTAAAGACATATCAATCGGTTTATATTTTAATTCTTTCTTTTTTTGGTTACCAGCTTTATAATATTAATGGAGCTGCTGTTGCGTCGCACACTGGAACGTTATGATTCTTTAATGGGCTTTTATTATGCTGCATTAAAAATTCAAGTAATTTCTTACTGGTCATATATTTTTCATTTCGCCTGTTATATACTTGTAATTCCAGTTCATGCAATAATGGACTTTTTGTTGACTTTATCATCCTTCCCAAAAGATCTCCCCGTTTAACGCTATCCTTGTTTTTAACAGCTACACTTTCAAATTGGTTATATATGAGATATTGTGAGTTTGATGCTTTAACTATTAATGCACGGAAATCCTCCAAATCAACAACACAAAGAATTTTGCCTGTTGTAACAGAAAAACAACTGTCATTAGAAGATGTAATTATTAATCCGGCATCTTCCTTATGTAAACAACCGCTGTTATGCAATTCTTCGTTAATTGAGCCATTAACTAATGGCAAATAGTTTTTCTTTGAAAAGATGCTACCTGACACTTTTTGAGCTACAAGGCATTTATTACCTGATAATAAACAAACAAGAATTAAAAGAGTAAACCTGCAAATCATATTAATTTTCAGTTTGTTGGGTTAAATATATTCCATCTCTACTAATACTTTCCCTTCTTAACAAACCGTTGTAATTCCATATCAAAAAATCATACGTTATCAATACTGTCATTTATAAAGCAACAGCAAACACTTATGCGAAAACTATTCAACACAACAAATCAAGCATAAAAAGCTAAACAGAAGCGGAAAATAGATTATCCCATCACCACATTATTCTTTAGTATATGGTACATTTTAATGGTTAATGCCTGAAAAAGCATTTTGCCATTGGCATTGCGCTCAATGTAATAAGCAGCTTTGTCAAGTTCTTCAATAATGGCCTGTAACTGGCTTACAGAAGCAATTTTATTAAGCCGTTGCGCAAATTCCTGCTGCGCTTCTGCAATGGCAAAACTGCCAACACCAAGCACTTTCAGCCTTATGGCCTGCTCAATTAAATGGTTAAAAAACCGCAGAAACTGTTTTTGTTTTTCACGGCCAAGTTTGCTTACTTCTTCCGTAAATTTTACCTGCGCTACAGGGCCGCCACGTAACATGCCGTTAAGCCAGTCTTTAAGCAGGCTTTGCCAGTCTTCTTCATTATGCTGCATCAGTTGCAATGCTTCGCGGTAATTGCCCTCACAAATTGATGCGACTTGCGCAGCCTGGGCTGGGTTTGCATTAGCGCGTGCAAGTAATGCGTCTTCAATTTCAGCTTCGCTTAATAACGGAATTTTTACCAACTGGCAACGGCTTAGTATGGTAGGTAAAATCTGTTCTTCATTTTCGGCCACCAAAATAAAAAGGGTATTGGGTGGTGGCTCTTCAATCAGTTTTAAAAGTTTATTACCTTCTTTGCCAAGGTATTCAGGCATCCACAGCAGCAGCACTTTGTATTCGCTTTCAAAGCTTTTAAGGCTCAACTGCTTCATAATGTCGTTACATTCCTCTGCCGTAATATTGCCTTGCTTATTTTCTGCCCCAATAAACTGCAGCCAGTCGTACACATTACTGTAAGGCGATTGCTTTATAAACTCGCGCCATTCAGCGATGTAATCACTGCTTTTAGGTTTATCTCCCGCTTTGCGGGGAATGACAGGATAAGAAAAATGAAAGTCAGGATGAATAAGTTGTTCTGCTCTTTGAAAGGCAGGCAGTGTATGTATTTCCTCTGGCGAAATATAGGATGGCCCAGCTTCAAGAGCACTCATGCCACCAAATAAATTTTCAACAACTGGCGATGCAGTTGGCTGGCAAATTACAAATTGCGCAAAAGCAAGTGCCAGCGGTAAAGCACCGCTGCCTTCTTTTCCTAAAAATAAGAGGGCGTGGCTAAGGCGGTTTTGCGCTACCATTTCAGCCAAATGCTGCTTTACTTCCTGTTGGCCAATAACATCTTTAAACTGCATTGCAGCGAAGATAGCGTGCTAAAAGAAACCCCCGCCAGCGATTTGCGAAATGCTAAAGTTTTTGTAATATGTAGTAAAGCCCTTTGCCTAAAAAATTGCACTTTTTACTTTTGCAGTCAAATATTTTTTAATATCGAATGAAGAAAATGAAAATTACAGCTGCTGTTGTTTGCCTTGCCCTCACTTTAAAAGTAAATGCCCAAACCATAAAAGGAAGGCTTGTATATGCAAGCTGCGCTAATTCGGTTATTGAGATTTTAGATGAACCCTATTTTGCTTATTCGCAAAAAGAGTGGCAAAAAGATGGCACAGACAAAGTGTACAACAACGTTTTCAGGGTTACCAATAACTGTAAATTTTTTGCTGAGAACCTGAAAGTTGGTCAGGTTTTTACCTTTAATGTTTTGCCAGATCCACAGGAAAATAATGGTTGCGTGCAATGTACCATATACGAACTGGGGCCTCGTGCAAGGCTGAGTATTGAAGTTGTTAAGCCGGCTACTGCACAATAATTCTTTATATTTTAAATTTTAGTTTGCTGTAACCGCAAAATGGAGGATGCGTTTTATTGCTATTTTACGTACAAACCATTTATATGAGTAAACCTCAGCAAACTAACCTGGTTATTGCAGCTTTCGCTGTTGTAAAATTTATTGTAACCAATACTTACGCAAGGGAATATGGCGTAAAGATTAAGCTGTACAGCCAGCCTTGATGATTCTTTAAAAATTGTTTTGCAAAAAGCCATTAAAGCATAAAAGGGTAAGTTTGGAAGCGACTAATCTTCTCCGCCTGTTAATACCACTTCTTTCAATTATTTTCGGTGATTGATTGCTGTTAACTTTATACATTATGAGCAGACCCATACGTGTTTTAGTTGCCAAAGTTGGCCTTGATGGCCACGACCGTGGCGCCAAAGTTATTGCCACTTCATTGCGTGATGCAGGTATGGAAGTAATTTATACAGGTTTGCGACAAACCCCTGAAATGGTTGTAAATGCTGCTTTGCAGGAAGATGTGGATGCGATTGGAATAAGCATTTTAAGCGGTGCGCACAACACCATTTTTCCAAAAATAATTGCTTTAATGAAGGCGAAGGAAATGGATGATGTACTGCTTACAGGCGGGGGCATTATACCTGAAGAGGATATTATAGCTTTAAACGAAATGGGTGTAGGAAAACTCTTCGCTCCTGGCACTGCAACTATAGATATTGCCAATTATATTAAAGAATGGGTGAAGGAAAACAGGAGCTTTTAACCAAAAGTTATTCAGCTAATCAATTATTCTATTATTTGAACCTAACGAACGTTCGTGTACTTTTGATGTTATGGGACGTATTAAAACAGATACCAACATCAGCCGTAAGGAAGTAATTATCATTAAGGCTGCTGAATTGTTTAAAGAAAAGGGTTTTAAGGCTGCCAGTATGCGTGAGCTTGCAGATGTGGTTGGTGTTGAAGCTGCAAGCCTGTACAACCATATTAGCAGCAAAGGTGAATTGCTGCATATTATTTGTTTTGACGTTGCAGAAAGGTATATGAAAATGATGGATGATATTGAAGCAGAAAAAACAAGCAGCATTTTTAAAGTAGAAAAGATACTTCGTTTTTTAATTACCAATATTGTGCTTTATTACAACGAAGTGCATGTTAGCGACAGGGAATGGAAGCATTTAGCTGAACCATTTTTATCTGATTATCAAAACCAGCGCAGAACTTTCCGCAGGCGCTTTGCAGCCATTATAGAACAGGGCATTAAAAAGAAAGAAATTAAAAAAGTAGATGCCCCAACGGCTGTTCTTATTTTACTTCACGCTGTAAGTGGCATTGAAAGCTGGCATCGCAGCAAAGAAAAAATCAACGGTAAAGAGCTGGAAGAAAGTATGATTACCATTCTTGTTGGTGGCCTGGTAAACCATTGACTTTTATAGTCTAACCGAAAATTTTCATTGCATTTGCTGTAGTAATTGCTGCCATATCCTCCACTGAAACTTTCTTCACTTCTGCAAGTTTTTCAATTACATATTGCAGGTAACTGCTTTCATTTCTTTTACCACGAAAAGGCACAGGGGTTAAATAGGGTGCATCGGTTTCAAGCACCAAATATTCTACATCTATATTTTCAAGCGCCTGTGGTAAGCCTGCGTTTTTGTAGGTAATAACGCCACCAATACCAAGCATAAAATCCATGTCAACAATTTGTTTGGCACTTTCGTAACTGCCGCTGAAGCAATGAAAAATCCCCTTTAAACCCTTTGCAGCAAAAGGTTTTACTGCGTTGATGGTTTCCTGCATGGCATTGCGTGTATGTATTACTATGGGCAGTTTTTTATCTAAAGCCCATTGCATTTGCAGCTCAAAAGCTTCATGCTGTTCTGCGGTAAAAGTTTTATCCCAGTAAAAATCAAGGCCAATTTCGCCAACGGCTACAAAAGACCTTTTATTTAGTTGTTCTTCAACAATTTTTAATTCCTCTTTATAGTTTTCCTTTACATAACATGGGTGCAGGCCCATCATGGCAATACATTCATTGGGATAACGGTTTTCAAGAGCCAGCATCGCCGCCAGGCTACTGCTGTCAATGGCGGGTAAATAAAATTTTGAAACGCCTATGCTTTTTGCGCGGGTAATTATTTCATCAATATCATCAGCAAATTCTTCTGAATACAGGTGGCAGTGTGTATCTATAATAATCATCAGCAAATTTTAAATTTTATACGCTGCCAACACAATAAAAAATATTTAGCCTGTGGAAAATAAAATAGTGTAACCCCCCGTTTTAATAATCCGAACAACAAAACGAATAACTTAATAACTATAGGCGCATTACGGAATCAGCAGATTAAACTTTGTTTTCATAGGGTACGGATTAAAACGGGCTAAGGTTTCAACCTTTGGCCTTTTTTCGTTTTTATGAATCAAAAGTTTATGAGTGTGGTTGATAGGGAATTGCCTTAAAAGAAAAGCCTTGTTTGCTAAAATGTTCCAATGCTTTTGGTAAGGCATAACTCATTCTGTCAAAAGCTTTGGCACTGTCGTGAAAAACAACAATACTGCCTTTACCACTGTTTTTTATTACGTTGGACAAGCATTTTTCTTTACGAAGGCTAATATCAAAATCGCCGCTTAAAACACTCCACATGATGATAGAATAGTGAGTGGTGAATGGTGAATGGTGAGAAGTAGCATCCTGCAACTGGCTATTAACGATTGTCGATTGACCATTGTTCTGCAACTCCCGTATTTGCTGCTTGGTAATTCTTCCATAAGGTGGTCTGAAAAGATTGGAATGTACCTTTTGAGCCGTGTAAGAAATATCTTTAAAATAATCAGCAGGATGGGTTTTCCAGCCATTTAAATGATTATAGGTATGGTTACCAACGGCATGACCTTCCGCGATAATTCTTTCATAAATATTACGCTGTTCTGAAACGTTTTTTCCTATGCAGAAAAAGGTGGCTTTGGCATTAAACCGCTGTAAAGTATCCAGTACAAAAGGTGTTGCTGTTTCATGCGGTCCATCATCAAAAGTTAAATAAATAACCTTTTCATCTGTTGGTAACTGCCATGTTAAGGTGGGGTATAATCTGCGCAGCCACCATGGCGTTTTTACTAAGTACATATGGCAAATGTATTACTTGTACCTATCATTTTTCGGGTAGGCCACAATATGAAATACTTTGTTCTGATACTGGTAAGCCTTGCCATGCGTAAGCAAAAATTTCTTTTGCTTTTCTTCATTGGTAAATAACTCATCCGTAAAATGGCGCAGTTTTTTTGAAGGTATTGCAGGTGTGCCACCCTTTACCAAAACCGCATGTACCCAGCCCTGTAAAAGGTTGTTATACGCAGTAAGTGTAAGCCTGGTTGAAGCAAATACTTCGCAACTGATAATGCTGCTATCGGTGATAGCAATAAAGCCAGCAAAAAGGCTATCGCTTGCTTTTATTTTCTTTGTAAAAAAATCTATGTAAGTATTAGCAGCATTGGAGCTGTCGTTAAAAGACTGCAGGTAAGGCCATGTTGTTTTAACATCATTATTTGCTGGCAATCGGTGCTCGATTTCTTTCCAAACCTGCTGCTGTAAATTGCTGCTGTCCATTACTTTTTGCAGCCAGGCATCTGCATTGCCTGCATAGGTAAAAGGCTTTGCTTTTTTATCCCAGCGGCCACGTTCTATACAATAAACTTCTACAAATTCATTCTCTTTTTTAGGTGGAATAATTTTGCTTTCGGCAATCATCCTATCCTGTTTGCCACCCTTAAGCATATCGCCGTTTTGCAGTAAAATACTTTGATTGCTTTTATTTTTTATAGCAAGTACATGCACGTTCGCATCGCCATTGTAATAAAATTCTTTGATCTGTATCTTGCCTTTACGCATAGCTTCTTCCAGAGAAATTATGTTTGATGGCAGGCCTGTTTGTTGGGGTTCACTTTCTTTAAACCTGATGGGTATTAACTGTAGTTTTTCATAGGTCCATACACTGTCAAACTGCACAAGCAGATTGGGGTAAACAAGCTGCGCTTTTATTGTTTGATGAAGACATATCATTAAGCCAAAAACAATAAAATATTTAATAAGCAGTTGTTTCAATTGAATAATTTAGAAGTGAAAATAAGCTTTAGCCACTTACTTCTTGACACTAACATAACCATTGCCCTTTACAATAAAACGATAAGGCAGCAAAGCATCTTCGCCTGCATAATTAACACCAATTCTTGGCGTAGCTGTAATCAGGTTTTCATCATATCTAAAACCATCATCAGCAATATAAATTACATCATCTAATAAAGTAACGCCAGTGTGTTTTGTGTTAATACCCAAAGCTTTTGAAACATTGCCTGGCCCCTTGGTTAAAGTGTAATCCAGTTTCTTTTTACCAGTGCGTATCAGCATGTCTTCCATACCTGCCAAAGGCTCTACAGCCCTTATCAATACTGCATTTGGTACATCTTTTACATTACTTACCACGTTAAATAAATGGTGAATGCCGTAACACAAATACACATAGCCAACACCGCCTTGTGCATACATAATTTCGGTGCGGTTGGTACGCCTGTTGCCAAACGCATGAGAAGCTTTATCGCCAATGCCATTGTAGGCTTCTGTCTCAACAATCCTTCCTGCGGTAAAAATATTATCAAAGTTGGTAACCAGTATTTTGCCAACCATTTCCCTTGCTACATGTACTACATCTTCGTGCAGGTACAATGCCGGGTTAATCTTCTTCCATCCTTGCTGCATAAGGCTTTTACACGGTTTAGTAAATTAAAAACAAGTACATTGCAACCGTAAAAATACCCCCAAAAGTGCTCAAAGAAATTATAATTGCTATACAGTCATATTTTAAAGCGCACCAGTTTATTCAGCAGCATAAACTGTGGAAGTGGATACTGATACCAGGCATTATTTACACGCTTCTCTTCATGGTGTGTATGTATTATTTTGGACAAACCAGTAATAGTTTTATTGAATACCTGAGCTTAAAAACGGGGCTTAAAACATGGTTGGATAAAATCAACAGTGGCTTTCTTAGTTTTCTATTTACACTTGGCAGCCTTATTTTATGGATGGCGATGATGCTGTTTTATTTCTCATTGTTCAAGTTCTTTTTCCTGATTGTTGGCTCGCCCATTTTTGCCTTTTTAAGTGAAAAAACCGAAGCTATTTTGCAGGGCAAAGATTATCCCTTCAGCTTTGCACAACTTGCTAAAGATATTATCCGCGGCATTAGTATTTCGTTGCGAAACGCTTTGTGGCAAACGGTTTACAGCATATCCATACTTATACTCAGCATCATTCCTGTAGTAGGTTGGTTAACCCCAGTAATGGCGCTTTTAATAGAATGTTATTACTATGGTTTTTCAATGCTTGATTACAGCATGGAGCGAAATAAAAAAAGTACCACACAAAGCATTGCTTACATAGGCAGCCACAAAGGGCTTGCCATTGGCAACGGAATGGTATTTTATTTAATGCACCTGCTGCCATTTATTGGCTGGGTGCTGGCACCAGCTTATGCCGTTGTTGCGGCAACGCTTAGCCTTATTGCAGTAAAAGAAGAAAGAAAGTTTTTTGTGAGGCCAGCTTAAGTGCTGCTATGAATCATAGTTCCGCCTTAGGCGGACTATTTGTACGCTTTGTTCTTTATTCATCTTTATTGGTAGATAAAAATTGATAATGGTCGCATAAAGTGAACACAAAAAATTATCAGTTGCTTATCTCATATACCTAATACAATTTTCTTGTTGTTCTGCGTTTTCCGCGCTTTCTGCGAGACCAAAATATTTACACCCATGGCTTTAGGCAATGTTTATTTAATACCCACTTTTTTGCATGAAGATGCATTAGAAACTATTCCTGTATATGTATTGGATGCAGTGAAAAACTCAACGGTTTTTTTTGTTGAAAATGAAAAAACTGCACGCCGTTATTTAAAACGTTTGTGGAAAGAAATGGTGATTGATGATTACAAATGGTACACCATCCACAAAGCTGAAACTGAGGTGCAACAGGCTTTTCAGCAGCATCTGCAGCAAGGTAATACTATAGCTATCATCAGCGAAGCGGGCTGCCCCTGTATTGCAGACCCGGGCCAGCTACTGGTAAACAAAGCACAGCAATTGGGTGCTGTAATTAAGCCCCTTGTGGGGCCAAGTTCTATATTTCTTGCTCTTATGGCAAGCGGCATGAATGGCCAAAAATTTCAGTTTAATGGCTACCTGCCCATTGATAATACTGAACGCAAAAAAGCTATTAAAACCCTGGAAGACTATTCGCAGAAAAACAACTGTACACAAATATTTATAGAAACCCCTTACCGCAATAACCAGTTAATAAAAGAGCTGGTACAAAGCTGCATGGAAACCACACAGCTTTGCATTGCGGTTGATATAACAGCTTCCTTTGAAAGTATTAAAACCAAAACCATTAAAGAGTGGAAAAAAGAAGATGTAGATATTCATAAAAGGCTGGCCATATTTTTAATAATGGCGAGTTAAGCTCTATTTCATTTTGGGTATTTCAAGCTGTTTGCAAATAAGGTCGCAAAGGCTTTTGTCCAGTTGAGGGTGGCGGGGTATTGTCGTTTTCTTTTTTACTACATGATTGCTGTAAAGGTCATGTTTGCCGCCATGCCTGTCACGTTTAACTGACATCAGGCAAAAACTATTTCTCTATTGATGCGTTTTTGATTTACTCTTATCGGCTTGCTGTTTATTAATTCTTCAGCATGACCTTTTAAATCTTCAAAATATAATATTAACGCATCTATAATATTTTCAGCGGCTTCTTCTACTGTTTTTCCCTGTGTATTTATTGCAGGGATTTCCTTTACAGTTCCAATAAAAAACGTCTCACCCTTGTCTATTTGAAATGTCATCTTTATAGCACAAAATAAAAAGAATATTTAACTTTTTGCACTTTCATTAATACTCTCAACAATCACCCTGCACAATTCAATCAGTTGCTCACTTGTTATTGTTAGTGGTGGTGCAATGCGCATGCATCTGTCGTTAAATAAAAACCAGTCGCTTATTAAACCGTTGGCAATACATTTTTTAATTACAGCATGGTTTGTGTCAAAACTGTCAAACTCAATGGCCATCCATAAACCAGCGCTCCTGGTGGCTATGATAGAAGAATGATGGATATGATTTTTTAGAATTGTTTCGTTAGTTCTTACCGCATCAATAAAGTTGCCTTCTAATAAAACTTCAAGCGCAGCTTTACCTGCTGAGCAACTTACAGGGTGGCCACCAAAAGTGGTAATATGGCCAAGTACGGGATTGTATGTTAGGGTTTGCATTAACCTTTTATCGGCTATAAAAGCACCCAGGGGCATACCGCCGCCAAGTGCTTTTCCCAACAATAAAATATCAGGAATAATACTGTATTGCTCAAATGCCCACAGGCTGCCAGTACGGCCAAAACCAGCCTGTATCTCGTCCAGTATCAATAACACACAATGCTCGTCACACTTTTTTCTAATAGCTGTAATCCAGTCCTGCTGCGGTTTTACAATGCCAGCTTCTGCCTGTACGGTTTCAAGAATAACACAGGCTACCGTATCGTCAATCGCGTCAATTACTTCAAAGCTATTGTAGTCGTAATGGTAAACATCAGGTAATAAAGGGCGGTAAGCATTGCGAAAATATTCATCACCCATAACACTTAAAGCGCCATGTGTGCTACCATGGTAGGATTTATTAAAACAAATGATTTTGCTTCTTCCTGTAACACGTTTTGCAAGTTTTAATGCACCTTCTGTAGCCTCGGTGCCACTGTTGGTAAAGTAGACGCAGTTAAGAGATTGCGGTAAACTATCAACCAGTAATTTGGCGTATGCAACCTGCGGTTGCTGTATATATTCGCCATACACAATCAGGTGCATATATTGGTCTGCCTGCTGCTTTACTGCATCAACCACTTTTGGGTGGCTGTGGCCAATATTCGCCACACTAAAACCGCTAATCATATCAAGGTATTCTTTACCATCGGCATCATACAAAAAAATACCTTCTGCCCGCACCATTTCAAGGTTAATAGGTGCAGGCGAGGTTTGTGCAATATGCTTTAGAAAAAGCTGGCGGTTATTCATTTTTTGAGATGACGGATGTTAGCGAAAATTAAGATGACGGATGCTGGTTTACAGATGACAGCACCTGCATTTCTACAAAGGAAACACATTCAACAATCTGTAGAAAAAAAGTTATAAATACATTTATCTTCACCTTTCATCTACATCTATTTTATGGCCTGGATATTAACCGTTTTAGACAAGCATCCACAATTTGGAAAAGATTGTTTTATAGCCCCAAACGCAACCATAGCGGGCGAAGTAACCATGGGCAACCAGTGCAGCGTATGGTTTAACGCAGTTATTCGCGGCGATGTGAACAGCATAAAAATGGGTAACAAAGTAAATGTGCAGGATGGTGCTATTGTACATTGTACCTATCAAAAAAATGCAACTTTAATTGGTAATAATGTTTCTATAGGCCATAATGCCATTGTGCATGGCTGCACCATTAAAGACGATGTTTTAATAGGCATGGGAGCCATTGTAATGGACAGGTGCATTGTTAACAGCAATTCTATTATTGCGGCTGGTGCCGTGGTTTTAGAGGGAACCATTGTAGAAGCTGGAAGTATTTATGCAGGCATCCCTGCAAAAAAAGTAAAAGAAATTTCGCAGGATATGGTGCATGGCGAGATAAACCGTATTGCTGATAATTACATTAAATATTCAGGCTGGTTTGAGGCTTATAATGATGGTGCCGTAATTGATACTAATGCTGTAAAAGACGAAGAAACTCAGCAACAATAGTTACTTTCTTAAAGTTACATGCACAAAAAAGGCTGCTTCTGTAAGGGGCAGCCTTTTAATATTGTAAAACAAAATAGTTAACTTCCTAAACGGTGAAACAGTTCTTTAATCTGGTATTCCCATAACTGGCTTTGGTCTTTAATTTCAGCCTTTTCTGCAAAATCAGTAATGGTTAAAATAGTTTGATTGGATATTTCAGTTTTGTCTATTTTAAATTCAAAATATTCATCCTTACCATTGTGCAGCCACCTGTAACGCACAAATTTATCTTCTTCGCTGTCAACAAACTCGGCTTTATCAGGTGCCTCACCATTCCATGTAAAACTGTAAACACCTTCCCATTCGTCTACCTTATCGGCAAACCATTCCTGCAAACCCGCAGGCGTGCTTAAAAAATCGTATAAAATAGAAGGTGAACATCTTACCGGAAACTCCAACGTAAATAATTGTCTTTTACTCATTGCGTGTACAATTTTCTGCTAACCAGCAGGGTTGCAATAATATTAAATAAAACATAGCCACCAAATGTTTTTTTAAAATCGCCTGTTTTAAGGCAATTCTAAACCTGTTTATATACAATGTTGTACCATCAAATGCTTGTACAGCAAGGCTTGCAGCAGATTTTTTTTGGACAGAATAAATAAACTTCGCTACATTGTGTTGCCCAAGTGAAATGACGAGATTGCTTTCCTTTTTTCTGCCATAATACCCTTTCAAGCACAATAGCCCCATAATACTCCAAACTAAAAAAGTTAGCTATGAGCATGCGTCAACTCAAAATCTCAAAGTCTATCACTAACCGTGAAAGTCAGAGTTTAGAAAAGTACCTGCAGGAAATAGGTAAAGTAGACCTTATTTCGGCGGAAGAAGAGGTGCAACTAACCATGCGCATAAAAACGGGCGACCAAAAAGCATTGGACAGATTGGTAAAATCGAACCTGCGTTTTGTGGTTTCTGTAGCCAAACAATACCAGAACCAAGGTCTTACTTTGCCCGATTTAATTAATGAAGGCAATTTGGGATTGATAAAAGCAGCCCTTCGTTTTGATGAAACCCGTGGCTTTAAATTTATTTCCTACGCCGTTTGGTGGATACGCCAAAGCATTATGCAATCACTGGCAGAACAAAGCCGTATTGTACGTTTACCACTAAATAAAGTGGGTTTAACCAACCGCATAAGCAAAGCTTTTCAGCAATTAGAGCAGGAATATGAACGTGAACCATCGGTAGATGAACTGGCCACGCTTTTAGAACTTAGCATGGAAGAAGTTTCTGACACGATGAATGCAGGCATACGCCATTTAAGTATGGACAGCCCCATAAGCGATGGCGAAGACGGTACTTTAATTGACCTGATGATAAATCCCAACGCCGAAAAAACAGATGAAAAACTGGAGCACCATGAAAGCCTGAGAAGTGAAATTGAACGAGTATTAAGAACGCTTACTGACAGGCAAAAAGCGGTACTGTGCTACTTTTTTGGTATTGGTATAGACAGCCCTTTAAGCCTTGATGATATTGGCAACCGTTTTAATCTCACAAGAGAAAGGGTAAGACAGATAAAAGATAAAGCAATTACCAAGCTGCGCAGTACCAGCCGCTGCAAGCACCTTAAGGTTTACTTAGGTTAAACCCTTTTAGCCACTATATTTGCACCTTATTTAAAGTGAACTTTTTGGTTCACTTTTTTATTGTGGAAGACCTGAAAAAGTAAACATATGTTCAACTCGTTAAGTGAAAAGTTAGAAAGTGCCTTTAAGAACCTCAAGGGCGAAGCCCGAATTAACGACCTAAATATTGCGAATACTGTAAAAGACATTCGCCGTGCATTGGTAGATGCCGATGTGAACTTTAAAATTGCCAAAGAATTTACTGACAGGGTTAAAGACAAAGCCACTGGTGAAAAGGTAATCAATGCTATTAGTCCAGGCCAGTTAATGGTTAAAATTGTTCAGGATGAATTGACTGAACTGATGGGTGGCACTGAAGCAGAATTTAATATTACAGGCAATCCTGCGGTAATATTAATAGCGGGTTTACAGGGTAGTGGTAAAACAACATTTACAGGTAAGCTTGCCCATTATCTTAAAACCAAAAAAGGCAAAAGCCCCTTGGTTGTTGCGGCAGATATTTATCGCCCTGCGGCGATAGACCAGTTAACGGTTTTAGCGGGACAGGTTGGGGTTGATATTTATGCTGAACGTGAAAATAAAGACGCTGTTTCTATTGTGCAGAATGCACTTAAAGAAGCGAAGGCAAAAAATAAAAACGTTGTTATTATAGATACTGCCGGCCGTTTGGCTGTTGATGAAGTAATGATGACAGAGGTGGCGAATATTAAAGCCGCGGTTAACCCAACTGAGATATTGTTTGTGGTTGATTCTATGACTGGCCAGGATGCTGTGAACACTGCCAAAGCTTTTAACGACAGGCTTGACTTTAGCGGCGTTGTACTTACAAAACTGGATGGTGATACAAGAGGTGGTGCTGCCCTTTCCATTAAATACACGGTAAATAAACCTATCAAGTTTATGAGCAGTGGTGAGAAGATGGATACGCTGGATATTTTTTATCCTGAACGTATGGCGCAACGTATTTTGGGCATGGGTGATATTACCAGTTTGGTAGAAAAAGCGCAGGAGCAGTACGATGAAGAACAGGCTAAAAAGTTAGAGAAAAAGATACGCAAGAATCAGTTTGATTTCCAGGACTTTTTAGATCAGTTACAGCAGATTAAAAAAATGGGCAACCTGAAAGACTTGATGGGTATGATACCTGGTGTTGGTAAAGCAATAAAAGATGTTGATGTTAGCAATGACAGCTTTAAAGGCATTGAAGCCATTATTCAGAGTATGACACCTGCGGAACGTAGCAACCCAGACCTGATAGATGCGAAACGTAAAACCCGTATCGCTAAAGGTTGCGGCAAGGATATGGCAGAAGTGAACGCTTTTATGAAGCAGTTTGAGCAGATGAAGCAGATGATGAGTATGATGAACAAAATGCCAATGGGTGGCCGTATGCCTGGCTTTGGTGGCATGCCGGGAATGAGGAAGTAATTACTACTTAAAACATTTATATAAACAAACAAGGGCGTTTTCAATATTTGAAAACGCCCTTGTTTGTTTATATACTGTTCGCTGTGACTTAAAATAAATATTGGCTTTTATTTTACAATTAGGTTCTTAAATTGGAAACTTAAACTTCTTGTATATGAGTGAGGATTTTATGAAAAAGTACCTGCAAAATGCAGTAGATGATGCAAAAAAGCATGAGACTTTTGAAAACGAGATCATACATCAACTTAAAACAGGCGATCGTTTTACACAGTACTTTCAGCAATACGATGAGGCCTCTGTTGAGAGTTTTATTACCGATTATGCCGAGATAAAAGCAGAATGGTTTGCCGATGTAAACAGTTTTTGGGATCTTACCAAAAGCAAACAAAGCAAATGGTACACATTGGCTAAGCATGTGGTTAACAGTATAGCTAAAAAAAAGGTCTACAACCAAATGTGTTACTGGATGATGGGGCAGGCAACTTACGATGGCATTGATATATGCAGCGATTGGCATACATGGCTTTTAAACCCTTTATATTTTAAAGATGCAGAACCTGTTTTACAGGAGGAAATAGAAGCTTACATTAATTACATCAACCATCTTTCAGAAGAAGTTATATTCAGTACTTACACGTATGAGCATTTCAGAAGCCCGAACTTTATAGGCATCATGCTTGAATTAGGTAAAGATTATAATGACCTGGGCGATCGCTACAGCCAATGGTTCAGGCATTATGATGATGTGTTTTGCATATACTTTGATTACGAAAAAATAGTTGAGCGTAACAAAAAAGAAGCTTTTTATATTAATTATAAAGAGGAACTCGAAAAAAAGAACAGCCCGCCGGTACCACCAGCATCCCCTCTTGTACATGAAGAACACCTCGATTACAATACCATGGAACAATGGACAGCAAAATATATGAAAGACTTTGAACCTTACGATATTCAACTGGCTTACGAAGGATGGCACTGGAATAGGAAAGTAAGCCAGTTTACAGAAAAAGTAGATGCCATAGTATACACGCTGGAAGAAATAGAAGAACGGGTACCTGTACAATACAATGACGACTGGCGCACAGGTCTTAAAATTGCCTGCGAAATGTATTCACGTAAAAAAATAATAGAAACCATTCCGCAAGCTTATGATGAATACCTGTACCTCTTGCAGCACGACCTTGGCTTTGAAGACTGGATAGAATTTAAAAATTCTAATCTTGAACATGATTCTCAAATACATAAGCGTGATATACTGGATGCACGCAAAGCTTTGGGCGAACCCGAAGATTTTAATTTCTAAAAACAACACTTATGGGCGATGATAAAATACTAACAGAAGTAGAAAAAAAGCTGCGGGCGCAGAAACTGTATGATGAAATAATGGAAAAAATACAGCATGAGCAACCCTTTGCAGAAGAGCTTAAAAAATATTCAGCCTCTGGTAAGCAACAGTTTTACGAGCATCTTGCTAAGGAAAAGCAATATGCCGTACAGTGGGGCAATATGTATTACGGCATTAAACAGGCCGCAGAAAGCTGGTGGCTGGATGAAGCCTTTGAACGGCTAAAAGAAATACAGCAAAAAAAGCTTTTTGATATTCAATGCCTTTGGCATGCTGAACAATATACCCTGCCACAAATACAATTGTCAGTACACTTTTATAAATATGGTAAAAACATATTTAACTGCCCGTTTATTGAACCTGTAACGGCTGCGGAAGTAGACCTGTATATAGCGTACGTGAACAGCAAAAACTTTCAGTTTGATTTTAACTTTAATAACTGGCAGAATTTTGAAGAAATACGAAGTGCCTTTAACGGCGATAATGATGAAGATGGCAAGGTGCCAGAATGGTATCGATTTTATAATAGCCATACAGGTAAAAATTCTTACATGTCCCTTCCGGATATAAGAGGCGAAAAGGAAAGGTTTTATAAGCAACTTGCAGAAGAACACGACAAAAGCAATATACCCGAACCGCTAGAAAGCACCTCTCCGGAACTGTCTTCAGAACCTGAAAAACCATTTTTATCGGCCTTTGATCCGGGCGTTATAGATTATTTTGTTGCCAATTTTGAAGATAAGGAAACGCAGAATACCTATAAAAAATACAAGTTGATGAGCCGTGCCGTTGATCAGCGCGAATATGATTACAGGGCTATGGTGCAAACATTGGCAAGCCATGGCGAAATATGGCCCATAGATGACCATAATAACTGGCGGCTTGCCTTTAACAATTGTTATAACAATTACAGAAAATATAAAATAGCCGAAGCTTTGCCATTGGCGTATGAGCAATATAAAATGTACAGGGAGATGAATATACCTTTTGAAGAAAAAGAACATAACTCTCAACTTGTAGAAAAGCTTGAAGAAATAGACACCAGCCAGGTGCTAATGGGCCGCAAAATTAATAATGAACCTGAGGACTTAAATTTTTAGTTTATACTGCCTGTCCTTTTCAAACAGTTTCATTAGTACACAATCTATCGTTATGCCTGTTTATCAACGTCAGTCTTAAACACAAGGCTGACGTTTCTCATCCAAACATCCTTTCCTTATTGCGAAATCAGCTTTTCCCAATGCGGCACAATTACTCTTTACAAGAGTTATTCTTTTGCTAAAAATTATAAGAAAAGCTTATGAAACAAGTTTTAAGTTTAGCAATTTTAGTGTTAATCTCAATCATTACAACTGCTCAAACAGGTACTATAAAAGGGAAAGTGCTTACTACAGACGGCAAACCTGCCGCCTTTGTAAATGTTGCTTTAACAGAAATAAAAAAAGGCACTTCAAGTAATGAAGATGGTGTTTATGAAATTAAAAATGTAAAACCGGGCACCTATACACTTTCAGTAACTTATACAGGTTTAGAAACGGTTTCACAAAAAATTACTGTTGTAGAAGGTAAGGTTCAAAGCTTTGATTTTGCACTAAAAGAAACTGCCAGCAAGCTGGATGATGTAATTGTGCAAAGTAAAAAGAGTCTTAATTCTAAAACTGTAAATATTGGCCGCATTGCCATTAACCCAATGGATTTGCCACAAGGCGTAACCGTTGTTGGTCAAACCCTGATAAAAGACCAGCAGGCACAGCGTTTAAGCGACATTATTAAAAATGTAAATGGTGTTTACCTTGCCAGCACACGCGGTTCCACACAAGAGAATTTCTCATCACGGGGGTACAGCTTTTCAAGCACCAATATGTTTAAAGATGGGGCCCGCATCAATTCTGGAAGTATGCCTGAAGTAAGCGGGCTTGAAAAAGTAGAAGTACTTAAAGGTAGTGCTGCCATTTTATATGGTCAGGTATCTGCAGGTGGTGTTGTTAACCTGGTAACCAAGCAACCAAAGTTTGAGTTTGGTGGTGAAGTATCAATGCGTGCCGGCAGTTATGACCTGTACAAACCATCTTTTGATGTATATGGCCCTGTTTCTAAAACAGTGGCATTCCGTGTAAACGGTACTTACGAAAGTGGCCGCAGTTACCGCAATTTGCCACGCCCTTCTGAAAGGTTTTATGTTAACCCCTCTTTCCTGTTTAAGATTAGTAAACATACAGATCTTATAGTACAGGGCGATTACCTGAAACATGATTTTGTACCTGATTTTGGTATTGGTAGTTATGATAGTCTCAAAATACCTGATGTAGATCGTTCAACTTATTTTGGTACACCATGGCAGTATGCCAAAACACAACAAGCTTCTGCAACGGCCAGTTTAAAGCATGAAATTAACAGCAACTGGATTTTAAATGCTTCTTTATCATACCAAAATTATAACAGGGATTACTATTCTACTGAAAGGTTACAGGCTAAACTAGATGGCGATTTAACACGTCCACTTGGTAAAACACTCAATAACGAGAACTATTACGTAGGGCAATTATTTGTATCAGGCAAGGCAAAAACAGGAAAAATAAATCATGCTATTCTGGCTGGCCTTGATGCAGACCGCACTTTTGCAAAAGCAACAGGTTTTACAAATCCAACCAGCTACGACAAGATCAACATTTTTGACCCCAATAAATATGTAGCCCGCACTGATATTCCCGCCACAAGAGATTCTCAGTTTACAACCACACCTACCAACAGGTATGGCATTTATGTGCAGGATCTTATCAGCATTAGCGAAAAGGTAAAATTACTTGCAGGCATCCGTTATTCTTACCAGGTTGCACAGCAAACTGAAACGTATAATTACACAAAAAATACAACAAGCAAAGGTTCTGCAGACAAGGTTGACAAGGCATTTTCGCCACGTGTTGGCATAGTGTATAAACCAACTTCAACTACTTCTGTTTTTGCAAGCTATTCCAATTCATTTACACCAAATTCAGGAACTGATATTTATTTCAAAGCTTTAGCCCCTTCCATTATTGATCAGTATGAAGCAGGTATTAAAAATGATTTCTTTAAAGGAGCATTGTCTGTTAATGTTATTGCCTACAAGATCGTTAACAACAACTTTGCTCAAACTGCACTGCTTGATTCAGCGGGGAGAATAAATTCAAATACTAGCCTTAGAGAGCTGGCTGGTCAAACCACCAGTGATGGCATTGAAGTAGACCTAGCATTGCATGCAATAAAGGGGTTGGATGTTTTGGCAGGTTACAGCTACAACTACATACGTTACACAAAAACAATTGGTACTAAAGGAAACGTAGAAGGAGAACGCCTTATCAATAACCCTGCAAGTACAGCCAATGGAAGCGCATTTTACACCTTTCAGAATGGGGCTATTAAAGGGTTGAAACTTGGCGCATCAGCCTTTTTTACAGGTACCCGTTTTGCTGGTTTTAACAATATTAAAGACCAGCTTAAACCAGGCGCAAGGCCAAGAAATTTTGAAGTAGAAGGCTTTACAACCATTGATGTAAGTGCTGGTTACCATTTTAAAAAAGTATCAGTTATGGCCAAAATATCTAACATTACCAATACCCTTAACTGGTATGTTCACGAAAACTACAGTATCAATCCAATTCCTCCAACACAGTTGGCAGCCACAATAACTTATAAGTTTTAGTGTTTAGCAATATCCTATGAATTGACACCGTTTAGGTTAAATGATCTATGCTTAAAGCCGCCCCAGCCAGGGCGGTTTTTTTATTGTTTGAGTATTTTATATGTATACACATAGTATAAACTAAACGTAGAATAAACGTAGAATAAACGTAAGATAAACGTAAGATGAGTATACACTGAATAAAGAAAAAGAAAGCAATTTTAAAGAGAGAAATTATTATTTACACTTCTCTTACAGCAGCAAAACAGTATTTTCGCCCCAAACCTCATGCAGCCATGGATGCCATTGTTAAAGGGATAGAGCAACTTTTTGAAGACTACAATAACTCGCCTGCAGAACGTATAGAAAAACTGCCCCAAAGCGGTAGCGACAGAATTTATTTTCGTATTTATACAGGTGATAAAACCTTTATTGCCACCTATAACCGCAATGTAAAAGAGAACAATACATTTATTCATTTCAGTAATCATTTTAAAAGCAAAGGCTTACCTGTTCCAACAATTTTTAGTTTTAATGAAGATCAGACCATTTACCTGCAGGAAGACCTTGGCACAGAAAGTTTGCTTAATAAATTAGAGGAACATGGCCATGGCGACTATGCTTATAATCTTTTTAAAAAGAGTTTAAGCGCACTTGCTCGCATACAGATAAATGGCGATGATGGGCTTGACTATAACTGGTGCCTTACGGCGAAAGAGTTTGGCAAGCAGGCTATTTTAAGCGACCTGCTGTACTTTAAATACTATTTCTTAGATACCCTTCAACTGCCTTACGATAAGCAGGCCATGCTGGATGATTTTGACGCCCTAAGCAGTTACCTTACCAAAACAGAACATAAGTATTTTATGTTCCGCGATTTTCAGAGCAGGAATATTTTAGTAGAGCAGGAAGAAGTGTATTTTATAGATTTCCAGGGGGGAATGAAGGGCGCTTTACAATATGATGTTGCTAGTGTTTTATGGCAGGCCAAAGCAGAATTAAGTGAGGCGTGGAAAGACAGCCTGCTGAATTATTATATGGATGAAGTGGATGCATTGCTTAGTAAAAATATTGACAGGAACACCTTTGTAAGTCAGTACAATGGCTATGTATTGATACGCCTGCTGCAGGTACTTGGCGCCTACGGTTTCCGCGGATTGTTTGAGCGTAAAGCACACTTCCTGGCAAGCATACCACTTGCATTGCGTAACATGAAGTTTTTTATTGAGAACAAACGTGTTGGCATTATTACCCCTGAGTTTGACAGGATGCTTCGCATGATGGTAAGCGATGAAATTGTAGAACGGTTTTCGCCAACACAGGCCAATGATGATACGCCTTTGCTGGTAACCATCAACAGCTTCAGCTATAAAAAAGGCATACCAAAAGACGTTACAGATAATGGTGGCGGTTATGTATTTGACATGCGTGGCATATTAAATCCTGGCCGCTTTGAAGAATACAAATACATTAGTGGTAAAGACAAACGCGTGCAGGATTTTTTAGAACAGCGCACACGCATGAACGAGTTTGTAAACAGTGTTTGGGACCTTGTTGATATTACCGTTGAAGATTATCTTAAGCGTGGGTTTGGTAACCTTATGATCAACTTTGGTTGTACAGGTGGTCAGCACCGCAGCGTTTATGCCGCGGAACAAACAGCCAGGCATTTAAGAAACAAATACAAGGTAAAGGTTGAGTTGACGCATACCAATGAAACGAATTGGTTGAAACCCCCAACCCCTAAAGGGGAGTAGTTACACTCCTTTCATCAACACTTTCCTTTTCACACGAAGTTTATATAATGGATCAATCTATAAATAGTAGCGGCTTTCTTAACTCCCCTTTAGGGGCTGGGGGTGTCGGCGCTGCCATGATCTTCGCCGCAGGCCTTGGTACAAGGCTGAAACCCTTTACTAACAATCATCCCAAAGCATTGGCTGTAATAAACGGCAAACCTCTACTGCAAAGAAATATTGAATACCTGCAGCAGTTTGGTATAAAGAATGTTATTGTAAATGTTCACCATTTTGCCAAACAAATAGTTGATATTATTGACCAAAATAATGGCTGGGGAAGTAATATTACCATCAGCGATGAAACTGATGCTGTACTTGAAACAGGTGGAGGCTTACACAAGGCTGGCTGGTATTTTAAAGATGTAGAAAATTTTGTTGTGATGAATGCTGATATATTGACTGATATGGATTTGAATGCCATGTTACAGTTTCATCTTGCAGAAAAACCAATAGCTACATTAGCAGTAAGTAACCGCAGTTCTTCCCGTTATTTTTTGTTTGATGATAATGATGTTTTATGTGGCTGGCAGAACGATAAAACAGGCGAACAGCGTATGTCAAAACCTGTGACTGCATTTCATAAAAAAGCATTCAGCGGCATTCATGTTATTAATAAATCTTTATTGCAAAACATTACACAGCAGGGTAAGTTTTCTATGGTAGATGTTTATCTTGAACTTGCTAAAACCCACACCATCAAAGGCTTTGATCATTCGCAAAGTAAATTTATTGATGTAGGCAAACCTGAAAGTATTGCTCTTGCTGAAGGGATGTTTAAATAGCTGCAACTTCTTCATTTTCTAAAAGCGCCTGATTTTTTGTTAATGTTTTTTGATGCCATAACATAAGCAATATCACCACACCGTAAGACATGTAATTAAAAAAATCGTGGTGACTTATTTTATTAAAAGTAGGCCAGTGTTTGTATCCAGCCAGCAATATTAAACTCATGCGTATGCAGTTGCAGAATTGTATCAGCAGCAAGCCCATCAACACCCATTTAGCTTTAAATTTCCAGTCGCCCTTATTGGCTGTTATCAGCGCAATCCAGCAACTCATAACGCCATAACCCAGGCAGCCTGTACCAATAGCAATGCCATTGGCATTTTGTATTTTAAGCGTGTAAAAATTGGGCATGTACATTTTGTAACCAAGCATTTGCATCAACCACTTAGTGCCATGCATTATACTAGAACGCAGCCAGTTAATATAGTTCAGGTATTTGTCAAGAAAGGGGCTGTAATAGCCGCCGCCAGGTGCTTGCAGGCCAATCATAGCTTCTGTGCCGTAAAACAGCACACAAAAAATGAGCAGCACTTTTGCTATGTAAATAATCCAGTCTTTTTGCAGGTACATGTACTTAATGTGAAGAACAAATTTAACTGCTTTATTAAACAGGCTGCATTTATAATATGGTACTGCCAAAGCTGGCGTATGTAGTTAAGTATGAAAGAAGAAAAGGATATTGCGTATAAGGATAAAAGATAAATTCTTAAAAAGTTTTAGAGAGGGAAAAACTGACACTATGGCCTGCAATAATTAATTAATACACTTCTAATACACCTCCTATACTTCTGGTATACTGCAGCTATACTTCTCCTATACTTGAGCTATGCTTCTCATGCGCTTAAAAGTGGTTTGAAACTGTGAAAACGAGTGACAGGATTGCAGATATTATTATCATCTCCTGTTTTGAATGTGTGTGAATACCTGTTTGGTATCCAGGTACGATCAGGGTATTTAAGCAATTACAGGTGTATTATCTTTTAAAAGAAGTATAATCAAGTGCAAGATTAACAAGGGCTTTAACGCCAAGTTTAAAGCTGCTTTCATCTAAAAAAAATTCTGCTGTGTGATGGGGTGCCGCTTTTAAAGGATCTTTACCTTTTGGCAATGCGCCCAAAAAAATAAAAAGCCCTGGTGCCTTTTGTGCAAGCCATGAAAAATCTTCTGCAATAGTTTGTGCAGGCACCAAAATCACATTGCTATCACCTGCTGACTTTTTTAAAGAGGGCAGCATTTGTTCTGTAAGAGTGGGATTATTAAATGTTACAGGGTTCCATATTTTCCATGGTACATCTACAGTTGCCACAGCACCGTTGGCTTCTGCGGTTTTGGTAACTACCTGTCTAATCCTTTCATACATCATAGTTTCATCTGTGGTACTCAAAGCTCTTACAGTACCCATCATTTCTACCTTTTCAGGAATAATATTAAAACGGTTGCCGCCGTTAATGCTGCCAATAGTTATAACGCCTGCATTTTCGGTAACATTCAGGTTGCGGCTAACAATGGTTTGCAGGTTGTTGATGATTTGTGCAGCAACCACAATGGGATCAACTGATACCCATGGGTATGCACCATGAGATGACTTTCCTGTAATGGTTATCTTCATATCGCAGGCACTTGCCATAGTACCCGCAGGCCTGTAAGTTATTTTGCCTACAGGTGTAAGTGCAGCCATGTGCAGGCCAAACACAACATCTACTTTTGGGTTATCCATTACCCCTTCTTTAACCATCAGTTTTGCACCTGCTTCTTCTCCCTGTGGTGCACCTTCTTCCGCAGGCTGAAATATAAATTTAACAGTGCCATGCAGTTCGCTTTTTACTGATGAAAGTACTGTTGCCGCCCCCATCATAATTGCCACATGTGCATCATGGCCACAGGCGTGCATTACACCTGTTTGCTGCCCATTATACATTGCCTTTGCTGTTGACGCAAACGGTAGCCCCGTTTTTTCTGTTACAGGAAGGGCATCCATATCTGCACGCAGTGCGATTACAGGCCCCGGCAAGCCGCCCTTTAAAATACCCACCACTCCTGTTTTGCCAACGCCCGTTTTTACCTCTAATCCAAGCGACTGAAGATGCGCAGCAACCAATGCTGCCGTTCTAAATTCACTATTACCAAGTTCAGGGTGTTGATGTATATCGCGCCGCCATGCAATTACCTGCTGCTCTACAGCATTAACTTGTGCATTAATATGGTTTGCTGTTTGCGCAGGTGAAAGAAAAGGCAGTACTGAAAAGAGGAGCGACAGATATTTTCTCATAAAGGGTGGAATATTTACAAACATTACGAAGTTAGTACCACGGTGCAGTTGTGCGCATTATATTGGAACAGTGATTGCAGTAATTACATGATAAAAGCTACCATGGCAAGTTTAAACATTACAGTACGCCACAGTTTACCCAAAGAAGAAGCTGTAACAAGGATTAAAAATCTTTTGTCAGAAACAAAGAACCAGTATGGTAATACAATAACCAACCTGAAAGAAGACTGGACAAATAACACTGGAAATTTCAGCTTTATCGCTTTTGGTTTTGACTTATCTGGTCAGCTTACTGTTACAGATGCTGGGGTTGAACTGAATGGCAAACTGCCTTTTGCGGCCTCTTTTTTTAAAGGAAAAATCAGTGCTGTAATAAAGGAAAAGGCTACAGAATTGTTACGTTAAAAACAAATCAAGTGCAAAAAATGAAAGAAATAAATGCACCATTTATTCATTATCGACTGGGTTTTTTCTCTTAAAAAAGCTTGATACCTACTAAATAACCATACAGCTAAATCTTTAATCATTATTAATAAGCTTACGCATAGTTTTAGGGCTTTAATAAAAGGCCATGCAGGAAGACATCATTATACAGATAAGTAACAAACTAAAAGATATACGCAAAGAAAAAAATATCACTTTACAAGAACTTGCAGATGCGGCCGGGGTTTCAAAAGGGATGTTGAGCCAGGTAGAAAATAGTCGCACCATTCCCTCGCTCACGGTATTTCTTAATATTATAAAATCGCTGCAGGTAGACGTGAATGATTTTTTTAAAGACATCAGTTCATTGCCCGCAGGCAGCAAAGTAATTTTTAAAAAGAAAGCGCAATACCAACCCTTTGAAAAAGAAAATGCTGTAGGCTTTCATTACCAACGATTGCTCTCAACCACCGTAAACGGTTACCATGCAGATTTTGTATTGCTAACGCTTGATGTTAATGCAAAACGGCCATTGGTAACTACTGATGCCTTTGAATTTAAGTACCTGGTTAAAGGCAGCGTTTCTTATACCATTGGCGACGAAGTATTTGCCATGGAAGAAGGCGATTCTATCTTTTTTGATGCCACAGAACCCCATACGCCACTTAATACTGGTAAAGAAAAAGCACTACTGCTTGTAGCATATATATTTAATGATGCTAAATAATTTCTGTTAACTTTTTATTAGCTTTTGTTTACTATTTGTAAACTTTAGTGCTGTTTGTTAACAATAAGTTTACTGTAACTTAACTTTATTGCTATACCTGCTTAACATTGGCTAAATAGTTTTGCTGCTTAAACACTCAACACATTGTTTATGAAGCAACTAAAACACACCTTTTTAAGGGGAATGCTACTTGCATTTGCCTTAGTAACCATCCCCGCTATTTTATTTGCACAAAACGTGCAGGTGAAAGGAAAAATTACCGACGCAGTTACCAAAGCCCCTGTACAGGGTGCCAGCGTTACAGTAAAAAATTCAACTACAGCCACTGCCACCAATGCAGGCGGCGAGTTTGTATAAACTGCCCCAAAAGGCTCAAAAATTGTTATCAGTTACATTGGTTACGAAGAACAAACTGTAGCTGTTTCAGAAAAGTTTTTGTCGCTTGAAATGTCATCTGTATCCAAAGACCTGGATGAGGTTTTGGTAACAGCCTTGGGTGTTAAAAAAGAAACCAAAAAACTGGCTTACGCAGCGCAGGAAGTAAAAGGCGCTGATTTAACCAAGGCCCGCGAACCCAATGCCGTAAATGGTTTAAAAGGCAAAGTGGCTGGTTTAAACGTGAATATTACTCCGGAATTATTAAGAACCCCATCTATTAATTTCAGGGGAGATGGAAGTATTTTATTTGTGGTTGACGGTGTGCCAATTAAAACAGATACCTGGAACATAAGCCCTGATGATATTGAAAGCTATACTTTTCTTAAGGGGCAAACTGCCGGTTCTTTATACGGGTCGCTTGCAAACAATGGTGCCATCATTATTAACACAAAAAAAGGTACAAAAGATAAGAGAGGTTTTTCTGTTGACTTTAATTCAAGTACTATGTTTGAGAAAGGCTTTCTTTCTTTTCCAAGATACCAGGATGAGTACGGCCCAGGCTCGCAGGGCAAGTATGCTTTTAAAGATGGTATTGGCGGTGGTTTAAATGATAATGACTATGATATTTGGGGGCCACGTTTTGATGGCCAGTTAATTCCTCAGTACGATGGCGTGGTAACACCAGGCCAAAACTATACTACTACATTCCCCAACGGAACTGTTTTTACAGGTAATGTAAAACCTACCCCATGGCTTGCACGTGGCAAGGACAATTTAAAAAAGTATTTAAATACAGGTATTGTTTCTACCAATCACCTTGCCGTTGCATCACATACCGATAAGTCTGATGTTCGTTTTGGTCTTGGTCACACGTACCAAAAAGGTATTGTGCCAAATACTGATTTAAATACTACCAATTTTAATTTGTCGGCTTCTTATCAACTGTCGTCAAATTTTAAAGTTTCTGCAAATATTAACTACAGTCACCAGTACACTAAAAACTTTCCCGATGTAAACTATGGCCCTAACAGTTTAATATACAACGTGGTTATTTGGGCAGGTGCAGACTGGGATATGAATGAAATGCGCAATTACTGGCAGGAAGGTAAAGTGGGTATTCAGCAAAAATATGCGGAATACCAGCGTTATAATAATCCATGGTTTATGGCTTATGAATGGTTACGCGGCCATTACAAAAACGATATCTACGCATACCTGAATATGGACTGGAAGATCAATAAGAATTTGTCTTTCATGTACAGGCCAAGTATAACTACATACGATTTATTCAGGAACGAAAAAATGCCTGTATCTGCGGGTTCGTATGGCAGAGATGACAGAAAAGGTGATTACAGGGAAGACAGGCGTTCCTTATTTGAGGCAAACAATGAAATGCAGTTGAAGTACACTAATAAGTTTTATAACAACCTGCTTTCTGTAGATGGTTTTGTAGGTGGTAACTTAAACACAATAAAATATGCAGGTAATTATTCCAGCACAGATTATTTAACTATTCCTGGCTTATATACTTTATCCAACTCGTTAAACAGGCCGTCAATAAGCAGTTGGACTGCAGATCAGTTAGTTTTAAGTGGTTACTATTCCTTTGATTTTGGTATAAGCAAATATGCGACCATTGCAACAACAGGCCGTTATGACAAACACTCCAACCTGCCAATTGCAAACAATAAATATTTCTATTATTCTATTGGTGCAGCAACGGTAATATCAGACTATGTTACCCTGCCATCTACCATTTCTTTTTTAAAGTTTAAGAGTTCATATGCAACAGGTCGGGATGCTGGTATCCAATCAACCGTTGGGCCGCTGGGCTTTGCAGGTAATCCTTTGGGTTATGGTGATAATTACCAGTCACCTTATGGTATTACACGCTACGCATTCAGCTCAGATTATAATTATGAAGCTGTTTAAACTTTTAATTTTCTACAAAACATGGCGGTCAAAGTAATCCATTGCAATGCCATCCATGTTTCCGTTCTCTTTTCATACCTGATTAGCAGTGCTTTAAAAGCGTCCATCCAGGCGTTTGCATGCTCT
>JANPIP010000058.1:0-161443 GCA_031424995.1 Chitinophagales bacterium | reverse complement strand
TTATCCATTTACTGACTTTATCTTCGCTGATGATCCCCACTTTTATATGATTTTTTGCAACTTCTTTAACTGTTGGGGATCATATTTTATTGTCAAAACCACACAAATATTATCAACTCAAAAAAAGTTTAAACAGCTTCGATAATAAAATCCAAAATTGATTCCCATTTTTTTGTCTTTACTGGAAGCAGTATTGGTTGCCCTAATAAAATTAAAAGTAACATCAGCCATAAAACCAAGCTGGCTGGCTTCTGGAATAAAGAGGCGGGAAGCGGAATTTAGATTATTGGTATCAGAACCTGTACCAGCTACAAATAATTTAGCCTGATACAACATACCTACATCCTGCAGTTCCACGGCTTGTGCGGCAAATATGTTTATATCTGGTATGAGCGCAGCATTTTGATTTAGTGGTTTTGTTATATTAGCCAATAAGCTTGCATCTGTGCTGCTGCTATTTTCTGCTTTTGGCTTAACCTTTGATTGCACAAATGCAATACCTGCCTTATAATCACTTATATACTTATCGTATGTTTTTTTAAACTTATCATTGGCATCTTTAAATGCTTTTAAACTACTGTTTAATTTTGCTTTGGATGCAGCAATATTTGCATGGATTATGCTATCAATAACAGGTATATCAAAATCGAAAAATACTGATACCCTATTAAAGGTCTTTATTGCATTGCCCAGGTCTTCCAGCTTGTTTGCAAGATTATCAGTTAATTCAGTTCTTTGATTGGTTGCCCTTACGATAAGGTTCATTTGGGTACTATCTAATTTTCTTATCACAGCAGTATCTTCAATGTTTTGGTTTATAATCAATTTGGCTGTTCCAAGAGACTCTAATTGTTTATCTATTTCCTGCAAGATTAACGATACTTCTGTTTTAGCATTTATGTAATCTTTTTCAACTACAGTAGAATCGTTTTTATAAATTTCTTTAACTTTTGCTAACAACTCTTTTTCCAGCTTTACTATATCATTAAGTAATTTGTTGTTTAATGCGTTTGATTCATTTAAAGTATTTTGGTATTTTTTATCCAGTTCTGCCTGGCTTGTACGCAAGTCTTTAATTTTTTTTTCCAAAAGATTTATCGTTTTTTCAGCTTCCACCTTTTGTGCTTCAAGTAAACTATCAGCATGTTTTATTTTTAAATCTGCTTCTATTCTACTCAGCCTTAACTTTAAGTCATGAACACTTTTCTCATTATTTAAAAGTTCTTCAATATTTTGGGTCGAGTCTTCTAAATACCTTTTTGTTTTGTTGGCAAATGCTTTGGCTGAAGAAGGTAATGTGATTGCATATTTATTTACAGATGTATCAAACTCAATGTTAGCTGTGTTATATTCTTGAGGGGCTGGCAGATTAACATTAATGCCTTTTTCAGAAAAAGATTTGTTTAAATTATTATACCTGCTTACCGTTTGGGCTTGTAATAAAGCAACAGGTAAAAAACATATCGTCCCAAAAAACATCATTTTTTTCATAATAGTTTAGTTTAAATTACCTACTCTGTAATACCGTTTTCGGCTTCCCGGTTTTAAAAATTGTCTTTATCCCTTATACACAAATGGTATTAACAGCGTATAAAATATCAGCACAATGGAGCCTATAAAACTTAGGGGGAAACCAAGAGGCTTAAAACTGTCAAAAGGGCCACCAATAACAGATACCCAAATAGCAAATGCAACAGTGGTAAATACTATTTGCCCTGGCTTTTTTACATTGCTTATAAAATACAGATAAAGCGGTGTAAGCAGCAACAGCAGTACAAAAACGATTAACAGTAACTGTGTTTTGTTGCCAGCTATTGCAGCACCTGTAATTAACCCGAAAATGGTGGTGTAGGCTGTGATAATTTCAGAAGGTATCAACTTTACCAGCCTGTCTTTAAAGTCGTTGGTGGTGCTTGCAGGATTTTGTGGATTTTGTACATCACTTAACGATGCGATTTCTCTTGCCATGATTGTTAGTTTGTTTTACTGCCTACTCTGTAATACCGTTTTCGGCTACGCGGTTTTATTTAATTTTACAGTTTTATAATGCCCAATGCCTTAAAAGTGGCAGGGCCTGCAATACCATCGGCGGTTAAGCCATTGGCCAATTGGTAGGTTTTAAGGGCTTTAAAAGTTTGGTTGCCAAAAACGCCATCAGCCGTAAGTGTACTACCGCTGGCTTTTTTTAGCAATGCCTTTTGCAATGCCAGTACTGCGGCACCACTATCGCCTTTTTGTAAGAATATGCCTGTGGTTAGTTTATTATCCGGCACTTTGGGTTTGGCCAATTCAGCTTCAATAGCCCCTTTGGTAACTGGGGTTACCATACCTGTTGGCTCAAGCCCATGCTCTGTTTGAAACTGCTTAACTATTTTTTCTGTACCCTTACCAAATTCACCATCCACAATAATGGTATAGCCTAAATCGTACAGTTGTTTTTGTAATACCGCAACTTCTGCACCAGTATCACCCTTGCTTAAAGTGGTTGGCTTTACCACAATACTGTCATCAACAACACCAGGGTTTACAAAGGCTTTTACACTTGCTTTGCTGCGGGTACGCTTCATTACTACACCACCATCACTATCGTTACCAACAGCGGTATTACCTTCCCAAGATGTAAATGTTTTACCAGGTACCGTCCATTCTATAAAAATGCCTGTATGATCGCATTTGCCATCACCTGTCCAGTCAAATAATACAATATCACCTGGCTTTGGGTCGGTGGTTAAACGGTTTTTCGCTTTCCAGAAATTATATGCTGACGGGCAATAATGAAAACCTTTTGCGCTATCTACCCGCCCCAAGGGGTAACCCGCTTTATCATACACCCAGCTAACAAAAATGGCACACCATGCCACGCCATTAAAGGCATACCATTCACCATATTTGGTTTTATTTGAGTTTGCCGGAGTTTCTTTGGTACCATTTTCGGCTGCCGCCACACTTACAATGTTTTTACGTGACATAGTTTTATTTTATTGTTTACAATTTGAAGTCATGTATAGCAATTATTATTACACCCCGCTAAACACTTGTGCTTACGGGTAGTATACATTTGATCAGTAATAGAAAAACAAGGGCATAGCCAAACACACTATCACAGCATGATATGCCTTATTTTAAAATTTCATAAGAAGGGATGATGAAAGCCAGTACGGGAATTCACAAGTCAGTTGCTGCGGTCATATGCTGGTAAAATATTTAGGGGCGGTGCTTAAAAAGTGCCTCACAAGCCGTTAAGCACTACCTGCTTATTTTACTTTACTATGATAGCTGCAAAGTCTTAAAAAAAAATGAATTTGCCAATAGCCCTTTAAAAATTTAACCATATGGTTAATTATATAAAAAACTAATGCGAACTTTTAAAATTTATTGCTAAAACTACAGCAGTGGGTAATTGATGGCAAGTACTAAAACAACGCTTTTGCACGGGAAAAATCCCGTAGAAAGTTTGTATTTTTTGTTGCAGTAATACAATAAGTTTAAAAAAGTAAACGCCACACACGTATTGTATGCGGCGTTTACTTTTTTGTTAAGATGATTGAGGCTTGTAACTACAATAATTTTGAGATATCTGACTTTCCTTTTGTTAAAGCTTAAAACAGAGTACCTTCTTTTTTCTCTTTTATTTTATTACTTAGATGGAGCATTTCGCTTCTTAAATGCCAGCATAATAAAATGGATATAACTATTGTGCTTAATAATGTGGTTTCCATGGCAAAGAATTTAATCGTTAGTGATAATTAAGGACGAAATTTCATTAAAAAAATCATTCCGCAGTATAAAGAGTTTTACACATTTAATTGCTATTTGTGAATTGTATAGTTACTGCTATGTTTTGTTGGTCTTAGCACTTTTTAAAGGTCAATTTAAATGAATAACATTAAACCACCTGTACAAGCCACATTGACAACATGAAGTATAAACGTATAATATTATAGGTTAGTTTTTACAGGTGAAAATTATTTTTATATTGTGAGAGGGTTCAATTAATACTTTGATTTCAATACTATGAAACAAGCATTATGCATGTTTGCTTTTATTCTGATAAGCGTATCATCTTCGTCTCAACGAAAAGACACTTTATTTTTGAGAAGAAGTATTTACATAGACACCGCAAACAACTATACAATTTACCATGCGATTTTTGTTGACACTGACTATACATGTAGTAAACTTAATACTTTAGTTGACTTTGGTTTTAACAACTTTGACTCAACAACGTATTTCGATTGTCTTCAACAATTGAAGAAAACCAAACTTCAAAAACAAGATATAAACAGAAAATTACCACGAAAATGGATATCGCTATATCAATATAAAAATGAGTTTTATACATACCATCCTTCTGATCTTGGTAATCATTATAAGTTTCAAATTACTGACACCACAACCTTAGACTTTACGATGGAAGGACCTGAACCAAGTTTGCTATTATCAACAAAACAAATAAGTGCAAATAAAATTGAGTTAAGAAGAAAAAATTATTGGCAAAGCAGTAGATTAACAATTACTGTTATTGACACAGCAAAAGGTGTTGCGATTTTTACTTTTAGCCCAACTAAATATATCCCTCATACTCACAAAAAACTTATGGTCAGTGCAGATAAAGTTCATCTTTTTAAAACCATTGTTAACTATTGCCAAACAGATAAAATGTCCGAATTTGAATTTGACAAAATAGATTTTAAACAACTTGAGAAGATTGAGTATAGACAGTGAGAGGCATTGTTATTTCAATAACCTTTGGTTAGATAAACAATTACACCGCATGACTATGTTCCGTAATCGTTGTATTTATTCTTTGTATCGCCACTCTTCCTGTTTAAAACATTTTAGCAATACTTTATTAAATATTATTCAGCCCTTTATAAAGGCTGTAGACATTTGTAAAACCATCAGACAGTAATAGTTCAGCAGCTTTTGCACTGCGCATACCTGAGGCACAATACAGTACCAATGTGTTTTGTTTGGAAAGCTGTTGTAACGCGTTTTGTAAAGCTACCATAGGAATATTGATGCCGCCGATATTGCCTGCAGCATGTTCTGCTGGTTCACGTACATCAATCAACTGCACTTTTTGCTGCAATAACAATTGCTGCAATTGACTATAAGTTATAGTTACAGCAGCAGCGCAGGCATTATCATTTTCTTCAGGCAATTGCTTTATTTGTTTGTTAGCTACTACTGCTTTAAAACTAAAGAAACTTGTTTGCATAGTAAGCACATCAAACACCAATAAACGGCCACTTAACACATTGCCAGCATCTAAAATAATTTTCAATACTTCGTTAGCTTGTATGGTGCCAATAATGCCTGGCAAAGTAGCAATAACACCAATAGCTGCACAATTGGGTGCTTCATCAGCCTGCGGCGCAACAGGAAAAAGGCAATGGTAAGTAGGCCCATCTTTGTAATTAAAAACACTCACCTGCCCTTCAAACTTAAAAAGCGACGCAAACACCAAAGGCTTGCCAAGCATTACACAGGCATCGTTTATAAGATAACGTGCAGCAAAATTATCAGTACCATCCACTACAATATTATAAGGTTCTATTAACTGCAACGCATTGCCAGCAGTTACAAAATGGTTGTGTACGTTAATAGTTATAAAAGAATTTATTAGTGCAATTTTCTCAGCAGCTACCAATGCTTTTGGTTTCCCAACATCTGCTAAAGCATACAACACCTGCCTTTGCAGGTTGGTCTCCTCAACTGTGTCGCCATCTGCAATGCCAATGCAACCAACACCTGCGGCGGCAAGGTATTGCAGCACAGGGCAGCCAAGGCCACCAGCACCAATTACCAGCACTTTGGCAGCCTTTAGTTTTTGCTGGCCATCCATGCCAATTTCAGGCAGCAGCATCTGTCGTGAGTATCTTTTATTTTCCTCTGGTGAAAGCATTACTAGGATTTGTTGGATTTGAAGATGAAAGGATTAGTAATTATCCCCACAAATTGCACGGATTTTCGCAGAAGGATGCCTATTTGGATTTTGATTCTTTCTGTATTCATCTGCGTTATCTGCGGGCTAAAAAATTATCACAACATCATCAAACAATTGTAACAAAAAACCCTTCCGTAAGAAGGGTTTTCATAAAACTATTTTTTGCTTACGCTGAATTTCTTCCCGCATTAATAATACCAAAACTGCAACGCATCGCCAGTTTTTCGTAGGTAGTTTTTATTGGTGAAGTTGTTACCAGGTTCTCTTCCATCTGGCGCACTTTGGTTACTGCATACTGCTGTATAGTTACCAATGGCAATACGATTCTTTCACGCATTTGTACAGAAAGCTGGTCAACAGGATAATCCTGCATCAACTCAGTATTTCCAGATAATTTAAGTATGTATTTTTTAGTGAGTTCATATTCATCATGCACCATATTCCATATTTCGCCGTACACTTTATGATCTTTTAAAAACGCCGTTAGCGGGAAGAAACATTTTTGCATAGCCATTTCACAGTTGTCAAGCAATGTTTTAAAGAACAGTGAGCCCCTGTACAACTGTTGCAACTCAGCCCATCTGCCTTCTGCCTCAATTTGCTGAAACGCCGTACCTACGCCATAAAAGCCAGTAACGTTTTGTTTTAACTGGCTCCAAGCGCCTACAAAAGGTATGGCACGAAGGTCTTTTAAAGAAAGCTTGGCAGAAGCACCACGTTTTGCAGGGCGGCTGCCGATATTGGTTTGCGCATAAAACTTTAATGCACTTGCATTGCTCAAATATTCTGTAAAATAAGGGTGCTCTTTCAAAGCCATATAGCTCTTAAAGCTTTTATTGGCAAGTGAATTTATCAGCTCTTCCTGCTGTTCGCTGATAACAATTGGCTTTGCAGAAAACATATTGTTGGACAGCCCTGCATGAAGCAGTTGCTCCATATTAAACTGTGCGGTATCAATAGTGCCAAAATTGCTGCTCACGGTTTGCCCCTGTATTGTCAACTGAATTTCTTTGTTGGCAATATTATCGCCCATAGATGCATAAAACTGGTGCGTTTTGCCACCACCGCGTGCAGGTGGGCCGCCACGGCCATCAAAAAATACCACATCAATTTCATATTGTTTTGAGATGGCAGTAAGCTGTTCTTTTGCTTTATAAATGCTCCAGTTGGCCATCAAGTAACCACCGTCTTTGGTACCATCGCTAAAGCCTACCATTATGGTTTGCTTTTTGCCACGGCGCACCAAATGTTTGCTGTACACAGGATGTTCGTACAGTGTTTTCATTACCTCTGCTGCATGTTGTAAATCATCAACGGTCTCAAACAAAGGCACAATATCAACACTCAGTTCTTCTGTTTTCCAGCCACTCATTAAAAACAGGCCAAACACTTCCATGGCATTTAAGGCACTGGTACACTGGCTGATGATATAACGGTTACAACCAGATTCGCCATTGGTACGCTGTATCTCTTTAATAGCAGCAACAACTTTCAATGTATCCTCGTGCACATCATCTTCAAATATGGATGTATCAACCGTTTCTGTAACGTTTGTAAGTGCTGTTATTTTTTCTGTGGCACTTAAAGTTGAATAATTATCAGGCAGTGCATTTGACTTTTTCGCAATAATGTCTATCACTTTTACATGCACACTGCTGTCCTGTCTTACATCAAGCGAAGCGAAATGCAAACCAAAAACCTCTACTTTATTAATGAAGTTTTCGGCCCACTCAACAAAAAGGTTATTGTGTTCATACACCAACATATGGCGTACCGTATGCATTACATCCAGTATCTCTTGCTTTGTTAAGGTAGACTGGTCTGCGGTAAGGCTTAAATGATCGTACAATCTTTTTTCAAGATTATTCAGCAATACATCCACACCTTTAAAAGTAAGCCTGCGTTTCAACCTTCTTACATCAAGGTAGTAGCATTTAATAATGCCGCCGCGCAATGCATCAGCCACCTGTAGGGTAGTAGCCGCTTTTACAAAAGGATTGCCATCCCTGTCGCCACCCGGCCAAAAGCCCATTTTAATTACCGGGTTATTGGCAGGTATTGCACCGGGGAAGCTGCGTTTAAGGCCGCTTATAATTCTGCCCGTGGCAGGATAAAAAATATTCTCCAAATACCACAACAGGCTTAATGCTTCATCGTAAGGTGTTGGCTTCTCCTGCTGAAAGAAGGGCGTGCGGCCCAACTGCTGCAGGTAGGTATATATATTGGTCTCGTCGTTGGTAATAACTGCTTTGGATATATCATGGATAATACCCAATACCGCACCACGGTAAAACTGTGTTGGGTGCGCCGTAAGTACCAGTTCAATATTAAAGTCTTTCAGCCTTTCTTCAAGCGCGGCTTTGTTATCTTCCTCTGCCACCATTAATTCAAGATGCTTTAATGTTCCCTTGCCACCCATATCATTTACCTGTGTAAAAGCTGCGTCTTCAAGGGCATCAAACAAAACCACCTGCCTTTCTATATACTGTACAAAACGGAACAGCAGGTCTGCCTTTTCTTCTTCTTTAGTAAAAGCGGTTTGCTTGCTGAAAAAATCATCAATAATTTCAACAGGGCTAAGGTTCTTTTTGTAACCTTCCTCACAATTTACCAGCAGCAAAGACACCAGTACACCCGTTTTTTCAATACGGTGAAACGGAAGAGAACCAAACAAACTGTTGTACAATTGAAACTTAATACCAACGAGATTTTTAAACTGTTGCAGGCCAGAAGAATTGTGCATAGTGAGGCTTAAATTTAATAACGGTTCTTTAATTATGGACCGCAATCGTTTTGAGGGCGGAAATTAATAAAAATATTTAAGGTAATTATATATTCTCTTACCTTAGCGGCGTTTACATGAAAAAACAGCAAAAAATATCCAGTTTCTTTAGAGCAGTTGCAACTTTTATTGCAACTATTATTATTACTATTACAATCCGCTAAGCGGATTGCAAATTGTCATATCACCCCATGGGCTTAACGCTGTTACATCTTAGAAAAGAAACTGATTCACTCACACGCATTTCCTTAAAAAAAATAAAATGAAAGTTTTAAAATTTGGCGGTTCCTCCGTAGCCAATGCAGAGAACATAAAAAAAGTAGTAAGTATAGTACAACAACCCAACTATAGCAAAGCCATTGTAGTGGTATCTGCACTTGGTGGAGTTACTGATCTTTTAATCGCTACAGGCACAGATGCCGCCAATGGCAAAGAAACCTACAAAGAAACCTTGGTAAGCCTTGAGAAAAGGCATATTGAAACAGCCCAGGCATTATTGCCTATCAACAATCAAAGCAGTTGCATCAGCAGCATCAAACAAAGCTTTAACGAGCTGGAAGATATTTGCGAAGGTGTTTACCGCCTTGGCGAATTATCTGGCCGTACCAAAGACCGCATCATCAGCTTTGGAGAGTTGCTTTCATCAAAAATCATCTGCTATTTTATACAGTCAGCAGGCCACACCATTGAATGGATAGACAGCCGCAAAGCAATTAAAACCAACAGCAATTATGGTTTTGCAGCGGTAGATTTTAAAGCCACTACAGAAAGCATTACTGCAATAGTTAAACAATCAGCCTCTACCCTTTTTATAGCTCCTGGCTTTATCGCCAGCGATAGCAATGGTTTTACAACAACCTTAGGCCGTGGCGGAAGTGATTATACCGCAAGTATTTATGCAGCCGCTGTAAATGCAGAAGCTGTAGAAATATGGACTGACGTTACTGGTATGATGACAGCAGACCCACGCTGGGTAGCAAATGCAAGAACCATCCCCCACACTTCTTATCGTGAAGCCATGGAATTATCGCACTTTGGTGCGAAGGTGATTTATCCGCCAACCATACAGCCTGCAATGGATAAGAATATCCAGATATGGGTAAAGAACACATTTGCACCACAGGAAGCTGGTACTTTAATAGAAAACAAACCTTCGGAAGAAGGGGAAATAATAACAGGCATTTCAAGCATTAATCAAATTGCTTTATTAAGCCTTGAAGGAAGCGGCATGGTTGGTATTCCAGGCTTCTCAAAAAGGTTATTTGAAGCATTGGCGGGTGAACAGGTAAACGTGATATTGATTACACAAAGTTCTTCTGAACATTCTATCTGCGTAGCAGTAAACAAAGTAGATGTTGACAAGGCCAAAGCCGCAGTTGACAGGGCTTTTGAAATAGAATTATTAAACAAAAAGGTAGACCCGTTAAAAGTAGAAACAGACCTTTCTATCATTGCATTGGTAGGCGACAAAATGAAGAGCCACCCGGGTATTGCAGGGCGTATGTTCAGTGCCTTGGGAAGAAATGGTGTAAACATAAGGGCGATTGCACAGGGCTCCTCTGAAAGAAATATTTCAGCCGTAGTTTCTTTTACTGATGTAAAGAAAGCGGTGAACGTACTGCACGAAGCCTTCTTTGAAACCTCCTATAAACAACTGAACGTATTTATAATCGGCGCAGGCAATGTTGGTGGCAAACTGGTAGATCAAATTAAACAGCAGAAAGAATATTTACTAAAAACCCTGAACCTACAATTAAGGGTAACAGGAATTGCAACCAGCAAAAAAATGCTGTTTGTAGAGAATGGAAACGAGATAGATTTAAGCAACTGGAAAGAAACTTTACAACAGGCCGAAACCATGAGCCTTGATGGTTTTGTAGAAGAGATCATCAGCAAAAACTTACGTAATAGCGTATTTGTAGATGTTACCGCAAATGCAGATGTGGCAGGCGTTTACAGCCGTTTGCTTACAAAGAGCATTGCAGTGGTGGCTTGTAATAAAATTGCCGCATCAAGTGCTTATACCAATTACCAGCATTTAAAATCGCTGGCTAAAGAATACAATACACATTTCCTTTTCGAAACCAATGTAGGCGCAGGTTTGCCGGTAATAGGCACCCTGAACGATCTTATAAAAAGCGGCGACCGTGTTGACAGGATACAAGCCGTACTTTCCGGCACATTAAATTTTGTTTTCAACAATTATGATGGTACCAAACCATTTGCCGATGTTGTAAAAGATGCACAGAACGAAGGTTATACCGAACCAGACCCACGCCTTGACCTTGGTGGTACCGATGTGATGCGTAAGATAATGATACTCGCTCGCGAAGCAGGCAACCAGATGGAAATGGAAGACATTACCAACAACGGCTTTTTACCTGCTGAATGTTTTGATGGCAGCGTTGCAGATTTTTATACAGCTATGGCAAAAAACGAAGCGCATTTTAAAGCATTGTACGAAGAAGCCGCCGCTAAAGACTGCAAGCTTAAATTTGTTGCTCAATTTGAGAATGGTAAAGCTTCTGTTGGTTTACAGCATATCCCTTCCAACAGCGACTTTTATCACTTATACGGCAAAGACAATATCGTACTTTTCTACACCCAACGTTACCCGCAACAACCATTGGTAGTAAAAGGCGCAGGTGCCGGTGCAGATGTAACAGCCAGCGGTGTATTTGCAGATATTATGAGGGTTACGGCGTAGCAGCCAACGCCCCCAGCCCCCTAAATCCCCCGAAGGGAACTTTAAAACGCATAACTAATATGAACCTTCTAAAAAAATATTACGCTCTTTCTTCCATCCCTCCTTCGGGGGGCGGGGGGGCTTTCCCTTCAGGCTCTGGGGTTTCCGTTCTCGCCCCGGCCACAGTTGCCAACGTGGTTTGTGGTTTTGATATACTTGGCTTCGCATTAAATGGCCCTAATGATGAGTTCACCGTTTCTTTCAGTGATGAAAAAGGGGTTACCATTATTAATGCTGATGAGTACAACCTTCCAACAGAACCTGAGAAGAATGTATCAGGCGCAGCTTTACTTGCAATGCTGGATGAATGCCCTGATGTAAAAGGCTTTCAACTCATCAGCAAAAAACATATTAAGCCGGGCAGTGGCATTGGCAGCAGTGCTGCAAGTGCCGCAGGTGCAGTGGTGGCGGCCAATTATTTACTGGAAAAACGTTTCAGCAAAGAAGACCTTGTACGCTTTGCCATGTTTGGCGAAAAAGTAGCAAGTGGTGTTAAACACGCAGATAATATTGCGCCGGCTATTTATGGCGGAGTTACATTGATTCGTTCCATTTTTCCTTTGGATATTATTAGTATTGATGCACCACCAATGCATGTAACCGTGGTTCATCCGCAGATTGAAGTGCGTACCGCAGATGCACGCCAGATATTGAAACAAAATGTGTTGCTGAAAGATGCCATTAAGCAATGGGGCAATATTGCCGGCCTTGTTGCCGGCTTGATACAACATGATTATGCATTGATTGGCCGCAGCCTTGAAGATGTGATTATTGAACCTGTACGCAGCATCCTGATCCCCGGTTTTGATGAAGTAAAAAAGCGTTGCAAAGAAGCCGGCGCTTTAGGTGGAGGGATCAGTGGCAGCGGACCTTCCATCTTCATGCTTAGCAAAGATGAAGCAACTGCAAAGAATGTAGAAGAGGTAATGAAAGAGATTTATAACCGTATTGGGCTGGATTACCAGACGCACCTTACAACCATTAATACGGAAGGGGTGAAACCCATAATCAGAAACCCCTAACCCCTAAAGGGAAACAAAGAAGAAACTCTAATAAAGATCAACGCAATGAACTTCATAAATACAAATCGCTTTCAATACTCCCCTTTAGGGGTTGGGGGTACCTACTATAGTTTAAACAATCAATCACCAAACGTAACTTTTGCAGAAGCAGCCGTTAAAGGCCAGGCACCCGATAAAGGATTATATTTCCCTGCAAGAATACCCACGCTGTCAAAAGATTTTATACAGAACATAAATCAATACAGTAAGGAAGAAATAGGTTTTACTGTAATGCAGCCTTATGTGGGTGATAGTCTGCCAAATGCAGAACTACAAAGCATTGTAAACGAAACCATCAACTTCGATTTTCCATTGGTGAAGATTAATGATCGTATTTCTTCACTGGAATTATTTCACGGCCCTACCCTTGCTTTTAAAGACGTGGGCGCAAGGTTTATGAGCCGCTGCCTTGGTTATTTTAACCGTAACAGCAATGGTCATGTAACGGTGCTGGTTGCCACAAGTGGCGATACAGGCGGTGCTGTTGCTAATGGTTTTTTAGGTGTAGAAGGTGTTGATGTAGTAATACTTTACCCTTCAGGCAAAGTGAGCAATATTCAGGAGCTGCAATTGACGACCCTTGGCCAGAATATAAAAGCTATTGAAGTAAACGGCACGTTTGATGATTGCCAGGCCATAGTAAAACAGGTGTTTGCAGATGCAGACCTGAACAGCAAACTATCGCTTACTTCAGCCAATTCTATTAACGTGGCAAGATGGCTACCGCAGCAGTTGTATTACTTTTTTGCCTACCAGCAATGGCAGCAAAATGAAGCACCAATTGTATGTGTACCAAGCGGCAATTTTGGAAATATCTGCGCAGGTATTTTAGCCCATGTTTCTGGTTTGCCTGTAAAACATTTTATTGCTGCATGCAACGCCAATGATGTGGTTCCTAACTATATGCAAACGGCCACATACCAGCCAAAACCAGCAGTAGCAACCATTTCAAACGCAATGGATGTCGGAAACCCAAGCAATTTTATACGTATTCTGGAAATGTTTCACCAGCAGTTTGAACCACTTAAAAATGTGTTTACCAGTGTTAGTGTTGATGACCTTACTACTGCCCAAACTATTAACAGGGTATTTGAACAACATCAATATACTTTAGATCCGCATGGCGCTGTGGCATATTATGCTCTTGAGGAATATCTTAAAACCAAGCCTTCCGTTGATGGAGGCTTTATTCTGGAAACAGCTCACCCTGTAAAATTCCCTGATACTGTAGAAGATGCTACAGGCAAAGCCATTGAAGTTCCTGAACAGGTACAATACCTGCTGGGCTTAAAAAAAGAAAGCATTGTAATGGATGCCAACTTTGAACATTTAAAAGAATGGTTGATGAATAGGTAATTGCCCAAGAAGAATATAGAACACTGGAAGTAAAACGAGAAAACTAAATAAAAAAAATACTGTATAAAAACACAGTGAGCCTCATTTGCTTGTGGTTTGCTAGGTTGTAAAGTATACGGGCGAAATAAATATTTGTTTTACCATGCGTACTCTTTAACTATAACATCCACTAAATAGCGATACTGCTTGCCTGTATGCGCCAAAATTTGGCTTAGCGTTTTAAGGAATATAATAATCTATTCAGCAGGTAAAATTTTATTTTTGGTTCATAAGCAAACCACAATCAATACAGGGCAGGTTGCTCATCCTAAAAACATTTGTTAAATGCTGGTACTTATAACTGACAATACTACAGTTTCATTAATTTGCTGCCTTCAAAGGCATATAATTTGTTTCAGTTTTTAAAAATTAAAGTAACAATATGAACTTAAAAAACATTCTCGGCGTTGTTGCCATTAGTGCTGCCACAGCAATTGGCAGCGTTTATGGTTATAGCAAATTGATAGAAAACAGGTTTACGGGCATACAGGAAAACGGTAAAGTACCTGTAAACTATGCAGGTTTTTTTGGTAATAATGCACCTGCTGGTCCGGTTGATTTTACGGCTGCGGCAACTTCTGCTACACCTGCTGTTGTACATATTAAAACTAAAACGAAGGCAAAACAGGTAAGCAATAATCTGCGCCAGCGCAATCCTTTTGGAGATATGTTTGGTGACATGTTTGGTGATGATCTTTTCGGCGGGCCAAGAACACAAACCATTCCTGAACAGCAAGCGAGCGGCAGCGGTATTATCCTTAGCGAAGACGGTTACATCGTTACGAATAACCACGTGGTAGATGGCGCTGATGTAGTAAATATCACCCTTCCCAACAAAAAATCTTATAAAGCAACTGTAGTTGGTACAGACCCAAGTACAGACCTTGCTGTATTAAAAATTGATGCAAAGGGGCTTCCTTTTTTAGTGTATGGCAATAGTGACGATGTTAAGCTGGGCCAATGGGTGCTTGCTATTGGTTACCCTTTAAATCTGGATGTAACAGTTACCGCAGGTATTGTTAGTGCAAAGTCAAGAAGTATTGATATTAACCGCCGCCAAAGCAAAACACCAATTGAAAGTTTTATTCAAACAGATGCTGCAGTGAATCCTGGCAACAGTGGTGGTGCATTAATTAATACTAATGGCGAACTTGTAGGCATTAATTCAGCTATCGCCTCTCCTACTGGATCTTATGCAGGTTATTCATATGCAATACCTGTTAACATGGTAAAAAAAGTAGTAAACGATATTGTTAAGTTTGGTACAGTACAAAGGGCTTACCTGGGTATTCAATATGCACCAGAAGGCATTAGTGAAGAAGAAAAAGCAAAACAAGGTATTAAAGATGGTGATGGTGTTTATGTAATGGAAGTACCTGAAGGTGGCGCTGCAAAAGTTGCAGGCATCAAAAAAGGTGATTTTATTACCAAAGTAAATGGTGTTGGTGTTAATACTGGCCCTGAAATGGTAGAGCAGGTAGCTCGTTATAAGCCATCTGATAAAATTACTTTAACCTACCGCCGCGATGGTAAAGAAAATACAGTAAACCTCACTTTAAAAAATAAAGCTGGAAATACAGACATCGTTAAAACAGAAAGCATTCTTGATAAATTAGGGGCAGAACTAGAAAACGTTGATAAAAAAATAGCTTTGAATAATGAGATTGCAGGTGGAGTTTTAGTGAAGAAAATTAAAGAAGGCATTTTAAAGAATACCAAAATGCAGGATGGTTTTGTAATTACAAGTATTAACGATGTTGAAATCAAATCTGTTGAAGAACTGAAAGCAGCTTTGACCAATTTAAAAGGCAGCACAGTTAGGTTACAGGGCATTTATCCTGGCTTTCAAGGTACTTATGCTTACCCTTTAAACCTTGGTGAAGAGTAAAATATCTATCATAACTTTTAATATAAATGGCGCTTTTAAAATGCGCCATTTATATTTTATCATATACCCACCCTCGATTATACTAAAGAATCTTTCTTCGCATGTTGTTTAAAAAAGCCCCTGAATAATAATCGTAAACTCTGGTCTCTGGTAAAATATTTATATACCCAGTTAATGAATATCTGTAGTTTGTTTTTTACGCTGAGTATCAGCATCAGGTGCAGCCCCATCCAAACCAGCCATGCAAAAAAACCACCAAAATGTATTTTTGGCTTTGGTATATCTACTACCGCAAGGTGGCGGCCAACGGTGGCCATACTGCCCTTGTCATTATACTCAAATTCACGCATGTAATGCTTATTGCCACTAACCATACGCTTAATATTTGTAGCAAGATTTTTGGCCTGGTTTAAAGCAACATTTGCCAGTTGTGGATGCCCTTTGGGATACTTAGGCGTTTCCATATAAGCCACATCACCAATCATGTAAATATTCTCAGTGCCTGGCACTTTGTTAGTTCTGTCAACCTTTACACGGTTGCCCCTAACTATTAAAGTGGGGTCAATACCCTCTGGTACATTGCCTTTAATACCTGCGGCCCAAATCACTGTTTTGGTTGCTATTGATTTACCACTTTTTAGTATGGCAATACTACCATCAAAAGACTGTAATACATTTCCAGTCATCACTTCAACACCTAATCTTTTAAGGTATTTCTCGCTTTGTGCACTGCTTTCATCGCTCATTGCATTGAGGGTTTGTGCAGAACTTTCCACCAGGTAAATCTTCATCAGGTTAAAGTCAAGTTCAGGATAATCTTTTGGTAAAATATGCCGTTTCATTTCAGCTAACGCACCACTTATTTCCACGCCAGTGGCACCACCTCCAACCACCACAATACTTAATTGCTGCTCTATATCATCAAACGCCCTTAATTCTAACGCATCTTCTAAATTTTGTATCAGCTTGTTTTTTAAAAGTAAAGCCTCCACCGTACTTTTCATAGGAAAGGCATTGGCTTTCATTTGCTCATTACCAAAAAAATTAGTGTCAGCACCTGTAGCTATTACAAGAATATCATAAAAATATTCGTCGTGTTCTGTTATAATTTTATTATTGGCACTATCAATAGACAACAATGTTGTAAGCCTGAAATTTACATTTGGCGTATTGTGAAAAACCTTACGTAACGGAAATGAAATATTGCTGGCATCAAGCCCTGCCGTAGCTACCTGGTAAAACAATGGTTGAAACTGGTGGTAGTTATTTCTATCAATTAATAAAACATCAATATCGTCTTCGTTCCTGAACGATTGTGCCAGTTTTAAACCTGCAAATCCACCGCCCACAATAATTACTTTCATGTGTTTATGTTTTAAAAGTTTACATTAAACATATGCCATTCAATCGTTAATGCTTTATTCGATGCAAAGCTATATTAAACTTTCAGAAATTATTGAAAATATTAAAAACATATTTTAATTGCGACAAATTATTCTTTAACAGTCATATTTGCAGCATCTAAATATAACAGATAGCAATGAAAGTTTTTAAGTTTGGCGGTGCAAGTGTAAACAGCATAGAGCGTATAAAAAGCGTGGCAGCTATTTTAAAAGAATATAGTGGAGATGAGTTGATGATTATCATTTCTGCCATGGGCAAAACCACTAACGGGCTTGAAAAAGTAACAGAAGCATTTTATAAAGGCGACCAGGATAATGCCTTGCGCCTGTTTGATGTTATTAAGCAACAGCATATTACTACCAGCAAATACTTACTGGTGTTGCGTTACAACGAATGTATAGCACAATTGAATGATTTTTTTACTGAAGTTGAATGGTTACTGCACGATAAACCAGTGCGTGAATATGATTACTATTACGACCAGATAGTTTGTGTGGGCGAGCTTATAAGTACTTGTATTGTAAGCCATTTTTTAAATGAAGTTGGTATACAAAATACATGGCTTGATGTTAGGGATATTATACGCACAGATGCAAACTTTCGCGATGCAGCTATTGACTGGCAAACTACCAAAGAAAAAACACTGCTTGTTATTGGCGATGGTGGCTCATCAGACACCTCACATCCAACAGCTAACATTTTTCTTACCCAGGGCTTTATTGGTGCCACAGATGACAATGAAAGTACTACCCTTGGCCGTGAAGGCAGTGATTATACTGCTGCCATTTTTGCTAATATTTTAAATGCAGAAAGCCTTACTATATGGAAGGATGTAGATGGTGTTATGAATGCTGACCCCAAAGCTTTTCCAGATGCTAAACTTATTGCTGAATTAAGCTTTAATGAAGTAATTGAAATGGCTTTTTATGGGGCACAGGTCATTCATCCAAAAACCATAAAACCTTTACAAAACAAGGGCATTTCATTGCATGTAAAATCTTTTATTGACAGCAGTTTACCAGGAACAGTCATCTCAAAAAAGCAAGTAAAAAACTTGCCCCCTATTATTGTTATAAAAGATAAACAGGCATTAATTCATTTGCGCAGTATTGACTTTTCTTTTGTTGGCGAACAGCCAATGATGGATCTCTATAAACTTTTCAGCAATTTAAAAATCAAGCCCAACCTTATACAAACAGAAGCCATTAGTGTACAGGTTTGTATGGATGACAGGCAAGATAAAATCAGCCAGCTTGCGGGCGAAGCTTCTTCATTTTTTGATGTGGCAGTAGAAAAAGAATTGAGCCTGCTTACCATACGCCACTACAACGAAAATATACTGGCAGAATTAATAGCAGGAAAGCAAATTGTACTCACTCAAAAAACAGCAAGTACCGTCCAGGTTTTGTACCGCTAAGCTTACATCACTACGTACTCACCTTTTTTATTTACTGATATAAGAGGCAATTTTTTATGCTGTTCAAAATATTCGTAAGCTTCTTTTAGAGGTTTTAAAAAATCCTGATAATCCCTGTCATCTTTGCTGAATTTTTTTAAATACGCAAGGCTGTTTAGGTTATTGAAACGCACAGGAAAAATATGAATGGGAATAAAATCTTCACCATTGTTTTTAGCCTGTGATGTTAAAAGATACAATTCTTCAATCTGCTCATTTTGCAATGGAATACAACCCACAGTTATGCAGTTGCCATGAATATAAATTTCCCTTCCAGGTCTTGTAGAATCGCTTAATAAAGCATCAGATGAGTTAGGATAATTAATACCCAAACTCAAGTGGTACATACTTTTGGGGTTAAACTCATTAATCGCATAAAAACCTTCAGGCACCTGGTAATCGCCTTCAATTCTTTTAGGCCCTAAGGCACCGCTTAAAGCGCAAACCTTGTAGGTTTTAAATAATTTAAATGATTCTTTATTGCTGTTGCGCACCCAAACTTCAAGTTGACTATCATACTTAAAACTGCGTAAAAAAACCTGTTTTGGCGGCCATTGCAAGTTGGCCTTTTCAAACTGCCTGCGCAAAGTATCCTCCTTAGTTTTAAAAGCAAATGCAACACGCGGGTATAAACGTTGATTATCAATAAAAGAAGTCTGACCAAACGAAACAAAAACAATTGCAACACAACATAACAGTAACACAAACTTTTTCATGCCCCGAAAATATTTAATTCTATTTTATTAGTTCTTAAAGTTTTGTAAACATTCATGCTAAACTTGTCAATTAAATATCCCCACTCGTTATCGTATTGCGTAGCCGCTCTATATTTACCTAAATTTAAAACTAACGCAATGAAGCTTTTTAAAATTATATTACTTATAATAATCGTAATAAGTTTTTCTGAAATTAATGCACAAGAAACCAAAAAATCAGCAGCATTTAATAGTGCTGTAAGTTCAATATGTAATTGTCTTAATAAGATAAGCTATGATAGCTTAACAAAAGAGGTTATCAATAAAAAATTCACTGAATGTTTTACGATGTCAGCTATGGACAAAATCCTAGACATTGCTACAGAACGTGGCCTTGATTTTACCAATAAAGAACAAATGAGAGAAGTTGGTATTGAATTAGGCAAAGAATTGATTACTCAAAAGTGTGATGGATATTTGAAATTTGCCAATGCTTCTACAAACAACGAAGAAAAAGAAGGAAAAGTATCAAGCAAAGAAAGCTTTACTCTTGGTAAAACGGAGTCGCAGGATTTTTTAAAACTGGTAGCTAAAGACAAGCAAGGAAGAATCCAAACCTTTTACTGGTTAAGTTATTTTGAAGGTTCTGATAAATTTGTTAGCAAACTAAGTTCCTATATAGATAAAAAATTAAGCATTAGCTGGACTGAAAAGGAAGTGTTTGCTCCTTCTCTAAATAGCTATATAAAAATTAAAGAGTTAACAGGTTTACAACAACTTTAAAATATACTGATGCAAAAAATTGGGATTCTTGGGGGTGGACAGTTAGGTCGTATGCTGTTACAGGCTGCTGCCAACTATACAGTTGATACTTATGTTTTGGAAAATGATGAGAACTGCCCTGCGGCACATTTATGCCATCATTTTGTAAAAGGCAGTATTACCGATTTTGACACCGTATACAATTTTGGTAAAAGCCTTGATGCCATTACCATTGAAATTGAAAACGTAAACGTAGAAGCACTTGAAAAACTGGAACAGGAAGGTGTAAGGGTGTATCCAAAACCGTCAGTGCTAAAAATAATTAAGAACAAGATTATTCAGAAACAGTTTTACAAAACGCACCAAATTCCTACTTCTGAATTTGTTATCACCAACAGCCTTGCTGATTTACAAACGAACCTTGCTTTTTTACCTGCAGTTCATAAAATTGGCGAAGGTGGATATGATGGCAAAGGAGTACAGCTATTAAACGATGAAAGCGACATCAATAAAGGCTTTGACGCACCTTCTGTGCTTGAAAAAATGGTAAATATTAAGCAGGAAATTGCCTTGATTGTTGTGATGAACGACAAAGGAGAAACAGCCATTTACCCGCCTGCTGAAATGGTTTTTAATATGCGTCTTAACCTGCTTGAATATCAAATTTCACCTGTTAAACTGCCTGAAAAAATATTTTGGAAAGCAGAGGCAATGGCCATTAAAATTATGCAGCAATTAAAAAGCCCCGGCATTTTTGCAGTAGAGTTTTTTATTGACAAGAATGATGATGTACTGGTGAATGAAATTGCACCACGCGTGCATAACAGCGGCCACCATACCATTGAAGCAAATTACAGCAGCCAGTATGATATGCTGTGGCGTATACTGCTGCAATACCCTTTAGGCAATACAGATTGTATTTTGCCTTCGGCGATTGTGAATTTACTGGGTGCAGAAGGTTTTACAGGCGAAGCCAAATATGAAGGTCTTGAGGAAGTACTTAAAATGGATAATGTATTTGTTCATTTATATGGAAAGACGCACACAAAACCCGGCAGAAAAATGGGTCATGTAACCATTATCAGTAATGACTACCAGGATCTGACCCATAAAGCAAATAAGATTAAGAACATTATTAAAGTGGTTGCGTAAGAAGTTTCTGGTTTCATCTTTCCAGTTCGAGTATGCACGCTATCATTTCCATGATTAACTCTCAACTATCATCGCTCCTTTGTTATTTTCAACTAAATAAAATGCCACATAGCTATAAACTATGTGGCCTTTGTCCTTTATCTATTGTGCCTATATGTTTAAAATCTACAAACCAAATAAGCCTTTATTAATCAACTGAAGGATTTTTGTTCTGTACTCATTTGGCACCAATAAAGAAATATTATGAGCACTGCCACCATAGCTTACCATGGTTACAGGCACTTCTTTTATAGCTATAAAAAGACGCTCTAAAACACTATTGGTCTTTGCAATTTCATTACCAACAATTGATACAATGCTCTGGTTGGTTGCAACTTCTACGTGGCCAAACGGCTCCAGTTCCTGTACAATTTCTTTCAGGTAAGTGTCGCTGTCAATGGTTACAGAAACGGCCACTTCAGAAGTTGTAATCATATCAATGGAAGTCTTGTACTTCTCAAACACTTCAAACACTTTACGTAAAAAACCATAAGCCAGCAACATGCGGCTGCTCTTAATTTTTATAGCAATGATGCCATCTTTTGCGGCAACAGCCTTAATACCTTCGCTGCCTGCTTCCTGCTTAATAACAGTACCTACAGCTTCAGGCTGCATGGTGTTCAGCAATTTCACTGGCACGTTCTCCTGCTGCGCAGGCCAGATACAAGTTGGGTGAAGAATTTTTGCGCCAAAATAAGCCAGCTCCGCAGCTTCATCAAAACTTAGTTGTTCAATGGCATTGGTTTTCTCAACAATACGCGGATCGTTGTTGTGCATACCATCAATATCTGTCCATATTTCGCAAACTGTTGCTTTTACAGCCGCAGCAATTAATGAAGCTGTATAATCACTTCCACCACGTTTAAGGTTGTCTACCTCTCCTCTTGCGTTACGGCAGATGTAGCCCTGTGTGATGAACAGTTTTTTGCTGTTGTTTGCCTCAAGAATAGGAGTAATTTTTGCGCGGATAGCAAGCAGTTGAGGCTCGCCATTGGCATCAATACTCATAAAGTCAAGTGCTGGTAAAAGCATATGATCTATGCCTTTCTCTTCAAGAAATACGCAGAAAAGCTTGGTACTTAACAACTCGCCCTGCGCAAGAATATCTTTATTTAAAGCTTCGCTGAAAGAGATGCGAAGAATGATATTTAAAAATTCAAAATGCTCGCTTACAATGGCATTTGCTTTTGCCTGGGCAGCTTCGCCATTGGCTAACAACAATACAAAAGCCCTGTAGTGCGCCTCTAATTTATCAATGCTTTGCTTTGCAGCATCACGGTCGCTTTTTGCAAGTTGATTACTGATTTCCACCAGTGAATTGGTAGTGCCGCTTAAAGCACTCAACACCACTATCTTGGCCTCATCATCTTTGGTAATCAATTGAGCCACCTGGTGCATACGTTCTGGCTTACCAACGCTGGTGCCGCCAAATTTCATTATTTTCATATTGCCGCCCTCTATTTTAAAAATGGTTAGATACTTTTTGGGGTGCAAATATAGCGGTGTTTAATTATGCAGTTGCTTAACCAGTATTTAGTCCAGAGAAAACGCACGTAAATATATATTTTTTTTAATACTTACATTAGTTTTAATCGTTTATGATAAAAACTATGCTATCCCTTTTTGAAAGTTTAACGGATCTATGAGGTCTAACTCTTCAGGCTTCATTTCTTAAAAGACATTTATCAGCCTTACAATTTGTGTTGTATTAATGGCTGTAATAATTTGGAAACCATTTATGCCATATGCCGCCAGTCGGCAAAATAAAAACATCCAATAAAGGAAATTATAAGTCGTTTTGAGTTTCCTTGCTGTTCTTACAGTCTATCGAAAGTAGAGACTTTGTTTAAAAAGATCAATCGTTAATATTCCCATTTGGAGCTTATCCAAACCTTTTCACAATGATACGCTTCCCAAAAAAAATCTTATAATTCAAATAATCTTTCCTAATCATAGCGCAGAGCCTTACTTTTATTTTATGAACGAAGGAATTGAACAATTAAAAGAAGCCCTGTCTTTTTCGCCAGATAATATTCCGCTGCGTTTGCATTTGGCCGAATTAATGGTAAAAGGTTATATGCTTGATGATGCGGCAGAGCAATACCAGGAAGTATTGCATAAAGATTATGGCAACAACAAAGCCCGCAAGGGTTTGGCGTCGGTATATTTTAAGCAGAAAAAATACAGTGCGGCAATATTGGTATATGAAGGTTTAATGGCTGAAAATGCTTTGAACTGGGAGGATATGGTACCTTTTGTAAAAAGCCTTATTAAAGAACATTCCAATGGCGAAGCTATTGAGGTATATAAAAAAATACTACAGCAGCACCCTGGTTTTAAAGATGATGAGATTGATAATGCCCTGCGTATGCCCAGCATTGGCAACCTGATGGGTAATGATGAAGATGACATTAACGACCTTTTTGGCGATAATGAATTTGAGAACGGGGCGGCGCAGCAATTCTTTATGGAAAAGCCTGACATGAAGTTTGAAGATGTGGGCGGCATGGAAAAAGTGAAAAAAGAAATTTCTTTAAAAATCATTCAGCCACTTAAAAACCCTGAACTATATAAAGCGTTTGGCAAAAAAGCAGGAGGTGGTATTTTGTTGTATGGCCCACCTGGCTGCGGCAAAACTTATTTGGCTAAAGCAACAGCAGGCGAGATAGATGCAAAGTTTATAAATATTGGCTTGCACGATATTTTAGATATGTGGATGGGCAGCAGCGAAAAGAACCTGCACGAAGTTTTTATGCAGGCAAGAGAAAATGCGCCCTGCGTTTTGTTTTTTGATGAAGTAGATGCTATTGGTGCCAGCCGTAGTGATATGAAGGGCAGCAGCATGCGCCATGTTATCAACCAGTTTTTGTCTGAAATGGATGGCGTGGAAAACAGTAACGAAGGCGTTTTAGTACTTGCTGCCACCAATGCACCATGGAGTGTTGATAGTGCTTTTAGAAGGCCAGGGCGATTTGATCGTGTGATTTTTGTAGCACCGCCAGATGCAGAAGGTCGTGTTGAAATTTTAAAGCAGCATTTGAAACATAAACCCGCTGAAAATATTGATGTGGCTGCCGTTGCAAAGGCTACAGAAGAATATTCAGGTGCAGATTTAAAAGCTGTTGTTGATATTGCTATTGAATATAAACTGGAAGAATCTTTGGCCAAGGGAAGCATTGAAAAGATAACAACCAAAGATCTTTTAAAAGCCATTAAGCAACATAAAGCAACCACCAGCGAGTGGTTTGGCACAGCACGTAATTATGCGTTGTATGCCAATGAATCTGGCCTTTACGATGATATTTTAAATCACATGAAAATAAAGAAGTGAGCGATGTGAGTGGTGAATAGTTAGTAGTAAGTACGAAACAAATTACCAACTATTCACCACTCACAACTCACCATTTCACCATTATGTTAGACAGGGATAGTTTACTGGAAAGGGCGGAATTTCTGCGCCAGCAAAAAAGATATAAAGATGCTGAGCAGCAGGTGGGCATTGTATTGCGTGATAATCCCGAAGATGTTACAGCATTGATGATTCTTGGGCATTGTAAGATTGATACCAAGCAAACAGAAGAAGGTATACGCATTTTACATGAATGCCTTAAATATGAAGCTGATAACCACTATATACTTTACCTGATTGCCTTTGCCTATTACCAGGATAATAAAGAAATGTCTGCCACGCAATATTTGGACGCGGCCATTGCTATTTTTCCTTATGAAGCGGGTTATTTCTCTTTAAAAGCGCACCTACATTTAGATAAAAAAGAGTACCAGCAAGCTCTTGATGCTGCCAACGAAGGGCTTGCCGTTGATGCAGAAGATATATCCTGCCTTAATGCAAGGTCAACAGCTTTGTTCCGTTTAAAACGTAAAGACGAAGCTTACGAAACCATTAATGAGGCATTGGAATTAGACCCTGAAGATTACAGCACACATGCCAATTATGGCTGGCATTATTTGGAAAAGGGAAAGTATAAAGATGCTACTAAACATTTCAGAGAATCGCTTCGAATCAACCCAAATTATTTATATGCAAGGGAAGGTTATAAGGCTGCTTTAAAATCACGAATGCCATTTTACCGCTGGCTGCTACAGTATTCAATATGGATGAGCAGGCAGGACAGAGGTGTAAGAATCGCAGTGATATTTGGTATCTGGATATTGATAAGACTGATTGATTATGTAAGCAAAGATTCGCCACTTAGGTATTTGGCAGCAGTATTGGTTGGTGCATATTTTTTAATGGTTGTGATGTCCTGGCTGGGTGATGCTTTTGCTAATCTCTACCTATTATTTACACCGCATGGTCGTTATATTTTAAATGTAAGTGAGCGCTGGAGTGCAACACTGGTAGGCATTGCAGTAGGTTTAGGGATTGTATTTGCCGTTGCAGGTCTTACTGTTAATCCTGCATTTTATTTATTGGCGGGCATCACCGCCTCTTTGGCAATACCATCCAACGAACTGGAATTTCCAATACGTATTTTTAAAGGGGCAGGGCGGGCAATCACTGCTCAAATAATGTTACTGCTTGGGTTGGCTGCATGTATTACCATGTTTATTAATGATGAAGTAGCCAGCTTCTTCGCCATTATTTACGGTGTGTTTTTTCTTGGTTTTATGTGGAGCAATTCTATAAAAGCAGTGCGGTAATTATTTTTTAGATGGTTTGAGTATTTTTCGTGCTACACTTTTAAAAGCTGCGGTTTCATTATCCAGTTTATCTTCAATAACGAGTTTAAGTTCAGGTAAAATTTCTGGGTAAGTTTTGCTTAACTGGTGCAACAGGTGTAATGAAAAAGCCTTTACTGCTATAGCCGTTTTGGGGTCTTCAATAAACTTAAAACAACTGTCCATTAATGTGCCATGGTAATCTTCAGGAATGGGCATACTTCTTAAAACCCGTAACGCATTTCTCTGCACAGAGCTATTGGCTGTATCGTCCTGCAACCTTGTAACAAGCAGGTCGATTTAAGGCACAATCATCTCAGGCTTTTGTTGCGCAGCCCAGTTTACGCACCATGCAGCCCGTTGCGACAAGCGGTTATCATCACTTGCAAAGCAATCCATTAATAGTTTAAAATTCGCTTTTGATGTACAGGCATAAGCAGCAACTTTTATAGCATGTTCAGTTGAGTATGGTGCCAATATTTCTTCTTCAATATTCATTGTAATAAAGCCTTTATAAGTTTTAATTCATCAATATCTACACTTATGTTTCTCATATCATCCTCATGTAAATCAGGGTTTATAAAATGAGTGGCAGGTGCAATAAATGTTTTGCAGGATGAATGATATTCCAATGCGTTTACAGTATTAATCAGATCCGAAATATTGCTGCTGTTGAGGCCGCCTCCCGGCATAATAGTTATTCTTTTGCCAGCTATTTGTACCAGTTCTTTCAATAACATTCTTCCGCCAACAGCACTGGCTTTTTGCCCGCTTGTTAGCAGTCTTTTGCAGCCACAGGCAATAATAGCTTCGAGCCCTTTGTATGGATTGGAACATCTGTCAAAAGCCCTGTGAAATGTGACTTCAAGCGGGTAAGCATGTTCAACAAGTTCTTTTGTTCTTTCAATATCAATACAACCATCTGCTTTTAAAATGCCCAGCACCACACCGTTAAAACCCAGTTGTTTGCAAAGTTGAATATCCTGTTTCATCGCTTCAAACTCAAGAGCAGTATAAACAAAACCATCGGCCGTTGGCCTTATCATCACGTTTACAGGAATGTTTACTTTTTCGCGAATTGTTTTTAAAACGCCATAGCTTGGTGTAGTGCCGCCGTTCTCATAATTCTCACAAAGTTCTAAACGGTCTGCGCCATTATTGGCAGCAATTATGGCTGAGTTGATGTTGAAAACAGGTACTTCAAGCAGCATAGTGCAAGTTTATGGTTGCAGGTGTTTATGTTACAGAATAGACTTACCATCTACCAGGAAGTTTTTATTATCTGCATAACAAACGGCATAGTTAAAACCTTTTTGTATGCAGTAACCTCCATGCTCCCCTCTTTTATTTATTGCTATAAAACCTACCTGTATGTCTTTTGCCTTGGTGCCTTTAATCTTTATGATTCGCTCTACTGCTTTTTTGCAAGCATCTTCAGGATTAAGCCCTTGCCTCATAAATTCAACCACCGCATGCGAGCCACAGATGCGCATTACATCTTCGCCCTGGCCTGTTGCGGTTGCGGCTCCTACTTCATTATCTACAAATAAACCTGCACCTATTATGGGTGAGTCACCAATTCTACCGCGCATTTTAAAGCCCTGACCGCTGGTGGTGCAACTGCCACTAAGATTGCCTTTGGCATCCATTGCTATCATGCCAATAGTGTCATGGTTCCATTCGCCATTTTCTAATTGTGCAGGTGCAAAAGGGCCATGCTGGCTTCTTTCAATATTAATTACAGGATTGTATTCGCTTTTCTTCAACCATTTATCATAGGCTTTTTTTGCGTCTTTACTCAGCACTGCATCTTCCAACGCAAAACCTTCTGCTACTGCAAATTGCTGTGCGCCAATGCCAGCAAGCATTACATGCGGTGTTTTTTCCATTACACGTCTTGCCACAGAAATGGGATGTTTAATGCGTTCTAAAAAAGCTACACTGCCGCAATTGAAATTTTCATCCATTATACAGGCATCCAGTGTTACAAAACCATCCCTGTCAGGATTAGCACCTAAGCCTACACAGCAATTCTGCGAAGCTTCAGTTACCATTACACCCTGCTCCACAGCATCCAGTGCCCTGCCACCATTGCGTAAAACCTGCCACGCCGCTTTGTTGGCAGCAATGCCTGCATCCCATGTAGAAATAACGATAGGCCTAACAATTGACTCTTGTTTTTTAAAAGAAGTAAAATTTAGTGCAGAAATACCAAGTGAGCCGAGATGTAGAAATTTTCTCCGTTGCATATTTGTTTATTCGTGTACAGATAATTTTTGTACCAGTTCATCACTCACGGCATCGCTGTAAACCCCATAAGCATTTACCAGTGCGCCTTTCATGCTGCCATCTTTTGCGGCAATGGCATATAAAACAGAGGAATCATCAGGATCGTTCTTGCCTTCAAAACGGTAATGCTCAACAATTTCAAATTCACTGGCATTAAAGCAAGAACCTGTTTCACTGCATTTTATTTTGTCAAAAGCGATGTTGAAATCAGTAGTAAAACCACGTTGTTTAAGGTCTGTCAGTGCTTCAACCAAGTTGTCGTAAACTTTCATAATAAAAAATTTTTGGGTAATATAAGGAGTCATTTTGAGTAGATAGTGAACTTCCTGAAAAGATTATATTATCTACAATCTTTATTGACTAAACTAAGTATATAAGTAAGTACTAAAGTACCAACTCAACAGCATACATTCTAAATCAAAAATCCAATATTTTAATACCCCTTAAACCAGCTTGGTAAAACTTATAAAGCTCGGGTCTGTGTTTATATGCGCAAATGTGATGAAACGCTTACCTACCAAAGGTTTTATGCACATTATTGGGGCGGGTGTTAAAAATTAGATACCCTTGCTATGAGGAAATATTGTTTTCTTGCAAGGTGGTGTTAAACACATAGGTACATAGAAGGAAAGCAAAGAGCACATAGTATAATTGAAGGCTAAAGAGCATTAGAACTTTGTGCTACCCTACCAGGTGGTTAAAAAAAGTTAAAAAAAGTTGAAAAAAGTACAAAGCGCCGCTTCCGATAGCTATCGGAAGTGCGATTCAACGAAGTCGCATAAAGAACAAAAGACGGTAACATAATTTTTATAGTAACATAAATTTACCCGTTAGGGGTTAGGGGCATATGGCAGAAATAGTAAAAGCAGCAAATTACGACGAGAGTGATATTAAAAGCCTGGACTGGCGCGAACATATACGCCTGCGGCCGGGTATGTATATTGGTAAACTTGGCGACGGTTCTGCCGCCGATGATGGTATTTATGTGTTGATGAAAGAGGTGCTGGATAACTGTATTGATGAGCACATGATGGGATTTGGCCGCCATATTGATATTACGCTGAAAGACAAAACAGTTACCATTCGCGACTATGGCCGTGGCATTCCGTTGGGGAAAGTGGTGGATGTGGTGAGTAAAATAAATACGGGTGCCAAATACGACAGTAAGGCTTTTCAGAAAAGTGTAGGATTGAATGGTGTGGGTACCAAGGCAGTAAATGCATTGAGCAGTTATTTTAAAGTAACCGCTTTTCGTGATGGCAAGGAAAAAACTGCAGAATTTGAGCGTGGCATTTTATCTAAAGATCATAAAGAAACTACCTCAACTGAAGAGAACGGGACGCAGGTTGTTTTTATAGCAGACGATACCGTGTTCAGGCATTACAACTTTATACACGAGTATATTGATAACCAGTTATGGAACTATTGCTACCTTAATGCAGGGCTTGTAATCAGCTTTAACAACAAGCGTTATGTAAGTAAAAACGGCTTGCTGGATTTGTTGAAAAGAAAAACACCTGAAGATGAACTTCGCTACCCGATTATACATATTAAGGGTGAGGATATTGAAGTAGCGGTGAGCCATAACAACGACTATGGAGAAGATATTTTTTCGTTTGTAAATGGTCAGTACACTACACAGGGCGGCACACACCAACAGGCTTTTCGTGAAGCGTATGTAAAAACAATGCGTGACTTTTTTAAGAAAGATTATGAAGCTGCTGATATTCGCCAGAGTATTGTGGCAGCGATTGCGGTACGTGTACAGGAGCCCGTTTTTGAGAGCCAGACAAAAACCAAGCTTGGTTCGCAAAATGTGAGTGAGAACGGCAAAAGCATGAAGAATTTTGTGCAGGAATTTTTAAGTAAGGAACTGGATAATTTTCTTCACCGCAACACTGCTACCGCTGATGCCATTAAAAAACGTATTGAACAAAGCGAACGTGAAAGAAAGGAACTAAGCGGCATACGCAAACTGGCCAATGAACGCGCTAAAAAAGCGAACCTTCACAATAAAAAATTGCGCGACTGCCGCATACATTTTAATGATGAACCTCCTGTGAAAAATCGGGAAGAATTTATAGCGCTAAGAAATAACAGTACCATTTTTATAACTGAAGGGGATAGTGCCAGCGGTTCCATAACAAAGGCCCGCAATGTAGATTCACAAGCCGTTTTCAGCTTACGTGGTAAACCTTTAAACAGTTATGGCCTTACCAAAAAAGTGGTGTACGAGAACGAAGAGTTTAACCTGCTGCAGCATGCACTTAATATAGAAGAAGGTATTGAAGCCTTGCGTTTTAATAACGTTGTAATTGCTACCGATGCCGATGTGGATGGTATGCACATACGCTTGTTGTTGATGACATTTTTCCTACAGTTTTTCCCCGACCTTGTAAAACGTGGGCATGTGTACATTTTAGAAACACCATTGTTTCGTGTGCGCAACAAACAAGAAACCATTTACTGTTATGATGAAGCTGAAAAACAGGCCGCCACAAAAAAATTAGGCAATAAGCCAGAAACCACAAGGTTTAAAGGTTTGGGTGAAATTAGTCCCATTGAGTTTGAACGTTTTATTACCAACGATATGCGTTTGCAGCCCGTAATACTTGACCAGGGCGAACATATACAGCAGTTGCTGGAATATTATATGGGCAAAAACACGCCTCAACGACAGGATTTCATTATTGATAATTTGAGGGTAGAATTGGATTTAATAGAAGAAGCTGTAGCCCCCAGTCCCTAAAGGGGAGAGTTGAATCAATTACCGCTTTTAAATATGATTAATAGAATTAAATTTAAAAAGCTGGCTACTGGTTAGGCAAATGCTTAGGATAACTGTTACTCTAATTTTCAATCATTCAAATTCCCCCTTTAGGGGTTAGGGGCTTATGACACATATCGTTTTTAACGAAGCCGACATAGAAGTTTTACAAAAAGCAATTGAACTTGATGAGTCATTACAGGGTGATGTCATTCAAATAAAGGATGACTTTGCCGTAGGGCCAATCATCAATATTTATGAAACAGAAGGCTACCAGCAGCGCAGGGACTGGTGGAAGGAACTGCTGCAATATTCACCCTACACTGAGCAACTGGATATTGTAGATGATAAGATGACCGTACACAATTTATTGAAACAGTTAAATGAAGATACCGCACTGGAACTGTGGATATGGATGGGACAAAACCAGCATGATGTGAGCGGCTATTATTGGTTAATGAGCCAGTTAAAAGATTACCAGGGAAGGGTGCAGGTATTGTACCTCAATAACCTTCCTTTCATCAACGAAAAAGGTGGCATCTTCTACCCTTCTTTTTTGCATGAAATTCAGCCAAAAGAATTTTTAAAAGCAAAGAAACTGGCAAGGCCAATTACGTTAAGCGAGTTTGAAATTGACCCAGATGAATGGAAGAAATTATGCAACGAAAATGCTGGCGTTAGATTACTGGAAGGCGGTAAAAAAATAGTAAGCAAGGGATACAACAATTACGATAAAGAAATGCTTACTGTAATAACAGGCGAACCTCAAAAATTACAGAAAGTATTGAATACCATCTTCACCAAAACAAAAACTAAAACAGGTGATGTGTTTTTGGTATGGCGTTTAAGAAAGCTGGCAGAAGATGGCACTATTGAAATAATTGGTAATTGGGAGAAAGGATGGAAAGAGATAGTGGTAAAATTGTCTGAACCATGATTATAGGTGATTTAGTTGATTGACTGAAGCCTTTCTGTTAAGCAATTGCAGAATTAATTTATGATATAATTTTACTTGAAAATTTTATTGGTATGAAACCTGTACTTATTGATGTAAAGCCTTTACAGGATTATCACATTTTTCTTCAGTTTGATGATGATACAAAAGGTACGTTGAGTCTTAAACATCTTGCACATAGTGGCTTGTTTACATGGTGGGATCAAGCAGATAATTTTTTTAAAGTTTATGTTGATAAAGAAACCAATGCCGTTGCCTGGAATGAAGATATAGATCTTGATACTTTTAACCTTTACTTAAAACTAAAAGGTATCAGTTTTCACGAATGGCAACATCAAAATGAAACAGCTTATGCCGCAAATTAGCAGGTTCTTTGGTATCATCATAGCCATGTATTTTGATGACCATAACCCACCACACTTTCATGCGAAGTATGGTGCCGAAGAAGCTCTCATATCAATCAAAGATTTTTCAGTAATACAGGGCAGTATCCCTTCAAGGGCTTTAGGAATGGTAATAGAATGGGCATCCTTACATCAGAATGAACTTATGATTAACTGGAACAAATCCGTCCAAAACCAATCTTTGGATAAGATAGAACCATTACAATAAATGATAAGCAAAATATTCAACAATCAATTTTCAATGCTCAATAATCAATGATAGAAGAAAGAAAATATGACCTCGAAGACAGGCTTATTGACTTTAGTTCAAGAGTTATTGATGTTGTAGATAGTTTACCCGTGAACCGTGCGGGAAATTATATTGCTGGTCAAATGATACGTTGCGGGCTTGCACCATGCTTATTGTATGGTGAAGTGCAGGGAGCGGAATCAAGAGATGATTTTATTCATAAAATGAAAATCGCTTTAAAAGAATTAAAAGAGACAAGGGTGTGCATCAAGCTTGTTATTAAAAAGGAAATGATAAAGCCTGCAAACAGGATGGACGCAATAAGAAGAGAAAATGAGGAACTGATTGCTATTATTTCAAAAGGAATTGAAACAGCAAAGAAAAACAACCTGAAACCACAAAAAACAAACCCGATAGTCAATAGCTAAATTGTCAATGTTTCCTTCTTGAGCATTGATTATTGAACATTGATTATTGAATATTTTACTCTTCCGCCATGGCTAAAGAAAAGATTGAGAATAAGGTTTACGAAAACGAAACAGGTGTTCAGGGGCAGTATAAAAGCTGGTTCCTGGATTATGCATCGTATGTTATTTTAGAACGTGCCATACCTGCTGTTGAGGATGGCCTTAAACCCGTGCAGCGCCGCATACTGCATTCTATGAAAGAGATGGATGACGGGCGTTTTAACAAAGTGGCCAATATTATTGGTCAGTCAATGCAGTACCACCCGCATGGTGATGCCAGTATTGGCGAAGCCCTTGTAAATATGGGCCAGAAAGACCTGATGGTGGACACGCAGGGTAACTGGGGCGACATACGTACAGGTGATGAAGCCGCGGCACCACGTTATATTGAAGCACGCCTTAGCAAGTTTGCTTTAGATGTTGCCTTTAACGCTAAAACCACCGATTGGCAATTGAGCTATGATGGCCGCAAACAGGAGCCTGTAACGCTGCCAATGAAGTTTCCTTTGTTGCTGGCACAGGGTGCCGATGGTATTGCAGTTGGTTTGTCTACTAAAATATTACCACATAATTTTTGTGAAATTATTGATGCCGCTATCAAGTATTTAAAGGGAAGAAAGTTTGAATTGTTCCCCGATTTTCAGACTGGTGGAATGGTGGATGTGACCAACTACAATGAAGGCAAACGTGGTGGCAAAATAAAAGTTCGTTGCCGCATTGAAGAGCTGGACAAGAAGAGCCTCATTATTCGCGATGTGCCTTATGGCGTAACGGTTTCACAACTTTGCGACAGTATTACCAAAGCCAATGAACAGGGCAAAATCAGGATAAAAAAATTGACTGAATTTACCGGAAAAACGGTAGAGGTACAGGTTGATCTGGCTCCAGGTATTTCATCTGACATAACCATTGATGCGCTCTATGCATTTACAGATTGCGAGGTAAGTATTTCTCCAAACGTTTGTATCATCGAAGAACATAAGCCACGCTTTATTGGCGTGAGTGAAATACTTTCTGTTTCCGTTGAAAAAACAAAGGGTTTATTAAACCGTGAGCTTGAGATAAAGCTGGGCGAACTGAATGATAAATGGCATTACACTTCACTTGAAAAGATATTCTTTGAAGAAAAAATATACAAAGAACTTGAAAAGAAGCATGAGACATGGGAGAAAGTAATTGAAGCCATTGAAGCTGCATTTGTTCCTTTTCAGAAATTATTAAAACGCCAGGTTGTTCGCGAAGATGTTTTGAAACTTACCGAAAAACCTGTACGAAGAATTTACAAGCTTGACATAGACGAGCTTAACAACCAGATAAAAAATATTGAAGCTGATATTGCGCAGGTGGAACATGACCTTGCACACATTACAGAATTTGCCATCGCTTATTTTGAAATGCTTTTAAAGAAATATGGCAAAGGCAGGGAACGCAAAACAGAGATAAAACTCTTTGATACCATTAAGGTACAGCAGGTAGCAATTGCCAATACCAAACTGTACGTAAACCGTGCAGAAGGCTTTATTGGTAAGGGTTTGAAGAAAGATGAGTTCCTCTTTGACTGTAGTGATATTGATGATATCATCTGCTTTACCAAGCGCGGTATGATGAAGATTGTAAAGGTGGATGATAAAGTTTTTATTGGTAAAGACATCATTCATATTGCCATCTTTAAAAAGAACGATGAACGCACCACCTACAACATGATTTATGTAGATGGCGAAAGCGGCACCAGCTACGCCAAACGCTTTAACGTTACAGGCATTACACGTGACAGGGATTACGACCTTACCAAGGGCCACGACAAAAGTAAAGTGCATTATTTTACAGTAAACCCTAATGGCGAAGCTGAATCTGTGAAAGTAATTCTTAGCCCAAATTGTACGGCGCGTGTAAAAGAGCTTGACTTTTATTTTGAAGAACTTGAAATTAAAGGCCGCAGCAGCCAGGGTAATACGGTTACAAAATATCCTGTAAAAACAATCAAATTTAAAGAAGCAGGCCGCAGCACTTTAGCTGGCCGTAAGCTTTGGTTTGATGACCAGTTTGGCCGTTTAAATGTTGATGAAAAAGGTACGTACCTTGGCACTTTTGAAGGAGATGATAAAGTGATTGCCATATACAATGATGGTTATTACGAAATAACCGATACAGAACTTACACAGCGCATAGACCCTGAAAAAGCGATATTGGTAGAACGGTTTGATGCCGGCAAACTCTTTACAGCCGTGTATTTAGACAATGCCAAACAGCAGTACAATGTAAAACGCTTTAAAATTGAAGCCACCACTTTAAAGAATAAATACCTGTTTATAAAAGAAGGTGAAGGCAATATGCTGGAAGCCGTAACCAGTATGGAAGAACCAGTATTATCTGTGCAAATTGGCCGTGGGCAGCAGTTGCGCAGCAGCAAATTCAACATTGCAAAAATGGTAGAAGTTACAGGCTGGCGCGCCATTGGTGCCAAACTAATGGACTATTCCAAAACCGTTGAAATGCAGTGGGAACAGGCACCAAAAGAAGATCCCAATCAACCGGAATTATTTTAAAGCAAAATAACCAAAAACAAAAATGCAGCTTATCCCTAAAAAGATAAGCTGCATTTTCATTGCCAGAACCCAAGCTACATTATTAACCAAACCTTTCACCTTTCACCTTTCACCTTTCACCTTTCACCTTTCACCTTTCACCTTTCACCTTTCACTAATACACCGTCTTCCGCTTCCCGCTTTCAAAATCTTTAAATATAAAAGAACCCAATTTATCAAGACTTGCAAAGAAAGCCTTACCATTATTCATCTCAGTAAATTCCTGAACAAAGCTTTGCAGGTAAGGGTCGCTGGCAATCATAAAAGTAGTGATAGGGATCTTTAATTTCTTGCATTGAGCCGCAAGATTAATGCAGCGGTTCACCACTTTCCTGTCAAGGCCAAAACTATTTTTATAATACTTGCCCCCTATTTTCAAACAGGTAGGTTTACCATCTGTGATCATAAAAATTTGCTTGTTAGGATTCTTCCTTCTGCGCAGCAAATCCATCGCCAACTCAAGCCCTGCAACGGTATTGGTGTGATAAGGGCCTACCTGTAAATAAGGCAAATCCTTCACTTCAATCGTCCATGCATCATTACCAAATACCACAATATCCAGTGTATCTTTTGGGTACTTTGTTTGAATCAGTTCTGCCAAAGCCATCGCTACTTTTTTAGCTGGCGTAATCCTGTCTTCGCCATATAAAATCATCGAGTGCGAAATGTCAATCATCAGCACCGTACTCGTCTGCGTTTTAAAATCCGTTTCCCTAATCTGCAGGTCGTCTTCCTGCATCCTGAAACTTTCCACCCCATGATTTATCTGCGCATTGCGAATACTTTCAGTAAAGTCAATTTGTTCAAGCATATCGCCAAACTGGTAAGGCCGCGTTTCAGGGTTAATTTCATCCCCCTGTCCTGGCTTAAATGTTTGGTGATTACCTGATTTTGTTTTTTTCAGTTTGCCAAAAATCTCTTCCAGGCTGCGCTTGCGAATGCTTTGCTCGCTCTTGGCTGTAATTTTAAGGCTGCCGTTTGCAGGATCTTCATCCATGTAGCCATTCTGTTTCAGGTCGTCAATAAAGTCGCCCATACCATAATCATCGTTGGTAAACTGGTATTTTTTATCCAGCTCATTCATCCAGCTCAACGCTTCGGCAGCATCGCCATTGGTATAAGTAAGCAATTGCGTAAACAGGTCAAGCATCTGCTCAAACTTACTTTTCCCATTTTGGTTGGGATCAAACTTTATAAATCTATGCCCTATCATAATCTTTCTTTTTTGGGTGACCAGCTCCTGTTCTTTTAGGAAGCTTCGTTGCGTCGCACACTGCGGCGCTTTGTTCTTTATTCAACTTTATTTGCCGCACTTTCTGCGTTTTCCGCGAGACATCTTTTCATTCATTCAAAAACTATCATTAATCCGCCAAAACCTGTTCCCTCTTAAATTCTTCTTCTGCGTTTTCCGCGCTTTCTGCGAGACACCCTCTTCTTCCTCTTCCGCGCTTTCTGCGTTTTCCGCGGGAAACCTTTCTTCGCCGCGAACCATATCCCTTCAACATTTCTTCAAACATAAAGTTGAGTCAAAATCTTTTTCATCGTACAAGCGCCTCTTTCGACAAGCGTAATATTCTCTCTTTATTACAAAAGTTGTCCTCACGAGTACTGTCCTCATTCTATTTGAGGACAGCCTTAGTGAGGACATAGTTGTCCTCAAACACCTTGTCCTAATTTAAAATGAGGACAGCTACAGTGAGGACATTTGCCACCATACAAATTCTTTACGGCACCTGCATTTCCCATAAAATATTTTCATAGTAACAATTCAATAACATCTCAATGCTGTTTATCCACTAAACAGTAAAACCTGCATTCCCTATTTGCGTATTTTACAATTCTTGTTCCCCTATATTTGCACCTCAAAATTCTGTATAAGTGCAAACTAAATTCTCTAAAGAAACTTACCTGTACTGGTACGAGTTGATGCAACTCATCCGCCAGTTTGAATTGAAGGCTGAAGAAATGTACAAAATGGCTGGTAAAATCCGTGGCTTCTTCCACGCTTACATTGGCCAGGAAGCATTAGCCGCAGGTTGTATGACTGCTACTTCACATGATGATCCGTTTATTACTGCTTACCGTGACCATGGTTTAGGTTTGGCAAAAGGTATGACGCCTAACGAATGTATGGCTGAGTTGTACGGAAAAGCTACAGGCTGTTCAAAAGGTAAAGGCGGCAGTATGCACTTCTTTAGTACAGAACACCGTTTTTTTGGTGGCCACGGAATTGTTGGTGCTCAAATAGGCACTGGTGCTGGTTTGGCTTTTGCTGAAAAATATAAAGGCACACAAAATGTGGTTCTTTGCTTTTTTGGTGATGGTGCTGCAAGGCAGGGTATTTTACACGAAACATTTAACATGGCTATGCTATGGAAACTGCCCGTAATTTTTATTTGCGAGAATAACAATTACGCAATGGGTACTTCTGTAACCAGAACCAGCAATGTTGTTGATATTTATAAATTGGCGGATGGCTTTGAAATGCCTTCAGACAAAATTGACGGTATGACTGCAGAAGCGGTGCATGAAGGCATTGCACGCGCTGTTAAACGTGCAAGAGAAGGCGGCGGCCCTACCCTGCTTGAAATGAAAACTTACCGCTACAAAGGCCACTCTATCAGTGACCCTCAAAAATACCGCAGTAAAGAAGAGGTTGACGAATACAAAGACCAGGATCCGATTCAGAAAGTATTAACAACAATACTTGACAATAAATATGCTACGCAGGAAGAAATAGATGCTATTGATGCAAGGATTAATGATGTGGTAGAAGAAAGCGTAAAATTTGCGGAAGAAAGCCCATGGCCAAATGACAGCGAAGTAATGAAAGATGTGTACATGGATGCTGCTTATCCGTTTGATGTTGACTAAAAAAGTGAGTGGTGAATAGTGAGTGGTGAGACAAGAACCAACAATTTCAATTAATAAATTTCAAAATAAAAAATGAGCGATCAGATAATTGAGGCGCAGGTGGTAGAAACTAACGATGCCTTGTCACAAGCCCAGAATTTCTGGCAAAAATATGGTAAGGCATTTGCCATTGGTTTTGGTGCCGCAGTTTTAGCTTTTACGGGTGTGTATGCCTACAAAGAATACATTGCAAAACCCAAAGAAGAAAAAGCGGCTGATGCCATTTTTAAAACGCAGCAATATTTTGCAGCAGATAGTTCTAAGCTTGTTTTAGACGGCGATGGGGTAAACAAAGGTGCCCTTTATGTGATCAAAAATTTCAGTGGTACCAAAGCTGCTAACCTTGCACATTTTTACGCAGGTATCAGCTATTTAAAATTGGGTGATTTTGCTAAAGCGATAGAACACCTGAAAGATTTTTCTACTGATGCCAAGCAAATACAAATGGTGGCTTATGGCGCCCTTGCAGATGCCTATGCTGAGTCTGGTAAAAAAGACGATGCTGTTGAATACTACAGCAAAGCAGGCAAAACCTTTGAAGCAGACGAAGCAAATTCTGCAGTGTATTTGTTCCGCGCTGGCTTGTTAAGCGAAACCTTAAACAAGAATAAAGAAGCATTGGAATTTTATAAAGAGTTAAAAGCTAAATTCCCAAAAACGCAGGAAGCATCACAGGTTGATAAATACATCAACCGCATAAGTGTTGAAAAACCAGAGCTTAGTGTAAATTAAACAAATGGCAACAAAAGGAAATACATCATTACACAAAGGCATCCCCACAACAAAGGATGCCTTTGTTGTTATAGTAAAAACAGAGTGGAACGCCCACATCATCAACAAGCTAGAAGCAGGAGCCAAAAAGGTATTGAAAGAGCAGAACGTTAAGTTTAAAGTATTGACTGTTCCTGGTGCTGTAGAGATACCTTTTGCAGTAAAAGCTTACCAGGAAAGTGCCAAACAAAAAGCAGATGCTTTTATTACTTTAGGCACTGTAATCCGTGGCGATACACCGCATTTTGATTATGTATGCAAGGCAGTTACAGATGGTGTTTTATCATTAAACATGATGCTTGATGTACCCACCATTTTTGGTGTATTAACCGTTGAAAATGAACAGCAGGCAATGGAAAGGGTTGGCGGTATTCATGGCCATAAAGGCGAAGAAGCAGCCATTACTGCGTTGAAGATGATAGCATTAAACCAATCATTTAAAAAGTAAAATAACTTTTTGCCTGGCAAATTTTCTTGCTTTGCCGCTTTGCTAACTTTTTTTCTTTGCGTGAAATCGTAACTATGAATGTACAGATTTTTATTCCATGTTTCGTTGACCAGTTATATCCACAGGTAGCTTTTAACATGGTTAAAGTGCTTGAGAAAGTGGGTTGCACGGTTACCTATAATGCCAACCAAACCTGTTGCGGCCAGCCCGCTTTTAATGCCGGTTTCTGGGGCGAAAGCAAAGACGTTTGTACCAAATTTATGAACGATTTCAGCGGTGCTGATTATGTAGTGGCACCAAGTGCAAGCTGCGTTGGTTTTGTTCGTAATTACTATCCCAAATTGTTTGATACAGCAGCCAATCACAAAGACGTTGTAAAGCTTGGCCAGCGAACATTTGAGCTGAGCGATTTTTTAATCAACGTGCTTAAAGTGGATGATATTGGTGCAACCTTTAACGGCAAAGCCACTTACCATGATAGTTGCGCAGGCCTGCGTGAATGCGGCATTAAACAGGAGCCACGCACACTTTTAAGTAAGGTAAAAGGTCTTGAATTGGTAGAGATGAACGATGTAGAAACCTGTTGTGGCTTTGGCGGCACATTCGCTGTTAAGTTTGAACCTATAAGCATTGCGATGGCAGACCAGAAAATAACCCATGCCAGCGCCACAGAAGCCGAATATATTATCAGCACAGACATGAGCTGCCTGATGCATATTGATGGCCGTATTAAGAACAAAAACGCCAACCTGCAGGTATTGCATCTTGCAGATGTTTTGGCAAGCGGGTGGTAAAGCCCCAAAACCCCCAGCCCCTAAAGGAGAGTAAGGAAAAAAGAAACTATAAAATACCTGGCAATATGAGTATTAAAAAGAAAATTAGCGATCTTATTAGCCCCCCTTCAGGGGCAGGGGGGTATTGGCTTATAAAATCAGAACCCTTTAAATACAGTTGGGACCAGTTTGAAAAAGATGGTAAAACATTTTGGGATGGGGTGCGCAATTACCAGGCACGCAACAACCTTAAAGCCATGAAAAAGGGCGACCTGTTATTCTGGTACCACAGCAATGAAGGGATGGAAATTGTAGGCATTGCACAAGTGGTAAAAGAGCATTACCAGGACCCCACCACCGAAGACCCAAACTGGGTAGTGGTGGATGTAAAACCGTTTAAGAAACTAAAGAAACCTGTAAGCCTTGCACAGGTAAAAGCGGCACCCAGCCTAAGCCAGATGGCATTGGTACGTCTGGGCCGTTTATCAGTACAACCCGTTACAGAAGACGAATGGAATATTGTAATGGACATGGCAGAAACAACATTATAAGTACAAGGTCAGCACAATATTTCAAAGCCTGTGATCAAGAAAGATGACAGGCTTTTTTATGCCATTTATCTTTAAGGAGTATTGATTTTTAGCCTCATTTTTATGTACAAAATCCTTTTTCAATTCTTTAACATTTGGCAATGGTTACATTTTGATGCCTGCGTATATTAAGCTCTTGCGGGCCCGCCACTTTATTTAATCACAAATAAAAAATCCGCAAAAAATGCAATCAAAAATCATCGCAACCTTAGTTGTTGCAAGTGCTGTTATTACAGCAGTGTCATGTAAATGGTTTCAGTCAAACAGTAGTGCAAACAAACAGTTTAACATTGTTGGCAAATGGAAGATAGACAGTATGTACAGCCTTGCTGAAAAGCCTTCAGACATTACTTCTCTCCTCTTAGCCGTAGCATCAAAAGACAGTGCAAACACACTTGTATTTAACAATGACAGTACAGTAAACGATTTAAGCAGCAGCAAACCCGACCATTACTACCTTAAAGATTCTGTACTGTTCATCAAAGAAGACAGCGTCTACAACCCTTACCAGATAAAGGTTTCCAGCGACAGCCTAATTTCTGTCACGTCTAAAGACAGTATGGTTATGACGCTTAAAAAACAATAACCCTCTCTATCCGCTTGCTTGCCGTATGTAATTTTTCCTTCGCTGTATATCTTCTAACAATCAAACAAAAACATCATGAAAAATATCTTATTCATGGCCATAATGGCCATGCTGCTGAACGCATGTAGCAAAGCGAAAGACAATTCGCAGCAATCAAACAAAAATTTACAAACTGTAGCACTAAACGATTATAAAAAGGAAGATGAACAAGTCAATTCTGCCATCGCAGATAGTGTTAAAGCTACATCTGACCAGGAAGAACTTCCAAAAAACAAACAGGCAACCATTGATTGGGATAAGAAAATAATAAAGACCGCCAACATTGCCTTAGAATTAAAAGACTATGCTTCTTACAATACCAACATTCATAAAAGCATTAAAAACTTTGGTGCTTATATAGCTGGTGAAGAACAATCACAAACAGATGGTGGCATTGAAAACACCATGACTATTAAAGTACCTGTTGAACAGTTTGAAAACCTGCTTTCGTCCTTCAGTGGCGAAGGCATAAAAATCATTCAAAAGAAAATAACAACAGAAGATGTAACAGGCGAAGTGGTTGATACTAGGGCACGAATAGAAGCAAAAAAACAGGTACGGAACCGCTATATGGATTTGCTGAAACAGGCAAAAAATATGAAGGAAATACTGGAAGTACAAGAGGAAATCAATAACACACAAGAAGCTATTGAAAGTGGAACAGGCAGAGTAACTTATCTAACTCATGGCTCGACCTACAGTACTGTTAATTTAAGATACTTTCAATATACATCTGACACTAATCCCGTGGATGTAAAGCCCTCTTTCTATACCAAACTATCAGAAGCCTTTAAAGAAGGGGGAAGCATATTAGCAACCTGCTTTTATTTGTTACCACCATTTGGCCATTGATTATTGTAGGGCTTGTAGTATGGCAAATTTTTAAGCGTATGAAGACAGCCAAAGTGAAAGTTTAATTTACCTTTACTCCATGGCAAAAAAGAAACTGGTAATACTTACAGGAGCGGGCATCAGTGCAGAGAGCGGACTTAAAACTTTTCGTGACAGTGATGGTTTGTGGGAAGGATATGATGTGTATGAAGTAGCTACCCCACGAGGCTTTAAGGCCAATCCCAAACTGGTGCTCGACTTTTATAATATGCGCCGTAAAGATGTGGCCAAGGCACAGCCCAATGCCGCACATATTGGCTTGGCAGAGTTGGAAAATGATTTTGATGTTCACATCATTACCCAAAACATTGATGACCTGCACGAACGTGGCGGAAGCACCAAAGTAAGCCACCTGCATGGCGAAATATTTAAGATGCGCAGTGTACTTGATGAGGATAAAACCTACGACATAAAAGGCGACATAAATGTTGGTGATCTCGCAGCAGATGGCGGCCAATTAAGGCCTGCAATCGTTTGGTTTGAAGAACAGGTACCAATGATAGAATTTGCAGCCCAAATTGCCAAAGGCGCAGAACTGTTTGCAGTTATTGGTACATCGCTACAGGTATACCCTGCCGCAGGTTTGGTAAACTATGCACCATGGAGTATTCCCAAGTTTATTATTGATAAGAAGATTCCTTATACCTCGTCCTTATACAATCTTACGGTTATTGAAAAAAGCGCGGGCGAAGGTGTGGCTGAATTAAAAAAACTACTAAAGCAGTATGTATAATCTAATGAGCGCTGAAGAATTCTACTCAATGTTCTTTTTAACTTTAGTGTAATATAAAATAAAGCTGATGGCACATTTACAAGCACTTTAACCCTTCCCTTTACGTCCTTCCAAAAATTTTTCTCTTCTTACCAATTGCACCGGTACGTTGCGTATTTTACTTTCCAGCCAGCCTATAATATCCAGGTACATAAAAGAACGGCTTTCTAATGGATTGCCTTCCAACCTTTCCAATTTATCTTTAAGGCTTTTAAAGGCGGGAATGAGTTTTTGTGGTGATAATGAGAATGATTTTTTAATAAATTTGAACACTTCTTCTTCTGCTGTACTCAGGTTATTCATTTTGGCCATGAAGCGGTAAACTGATTTTACTAAGTATTCCAGCAACTGGTAATTGCCAAGTTCATAATGCGCTATCAGGTGCAGCAGCCTGGCATAACATTGCAAATCAGTACGCAGGTCTACCTTCCAATTTATGATTTTGTTCAAATAATCAATCGCCTTTTCATTATCGCCACTGCCAAAATACAGGCAGGCGATTTTATAATAAAACACAAGCACACGGTGGCGGTCAAGTTGTAAATGATAAGCCTTTAATTGAACTTCAATATAAGGCACCAGTTGCAGGCCTTCAGTAAAAGTACCTTCTAAAAAGTGTTTGTTTATTTTGGCAATATGCAGGTACACAAAGGTTTGTATTGCGGCATTATCACTGCTTTTACCTGCAGGCGAAGCAGCAAATGCCTCAAACTTAGCAAGATCAATTTCAAACTTATCAAAGTTGTTCAGGTTAAAATGTGCACCTAAAAGATTGTGCATACCACGTATGTACTGTCCAGCCTCAATGGTCATCATAACTTGCGATTCCTCAAATAATGCCACCCACTTATTTGTATAGCGGTAATACATTAACAAATCCTGTAAAATAAACCCGTACCAGCAAAAACTCTGGTACAAATACAGTTTCTCGTAAAAACCAATTTCATCTATTCTTACGGCAGGCAGGTTGGTTTCAAAAAATGATTTTATAGCATGAACATCTTTTGCATCGCGAGCATGGCCATGCTGAATGTACCAGCCGTACATCTGTAAAGACAGGTTAGATAATTTACTGGCCAGTGCAATATGCGTGTTTAACTGGTCACTTTCGGCACTCAATGCCTCTGCCCTGTTGCCAATACTGCGTGTAATGTGCAGTGCCTCTATCTTCTTCTCAAAATTTATTGCCTGCAATTGAAAACTAAGTTGGTTATGAACTTTTGCAACTTCCTTTATTCTGTCTAACACTTTCAAACTCTGGTGGTATAACCCTTTATTATAAAGTATTTTGGCAAAGTCCATTTGCTCATTCAACTGTATATCAATATTTTCTTCGTTTTTCAGCAGGCGCAGGCTGCTTAGTATTTGCCTGTACAAATGCGCCTTTGTATTAGATAATTGTTGTTTGGAAATATCAGGTACTTTTTTAAGCAAAACTGTTTCATCATACTCATTCATCTTATCCAGCGCATCAAATAATTGCACAATTTTAAGGTTGTCGTCAGACGAATTCCGTTGTACATATAACTTAAAATTTCGCTTTTCACTCTTTTCAAGCGATTTTACCAGTTGAAAAAGGTTATCTGTACTCCTGTTGGGCATCGTAATCAAATTTAGTTCAAATCCTTTCTGTACAAGGGTTTAGGCGTAATGTGCATTTATTGTACAGTGTAAAACCCCTTTCATTTTGAGCAGTTTTTTTATTCTCCTCAAGGTAAGTTCGTACGCTGTTGTTTGTTTTTTGTATCAATTGATAAAAATAAGTAACACTACTTTAAAAAAATTATTTTCTATGGCCCAGGAACACGTCCACATTTTTGATACCACCCTTCGCGATGGCGAACAGGTGCCAGGTTGTAAGTTGAATACAAAAGAGAAAATTGAACTGGCACTCTCACTGGAAGAACTAGGCGTTGATATCATAGAAGCAGGCTTTCCTATTTCTTCACCTGGCGATTTTGAGAGTGTAAATGAAATCTCAAAAATCATCAAGAATGCTACGGTTTGTGGCCTTACACGTGCCGTTCAAAAAGATATTGAGGTAGCTGCGGAAGCGCTTAAATATGCCAAACGCCCACGCATACATACAGGTATCGGCTCATCTGACATCCACATAAAACATAAATTCAACACTACAAGAGAAGATATTTTAGAACGCGCCAAAAAAGCCGTTATACTTTCTAAAAACTTTGTAGATGATGTTGAGTTTTATGCAGAAGATGCGGGCCGCGCAGATATTGAATTTCTTGCCCGCTTAATTGAAACTGTAATTGCCGCAGGTGCAACCGTGGTAAATATTCCTGATACTACAGGTTACTGTTTGCCACACCAGTATGGCGAAAAAATTGCTTACCTGGTTAACAATGTACCTAATATAGATAAGGCCATTATTTCCTGTCATTGCCATAACGACCTTGGTTTGGCCACCGCTAATTCTATTGCTGGTGTAATTGCTGGCGCAAGGCAGATTGAGTGTACCATTAACGGCCTTGGCGAACGTGCAGGCAACACCTCTTTAGAAGAAGTGGTTATGGTTTTAAAACAACATAAACTTGGTTTGTACACAAATGTAAACAGCAAATTATTGCACCCTATGAGCAGGCAGGTAAGCGATATTATGCGTATGCCGGTGCAGCCGAATAAAGCAATTGTTGGCGCCAACGCTTTCTCGCATTCAAGTGGCATTCACCAGGATGGTTTTTTGAAAGAAGCCACCACTTACGAAATTATTGACCCTGCTGAAGTAGGTGCTGATACTTCTAAAATTGTGCTTACTGCACGCAGCGGCCGCAGTGCGCTTGCTTTCCGTTTTCACAAACTGGGCTACCAGTTTACAAGAGATGAAATTGATGCATTGTACCAGGCATTTTTAAAAGTGGCAGACAGTAAAAAAGAAGTGACTGATGAAGACTTACATGCAATGGCCGAACAGCCCCCTCAATCCCCCAAAGGGGAAAATAAAGAAGCCCCCTCAATCCCCCAAAGGGGGAAGGTTGAAGTTGCATCTTCAATTTAATAACCTGCTTAATAAACAATCACATCAACTACATGGACACTATAAATAAAACATCGACTGACGCAACATTGAACCCCACTTTGGGGGGCAGGGGGGCTACATTATTCGAAAAGATTTGGGAAAAGCACATTGTACAAAAGATAGAAAACGGCCCTTCTGTATTGTACATTGACAGGCATTTTTTACATGAAGTAACAAGCCCACAAGCCTTTGCTGGCTTAGAAAAACGGGGAATTGGTGTTCACAACCCTAAACAAATTATTGCAACTGCCGATCATAATGTACCCACTATGGATCAGCACCTTCCGATAAAAGAAGAGTTGTCGAGAATGCAGGTAGATAAACTGATTAGCAACTGCCAAAAATTTGGTATTGAACTGTATGGTCTTGGTCATCCTTACCAGGGTATTGTACACGTAATTGGTCCTGAACTTGGCATTACGCAACCTGGGCAAACAATAGTTTGCGGCGACAGTCACACCAGTACGCACGGCGCTTTTGGTTCCATTGCTTTTGGTATTGGTACCAGTGAAGTTGAAATGGTGTTGGCAACGCAATGTTTACTGCAAAGCAACCCAAAACTGATGCGTATTAGCGTAGAAGGTGAGTTGAACAAAGGCGTTGTGAGCAAGGATATTATACTTCATATCATCGCTAAAATATCCGCCAGTGGCGCTACTGGTTATGCTGTTGAATTTGCAGGCAGTGCGATAAGAAGTTTATCAATGGAAGCACGCATGACCATCTGTAACATGAGCATTGAAATGGGTGCAAGATGCGGATTGATAGCGCCAGATGAAACCACTTTTAACTATATAAAAGGCCGTGAGTTTGCACCAAAAGCTGAAGATTGGGATAAAAAATTAGCTTACTGGCAAACCTTATTTACTGATGCTGATGCACGCTTTGACCATGAGATAATTATTGATGCAAAAGATATAGAACCAATGATAACTTATGGTACCAACCCAGGTATGGGAATTGGTATTACACAACATATTCCTGAATCAAAAAGTCTTGTTGAAAAAGACCGCAACTCTTACCTGAAAGCCCTGCAGTATATGGGTTTAGAGGATGGCAGCGCTATAAAAGGCCATAAAGTAGACTATGTTTTTATTGGCAGTTGTACCAACAGCCGTATTGAAGACCTTCGAATGGTAGCACATTTTGTAAAAGGTAAACAAAAAGCAAAAGATGTAGAAGTTTGGATTGTACCAGGCAGCAAACAGGTTGAGCAACAGGCACAGGCAGAAGGTATTGATAAAATATTCCAGGAAGCTGGTTTTGTACTTCGCCAGCCAGGCTGCAGTGCATGTTTGGGAATGAACGAAGATAAAATACCCGCCGGTAAATATTGTATCAGTACCAGTAACCGCAATTTTGAAGGAAGACAGGGACCAAATGCAAGAACATTCCTCGCCAGCCCTTTAACAGCAGCAGTTGCAGCTATTACAGGCGAAGTTGGTGATGTAAGAGATTATTTGGTCTGAACTGTGATTTGGAAGGATTAAATTGATTATTGAAAATTGATTATTGAACATTGATTATTTAGACAGAATATGAGCAAAGCCATCAATATTATTAATAGTTCTATCGTTCCGTTACAGGTAGAAAATATAGATACAGACCAGATTATTCCAGCCCGTTTTTTAAAAGCCACCAGCAGGGATGGTTTTGGCAAAAACCTTTTTCGCGACTGGCGTTATGAGAATGACAATGAAGCAACACCAAAGGCTGACTTCGTGCTGAACAACCCTTTGTACAACGGTAAGATTCTGGTTGCAGGCAAAAACTTTGGTTGTGGTTCATCAAGAGAACATGCTGCCTGGGCTATAAAAGACGCAGGTTTTGATGTTGTAGTAAGCAGCTTTTACGCAGATATTTTTAAAAACAATGCACTCAACAATTTTCTGCTGCCAGTAGTAGTAAGCGATGAATTTTTACAGCAGATTTTTGAAGCTGTAGAGAAAAATCCAAAAGCAGAATTGGAAGTAAATCTTGAAGCACAAACCATCAAGATTGCAGGTACTGAATTACAGGAAAGCTTTGACATCAACCCTTACAAAAAAACCTGTTTATTAAACGGGTATGATGATATCGATTTCCTTTTAAGCATAAAAGATAACATTAAAGCCTACGAGATGTCTGAACTGTGATTGCTTTGATTTAAATGATTTTTATGATTAATGAGGCCTATAAATATTCAGAGCTTACATCAAGGATCATTAAATGTGCTATGACAGTTCACACCACTTTAGGCAACGGTTTTCAGGAAGTTATTTATCAAAGAGCATTAGAAATGGAAATGAAATTGGCAGGGCTTACGTTTAACCGAGAGTTTGAAATGCCCATCTTTTATAGGGAAGCACAGATTGGTACAAGAAGGGTTGATTTTTTAGTAGAAAATGCGGTATCGGTTGAGTTAAAGGCAATCATAAAATTAGAAGATGTACATTTTGCACAAGCAATAAATTACTTAGAAGCATACAATCTTGAAGTTGGCCTTTTAATAAATTTTGGAGAGCCAAGTTTAAATTTCAAGAGAGTAAGCAACAAAAAGTACAAATCACAACAATCATAATAATCATACAAATCATAGTTCAAGACGGTTATGAAAAAAAATATTGCAGTTATACTTGGCGATGGCATTGGGCCAGAAGTTACCAACCAATCCATTAAGGTTTTGAACGCTGTGGCAGAGCATTACGGCCATGAGTTCTCTTACAAGTATTGCCTGATGGGTGCTGATGCCATCGACAAAACAGGTATTCCTTTACCAGATGAAACCATTGAAGTTTGTTTGGAAAGCGATGCCATTTTATTTGGTGCCATCGGCCATCCCAAATACGACAATGATCCCAATGCAAAAGTTCGCCCAGAGCAGGGATTGTTGAAGATAAGAAAGGTGTTACAGTTGTATGGCAATATACGCCCTACTACCCTCTACCCTTCCCTGAAACACTTGTCACCACTGAATCCTAAGAATTTAGAAGGTGTTGACTTAGTCATTTATCGTGAGCTTACAGGTGGCATTTATTTTGGTAAAAAAGAGATAAGCGAAGACGGCAACTCAGCTACCGATACCTGTACATACAGCGTTGAAGAAATTGTACGTATTGCGCACCTTGCTTTTAAATCAGCACAAATACGCCGCAAAAAACTTACGCTTGTTGATAAAGCCAATGTACTGGAAACCTCACGCCTTTGGCGCAAAGTGGTTCAGGGGCTTGCAACACAATACCCTGATGTGGCTGTAGATTATATGTTTATTGACAATGCCGCTATGCAGATGATATTAAACCCCAAGCAATTCGATGTAATCCTTACTGAGAACATGTTTGGCGATATCATCAGCGATGAAGCCAGTGTGCTTAGCGGCTCTTTGGGCCTTGCACCCTCTGCGTCTGTTGGCAATATCACGGCATTGTTTGAGCCTATTCATGGCTCTTATCCTCAGGCCGCAGGTAAGGATATTGCCAACCCCATTGGCTCAATTTTGTCAGCAGCAATGATGCTTGACCATTTTGAGTTACACGAAGAAGCCAACAAAATTCGCGAAGCTGTAAGCTGGACATTGACCAATCATTTTGTTACAAAAGATATAGATCCTATCAACTTTTATTTTACCTCAACACTTGGCGAATTGATCGCCGATTATGTAGGCCATAAAATAACTGGCGATGTGAATCATGATAATATACAGTTAAGAAAATCGACGGTGATTTAGTCTGAACTATGATTTATGTGATTCTTATGATTTAAGTGATTTATGGATTGTGTGGTAGGTTTTTGGGGACGGGCTTTTGTTAATAATTAAGCTTTAGTTGCGTCGCACACTGGAGCAGTTGAATGTTGTCTGAACTATGATTAATGTGATTAAAATGATTCAGTGATTAAGACACATAATAATCACCAGCATCACACGAATCATAATATCACAGTTCAAACAAACAAAAAAGTTCTTTGCATTACACATAGAAGTGTTTATGTTCACAACATCAAACCACTTTTATGTTATTAAACAGGCTTAATAAGACAATTATAAACATCGCAATAATTATTGTGGTGGTTGTCATTATTATTCCTACATCGTTAGGAGGTGGAAGCTGTATATAATTCAACAAGAAATTAAAATACAAACCGCCTCAAACGAGGCGGTTTTTTTTTGCCGTTGTCTAAACTATGATTAAAAATCATTTATTTAATTACGATGATTAGAACATTTCTTTTAATAAAAGCATCACATAAATCATAAAAATCATAGTCCAGACAACATCCATAAAATCATAAAAATCCAGGTTCAGACAAATGAGTTACTACAACGAGAACACCATCATTTATCACAACGGACAGTTTGTTAAAGCAGCAGAAGCAAAAATTGATTTGTACAGCCAATCTATGCACTATGGGTATTCAGTATTTGAAGGCATTCGTTCTTACAAAACGGTAGAAGGCAGCACCAAAATATTTAAAGCCGTAGAGCATTTTCAACGCCTGCAAGCTTCTGCTGAAGCATTAAATATGCCCTACAAATGGACTGTTGAAGAATTGATTGAAGCCACTTATAAAGTGTTGGCAGATAATAACCTTGGTGATGCGTATATCAGACCATTGGTGTATGCACCAGCAAATATGAGTTTTAACCTCAACACAGAATCATATATTACTATTCAAGCTTGGGAAATGGCCCCTTTTTTAGGTGATAAATTATTGCGTGTAATGATGTCTTCATTTCAACGCCCCAATCCAAAAGGCTTTACAATGACTGCAAAAGCAGGTGGCCATTATGTAAACTCAATCATGGCAAGCCAGGAAGCAAAAGCCAAAGGTTTTGATGAAGCATTATTAACAGATATGGAAGGTTTTGCCGCTGAAGCACCTGGTGCCAATGTGTTCTACGAAAAAGATGGTATATTATTTACCCCAAGCTTAGGCAATATTTTACCTGGCATTACAAGAGCCACTGTGTTAGAAATATGCGATGAATTAAATGTTGAAGTAATTGAAACAAGCTTCACTGTTTCAGAAATGTATGGTGCAGATGCAGCATTTTTCTGTGGTACTGCGGCAGAAGTTATTGGTATAGAAAGTATAGATAACCATCCATTTACTAAAAACTGGAATGATACAGTAAGTAGACAAATTCAAATAATGTACAAAAACTTGGTGGTAGAAAATAAAGAGGTGGTGCTGAATGAGATTTTAGGTGTTGAGTGATTGGAACACTGATGACACGGATTGAACGGATGAAAACGGATTATTCAAAAGGGAAAAAAAGCACAATAAGGTATCAAAACGTTGCGGTGTGCGTCGCAACGATGCCAAATTGAAAAATAAAAGCTAGTAACAAAAAAATATAAAATGAGCAATCAACAAATAAATAACAGTCTTACTAACACCCCTTCAGGGGCTGGGGGTGAACTTAATAAATACTCAAAAACATTAACTCAAGACGAAACACAACCTGCTGCACAGGCCATGTTATATGGCATTGGGTTGACGGACGACGATATGAAAAAAGCACAGGTTGGTATTGCAAGTATGGGTTACGATGGTAACACTTGTAATATGCACTTGAACGACCTTGCAAAAGTGGTGAAAGAAGGTGTTTGGAAAAATGATTTAGTGGGTTTGATTTTCAACACCATTGGCATTAGCGATGGTATTAGCAATGGTACTGATGGTATGCGTTACAGCCTAGTAAGTCGTGATTTAATAGCTGATAGTATTGAAAGTATGTGTGGTGGTTTTTATTATGATGGATTGATTACGGTACCTGGTTGTGATAAAAATATGCCCGGTGCTATTATGGCAATGGGTCGTTTAAATCGTCCTTCAATTATGGTGTATGGTGGAACGATTGCGGCTGGTCATTACAAAGGCGAAGAGCTGAATATCATTTCATCTTTTGAGGCTTTAGGCAAAAAAATAGCTGGTGTTATTACACCTGAAGATTTTAAAGAAGTAATAAAACATAGTTGCCCCGGTGCAGGTGCTTGTGGCGGTATGTACACTGCAAATACAATGGCAGCAGCGATTGAAGCATTGGGTATGAGTTTACCTTATTCATCTTCAAGCCCTGCTGTTAGCGAAGAAAAGAGAAACGAGTGTTTAGATGCAGGTAGAGCGATAAAAGTTTTACTCGAGAAAGATATTAAGCCAAAAGATATCATGACAAAAGAAGCATTTGAAAATGCAATTGTTATCATCATGATTCTTGGCGGAAGCACCAATGCTGTGCTGCATTTGATTGCTATGGCAAAAAGTGTAGGTGTAAGTATCACTCAGGATGATTTTCAACGCTTTAGTGATAAAACGCCTGTATTGGCAGATTTTAAACCAAGTGGAAAATTCTTGTGGCAAGATTTGCCTCAACATGGCGGTGTGCCCGCTGTAATGAAATACTTGTTGAACAAAGGTTTACTACATGGCGATTGCTTAACTGTAACGGGTAAAACGCTTGCAGAGAATTTAGCCGATATTGAACCGATCAACTTTGAAACACAAAAAATCATTTACCCTCTAGAAAATCCATTAAAAGAAACTGGCCACTTACAAATTTTATACGGCAACCTGGCTGTAAAAGGTAGCGTTGCAAAAATTAGCGGTAAAGAAGGCGAACGTTTTGAAGGACCTGCAAGAGTATTTGAAGGTGAAAAAGACTTAGTAGCTGGTATTGCAAATGGTAGAGTGCAAAAAGGTGATGTGGTGGTAATAAGATATGAAGGACCAAAAGGTGCACCAGGTATGCCTGAAATGTTGAAACCAACCTCAGCTATTATGGGTGCTGGTTTGGGTAAAGATGTGGCATTGATTACTGATGGCAGGTTCAGCGGCGGTTCTCATGGTTTTGTTGTTGGGCATATTACACCTGAAGCATTTGATGGTGGTACAATTGCCTTGGTAAAAGACAATGATATTATTGAATTAGATGCTGTAAAAAATAGTATCATTTTAAAAGTATCAGAAGAAGAATTAGCACAACGTAAAGCAGCTTGGCAACAACCAGCTTTAAAGGTAACTAAAGGTGTGCTATTTAAATATGCTAGAACAGTAAAGGATGCAAGTGAAGGTTGTGTGACGGATGAGGCGTAACCAATGTGATAATTGAATAATGTGCTGATGTGCTAATGATGAAGGCCAGCAAACTTTAAGGTCACAATTTGTGACCTTAGAAAAATTGATATCACAAATTGTGATATCAAATCACCAACAAACTTGAAGTCACAAATTGTGACTTCAAAAAATAAAAAAGTAGAGGTCGCAAATTGCTGCCTCACAGAAAAAAAAGTTTGAGGTCACAAATTGTGACCTTAAACCAGAATAAACTTACATGGAACTACAAATCATACAGCAAAAAATATTTGAAATCAGAGGTCAAAAAGTAATGTTTGACTTTGATTTGGCTGCTTTGTATGAAGTGGAAACCAAAAGATTGAAAGAGGCTGTAAAAAGGAATATTGATCATTTTCCAGATGATTTTATGTTCCAACTAACTAAAGAAGAATTTTTTTATTTGAGGTCGCAATTTGCGACCTCAAATAAAGGTGGCAACAGATATTTACCTTTTGCATTCACAGAGCATGGAATTACCATGTTGTCTAGTGTTTTAAAAAGTGAGAAAGCCGTAAAAATGAATATTGCAATTGTACGTGCATTTATCGCATTAAGAAAATTTGCAGCACAATATGGCGAACTTATTGAACAGCTACAGGAATTAAAAGACCGAGTCGGAAATCACGATGCACAACTCAATCAAATCTATGAAGCGATAGAAAACCTGTTAGAAGATAAAGTTGAGCAGCAACATGAAAAAGATACATGGAAAAACAGGGAAAAAATAGGATTCAAGAAATAAACAACGGATGATGAAAGTCATTCAACAACAAAACAAAACCATTTCCATTATGGAAACATTAGAATTAACAGAACAACAAACTGTGGCACCAACTGTAAAGCAAAACATAAGCAGTGCAACAGAATCTATAAAATTTGTTCTAGCTTTTGTATCAATACTTATTTCCTTAAACTGCATCGCCCAAAAAAATGTTGTGGTTAAGTATTATGATTCACTTTGGTTTACAACACCCAAAGAAAAGGCAATGTATGTTGCTGAATTTGAAAAAAATGATACACTGTACAAATGCACAGGTTATTATTTGTCCTCCAAAAAAATCTATAGTAAATCTTATTGTACCGATATTAATTACAATTTACCAATTGGCAAATTGTTGACTTATTATGAAAGCGGCAAATTAAAAGACTCGGCTTTTTATGATACAAAAGGTAAAAAAAGTTTTAGCATCAGTTATTACGAAAGCGGCAAAGGAAAAGAAATAACTAATTATTCAGATTGGGGTGCCTATGAAACCCATACCTTTTATGAGAATGGAAAATTATGGGCTCATTGTTTACAAAAAAAACCGCCAGCTCAATATCAATGTGAAGCATTTGATGAAAATGGAAATGTATTGCCCAATTATATTTATAAAAAGCCCCCCGAATTTCAAGGAGGCCAAACCATGTGGTCTAGATATCTTGAACGCAATTTAGATATAAGCGTTACAACTAAAAACAGTGCTCCTGCCGGATACTATAGAGTTTACGTTTCATTTGTAGTTGAAAAAGATGGAACCTTAATCAATATTATGGCCGAAAACGATCCTGGCTATGGTACAAAAGAAGAAGCAATCCGAGTCATTACAAAAGCTTCCAAATGGTTGCCTGCAATTCAATATAACCAACCTGTCAGATACCCATCCCGACAAGTAATAACTTTTGTAGTTAATTAAATAAATTAAAACCATTTCCATTATGGAAACATTAGAATTAATAGAAGAACAAACAACAGCACCTGCGGTAACCCAAAACATCAGCGGTTCAAAAGCTGTATTAGAAGCTTTCATCGCCGAAGGTGTTGATACTATTTTTGGTTATCCCGGTGGTGCCATCATGCCCATCTACGATGCGTTGTATGACTATCACGACCAGCTAAAACACATCCTTGTTCGTCATGAACAAGGTGGTATTCATGCTGGTCAAGGCTATGCAAGAAGCTCAGGTAAAGTGGGTGTTGTATTTGCAACCAGTGGCCCTGGGGCTACCAATCTTGTTACAGGTTTGGCTGATGCGATGATTGACAGTACGCCATTGGTTTGCGTTACCGGCCAGGTGTTTGCACATCTTTTAGGTACTGATGCGTTTCAGGAAGTGGATGTAATAAACATCACCACCCCTATTACCAAATGGAATTACCAGGTAACTGATGCCAACGAAATTCCGCACATTTTAGCTAAAGCTTTTTATATCGCAAGAACAGGAAGGCCAGGCCCTGTATTGATCGACATCACTAAAAATGCACAGCTTCAAATGTTCGATTACGCAGGCTATACTCCTTGCAATCATATACGCAGTTATAGGCCCAAACCCATTGTTCGTAAAGAATATATTGAGCAAGCCGCAGAGCTTATCAATAATGCCAAAAAACCTTTTGTAATATTTGGGCAGGGCGTAATCCTTGGTAAAGCAGAAAAAGAATTTAAAGCATTTATAGAAAAAGGTGGCCTACCCGCCGCATGGACTATTCTCGGTTTGAGTGCCCTGCCTACTGACCATCCGCAAAACGTTGGTATGCTTGGTATGCACGGCAATTACGGCCCTAACGTACTTACCAATGAATGTGATGTTTTAATTGCCATTGGTATGCGTTTCGATGACCGCGTTACTGGCCGTTTAGATAAATATGCAAAACAGGCGCAGGTAATTCACCTTGATATTGACCCTGCCGAAATTGATAAGAATGTAAAATCTGCTGTTCCTGTTTGGGGCGATTGTAAAGAGACTTTGCCATTGCTTACCAAATTAATTGAAGCCAAACAGCATACCGAATGGCTGGGTAAATTCAGGGAATACACACAAAAAGAAATAGACGTTGTTATTCATAAAGAACTAAACCCAACGGAAGGTGAAATGACCATGGGCGAGGTGATGAAAGTATTGAATGAGTTGACCAATGGTGATGCTATTATTGTTACAGACGTGGGGCAACACCAGATGGTAGCCTGCCGTTATGCAAAGTTCAACAAGTCAAAAAGTAATATAACAAGTGGCGGTGCGGGCACCATGGGCTTTGGTTTACCAGCAGCTATAGGTGCAAAGTTTGGCGCACAGGAAAGAACTGTTGTAGCCATTATTGGCGATGGTGGTATTCAAATGACCATACAGGAATTTGGTACCATTATGCAAACAGGTGTTAACGTAAAAATCCTCATACTTAACAACCAGTTTTTAGGAATGGTAAGGCAGTGGCAGCAATTATTTCACGATAAACGTTACTCTTTTGTTAATATACAAAGCCCTGATTATGTAATGGTAGCAAAGGGTTACGGCATTGAAGGTGCAAAAATAAGCCTGCGCGAAAACCTGCGTGAAGCACTTGCCACCATGCTTAATCATGATGGCTCTTACATGCTGGAAGTGATGGTTGCCAAGGAAGACAATGTGTTCCCAATGGTGCCACAAGGCCGCGGTGTTTCTGAAATTGTGTTAACCAGAGAGCAGGTGTAAACAGCCCAACTCCTAAAGGGGAAAAAGAAGGAAGAATTTTTTGGGACGGGCGGAAGAACAAAATGTGGCTTCGTTGCGTCGCACACTGCGGCGGTTGGATACCTTATTGAACAAAAACGCTCTACGAAGTAAGAGACTTTGCAGGCATCATAAAACATACAATCAAATAATAATGAACGCACTATCAAATACCAGCAACTTTCAATACGCCCCTTTAGGGGTTGGGGGTAGCACTGGGGGTAAACAAGAATTTACAATAACCGTTTATACTGAAAACCAGGTGGGTTTGCTTAACCGCATTGCTATTATTTTTTCCCGCAGGAAAATAAATATAGAGAGCCTTAACACCTCGCCATCAGAAGCCGAAGGCATTCACCGTTTTACCATTGTTATTAACGAGTTTGAAGAAGTGGTACGCAAGCTTTGCCGCCAGATTGAAAAACAGGTGGAAGTATTGAAAGCCTATTTCAATACCAACGATGAAATTATTTGGCAGGAACTGGCTTTGTATAAGGTACCTACTGATATTATTGCGGAGAAAGTAAAAGTAGAGCGTTTGCTTCGCCAGTATGGCGCAAGGGCGGTTGTAATTCGTAAAGACTATACCATTTTTGAAACCACTGGTCAGCGTGAAGAAACAGAAGGTTTAATTAATGCTTTAGCACCTTATGGTTTAATAGAATTTGTGCGCAGTGCAAGGGTTGCCATTATAAAAGCAAGCAATGGTTTTCATGAAAAACTGAAAGAATTTGAAGCTTATGAGCCTGCGGAAGAATTGATGGAAAATGAGTTTTTAGATAAGCAGGAAGAAGTGTTTACGATGTAGGATAATCTGAACTATGATTATTGTTATTGGGGTGATTTTCATGATTAGCCAAGCAATCATTTTTAATCATAAAAAATCACAGAAATCATAGTTCAGACAACAACAAAGCGTACAAGTGTGCGACGCAACGAAGCTCAATTAAACAACAAAAGCTGGTACCCAAATATTTTTAAATCACAATTAAAACCGCCCCAATAACACCCCTTCAAGGGATGGGGGCACAACAACAATGGCAAATTATTTTAACACCTTGTCTCTTAGAAATCAATTGAACCAATTGGGTGTTTGTGAATTTTTAGATGGAAGCAATTTTGCAGATGGCGTTAACGCGCTAAAAGGTAAAAAATTAGTGATTGTAGGTTGCGGCGCTCAGGGCCTTAACCAAGGTTTAAACCTGCGTGACAGCGGCTTGGATGTATCGTACACCTTGCGCAAAGAAGCGATAGAATCTAAACGTCAATCATGGAAGAATGCTACTGAAAATGGCTTTGCTGTTGGTTCTTATGAAGAACTGATTCCTAATGCCGACCTTGTTATAAACCTTACTCCAGATAAACAACATACTTCTGTTATTGCTGCAATTATGCCGTTAATGAAAAAGGATGCTACCCTATCCTATTCTCATGGTTTTAATATTGTTGAAGAAGGAATGCAGATTCGTAAAGACCTTACCGTAATAATGGTAGCACCAAAATGCCCTGGCAGCGAAGTTCGTGCAGAATATGTACGTGGTTTTGGTGTACCAACCTTAATAGCTGTGCACCCAGAAAATGACCCACAAGGCAAGGGCTGGGAATATGCAAAAGCATACGCAGCAGGCACTGGCGGCCACAAAGCTGGTGTTTTAAAATCTTCTTTTGTGGCAGAAGTGAAATCTGACCTTATGGGCGAGCAAACCATTTTATGTGGTTTGCTGCAAACAGGTTCTATACTTTGTTTTGATAAAATGATTGAAAAAGGAATTGATGGCGGTTATGCTTCAAAACTGATACAATATGGTTGGGAAGTAATTACAGAAGCTTTGAAACAAGGCGGTATCACTGCAATGTTCGACAGGCTTTCAAATCCTGCTAAAGTAAAAGCATTTGAATTAAGCGAAGAGCTAAAAGATATCATGCGTCCTTTATTTCAAAAACATCAGGACGATATTATGAGCGGTCACTTTTCTAAAACCATGATGGAAGACTGGGCCAATGATGATAAAAATTTGTTGGGATGGCGCGCTGCAACTGGCGAAACTGCTTTTGAAAAAACACCTGCTGGCAATGTTAAAATTACTGAACAGGAATTCTTTGACAATGGCCTTTTGATGGTTGCCATGGTAAGGGCTGGTGTTGAACTTGCTTTTGAAACAATGGTTCAGGCTGGTATTAAAGCAGAAAGTGCTTACTACGAATCACTGCATGAAACACCATTGATTGCAAATACTATTGCACGTAAAAAACTGTTTGAAATGAACAGGGTTATTTCTGATACTGCAGAATATGGCTGTTACCTGTTTGATCACGCATGTAAACCATTATTGGCTGATTTTATGAAGAAAGTAGATACTGATATTATTGGTAAAAACTTTAACGATGGTAAAGACAATGGTGTTGATAATAAAGAAATTATTGCCGTAAATCGTGCAATTCGTTCTCATCAAATTGAAGCAGTAGGTGATGTACTACGTGGTGCAATGACAGCAATGAAAGCTATTAAGACTGTGTAATAAACGAAACGTTTGTAGTCGATAATAATTTGGTTATCGGCTGCAAACCTTTTATCAGCCTAGGTTGCGTCGCACACTGGAGCGTTTATAACATAATTCAGCTTTTATCAAAGCGTAGTTATAGTTAAGCAACTTCAACTGGTTCTTTCATAGCCAAAAAATAGCCAGCAACTGGAACAAAAGCAACCATCAGCAGTTTTTTAATGCTATAATCTGGTGCTAGGCCACAAGCAACTTTTACAACGTAGCGAATGGTAAAATATAGTTGAAGGATATAAAGACAATACCAATACGGAATTTGATTTAGCTCCATCGTATAAAAATTTGATACCCGAATATAATAAAATATTCAACCAAGCGAAACCTTCTTAAACAGGGGTTCCTACAAAATGAAAACATCAACACCAGAGAAATATCAACTAAATTTTAAAGATGCGGCTGAAAGGTTGGTCGGTGTTGTTACCAAAACACCGTTGCAGCTCAATCAAAATCTTTCGCGCAAGTACCAATGCAATGTGTACCTAAAACGTGAGGATTTGCAAGTGGTGCGCTCTTACAAACTTCGTGGTGCTTATAATATGTTGAGCAGCCTGCCTAAAGATCAACTGCTACGTGGTGTTGTTTGTGCCAGTGCTGGCAACCATGCGCAAGGCTTTGCTTTTAGTTGCAAGCAACTGGGTGTAAAAGGCGTGGTGTTTATGCCAAGCTTTACACCAAAGCAAAAAATAAAGCAAACCAAAATGTTTGGTGAGGATAACATTGAAGTAAGATTGATTGGCGATACGTTTGATGATTGCGCCATTGCCGCAAAGCAGTTTACAGAAGAAAACAATATGGTGTTTATTCCACCATTTGACCATTATAAAATAATTGAAGGCCAGGGCACGGTAGGTGTTGAGATATTGGAACAATTCTACGAATTGGTAAATAATACGACTCATCAAGCTTCGCTAATATCTTCTCCGCCAATTTCCCCTTTGGAGGGTGATGGGGCTATAGACTTCATCTTTATACCTGTTGGTGGTGGTGGTTTGTGTTCAGGTGTGGGTACTTATTTCAAGCAAACATCACCCAATACAAAAATTGTTGGGCTTGAACCTGAAGGTGCCCCCTCAATGCTGAAAGCCTTACATGCAGGCCATCCTGTAACATTAGAAAGTATTGACAGGTTTGTTGATGGCGCTGCCGTTAAAAGAATTGGCGATATCACATTTTCAGTTTGTAAAGATGTGATTGATGATATGCACCTTGTACCAGAAGGAAAAATTTGCACCACCATTTTGCAATTGTATAACGAAGATGCGATAGTGGTAGAACCTGCAGGTGCTTTAAGTATTGCATGTTTAGATGATTATAAAGAACAGATAAAAGGCAAAACCATTGTTTGTATTATTGGTGGCGGCAATAATGATATTGACCGTATGCCAGAAATAAAGGAACGCAGCCTGCAATACGAAGGTTTAAAGCATTATTTCTTGATACGCTTTGCGCAGCGGCCTGGAGCCTTACGTGAATTTTTAAATTTTGTACTTGGCCCTAATGATGACATTACCCGTTTTGAATACATGCAGAAAACCAATAAAGAAATTGGCCCTGCACTGGTAGGAATTGAACTTGCGAAAAGAAGTGATTATGATGACCTTATGAAACGTATGAAAGAATACAATATTGATTTTTCGGAAATAAATAAAGATGACACCCTGTTTGGGTATCTCATCTAATAAAAACGGATTAAACTTTGAGGCAATTAATAAAACAAAACATTTTATTAAATATCTTTGAAAGCTAACGAAAGCTTGCTCGGCTAACTAACTTAACGATTTTTTTTTACTTTTTAATTGAACCCCAATGGCAAGTACTACAGGTTTATACGACCCGGCTTTTGAACATGATGCATGTGGAATTGGATTTGTGGCTAACATCAAAGGCAATAAATCTCACCAGATTATTTCAGATGCGCTCACCATTTTAGAGAACATGGAGCACCGTGGTGCGTGTGGTTGCGAAAGCAATACAGGTGATGGCGCAGGCATTATGGTACAAACTACCCATGAATTCTTTTTTGATGAATGTATTAAAATGGGTGTGCATTTACCAGCCTATGGTAAATATGGTGTAGGTGTACTTTTCTTTCCAAAAGATATGCGTTTGAAAGAAGAGTGCCGCGATATTTTTAACCGTGCTGCCGAAAAGCTTGGCTGTGATATACTTGCCTACCGTAAGGTTCCTGTTAACCCGTTTGATATTGGCCCTACAGCACTTTCTGTAGAGCCTGAAATTGAGCAGGTTTTTATTGCTTGTCCAGACCATATTCGTGATACAGATGCTTTTGAAAGAAAACTGTTTGTACTTCGCAACTACGCCAGCCACACTATTAATAATACTATTAAAAAAGACGAGATTGGTTTCTTTATCGCTTCTCTTTCTTATAAAACTGTTGTTTACAAAGGGCAGTTAACCAGCCACCAGGTTCGTAATTATTTTCCTGACCTGAGTGATAAAAGAATGGTGAGTGCTTATGGTTTGGTTCACTCTCGTTTTGCCACCAACACATTCCCTTCTTGGAAATTGGCACAGCCATTCCGTTACATCGCCCACAATGGTGAGATAAACACGGTACAGGGTAACGTAAACTGGTTAAAAACAAGTGAAAGGCATTTCTTTTCTCCTTTCTTCAGCAAAGAAGAAATGGACATGCTTTCTCCTATCATTTTTGAAAATCAAAGCGACAGCGCCTGCCTTGATAACGTTATAGAATTACTTACACTTTGCGGCCGTTCATTACCACATGTAATGATGATGCTGATTCCTGAAGCATGGGATAATTCAGAAAAAATGGACCCTGTAAAGCGTGCATTTTATGAATTCCATGCCACCTTCCAGGAACCATGGGATGGCCCTGCTTCTATCTCTTTTACAGATGGAAAAATTATTGGCGCTACACTTGACAGGAACGGCCTTCGTCCATCACGCTACTGCGTAACCAATGATGACAGGGTTATTATGGCATCTGAAACTGGTGCATTACCTGTTGATCCATCTATCATTATAGAAAAAGGCCGCCTGCAACCAGGCAAAATGTTTGTGGTAGATATGGAACAAGGCAAGATCATTAGTGATGATGATTTGAAACAATCCATCTGCTCACAAAAACCTTATGCAGAATGGTTGAATAAATATAAAATTCGTTTAGAAGAATTGCCTGAGCCACGTGTTTCTTTTACACATTTGGAACCTGAGCAGGTTTTCAAATACCAGAAAGCTTTTGGTTATACAACTGAAGATCTTGAAACCATTATTGCCCCAATGGCATTAGATGGTAAAGAGCCAATTGGCTCCATGGGTACTGATATTCCATTAGCTATTTTAAGCGATCAACCACAGCACCTTTCATCTTACTTCAAACAATTATTTGCACAGGTTACCAACCCGCCAATTGACCCAATTCGTGAGCGTTTGGTAATGAGTCTTGCAACGTTTGCAGGTAATAACGGTAACCTTTTGGTAGAAGATCCATTGGCTTGCCACAGTGTTGCGTTAAAACAGCCTGTGCTTACCAACCACGAACTTGAGAAAATAAGAAGCATTGATACAGGCATTTTCCAGGCCAAAACATTACAAACTTATTTCCGTGCCGATGGTAAAAAAGGTTCTTTAGAAAGAGGTTTGGCAAGGCTTTGCCGCTATGCTACAGATGCAGTTGAAGACGGTTTTGAAGTAATTGTTTTATCAGACAGAGCAATTGATAGTGAGCACGCTCCTATACCTTCCTTGCTGGCAGTTTCTTCCGTTCACCACCACCTTATCCGCAAAGGTTATCGTGGGCAAGTAGGTATTGTGGTTGAAGCAGGCGACGTTTGGGAGGTGCACCATTTTGCATGTTTACTTGCTTTTGGTGCCACTGCCATTAACCCATACCTGGCTTTGTCTACAATTCGCGACTTGAAAATTGCAGGTAAACTTGAAACAACTTTAGAGCCTGAATATTTAAAGAAAAACTACATAAAAGCGGTTTGCGAAGGTTTGTATAAAGTGTTCTCTAAAATGGGCATCTCTACACTTCAGTCTTACCAAGGTGCTCAAATTTTTGAGATTGTTGGTTTGAACAAACATGTAGTTGACAAATACTTTACAGGTGCTACTTCACGTATTGAAGGCATGGGCCTTGATGAAATTGCCAAGGAAACTTTGGCAAAACATCAGTTTGCTTTCAGCAAAAAAGATATTCCTGTAGAAAGGTTAGCAGTAGGTGGTGTTTACCAATGGAAACGTAAAGGTGAATTCCACTTATTTAACCCCACTACCATTCACCTGTTGCAGCATTCAACAAGCACCAACGATTACGCAACATTTAAAAAATATTCAAAATCAGTTAACGACCAGGCAGAAAAAGCCTGTACGTTACGAAGTCTGATTGACTTTAAACACCTGCGCCCTTCTATTTCAATTGATGAAGTAGAACCAGCAGAAAATATCTACAAACGCTTTGCTACAGGCGCTATGAGCTTTGGTTCTATTTCTCATGAAGCCCATAGTACGCTTGCCATTGCCATGAACCGTCTTGGCGGTAAAAGTAATACTGGCGAAGGTGGTGAAGACGAAATGCGTTTTGAGAAACTGCCTAACGGCGATAGTATGCGTAGTGCCATTAAACAGGTAGCTTCTGCACGTTTTGGTGTAACAAGCCTGTATTTAACTGAAGCAGATGAGTTACAGATTAAGATGGCACAGGGTGCAAAACCTGGTGAAGGTGGCCAGTTACCTGGTGATAAAGTAGATGAGTGGATTGGTAAGGTTCGTCACTCAACACCTGGTGTGGGTTTAATATCACCACCACCGCACCACGATATTTATTCTATTGAGGATTTAGCACAATTAATATTTGATTTAAAGAACGCCAACCGCAAAGCAAGAATCAGTGTTAAGCTGGTTTCAAAAGCAGGCGTTGGTACCATTGCAGCAGGTGTTGCCAAAGCAAAATCTGATGTGGTGTTGATTGCAGGTTACGATGGTGGTACAGGTGCATCACCAGTAAGTTCTATCAAACATGCAGGTTTGCCATGGGAACTTGGTTTGGCAGAAAGCCATCAAACGCTGGTAAAAAATAAATTGCGCAGCCGTGTTGTTTTACAGGCCGATGGCCAGATGAAAACAGGGCGTGACATCGCTATAGCAACTTTACTTGGCGCTGAAGAATGGGGTGTTGCAACTGCGGCATTGGTGGTTGAAGGTTGTATTATGATGCGTAAATGCCATATGAATACCTGCCCTGTTGGTGTTGCCACACAAGATCCTGAATTAAGAAAACGCTTTAAAGGCGATCCTGAACATGTAATCAATTTCTTCAAATTCATGGTACAGGAGTTAAGGGAAATTATGGCAGAACTTGGTTTCAAAACCATCAATGAAATGGTAGGCCAAACTCAATTTTTGCAACAGAAAGAAAATGTTACGCATTGGAAATACAGCAAAGTAGACCTCTCACCTATTCTTTACAAAGAACCCGCACACGAATCTGTAGGTTTATACAATACTGAAGAGCAGGATCATTTAATGGGTGATGTGCTTGACTGGAAATTATTGGAAGTTGCAAAACCGGCTTTGGAAAACCAGGAAAAAGTAACAGCCAGTTTTAATATTAAGAATACTGACAGAACGGTTGGTACCATTCTTTCCAACGAAATATCTAAACGCTACCGCTCATTGGGTTTAGCGCCAGATACTATTCACTTTAAGTTTACAGGTACTGCAGGCCAAAGCTTTGGTGCTTTTAACACAAAGGGTGTTACGCTTGAACTAGAGGGCGATGCCAATGACTATTTTGGTAAAGGCTTAAGTGGTGCAAGGCTGATTGTGTATCCTTCTAAAAAAGCAAAATTTGTTCCTGAAGAAAATATTATTATAGGCAATGTTGCCATGTATGGTGCTACTGATGGTGAAGCCTTTATACGTGGTAAAGCAGGCGAACGATTTGCAGTACGTAACTCTGGCGGTACTGTTGTTGTAGAAGGTGTTGGCGACCATGGTTGCGAATACATGACTGGTGGCCGCGTGGTTATTCTTGGTGATACAGGAAGAAACTTTGCAGCAGGTATGAGTGGCGGTATTGCTTATGTGTACGATGTTAAAAGTGCATTTGCAGGTAATTGCAACCTTGAAATGATTGACCTTGACCCTGTAGAAAATGAAACAGACATTGCAGAACTTCAAAGCCTTATTACAAAACACTTTGAAAACACAGGAAGTACAGTTGCCAAGTTTGTACTTGATGACCTTGAAAACCAACTGAAAAACTTTGTAAAAGTGTTCCCCAAAGATTATAAGAAAGTGCTGAAAGAAAGAAGTGAAAAATCTAAAGTGAACAGCGAAAAGTAAGCTCAGCAAAGTACAAGACGTACATCCCGATAGCTATCGGGAGAGTGACGCTCACAGAGTTCTGCGAACAACGAAGCTAAATTGAAAGACCAGTGATGGTCAAACAAAAATTAACCCTAAGAAAATTAGATAGCATGGGCAAGCCAACTGGATTTTTAGAATTTACAAGAACATTACCTGCAAAAAGGCCTGTGGAAGAACGCAGGAACGACTATAACGAGTTTGTACAATTATATCCTGAAAAGGAATTAAACCATCAATCTGCACGCTGCATGAACTGTGGTGTACCTTTTTGCCACAGCGGTTGCCCTTTGGGCAATGTGATACCTGAATTTAACGATGCAGTGTACGATGGCAATTATAAAGAGGCCTACGAGATACTGGTAAGTACCAATAACTTCCCTGAGTTTACTGGTAGAATTTGCCCTGCACCCTGCGAAAGTGCTTGCGTTTTGGGTATTAATCAACCACCTGTAGCTATTGAGGAAATTGAGCGCCACATTATTGAAATAGCGTTTGATAAAGGTTTTGTGATACCACGCAAACCAAATGTTCGCACTGGTAAAAAGGTAGCAGTAATTGGTAGCGGCCCTGCAGGCCTTGCTGCTGCTGCACAATTAAATTATGCAGGCCATGCAGTAACCGTGTTTGAAAGAGATGACGCAGCAGGTGGATTATTACGCTATGGTATTCCTGATTTTAAATTAGAGAAACGCATTATTGATAGAAGGATTGCCGTAATGGAAGAAGAAGGTGTAACCTTTAAATGCAATGCCAATGTTGGTGTAAACGTACAGGTAAACGATTTGCTGCGCGAATACAACGCTATTGTTTTGGCAGGCGGTTCTACTGTTCCAAGAAACCTGAACATTCCTGGTCGTGAGTTAAATGGCGTTTACTTTGCGATGGAATTCTTAAAGCAAAACAACAAAACTGTAGCGGGTAAAGACCCATTTGCAAATGCCAATATTGAAAGCAATATTTTACCAAACGAATTAAGAGCTAATAATAAAAATGTAGTTGTTATTGGTGGTGGAGATACTGGTAGCGACTGTGTTGGTACCAGTAACCGTCATGGTGCAATATCTGTTACACAATTTGAGCTGATGCCAAAACCAGCAGCTTCAAGAACGCCGTTTATGCCATGGCCTTCTTTTCCAATGATTTTAAAAACAACTTCTTCTCATGAAGAAGGTGCGCAACGACATTGGGCTATAGCCACTAAAGAATTTATTGGTGATGAAAAGGGTAACCTGAAAGCATTAAAAATTGTTGATCTTGAATGGAAGATTTCTACTGATGGCAGACCATCTCAGTTTGTTGAAATAGCAGGCAGTGAAAGAGATATTCCATGCGAACTTGCTCTACTTGCTATGGGCTTTTTACACCCGCAGCAGGAAGGTATGCTTAAGCAGCTTGAAATTGAATTTGACGAAAGAGGCAACGTTAAGGCAAGTGAAAAAGGGTATCAAACAAGTATTGCAAAAGTGTTCACCGCAGGTGATATGAGGCGTGGCCAAAGCCTTGTGGTTTGGGCCATCAGCGAAGGCCGTGAATGTGCAAGAAAAGTAGATGAGTTTTTAATGGGCCATTCTATTTTAGAAACCAAAGACCATTCTATTTTACAGGCGATGATTTAAGAGTTTCAAATCTTTATAAAAACAAAATAGCCACTAATAATGTTAGTGGCTATTTTGTTTTAATGATTTTTCTTGTTATCCCTTACCCTACTGGTGAAAACTGTACCATTCCTTAACTGTCCGCCCAAAATTGCGGCAATGCTATGTTGTGCGTTCCTCCTGCTCTGTCAACCATTATTGTTATGAATAGTTAAAAGAACTTTGTCTGGCCTCAAAGTAATCAAAGGTCTCATTTCTGGTATTTGCCCCGTTGGTTGAATTGTAAATTTCTTTAAAAATAAAAAGATAAAAAACGACATTTCTGCCATTGCGAAATTATTGCCAATACACATTCTTGGTCCTGCTCCAAAAGGGAAATATTTTTTTGATTTTACAATTTTTGTGTCACTGATAAATCTTTCAGGGTCAAATTTCTGCTCTTCTTTCCAAACGTTTTTGTCTCTGTGTAAACCAAAAAAGAAAGGAATAATAATGGTGTTTTTAGGAAATGAAAACCCTGCAAATTCATCGTCTTCTTTTGCAACCCGTTCTGTCATCCATGCGGCTGGATACAAACGCATGGTTTCATTTATTGTCGCTTTAAGATATTCATTATTCAAACATTCATGTATGGTGCTGCCTTCAAATGAATCTGTTAACTTTTGAACGGTGTCTTTATTGGTAGAAAGTAAATATAGCAACCACGAAAGAGTATTTGCTGTGGTTTCATGGCCTGCAAAAATCAGAATTAGCACTTCATCCACAATCTGCTCGTTAGTCATTGCTTCGCCTGTATCTTCATATTTACTTTTTAAAAGCATGTCTAACAAGTCATCATAGTTTTTGTCACTTGCTTTTCTTTCATTGATTATTCCTGTAAAAATCTCTCTTAACCTTTTTGCTTTTTTTAGTTGAATATTTTCTGTTCCTGTAAATGGATAAAAAATCCTACGGAATGGTTGGTTTATATCTTTAATTAGAAAATCTTGTAGTTCTGTAAAAATCTGACCAAGTTCTTCCATAATTTGAGAAGATAACTTTATGTCGAATAGTGATTGTATTAAAATATTAAAAGAAAGTTGATGAACCAATGGATAAATGTCAATGCTTTTGCCAATTGGAAATTGTAAGAGAAATTCATCAATAGACTTTATAATTATGTCAAACAAGCCCTGCAATTTTTCCCGATGAAATGCAGGTTGTATTAACCGTCTTTGTCTTAGCCAGTAATCTCCATTTGAAAAAAGCAGCCCTTTGCCGAAGAATTCAACCGCCCGTTCTGTAGCTAATTCTGACTTATTATAGTTTTTGTGATTTTCTTTTAGAACGTAATTAATAAAGTCTGGATTTTGTGTTATAATAAGTTTGCTATTGATGCCTAACGCTGCTGAATAAGTGCCTGAAAAGGCGTCCATACTTTTTGAAATAAATTTTATTGGATTATTTAAAAACTCTATTGATTTTAGGGTCGTTTGAACCAAGGAATATCCTACAGGCAGATTATATTTTTTCTTTTTAGCATCCATTATCAAATTTAAGTTTTGTCTCCAACTGTTGACATTAAATGGTTGCCCATGCTCCGTTGGATTGGTAGTTCTTTGAGGCACCTATTCTAATGTGTCAATTTTTTTGTGCCAAAATAAATTGGCACAGAAAAATTGACACAAATTTGTGCCAAAAAAAATAAAAAATATTTTTCTGGCACAAAAAGGGCGAAAGGTGACTTCTTGTTATTAAAGCAAGCAATGCTCTACACGCTTTTTGAGTGCCTACATGCGAGTAATTTTATTGTAGCACCCCGAAAAGTGATTAGTGTACAAATGGTAGATTCTGTCCAATAAATTATTACCATCAACAAAAAAAGAGGATGCCCAAAAGCACCCTCTTCCACCTTATCAAAAACAAATAGTTTATTTAACCTTTTATAATAACACTGCTACCAATTCTTGTACCTGTAGCTGTAGTTACCTCAACAAAATAAGTACCTGAAGTAAGGTTTTGTGTATTTAACCTTATTAATGTTGTTGGGCTTAAACTTGAAGCCTGCCTGGTTTCTGAAATTAACCTGCCATTACGGTCTCTCACTTTAACTACCAAAATATCCCCACCAGATGACATCACACTTACCTGTGCTGAATTAACTGCAGGGTTTGGATACACATTAATTGCATCAGGAGATACAGGTAATGATGCCAAAGGTGAAGCATTGGGAATAACCGTTGACACACCTGTAGCCAAAACAACCGTTTTACTAACACTGTCCCTGCATCCATCAGCAGTATTGGCTATTAACTTAACTGTTACACTTGAAGGGTTTAAAGGATAAGTATTGGATGGATTTGTAAACACACTTGCATTACCATCACCAAAAAACCACTCATAATTATTAACTGAACCACTGATGGTACTGCTGTTTGAAAAATTAATGGTAGCTGTGGTACCTGTTGAAGCTGCAAGGCTTGTATTGAAAACCGCCTTGGGCGATGGGTAAACGGTTAAGCTTTGTACCAAAGTATCGGCACAACCGCTGGCAGAGGTTCTGGCAATTAATGTAACATTGTAAGTACCAGGTGCCGTATAAGATTTTTCAGGGTTTGTGATGGTGGTGGTACTTCCCGCTAAATTCCATTTATATTCCAGGTCGCTGGTATTTGCGTTAGACTGGTTGGTAAACTCAAACTTGTTACCTGCAAAACATTGCAAGGCTGTTGGGTTAACTACAAACTGCGCATAAGGTCCTACCAGCGTTACAGCTTTAGTAGCCTTTGCATTGCAGCCGCCATTAGTATTGTTAATAGCAATTAATGTTACTGTATAATTACCTGTATCGCTGAATATTTTGGTTGGGTTTTTAGCAGTTGAAAAAGTGCTGTCACCAAAATCCCATAAGTAAGAAATACTACCTGCGGTTAAAGATGATGTATTTGTAAAGCTGTAGCTGTTACCTTTTCTGCACTGAATATTTGGGCTTGCAGTAGTAAACGATGCAACAGGCAAGGTACATGTAGGTGCTGCGCCTACTGCCACTACTGTTGAAGCAGTATCAATACATCCCATATCACTGGTTACATTAAGTTCAACACTATAGCTGCCGTTGGCAGGAAATGTTTTGGTAGGATTTACCAGCGTTGATGTGGTACCATCACTGAATTTCCATAAGTAAGTCATCGTACCGCTTTCGATGGTTGAAGTACTTATAAATGTATAACTTTTACCATTTAACGTACCAACAAGGGTAGTGTAACTTACATCAGGTGTAGGCAGTACCTGTAAAGCCTGGTCAGCGTAAGCAACATCACTACCGCTTTTAACCTCAAGTGTAACTTTATAATTGCCACTTTTGGCATAAGCTTTTACAGGATTTGCATCAGTAGAAGTAGTACCATCGCCAAAATCCCATTTGTAGCTTCCTGCACTTGACCCATTTGTGAACGTAAAACTGTAACCTGCACACTGGGTTCCTGTAACTGTAAAAGATGCAGTAGGCGCACTCATTGTTACATTGCCATTATTTACTACAGCATAAGGCGAAGCATTATCTGCGTAAACAAACTGCTGGGCCTTTACGTTGCTGTATGAAAACAGCAAAAGTAACAGGCCAGCCAGGTACTTTGAAAATTGTGGGTAAAGGTGTTTCATATAAGGATACTTAAACTTTTAAACTAACAGATGCTATTAAAAAGCCCTTTATTGGTTTGAGCGTATAACAGCCCAATACTGCTTTTGATGCACTGGAAAAACAGAAAAGCCTTCAAGACTTTTTAAATTGCCAATAAGTGTTTGTGAGATACCAGCCTGATGAAGCTGTGTAATAAATTTGAGGATGTAGCCATACTGGCTGATGGTTTTAAGCGGCATAGGATACGTTTTTATAGGATCGGACTATCCTTTTAAAGGATTAATTGTGGTTAAAAGTATTCATTTTACCTTATTATACAAATTCTTTACATTATTTTTTTGTGAAAAATGTACACATTTATTGAAAATGATGTAGTAATACCAATAAAAATCTTTTGCCATTGGGAACAACGTTCTCAAACCGTAAATTTCAAAACAACTTCTGCCGATGGAAAACATTTAACTGTAGGCTGCAAAACAACTTTTGCCGATGGAAAACATTTAACTGTAGGCTGCAAAACAACTTCTGCCAATGGAAAACCTTTAACTATGGGATGCAAAACAACTTCTGCCGATGGAAAACATCTAACTATGGGATGCAAAACAACTTCTGCCGATGGAAAACCTTTAACTATAGGCTTCTAAACAACTTCTGCCGATGGATAACCTTTAACTATGGGCTGCAAAACAACTTTTGCAGATGGAAAACATTCAACTATCAGGATGTACTTACCACAAATTATGTGGTTGATAATCATTGTAGCGATTGCCAATTAAAAAGCCAAGTAATAACTCATGGCTTCCTCTTGATACGTTGTTTAGGGCTGAAGTAGTAATATCGTACGAATAGCCAATATTAAAAACGCTGCTTAGGTTAATGCCCAGCATTCCTGCATAACCTTCCTTGTGGCGGTAATTTGCACCAATCCAAACCTTGTCCTGATACTGCAATTTCACATTTACATCAACACCAAGTGGCAATGGGTTTATATAGCGCAGCATGATAGATGGCAGCAGGCTAAAGTCTTTGTCTTCATCCAAAAAAACCCTGAAACCTGCAGTAGCAAACATGTGCGGTACAAGGCGGCCATTTTTTTCCTGTACTATATTATTAGAAAAATCTATTTGCTCAGGTAGTATTTGCTGTGCAGCAAATCCAATAAAATAATTTTTTGAGTATAACCATAAACCTGCGCTTATATCCGGCTTAATCTGGTTTAGCTTACCACTGCCATATACCGCTTGATCGCCGGGAGTATCGAAATTCAGTTCGTCGGCGCGCAAACTTAATTGTGTTATACCCGCACTTACCCCAAAAGAAAGCGTTGTTAACTTGCTTATTGGCAAATGATAGGCATAAGTGCCATAAGCTGCAAAACGGTTTAAAGGGCCTGTTTTATCATTCAACATTGTAAAACCAATACCATGGTGGGCATCAGGAGCCTGGTAATTTTCAAGCATTGCATTACGGCCTGGCGGGCTAAAAGTAGTTGGGTTCTCCCTCTCCACATCAAATTCCCTGCGCTTTAGTGGCCCATGTATGGTAAAGTACGTGGTTACAGGTGCACCATTCAAGCCAACCCATTGGTGGCGGTGGCTTAATTTTACATCTGTATAGTTTTCAATACCTGCTACCGCAGGATTAACAAGGTAATTGTTTAAAATGTACTGGGTATAATATGGCCGTTGCTGCGCATTAACCATTGTAATGAAAGAACAACAGAACAATGAAAAAAAAACAACCCGTATTACAATCGTAAAATTCAACTTCATCGCAAAAAATATTAAATAAACGTACAACTTTATCTTATCACCGTAACATTTCCTGTCACTTTCGCCCTTCCATTTTTAGGATCAATAATATAATAATAAGTGCCTATTGGTACTGGCTGGCCATTAAAAGTACCATCCCATGCGTTTGTTTGATTGAACCCTGTTTTAGAAAATATCAACTGTCCATAACGATTGAAAATTTCTATTGAGCAGCCTGGATAATTTTCCAGGTTTTTAATCACCCATTTATCATTTACATTATCGCCGTTAGGGCTAAAAGCATTTGGCACATCTGGCGCATGCAGTATTTTTAAAATCAGGCTGTCGCTTACTGTACAACCACCTTTAGCTGTTAGTGTTAACTTATACTGTATAACATCAAGAAAAATGGCTGGTGTTGAAATGGGAACCAAAACAGTATCCTTATCAAGATAAGTTGGCGGCGTTAAAGTAGTCCACAAATAACTCAGATTATTTCCATAGTAAAATAAAGGTTTTAATGGAATACTACCACCTTCCAGCACCAGCAAATCAGGCCCAAGATCAAGGTAAGGATAAGGATGCACTTCTACTGTGCCTTTTGCAGTATCACTTACACAACCACGTGCATTATAAAAATGCAGGCTGATATTATAAAGACCACTATCATTAAAATTCCGCGAAGCATCTTTAGCTGATGAAGCATTACCCTGCGCCAAATCCCAAACCCATTTATTAACAGGATTGCTTACAGTATCGCTTGTATTAATAAACCTTAAGTTATTCTTCATACAAACTTCTGCCTTGGCAGATGTAAAACTTGCTTTGGGTTGAGGATATACTGTAGTAAAAGATTTGGTTAAAGAATCGGTACAAGATGTACTTGGAACAGTAACAATCAATTTTACCTGGTACCCACCTGTAGGTGCCAAAGCACTAAAACGGTGGTTTGCAGGTGATGAAGTTGAAACTGTACTATTATTTGGATCATCAAAATACCATCTAAAACTTAACTGTTTATTATCTGCTACAGTACTTGTACTGGTAAAAGTTCCGTTGCCATCGGGCAAACAAACAGAGGGCAGCGTAAAATCTACCACAGGTAAATAATTTACCTTAATGGCTTTTGTTAAGGCTGCATGGCAACCACTATCTGTAGTTATGCGAAGCGTTGCATTGTAAGTATTTGCGGTGATATATTTATAACTGTAAGGCAGGCTATCCAGCTTTGTGGCAGTGTTACCATCACCATAGGTCCATACCCAGGTTTTAATTTTTTTGTAATTGGCAACAGAACTATCAGTAAAAACAATATCATTTTTTTCGCAGGTTACGCTGCTGTAGCCCCATTTGGCAACGGGAGATGGCCAAACGGTTTGCAGTTGTGTGGCACTATCGGCGCAGCCAATATTATTAGTGTATTTATATTGTATAGCATAAGTGCCTGCTGCAACAGAGCCGGGAGTATAAAGCCCTGTAGTATTTACGCCAGTGCCGCTGTACATAAATGATCCATTATTCAGACCAGCCAAGCCACTGGTTTCTGTAGCCTGTGTTATTTGCCTTGCAGTGGTATCGTTACAAATACCAGGCAAAGTGGTAAACCTTACTTTGGGTGTTGCATTTACGGTAATGGTTTGTACAGAATCATCACCACAAATACCGCCTGAATAAACAACATACTTAATATTATATGCTTTTGTGGGCGATGTTGTTACCTGAAAATCAGGATATTTATGACTGTATATTTTACCAGGAAAAGGATTATTGTCTGTGTAGATTACAGTTGGGCTATTTGCATTATCCCAGTAAATCTCAACTTTGGTAATGCTTCCAAAATCAACAAAAGAGCTGTCTTTTAAATAAATGCTGTCGTTGGCACAAAGGCTGGCAGGTTTTAAAATTCTGTAACGTGCCAAAGGGCTGGCACCATTAACTGTAAAAGGCTGCGTTTTAGTTACGGCACAACCATTGTTAGAGGTTACTGTTTCTGTAACAAAATAATTACTGGCCTGTTTATACTGCACCTGCGGATTTTTTATGGTTGTAGATGTTGTAGCAACAGGGTAGTTTGTTGGCAACACTGTTGGGTTAGCATTAGTAGCTATAAAACTCCAACTGTATAAAAACTGTGCCTCTGAACCATCAGCAATTTTAGAGGTATCACTAAAAAATGCAGCTGCATCTGAAAGGCAAACCTCAGGCGTTATAAAACCTACCTGCGGCAAAGGATTTACCACCAATGTTTTTTGTACCGTATCGCTTTTACAGCCTTTACTGTTTTCAACCATCAGCCTTACCGTATAGCTTTTATACGCAGCGTAGGTTTCATTAAAAGCACCGCCATTTGCAGTATCTATCAATCTTCCATTGCCCATACTCCAGCTAAACCTTGTTAAACTACCAACATTTGCTTTTGATGTATCAGTAAAAGCAATGGGTCTTTGCTCGCAAATTGGGCCTGTTGCATATTTAAAGCCAGCAGTTGGTAATGGGTTAACAATTGTTGCTACTGTTATGGTATCACTTATGCAACCTTTATCTGTTGTTACAAACAGGCTGGCATTATATGTTTTGGCAGTAGCGTACTTGTGTTTTGTTTTAGGTAAAGTATCTGTGTCACCATCTGCAAATGTCCATTTCCATTTAGTGATGGTACTTCCCTTTCCATCACTGGCATCAGTAAAAGAAGTAGAATCACGCAAACAAACTTCTGTACTTACCGTCGCCAATGCCTTGGGTTGCTGGTAAATGGTATTGTATTGTTTAGTAGTATCTTTTATGCAACCATATTTAGAGGTTACGGTAAGTTGTACATTAAAAGGACCAACAGTTGCATAATTATGTACAGGGTTTTTAATAGAATCCACTCCCCCATCGCCAAACTGCCATTTATATTTAAAATCAGCCTGTGTATTATCGCTGATGGTAGAAGTATCTTTAAAAGCCGCCGCCCCTACTGGCAAACAAGCAATAGGTAAACTAAAATCAGGCACAGGCAGTGGGCGTATATTAACCGTTGCTGTATATGGGTTTGATTTGCAGCCTGTATTACTTTCAACAATCAGGCTAACTGTTTTTGCACCAGCACTGGTATATACTTGTGTTGTTGGTGATGAAGCTGTAAGCGTATCTTTTAACCCATTTCCATAATCCCAATACCATTTTACAATGGTACCAACGGCAATGGTGGAAGAATCTGAAAAATTGATGGTGCTGCCAATGCAGGTAGTATCGCTAATACCAAATTTAGGTACCGCTGTTGCAGAAATTGCAAGCGCTTTAACGGTATCGCCAATACAACCAATATCTGTAATTGGCTTAAGGCGAACATTATAAGTGTTGGGTAACAGAAACTTTTTAACAGGGTTTTTTACACTGTCAATTGTTCCATCACCAAAATCCCATAACCATTTAGTTATTGTTCTTCCTAAAGCATCAGTTGCGTCTGATAAATAAACGGAATCTGTAATACAACCACTATGTAAAAGATTAAATTTTGCTATTGGGGGATCAAAAACCTGGAGGTCGTAATTGATTTCCTGAATGCCACTGCATCCATCAGGGGTTGGGTTATTTGCAATTACTTTTACAGTATAAATACCAGCAGAAGAAAAAGAATAGTTACCTGATAATTTATATTGGTACAAGGTTTTTCCATCTTTTACAAAAAAAGTATCTTCTATTGGCTTATTGTTTACAACATTATTATTGGGACTTAGATTTGGATTGTTTCCAAAATCCCATGTTAAACTTGTGGGTTGGTATGGTAAAGTTATAGCAACCGTAAAAGGTGTTCCCCTGCATGTTGAAGGAAAATTTACAGTTGCAAACTGGTTTTGAACAGTTACATATTGATACAAGTCAACAACATTAGCACCTGCTGAATATCCGTACGACTCAGCACTTCCAAAACCATATGCAATAGCATTAAAGCCTGAATCGCAGGTTACCGTGTGACCTTGCGAGGCTATATTTATTCTGGCATACGCATAAGCAGGATCTTGTGAAACTGGTAAGAATTTGTTGGAGTAGGAAACTCCATCAATTTTAAACGTATTAATTGCCAAAGGTGTATTCTTTAAAACAACATTTATAAAATGGGTTGTTAAAGCAGTATTGGCAGAGGGTTGCATTGAATTTAGTGTAACCTTACTTATTGTTTGCTCAATGGGGTTTAAATAAATCATTTCAGGATCGCCAATACCACTATTACCGCAATTGGGGCCATTACCTGAAGTTGTAAAATATTGTGCAACCAATATTGCTTTATCAGATTCAATTACGTTTGTTGTGTTTGAGTTAAACTGGTAGTAAAAGCCATTTACAAAACTTGCAGATGGAACAACCGCCCCATTTAATTTTACTATAGATGATGCATCAGGCCTTATAATTCTGAAAAAATTAGTTTGGCTATTTGTGGTTGCTGAAACGTTAGTTGATGGTGTGGTGATGTATTTTTTACCCCATGAATTGTTTGGATAAATTTGCTGATACAGATTATCAGACGAACTAGCTGAACCTGTACAACCTATTGATATTTTGCCGCTACCACAATACACCCCTATTCTCTTACATCCACCAGAGGAGGAACTTATTGATTTGATAGTTGAACCCGTTAAATCTGACGCTGACAAAACCTGGTAAATTTGCCCTTTATTAAGATTTACGGTAAAAGCAACATTTGCTGGTTTACCACCCTTGGTAGCCTGTGTGGGTTTTATCTCAACCTGGGTATTATCCTCCGTTGCAATTACAAAAAAATAAGAGTAAGAGCCACCTTCGTTTGATAGCTGCGTGTAATTTACTGAATAATAATCCCTGCCCAATACGTTAGTAGGTAAACATAAAGTAGCCCCTGAAACTGCGCTTACATAAATAAAGCTGTATACTACTACTGAATTATTTGCAGTAACGTGTATGCCATGGTCATAGCTTCCCTCATCAATTAAAGCAGCAGTACGCGGAATGTTTACCGTTGTTATTTGGTTTGCTGTTACTGTAAAGTTTTGAGAAAACCCAATACTAGCAATTTCAACCTTTCCTGTTGTTGAAACATCAGAGGTAATATACAACTGCATAGATTCTGCCTGGTTTGTTTGCAGCATCCTTATATGATGACCATATCCTATCCAAAAATCTTTTCCCTTATTAGAAAAATCCTGTGCGTGTAACCACACAGAAATTATAACACAAGCAATTGTTAGTAGATGTTTCTTCATTAGTTGACGGGGTAAGCGGAGTGCTTTGATACAAAACGCCAAATTAGGTTTAATCTGTTATACAGTTTGAAAAACACAGCTTAGCGCTGGTTAAAAGATGCTTTAAATTAAAGATTGCTGCCTGCACATACTGCCTTTTTGCACTTCGCCTATGTTCAAGTTAATTAATGTAAATAAGACATAATGTCACTAATAATTGACTAAAATACATTTCCAATTTTAAAATTAACATGCCAATGCAATCAAACTTACCTTATATTAAATAGAAGGTAAGCAATCAATTCTAATGAATGAAAACTACTACACAATGTTATGTAGGAAAATAATTTCACTATAGCAAAACTTGACTCCTAAAGCATCAAGACACATACTTTTTCTTAGTATTTTATTATATTTTTAGATACTTTAAAATTTTTATCAAAGTACATACATAGTTTAAAATCATAAACAATTGTAAATCAATAATTTAATTAAAATATTTTTTGGATAATTATCTTCATCCGATGATAGACATAATAAAGAATATATAGTCATCATAATATAGAAATAATTTATGCTTAAAATAACATAAATAATTTTAAATCAATTAATTAGATAAATTTAATTTAACTAAAATTGATACTAATTTTTAAGCGATAATATTTCGATTTTTTAAATTAAAAGGCTAATATCATTAGTTCCACACAGCCAAAAATAAATGGCTTATAATTGCTGCAATATACCAGTTCAAACACGCTCCTTCCAACGCATTTAGTAATCTCTTAAAACGTCTTAAAATGCTATTTTTTGAATCAAATGGGTTTTCCCCTTTTATTATTAAATAGATCAGGACTACTGTCATTATCTCACATTAAATGTTAGATATACGAATATTGGCTGGACTAACTTTTATAAGATTCAGTAATTAACTCCTTCCCGTTTTACAAATAGGTAATTATGACAGCGTTTAAAACTACATTAGAGATACTCACAACCTTACCAAATGATAAAGTTTGTAGGAAGTATTATGGAAAAAGATGACATGGCGAGATAACCTGTATTTTTTATTATACCTTAGTTTCACCTGAAAACTTGCAATTCAAAGCATCTTCGCTATTTTGCGACAAATAAAAAAAGTGAAAAAAATAGTATATGCACTCTTGGTTTCTGCCAGTAGTTTTTTTATGGCTTGTTCAAAACCACAGGCTTTTGAATACAGGGATGTTAAAAATTTACGCGTAACAAATCTTGGTTTTGACAAAACCAACCTGGCCGTTGATCTTGTTTATTTTAACCCAAATAGTTTTGGAGTAGATTTAAAACACGTTGACTGCGACGTTTATATTGATAAAAACTACCTGGGCAAATATGTTTTAGATACCACCATGCACATTGATAAAAAATCAGAATTTTCACTTCCTTCTACCATGCAGGTGAATATGCAGGGTATTTTTAAAAATGCGCTTACAATGATGTTAAGCAATGAAGTGTTGTTGACGGTAAAAGGTAATACCCGCGTAGGGAAAGCTGGTATTTTTATTACAGTACCTTTTAATTATGAGGGCAGGCATAAAATTAAATTTTTCTAATCTGCATAAAAAAAGCCCCTTCAAAGGGGCTTTTTTTATAAAATGCATTTTTATTAATAAGGTTGCATGTGGCAAGGCTTTCCTTTTTGTGGGCCACCACCATCCTCTTTTCGTTTACAAATAGGCGGTAAAGTTTTGTATGCTTCTGGTTCGGCCTTAGTACTGTCAGCATCAAAACCAGCATTGTTTAAAGCAGTACGAATTACATCTGGTGTAACCCTATCTGGCAAATAGTTTACCTTAATCTCCCCCGCAGGCAAATTATAGGCCCATTTCAGCATTCCATTATCCATGTTAGCGTTGTTTTCAACTACAAGGTATTTGTCTAATTTTTCCCTGCATTCCCAGCAACGCAAATTGGCAGATTTTATAACTACATTTTGTGCTTTTGCAGCCATTACCTGTGCATTGCTTTTATAAAAACTACCTGAAAGTAATGCAAACAAAAAGATTTTTTTCATTTTTTGTATGAGATTTATAGTACTAAAGATGCTTAAAAAAGCGCACACGTCCACTGAATATTGTTAAAATTAAAGCTATTTTTTCACAAAATTTTGCCCTATAATTAACGTAATAATCGCACTTACTGTAAAATATATATTACGCAATTACGTTGCCCTAAATGGGCAAATTTTGGCATGGTTTTACCTTTTCTATAAAATAAAATAAAACGTTTATGAAAAAGATATTCGTCTTTGCACTATTAGGGTTAACAATTACTAAAAACATACAGGCACAAAGTATGGGCAGCGATTATAAAACAGCCATTGGGTTGAAATTATATCCTGGTGCATTATCTGTAAAGCATTTTATACAGGATAATAAAGCCATTGAAGGTCTGGGTTATTTTTATAATGATGGCTTTAGAGTTACGGGTTTATATGAGTTGCATTATGATATTGAAAGTATTGAGGGACTGAAATGGTACGTTGGACCTGGCGCACATATTGGTTTTTGGAATGATAGCTGGAAAACAAAATATCCTGACCGTAACAGCAGCTTGGCAATTGGTATTGATGGTGTTTTAGGGCTTGATTATAAAATTAAAAATGCACCTTTAAATATCAGTTTCGATTGGCAACCTTCTTTAAACATTATTGGTTACACTTATTTTGAAGCAGGCTGGGGTGGCTTAGGAATAAGATACACATTTTAGATTTAATCTCCCACAAATAAAAATGCCCTGTAAATAAACTACAGGGCATTTTCTATTTTAATTAATTCCAGTAATTATACCTGGGCGCTTTCTTCAGTCTCTTCCTTCTTCTTTAACTCAAAAGTAATTTTACTGTTTTCTTTATCAAGATTGGCAATTAACACATCACCATCCTTAACATTCATATTCAGTATTTCTTCTGCTAAAGGATCTTCCAGATATTTTTGAATAGCACGGTGTAATGGCCTTGCACCAAACTGAACATCATAACCCTTATCAGCAATAAAATCTTTAGCCTCATCAGTTATTTCAAGGCTAAAACCAAGGCTTGTTAAGCGTTTAAAAACGCCTTTCATAACAATATCAATGATAGAAAAAATATTCTCTTTGGTTAAAGAATTAAATATTACCACATCATCAATCCTATTTAAAAACTCAGGTGAGAAAGTTTTTTTCAAAGCCTTTTCAATAACAGCCTTGTTGTTTTCTTCCTGGTTTTGCATACGGTTTGCGGTAGCAAAACCCACACCATCACCAAATTCCTTTAATTGCCTTACACCAATATTAGATGTCATGATGATCATGCTGTTCTTAAAGTCAATCTTTCTTCCTAAACCATCTGTCAACTGACCATCATCCAATACCTGCAGCAGAATGTTATAAATATCTGGGTGTGCTTTTTCAATTTCATCTAAAAGAATAACGCTGTAAGGCTTGCGGCGTACTTTTTCAGTCAATTGTCCGCCTTCTTCATAACCAACATAGCCTGGAGGCGCGCCAATTAAACGGCTTACTGTAAACTTCTCCATGTATTCACTCATGTCAATACGTATCAACGCATCTTCACTGTCAAACATGTACCTGGCAAGGCTTCTTGCCAACTCAGTTTTACCAACACCAGTAGGACCAAGAAATATAAAGCTACCAATTGGTTTTTTAGGATCTTTTAAACCAACACGGTTACGCTGAATGGCTTTTGTTACCTTACTAATTGCATCATCCTGGCCAATTACCATACCTTTCATATCCTCGCTCATACGGCGAAGCTTATCAGTTTCAGCTTGTACCATACGCTTAACAGGAATGCCCGTCATCATACTCACAACTTCAGCAATATTCTCTTCAGTTATAGGATAGCGTTTGTTTTTGCTGTCTTCTTCCCAAATATTTTTTGCTTTCTCCAACTCTTCTCCCAAACGCTTTTCTTTATCACGAAGACTTGCAGCTTCTTCAAAACGCTGGCTCTTTACAACCTTATTCTTTTCGTTCTTAACTTCTTCTATCTGCTTTTCAAGTTCCACAATTTCCTGCGGAACATTAATATTTTTCAAGTGAACTCTCGCTCCTACTTCATCCAGAACATCAATCGCTTTATCAGGCAACAAACGGTCTGTCATGTAGCGATCGCTTAGTTTAACACAAGCTTCAATTGCTTCTTCATCATAATTTACGTTATGGTAATCTTCGTATTTGCTCTTGATGTTTGTAAGAATCTGGATAGTTTCATCCACGGTAGGTGGCTCTATCAGTACCTTTTGAAAACGACGATCCAAGGCGCCATCTTTCTCAATATACATGCGGTATTCATCTAAAGTAGAAGCACCAATGCACTGTAGTTCGCCACGCGCCAAAGCAGGTTTAAATATATTGCTTGCATCAAGGCTACCGCTTGCACCGCCCGCGCCTACAATGGTATGAATTTCATCAATAAACAATATCACATCACGGTTCTTTTCAAGCTCATTCATAATGGCTTTCATCCTTTCTTCAAACTGGCCACGGTATTTGGTACCAGCCACCAATGCAGCAAGGTCAAGCGATATCACACGTTTATCAAACAATACACGGCTTACTTTGCGTTGAACGATACGCAATGCCAAACCTTCTACAATTGCAGTTTTACCAACACCAGGTTCACCAATTAAAATAGGATTGTTTTTCTTTCTTCGCGAAAGTATTTGAGACACCCTTTCTATCTCGTTCTCACGGCCTACAATAGGATCAAGCGTACCTGCTTCTGCCATCTTGGTAATATCCCTGCCGAAATTATCAAGCACAGGTGTTTTACTTTTTGCATTGGCGGGTTGTTTGCCTTGTGCAGCAGCACCACGTTGTTGTGAAAAACCGCCTTTCTTTTCTTCATCAAAATCATCATCCTGATCATCAGGAAATTCACCGCGTGGTGTTGGGGAAGAGGTAGTGCCTACCATTCCAAGTTCGTTGCGGAACATATCGTAGTCCACATCAAACTGGTTTAAAATCTGTGTAGCGATATTTTCCTTGTTTTTAAGAATGCTAAGCATTAAATGTTCAGTTTCTACCAGCGGGCTTTTCAATGCTTTCGCTTCTAAAACTGTTACACGTATTACTTTTTCTGCCTGCTTAGTTAATGGAAGGCTGTTAATATTGGCAATATTTTTACCAGTTTTGTCTTTAACGGCCAATTCAATCTCCTTACGCAACTCATACAAATCAACATTTAGCTGGCGCAATACTTTAATAGCGGTATTCTCGCCATCCCGTATTAATCCTAACAACAAATGTTCTGTGCCTATGAAATCATTCCCTAACCGTAAAGCCTCTTCACGGCTGAAAGAGATAATTTCTTTTACTTGTGCTGAAAAATTATTATCCATCTTAGTTTATTTATGTTCGCCTGTACAATTATAACGAATATTTTTGGTGATTATTCAAGGTGTTTTATACACATGTGTTAATGTAATTGTAAGTTATGGAGTTCAAAATTGATACCAAGGAAAAATTTGTTGTTATAACGCCAACAGATGCACACTTTTCTGACATTGTGGCTGCACAGCTTGCAACACTATGTAATGATATACTACAAAAACCAGTTAAAAATGTTGTACTGAACTTAAAAGACATCACTACTGTGCATAATGATGCCTGTGAGGCTGTAACCCAATTACAGCAAAGGTTTTACGAGAACAGTGCCAGCTTTGTAATATGCGAAATGAAACCTGAAATTGAAGATATTTTTGACAACCTTGAACTGACTGACGTTTTAAACATAACCCCCACAGAAAGCGAAGCTTGGGATATTGTGCAGATGGAGGAAATTGAACGGGAGTTGCTGGATGGCGACGATGTTGAATTTACAGTGAATGAATAACGGCTTTATCACAACATAATTATAACAAGTGATGTTTTTATAAAGTACATAAAGTTTAACTTCTGCGCAGCAGAGGTGTTTAATTAATGTCTATCATCGCAACAACAAAAAAATAAAATAACCGTTTTAAAAGCATGCTGGGCGTAACTATTTTAGGTAATAATTCGGCACTACCTGCACACGACAGGCATCCCACTTCTCAGGTAGTTACCATGAGCGATCAACTGTTGCTGATAGATTGTGGTGAAGGCACACAATTGCAAATGAGCAATTACCGCATCAGGCGCAGTAAAATCAATTACATATTTATATCTCACCTGCATGGCGACCATTATTTTGGGTTGATGGGATTGCTTACCAGCATGGGTTTGCTTGGCCGCGAGCATGACCTTCATTTATTTGCACACGCCCCATTAGAAGAAATTATACGCCTGCAATTAAAAGCGGCAAACACAGTACTTCCTTATAAACTTCATTTTCACCCGCTTGATAAGGATGGTTTGGTACTGGATGAAAATAAGTTTACAGTAGAATGTTTCAGCACAGTGCATCGTGTTGCCTGTAAGGGGTTTATTTTTCGTGAAAAAAAGCAGGCAAGAAAAATTGATAAGGAAACGATTCATAAATACGAAATACCAACTTCTTTTTACGACCAGTTAAAAACAGGCAGCGATTACCATACAAAAACAGGCGATGTTATCAAGAATGAATGGGTAACATACGCCAATACACCACCAAAAAGCTATGCTTTTTGCGCAGATACTATTTATGATGAAAGCCTTGCAGCCATTACAAAAGAAGTAACACTCATGTACCATGAAACTACTTATCTAAAAGACCTTGCAGAAAGGGCTAAACTAAGGTTTCATGCAACAACAGCGCAGGCTGCAGCTATTGCATTAAAAGCCAAAGCACAAAAACTGATTATTGGCCACTTTAGCAGCAAATATGAAAACCTTGACGTTTTTTTAATTGAAGCCAAAGAGGTTTTTGAAAATACGGAACTTGCAGTTGAGGGCGTAACTTTCAGGCTGTAAGCAAACTTCTCAAATCCAAACTTCTCTTTAACATACCACCAATTATATTTGCTACCAGTTTAAACAAATGAAGAAATTAGATTGGTACATACTTAAGAACTTTCTCACCACATTCTTTTTCTGTATTTTCCTGTTTACCGTTATTGCAGTTGTGGTAGATACCAGCGAAAAAACAGGTGACTTTGTAAAATCTAAACTTACTACGCTGCAAATTATTCAGCAGTACCACTTTGGCTTTGTACCACATATTATAGCATTGCTTTTTCCGCTGTTTGTATTCATTGCAGTAATTTTCTTTACATCAAAAATGGCCAACCGCAGCGAGGTAATTGCAATACTGGCAAGTGGCACTTCTTTTATGCGCTGGCTACGCCCCTATTTTATTGGCGGGCTTCTTTTGGCAACAATGCTGTGGTTTGCCAATCAATATTTAATACCAAAAGCCAACCAAATACGCGGCACTTTTGAAGCGAGGTATGTAGATGGTAATAATACCTATAACAAACTGATTGGTGGCCCAAGCAGTACTTTTTACATGCGTTTAGATAGTTTTTCTTATGCGGCCATTTACAGTTACGACAGTTCTACCAAACGCGGCGGCCCATTTTTCATGCACCGTGTAGATAAAAATAAAGTAGTTGCAAATACAAGGTCTGAATACATACGGTATGATACTGCTACAAAAAAATGGACACTTGAAAACGCTTTGGTTAGAATAATCAAACCTCTGGGCGAAGAAGTTACACAGCACGTTAATTACAACCTCAGTTTTAATTTTAAGCCGTTAGACCTTAATCTTGATAAATACACAAAAGATAAACTTTCATCGCCAGACCTTGACCATTTTATTAAGATGGAAGAAATACGTGGTTCTGAAAACCTGAACGAACTTAAAGTAGAATATTACAGGCGTACTGCCACATGCGTAACAGTAATTTTGCTAACCTTAATTGGTGCTATTGTAGCTGGCCGCAAAGTGCGTGGTGGCAGTGGCTCCCATCTTGCAGTTGGTATTGTTATAGCTGTTTCTTTTATTATTATTGGCCAGTTTTCTACCGTATTTTCTACCAAAGGAAATTTACCACCGCTTATTGCCGCATGGATACCCAATGTATTCTTCATGTTTGTAGCAATATACATGTACAGGAGCGCTCCTAAATAATCATCACACACGAAGAGTAAAAAATAGAATAAAAAAAGATGCAGGAAAGTAACTATTGGCTTCCTCAAATGCAGGAACCTATAGATACCTCCTGCATCAGGATACTCTCATAGGAATTGGTGCTTGAACTAGCGTGATGCTAACAGCGGTTAAATATATAAACCGATTGCATCATACTTAATATGAGGAGTTGTTTATCTATAAAATTTATGACAATCGTCAACTTTTTTCGGGTTAACTACGCTTTTCTTCTTTTGCAAGTGCTGCACGTAACCTTATAAGCGTTTCTATGCGCATTCCTAAAAATGAGGCGATGTATTTTAAAGGAGCCCTGTTTAAAATACGCCCGTTTTTACTTTTAGATAAATAAGTATATTTTTCTTTAGCAGATGGAAGCTTACTTATAAAAGCCCTGTCTTCTGCATCCTGGTAATATTGTTGCAGAATAAGTCTTGATAGCATATTGGTTTCAGGAAAATTTTGGTAAAAATATTCCAGCATTTCTGCTGTAAAATATTCCACCTCGCAACTTTCAACCGCCTGTATATATTCTTTGGCAGGTGTACCGTTAAAAAAACTGCTGATGGATGTTACCAACTCATTTTCACAACTCATAAATGTGATAATTTCCTTACTGCCGTGAGGCACATATGCCCTTACCACTCCCTTCTTTAATAAATAAACTTTGGTGCACACTTCGCCAGGGCGTACCAAAAAATTGCCTTTTTTTATTTTGTCATTTTGCGTGTGTTGCATTAGCTGGTTTTTAAACTCAGCGGAAACAGGATACAGGGAAGCGAAAAAGTTTACAGCAAAAGAATATTTGCCTTGTGAACCTTCTTTAGTTCCCCTGGCAGTAGGTTTAGGGTTATTCATGGGATGGGTCTTATAAGCGTGTAGTGTATTTCAAAAATACATAACATGCAAATAACTACAAGGTTAAATTAAATGAAAATATAATCAGAATAATCCTCTTAGTTCGACCAAGTGCTGTTATTTCACTTACCCCACATTACCTTTTTAGGCAGGTACTTTTTTGTTGTAAACTTTTTACTATACTTATGCACAAGTTTTTATTAGAATGTAAAAAAATTAGCGTTAATTAACTATAAGCCTCAATTTTTTGTTTCGCCGTATTTCAAGTTGCTTTACCTTTAGCCGCGTTGAAACATAGCTCTTATTCTCCCGCTGAAATAGATGATAGACATATAAAAGAAAATATATCATTTCTTCTTAATTCTACAATTTAATTTCTGCCAGAGGTTGAATAAGTTATAGCCTTATATACTTGATAGTTATTGTGAGTGTAATGTTTGTAGGATGATTTTGCAACGCAACGAAGATTAATTACGGTTCAAAAGCCAGTCAAACAAAAAATCTTTTACTTGTCAATATAAACAATTGAAAAACAATGGGCATTATTAAGGAACGGTTTAAGGAAAAGGCTGATGCAGCCAACGTTGAGATAAAAAATTTACTAAAAGAACATGGCACCAAAAAGGTGGGCGAAGTTACTTTGGCACAGGTGTACCAGGGTATGCGTGGCATTACAGGTTTGGTTACAGAAACCAGTTTGCTTGATGCACAGGAAGGCATCCGCTTTCGTGATTACACCATTCCAGAACTGCAGGAAAAACTGCCAAAAGTACCTGGTGGTGGCGAGCCTTTACCAGAAGCACTTTTTTATTTAATGCTTGTAGGCGATATTCCTACAGAACAGGAAACACACCATGTAACCAATGTTTGGCAACGCCGCAGCCATGTGCCTGCACACGTTTTTAAAGCTATTGATGCTTTGCCTGTTACAGCCCACCCAATGACCATGTATGTGGTTGGTGTAATGGCTTTGCAAACAGAGAGCGATTTTGCCAAAGAATACGCAAAAGGTATTAACAAAAAAGATTACTGGAGTCCCGTTTACGATGATGCCATGGATCTTATTGCACGTTTACCACGTATTGCAGCCTACATATACCGTAGAAAATATAAAAATAAAGAACACATTGAGCCAGATGGTTTATTAGACTGGGCTGGTAACCTTGCCCACATGATGGGCTACCAGGATGAAAGTTTTAAAGAACTGATGCGTTTATACATGACCATTCATGCTGACCATGAAGGGGGTAATGTTAGCGCACACACTACGCACCTTGTAGGCAGTGCATTAAGCGATCCTTATTTAAGTTATGCCGCTGGCATGAATGGTTTGGCTGGCCCTTTACATGGCCTTGCTAACCAGGAAGTGATTAAGTGGATATTTGAAATGCAGGAAGAACTGGGCACTGATGAACCTTCTAAAGAACAGATTGGCGAGTATGTGCAAAAAACACTGAACAGTGGTAAGGTGGTACCTGGATATGGACACGCAGTACTACGCAAAACAGACCCACGTTTTACAGCACAAATGGAGTTTGGCAAGAAGCATATGGCTGATGATAAATTGGTAAACACCGTTTGGAATATTTACGAAACCGTGCCACCAATTTTACAATCATTAGGTAAGATAAAAAACCCATGGCCAAATGTTGATGCACACAGTGGTGCCTTACTGGTACATTATGGTTTGGTTGAGTATGAATTTTATACCGTTCTTTTTGCTGTAAGCCGTGCATTGGGCGTAATGGCAAGCCTTTGTTGGGATAGGGCTTTGGGCTTTGCATTGGAGCGCCCAAAAAGTGTTACTACAGAATCTGTTAAGCAATGGCTTGATGGAAAAGCAGAGATTTGGGAATAAGGATAGTGAGTAGTAAAATTTAAAGAAAGATTTATTAATAAAAATGCCCTGATTTTTTCGGGGCATTTTTGTAGGTTTACTTTAAAGTTGCTATGTTTTCTTCAATAAATAAATAGATATGGCAAAAGCAATTGCTGAGAAGAAAGAAAAAACAATTAAATACGAAGACAAATCAACTGGTCAACCAGAACTTGTACCCATATTTGAAGCTATTAAAACATTAATAAGCAAATACGATGGCAAGGGAACTTTAAAAGCAACTGGTGAAGGCAAAGCTGGCGGCCAATACAATGTAGTTAGCTTTAAACACATTGAGGTTGCTGGTAAAAAAACAGACAATATTTATTTTGCCTCTGCCCTTGTACAAAAAGGGTTTGTAGGCTTTTACTACTTCCCTATTTATGTGTGTGAAGAAGCAAAACCATTTATACAACCTGAACTGCAAAAACTACTAAAAGGCAAAACCTGCTTTCATATAAAAAAGAACGACCCGCTTATTATGAAGCAGATTGAGCAAGCTTTGAAAGATGGCTTTGCCCTGTATAAGAAATTAGGTTGGGTGTGATGGTGAACGGTATCCCAATAGCTATCGGGAAGTGAATTGTAAAAGTGAAAACGTGAAAAGTGAGTGGTGAAAAGTAAAAAGAATACGCTATGAATACAGATAATATTAAGAAGGAATACAGCAATGGTGAGGTAACTGTGGTATGGCAATCTGGCCTTTGCCACCATGCGGCCATGTGTGTAAAAGGTTTGCCGCAGGTATTTAAACCAAAAGAAAAACCGTGGATTAATGTTGAATCTGCAACTACACAAAACCTTATAGAAACAATTAAAGCCTGCCCATCTGGTGCATTGAGTTTTTACATGAACAATAAAGATTAAAGCATCTTACGCATACGCCAATCGTGTTGCTCATCGTTGCCTAACATAAAAACTTCTTCACCAAATTTTTCAAAGCCCCATTGCTGGTAAAATTTTATGGCATGATGGTTATGTTCCCAAACGCCAAGCCATATAAATTCCTTCTTTCTTACTTTGGCTTCATTGATACATTGCTGCATTAAAGTTTTGCCAATGCCTTTGCCTGAGAAACCATCCAGTAAATATATTCTTGCCAATTGTAACGCATTGGCCTGCGGAAATTCTTCCAGCTCTTTCCCTTCTCTTACATTGGCATAACCACATAATTCATCATTGTAATACGCAAGAAAAAAAGTATTCAACCCATTAGCCAGTTCTTCTTTAGTTGCTGTTTCACTAAAGTTAGTGGCAAGAAAAATATCCATATCTTCTTTAGTATTCTGCGCATGAAAAGCCTGGTAAAAACTTTGTTTGCTAAGTTTAGCTATTAGCCCTGCATCGTTTACGGCAGCAATCCTCGTAGTAATCTTATCCATCATAAAAACAACGTTTAATTAACCTGTTTATACTTTACAATTATACAAAGAGTTACAACAATGCTATCATTTTCAATTATAGCTGCAGCCCTGGCCCAAGCATTTTCATCCCATAATCTAGGTGCATTTTCTCAGCCTCCTGTTTGGTAAGTGGTTTTGTAAGGCTGTTCATAGTACGAAAAAAATCTTCCATATTACCCGCAGGTTGTAAAAAATACAGCATCTTTCCCTTTTCTGTTAACTGTATCCAGGTATGGGCAACATTTCTTGGTAAAAAAATGGTATCGCCTGCTTTAAGCATCATAAATTCATCACCAACTTTAAACCTGTACGCACCTTCAATAACATAAAAAATTTCATCCTGGTTAACATGCAGGTGCAACGATGGGCCAATTGTATCGTACCCCGTGTATTCAAACACAGCTAATTCACCACCAGTATCAGCCCCTGAAATTTTAACATCGTTGGGGTGTTTGCCTTTGTACAAAATAGTTTCATTTACCCTTGCTTTACCAGCATCAACTTTAAAAGCCTTTTTTACCTGTTTTACTTTTTGCTGCAACTGCGTAAAAGCAATTAAAGGTGTTGCTGCCAGTGTGCTTAGTAGGAATTTTTTGCGGTTCATAACAAATGGTTTTGTTATGTAAAATTGCAACGGGTAATAAGCAGGTTAGTGGTAAAAAAAAGACATTTTTAAATTGACCAAAATATTTATAACCGCAGCTTTGCACTAGCATAATAATCATCATTCAAGCCTAAAATACTTTCTGGTGCCTGGGTTTCTGCCTTATGAAAATCAGTGGGTGTAGTACCTGTAAAATTTTGATAATCCTTTACTAAATGCTGGTAATCGTAATAATTACATTCAAGCGCAATACGCAGCCAGTCTAAATTAGGCTTTGCACTTTTAAGCCTGTAAGCATTATCAAACCTTATAACACGCTGGTACAGCTTTGGGTTAATTCCTGTTCTTTCCTTAAACTTCCGCTCAAATTGTTTGGTACTTAAACAAGCCTGGCCTGCCAACCAGTCAAGCTTATAAGTATCATTGCCGTAAAGCACCAGTTTACAAACCTCATCTGTTGCATGGCTTTGTTTTTTTCTTTTACTGATAAGCCCAAGCACAAATTTTTCTGCCACAGCAATCATTTGCGTGTATGATGCTGCATGAAATAACTGCTCGTTTACAAGGTGTACATCTTTTGAAAAAATATCTTCAGCAGGCAGGTAATAATTGGTAAAAGCTGTGGCAGGAATACCCGTTAACTGGTAAACGGCGCCTGGTTGAAAAATAACCTGCACCACCAAAAAATTATTGTTTACTACGCGATTAGTTACCGCCAAAGGCTGGCCAATAAAAGCTACGGGAATATTGGATGCACGCTTGCCACTATCAGCATGTTCTATTTCCTCTTTGTCAAATGGGTAAAACGACAAACAATGTTCAGGACTTGGGGGATATGGCTTTACGGGAATGAAGGCATTTTTATCAAATACAAAATGGGCAATCCTGTACTTCTGTACAAAACTGCTCACCAATGCAGATGGTATAAAATCCTTTAAAAGCATGTGTTGAAGGTACAGAAAAGATCAGGTGATTGTATGCATATAAAAAGCCCCTGCATAAAAATACAAGGGCTAACCAAAACTAAATGTATGGACCAAAACAAAGTTTAAGGGGTTGGTGGCGCAGGGGTATCATCCTTTTCGCCAGACCTTGTATTGTGAATTACATAGTCGTTGTACTTAGCCTCATTTTTTGTTACCCAAATATCTTTACCTGTATCTGCTAATTGTACCAAACTATTATACAGCGCATTACCAGCCTCTATACGTTCTTCATCGGCAATATTGCGGTCGTTGGCGGCATCTTCCCTATCGTCAATCAGTGCTTCAAATTCAGCTGCCAGCGTATAAAGGCTGGTAACTGTTGCAGCAGTAACGCCCCTTGCCGCAAGTTGGCTTGCAAAGCCGGTGGTGGTACGTGCCACACGCCCCGCAGCTTTAAGCAACTCAGGGTCACTCATAGCATCAAGCCCTTTGGTACCAAAACGGTTATACCTGCTGCTGCCATCGCCAAAGGTAATTTTAGCGGCAGTCATAATAGTACGAATCTGCACTTTTATGGTATCGGCCTTTTTATTTTTGTTTTCAGTAAACTCTTGTTGAATGCCGAGCAATTCTTCATCGGTGGGCAAGTCTTTAAAAAGATCAATAGCATCTGCAAGCGGCGTAAAAGTATTGGCTTCAGTGGCACCCCGAAGGGTAAACTCAGCAGCATCCCGCCTTGCACAGGTAATAATATTATTGGCTTTAACCACCAAAACCCCATCTGAAAAAAGATAATTTCTTGTAGCAGGTTTCTTTTCCATAAATAATTAGTTTTTTTGAAGCATTAAGATATACATTTAAATAACACTATAACAAAACGTGGCAGGAAATAGGATTTTTTTAACAATTTAGTACAAAAAAGAAAGGGATGATTGCCATAAAACAATAGAACCAACCAAAAAACCAATTGGCGCAACCTTAAAAGGTATAAAAGCAAAGTAAGAAGCAACAGGCGTAAACTAAGAAGCCAATAATGTTAATTAAGAAGCAGCAAACACAGGCTTAGAAGAAGTAAAAGCAAGCTTAGAAGAGACAAAAGGGGAGTAAGAAGCAACGAAAGGACACTAAGAAGCAACAACCGCACGCTAAGAAGCAATAAAAGGAACACTTTTGACAGGTTTTAGGAAAGAATAGAACAAACTAATTACTAATTGAAAATTATTTTGCGTTACAGGTAATAGCATAAAAGAATGCTTTTGCGGGCATGGTAAAAAAGGTACTGCTTTGCCAACAAAATAGCCTCCACAATAACCCCTCTTGCCTTTTCAGAATTAGCTTACCTAAAAACAAAGCCAGATTACTCATCTTCATAATAAAAACTAATTACTTAATTCAATAAATATTTTTTGATTTAAAATCTATTTTTATTGTTTATCAATATATTTTACTACTTTTGGCATATCAAACTTAATGGTAACAATCATGTCAAAAACAAACAACTTCGTATTTAAGGGCTTACACATTGTAGCGTGGGTAATTTTTGTTGGCTTGTGCATTGAGGCAGGCGGCCTGTTAGTAAATTTCTTTTTCAGCCTGTACAAGCCAGAATTTGTGGGTAATCTTTATCAAAAGCTTGACTTAACAGAAATGTATAAAAAAAGTAGTATCGCCTTTTTGGGTGTGTATAGCTTTATACTAAGCATTTCAATTTTAAAAGCTTACCTGTTTTACATTGTTATCATGCTACTTCACCAAATGGATTTATCAAAACCTTTCAGCACTTTTGTTGCGAGACAAATTTTACAAATTAGTTATTACACTCTTTCCATTGGGCTGTTAAGTTATATGGCCAGTCAGTCAGCTAAAAACTTAATGCACCACGGTTTTGTTACCAATAACTTAAACCAATTTTGGACAGACAGTCAAGCATTTATTTTAATGGGGGCCGTGATCTATATTATTGCTGTTATTTTTAAAAAAGGGGTAGATATTCAAAACGAAATCGATTTAACTGTTTAAGCTATGCCAATTGTAGTAAACTTAGATGTTGTAATGGCTAAACGAAAAATGTCACTTAATGAACTTTCTGACAAAGTTGGATTGACTTTATCGAACCTTTCTATATTAAAAACAGGAAAAGCGAAAGCAATTAGATTTAGCACTTTGGAGACCATTTGTAATGTATTAGAATGCCAACCAGGTGACATTTTAGAATATGTTAGTGACAACCAAAAAACAACGCCACTTTAATAGCTAAAACCGCCTGTAGTTGCAGGTTGCGACATTTATACAGGTGAAGAATTGTTTTGCAAATAATCAATTTAAAGGATTGAAAACTTTCAGTTAAAGGAGCTAAAAAATAGGTTTTACACTTAATTTTGAAAAAAGCAAAATGATGGACGCATTATTGGTGTACCCAAAAACAAAAGAACAGGAAAATTTATATAAACAATTGGCCAAAACACTGCAAAACCGCATTGAAAAAAAGGAAGTTGAAAGCCCTTATAACGATGAATTTGTTGCTAAAATAAAGCAGGGTAAAAAAGAAAAAAAAGCAGGACAGTTTAAATCTATTCCATTACAAGATTTATGGAAATAGTATTTTTAAAACAGGCACAATTAGATATTGCCTTTTGGAAAAAAGCAGGCAATATACCTGTACAAAAGAAAATTTTAAAACTGCTTGAAAGTGTTGCTGTTACCCCTTTTACGGGTATAGGTAAACCAGAACCCTGCAACATGAGCTTGCGGGCTTTTGGTCAAGACGAATAACAAACGAGCACCGCCTGGTGTATGAAGTTGAAAACAATAAAATTGTTGTTTATTCAATGAAAGGTCATTATGAAAAATAGTGCCTGCTCAACTTTTTTATGCAATAGCAGCAATTAAACTACTCTCAATATTTTTTAATCTCTCTATTTAATTTTTTTGCAGGAAATATATCTGTTCTTGCCTCGCCATAACAAGTATAATATTTTATTGCAGGGGTAACATCTAAAATAAATGAGAAATAACGCTTTGAATTAGGCAGCTTATTATCTTATCTTGCTATTGCACCAATAGTTATAATTTATGCCAAACGTACCAACCTTAAATGAATGGGCAGGTGATATGCAGACTTTTAAAAACCTGTTCACAAAGTTTTACGAAAAAGTGTTGAAGGACGACCTGCTGGGCGAAGTATTTAAAAATATGTCACCAGCGCATGTAGCACATGTGGCACATTTTGTAGCTGAAGTTTTTGGCGGAGAAAAACTGTACAGCACCACAGATGGGGGCAGTCACGCTAAAATGATTGAAAAGCATATTGGCAAAATGCTAACAGAAGAAAAAAGGCAGCGTTGGGTACATCTGTTAATGCAAACAGCAGATGAAATTGGGTTAAAAAACGACCCCGAATTCCGTTCTGCATTTGTGGGCTACATTGAATGGGGTACCCGTATTGCAGTAATCAATTCTCATTTATCACAAAACCCGGTAACGCATACTGAACCAATGCCAACATGGGGCTGGGGCGAAACAGGCGGCCCATACAACCCTGAAGTTTAGAAACATATCGTTGCTATGAACATAGCAGAATATTAGTGAGTTTAATGGCCACACAATTCTGTAAATGCGAAGCTTATACGTAAAGCAAGCTTTGCAGAATACAGATGACTTAAATGCCTGGTAATAAAGTGGACTTTTTAGGGAGTAGCTGAGACACCTGGTAATAAGAAAAAAAATGTTACTGCTTAACCAAGCTTGCAGTTTGTCCATCCGACAATCTCAAAAAATACGCACCCTTTGCTATGTTGTAAATACTAATAGTTTTTTGGCTTTGGCTGATAGTACCCTGCTGTACTAGCATACCCATAGCATTGTACAAACTGTAGCCAAGCGGTTTGGTAATTTCTTTTGCCATACTTACCACAAAACTGTTACCTGTTATGGGGTTAGGATAAACAGATAATGCTGCACCGCTATTGCTTAGATTAATGCTTCGCACATCGCTTAGACTGCTTTTGCCATCTTTATCTGTTTGCTGTAGGCGGTAGTAATTAATGCCTGAAGCTGGTGTGGCATGTACAAAATTATAGCTGCCATTGCCAGCGTTTAAAGTGCCAATATCTGCCCAATTATTATCATTGGTGCTATGTTGTACCCTAAAATGAGCATTGTTTATTTCGTTGGCTGTTTGCCAGTTAAGTAACACACTGCTGCCTTGTTTTGTAATTGTAAATGCGATATAAGTTACTGGCAATACAGCAGGGCAGGCAATTGCTGTAGGGATGGTTTTATTTGTAGTAGTGCCATCACCTAATTGTCCATACCTATTATCACCCCAGGCCCATAAACTGCCATCGGTTTTGATAGCGACAGTATGATTGGATCCCGCTAGCAGTGTGTGCCAGTTCGTGGCTGCTCCTGTTTGCACGGGACTGTTTCTATCATTAGTAGTACCATCGCCTAATTGTCCATAATTATTCCATCCCCAAGACCATAAAGTACCATCGGATTTGGTGGTGATTGTATGAAAACCGCCTATTGCTAACCAAAGCCAGTTAGTGGCTGGTGTTATTTGCACAGGACTGTTTTTACTGACAGTAGTACCATCACCAAGTTGTCCAAAAGCATTCTCTCCCCAGACCCATAAACTACCATCGGTTTTGGTAGCAATTGTATGATACTTTCCTGCTAAAACTGAAAGCCAGTTGTTGGTTATCCCTATTTGCACAGGGCTGGTTCTGTTATTAATTGTTCCATCACCCAGCTGCCCCCCATTATTTAGCCCCCAAGCCCATAAACTGCCATCTGTTTTAATTGCAACGGTATAATATAAACCGGCTGTTATCATAAGCCAGTTGGTGGCGGTGCCTATTTGTACCGGGCTATTTCTTTGGGTAGTAGAGCCATCACCTAATTCGCCGTTATAGTTATATCCCCAGGCCCATAAACTACCATCTTTTTTTGTGGCTATGGTGTGATAGACTCCTGAAGATACTGTAAGCCAATTGGTAGCGGAGCCTATTTGCACAGGACTGCTTCTGCTAATTGTAGTACCATCGCCTAACTGTCCATTAAAATTATATCCCCAGGCCCACAAAGTACCATCGGTTTTGATAGCGATGGTATGAGAACTACCAACTGCCGCCGTAAGCCAATTGGTGGCGGCACCTATTTTCACAGGGCTTCTTCTATTATTCGTAGTGCCGTCACCTAATTGTCCATCATAATTAAGTCCCCAAGCCCATAAACTGCCATCTTGTGCTATGGCAGCGGTATGATTAGCTTGACTACCTTTAGCTATCACTTTCCAGCAGCCCTGTGCATGTAATGGGTGGTGTAATGCAATAGTGGTTAAGCAAATAAGCAGTGCTTTTAAAAAGGTTTTAAGTGGTTGCATAGTTAGTTTTAATTGTGATGTTTTTTATAGGCTTAGAGGCAAAGAAATTAAAAATAACGAACATTTCAATAAGAGTTTTAAAAGCTCAGAAGACATTACTCAGTTGCAGTGTGCATATGCATATGAAGAAAGCTTTGCAGATGACCAACAACAAAATGAGTGAAGCAAAGACTTCACTCATTTTCTATTTCTATATGTTTAAACTTTTTTGCTGAATACAGATGGATTCGTGCCTCGCCAAGACGGCAGCCTTTTCATAACGGGAATGGAATCTTAGAAAATCAGTTACATCTGCGTTATCAGCGTTACCATCCCTACGCCAACTCAATTACCATGGCACTTGCACCGCCGCCGCCATTGCAAATGGCGGCCCCACCAATTTTACCGCCTTGTTGTTTTAAAACGTTGATGAGTGTAACAATAATTCTTGCGCCGCTGCAACCCAATGGGTGGCCAAGGCTAACAGCACCACCATGGGCATTTACCTGTTTGGGATATAGTTTCAGTTTTTCGCTATTAGCAATACCTACCACGCTAAAGGCTTCGTTGAGTTCTACAAAATCAAGGTCGTTCATTTGCAAACCTGCTTTGGCAACGGCTTTGGGCAATGCAATGCTGGGCGTTGTGGTAAACCATTCAGGTGCCTGTTCAGCATCTGCGTAGCTTTTAATTATAGCAAGGGGTTTAATGCCAAGCTCTTCTGCTTTTTCTTTGCTCATCAATACCAAGACAGCGGCACCATCATTTAAGGTACTGGCATTGGCAGCGGTAACGGTACCATCTTTTATAAAGGCAGGTTTTAGTTCAGGTATCTTATCAAACTTAACATTATAGGCTTCTTCATCTTTATTAAACAACAATGGTTCCCCTTTTTTTTGAGGGATAGGTACAGGCACAATTTCTTCAGTAAACCAACCCTGTTCAGTAGCATGCTGGCTGCGTTTGTAGCTGTCAATAGCAAAGGCATCCTGTTCTTCACGGCTTATGCCGCAGCCTTTTGCACAAAGTTCAGCAGCATTGCCCATAGCAAGGCCATCATATACATCTGTAAGGCCATCTTTTACAAGGCCATCATCAAAACTTACATTGCCATACTTGTTGCCCCATCGCATTTTTGACGAATAGAAAGGAACATTACTCATACTTTCCATACCACCTGCAACAATTATATCAGCATCGCCTAATAAAATGCTTTGTGCCCCGCTTGCGATAGATTTCATGCCACTGGCACATACTTTATTAATGGTGGTACAAATAACATTATTGGGCAAGCCTGCAAACTTTGCAGCCTGCCTTGCAGGTGCCTGCCCAAGGCCTGCTTGCAGTACACAGCCCATAATAACTTCCTCAATTTGGTCTGGTTGCAGGCCTGCTTTTTCAACTGCGGCTTTAATGGCAATGGCACCTAATTGTGTTGCAGAAAAATCTTTAAGAGAGCCGCCAAAACTACCAATAGGTGTGCGAACGGCGGAAACGATATAAACGGTTCTTTGAGTCATACAGCAATAAATTAAGCAGTAAAATTATGGGAACACTGATTAAAAGGGTTTAACAAATGTGCACAGATTTTATCCTGCTGCAGGAATTGTTTCATAACCATCACCACCCTGCCCCATAGCATCAAGTTTCATTTTGTTGGCGGTTTCTTCACCAACGTAGTTGGTAATTTTTTGTTCAGCAAAATAGATAACTGGTGTAAGAATAATTGCCATTGTAAACTTGTAAGTATAGTTCATCATTCCTATAGCCAATATTTGCTGCCATGTAAAAACACCTGAGAATGCTATGAAAAGTACAATGTAACTGTCTATAAATTGCGAAACAAGGGTTGATCCCGTGGCACGTAACCATATGCGTTTGTTTCCTGTTGCCTTTTTTATTTTGTGAAAAACGTACACGTCTACTAATTGACTGACTAAAAAAGCAACAAGGCTACCTATAATAATGCGCATTCCCTGACCAAAAATTCCGCTAAATGCGTCTTGCATGTTTGGTATGCCATTTTTAACTCCAGTACTTAACCAAAAGTCTGCAGGCGGCACCCCTATTGCAGCAAAGTACATTACAAACGCATAACTGATTAATGCCACTGCAGTAAAAGAAATTCTTCGCACTGCTTTTGGGCCATAAAATTCATTTACTATATCTGTAATAATAAATTCTAAAGGCCACAATAAAACACCACAGGTTAAAGTAAAAGACAAACCTGTTTGACCAAACATGGAAAAATTTACTGGCCTGATGCCTAGAAGTTTCTCTAAAGAAAACAATTTCGTTCCTATACTTTCGGCTATTAACGCATTGGCAACAAAAAAAGCGGCAATAGAAATAAAGAGTTTGGTGGGCCTGTCTTTAAGAATGTTAGTTATCATAAACTTAAATTACTAATAATACTATAATTTGAAAAACAAGTAATGCAAGGTTGAGTAGTAATAACCATTTTGGTGTAACAATAGTTTTCCTCATTAAAAAAAGAAGCGGCCAGCAAAGATTTACTATCACATTTAATATGGGCCCGCTATAGCCAAGTATAATAATGATGCTGTTTACATCGGCGTTGCCTATAAAATCTTTGGTTTTGGTAACCAGCCAGCAGTACACAAATAAAACGTTACAAATAAGTGCCAGTTTTGAAAGAAATGAATGCCAGCGCATAAGTTTATTTAGGATTGAAAAATAGTATTATTTTGCCGAACTCATAAAACAAAAGAATGAAGCATTTAAACTGGAAGCGTTTGTTGCCGCATGTGGTTGCGGTTTTTCTTTTCTTAATCATTTCCATTATTTACTGCAAGCCTGCATTGGAGGGTAAAGTGGTACAACAGCATGATGTGCAGCAATGGAAGGCAATGGCGCAACAGTCGTTTGAATACAAAGAAAAGCATGGCCACTTTCCCTTATGGACCAACAGCATGTTCAGCGGCATGCCCGCTTACCAGATTGCTATGGACAGTAAAGACCCGCCTTATATAAATACCTACTACATTCATTACCTGTTAACTTTTGGCTTGCCCAAGCCTGCTTATTACCTGTTCTTTTGTTGCTTGGGTTTTTACTTTTTGTGCTGTGTAATGGGCATTAATGCCTGGCTGAGTATTGCTGGAGGCATTGCTTATGGTTACTGCACGTACAATCCTGTTTTAATTACCGCAGGCCACGATACCAAGTTATTATCTATTGCTTATGCCCCTGCCATTCTCGCATCTATCTTATTGATCTTTAGAAAAAGTTATTGGATTGGTGGTGCTATGCTCATCATAACCACTACAGGTTTACTCTGCCAAAGTCACCAGCAAATAGCTTACTATACTTTTTTAATGGCACTGATGATGGCCGTACCTTTTGTTGTAAAAACAATTAAGGAAAAGGATTTTAAACACCTGGGTTTTACCATTGTATTAAGCTGTATTTGTGCAGCATTGGCAGTGGGTTATGTTTCCAACAGCTACTTCCCTACCTATGAATATTCTAAAGAAACCATGCGCGGCGGTGGCAGCGGTTTAACACTTGGCACTGAAGGCAAAAAGAACAAAACAGAAGGCGGACTTGATAAAGACTATGCCTTTACCTATAGTTATGGCAAAACTGAAACCTTTACGCTTGTGGTGCCAAATGCACTTGGTGGCGGTAGTGGTGGCAGTTTGGGTGAAGAATCTAAGCTGGTTGCTTTGCTGCAAAACTCACCTGAAATTCCACAACAGTACACACAGCAACTGTTTCAGGCTGCAAGTGCTTATTGGGGCGATCAACCTTCTACACAGCCAGTTTATATGGGTGCTTTTATTTGCTTACTGGCGCTTACAGGTTTTATAGTATCAAAAAACAAAAACAAATGGTGGCTGCTTGCCATAGCTGTTACTGGCATTATACTTGCCTGGGGCAGAAATCTTGAAGCAGTTAACTATTTTATTTTCGACTACCTGCCTTTCTATAAAAAATTCAGGGCGCCTTCTATGTCATTAACCATGACGCAGTTGGCATTGCCATTAATGGCTGTTTTGTTTGTGAATGAATACCTGGAAACAGCCAAAGAAAAACAAGCTGAACTACTTAAAAAATTCGCCATTATAGCAGCATCTTTTGCAGCAATATTGATTGGTTATTATGTATTTGCCAGCTTTAGTAATAACAATACAACAGAGCTTAAAAAGAACCTTGAAGCCGCTTTTAAAGACAATACCAGTTTTGTAAGCAGCTATATGCAGGCATGGATCAGTGACCGTAAAGCTTTGTATTTAAAAGACATGCTGCGTTCCCTTGCATTTATGGCAGTGGCCGTTGGTATACTGTACGCTTTTACCAAAAATATAATAAAGCAACCCATTGTTATTGGTGCGTTTGTGTTACTTGCAATAATTGACCTTTTACCAGTAGGCAAAAGATATTTTAACGATGATAATTTTGTAGACCCTGAAACTTACGAACAGGTTTACAGCAAATCAGCAGCCGATGCACAGTTAGACCAGGATAAATCTTACTACCGCATTATGAACCTTGCAGTATTTAATGGCCAGGGTTATAGTGCAGATATTGGTAACTCTTTTAACAGTGCACTGGCTTCTTATCACCACAATACCATTGGTGGTTATCATCCTGCAAAACTTTCTATTTACCAGGATTTAATTGAGTTTCAGATATACAAGAACATACAGGCATGGGCGCAAAACCCTAATGCAAAAGACAGTTTTGCTGTATTGAATATGCTTAACATGAAGTACGTGGTTGTGCCTGATCAGAAAGATCCCAAGCAAACTATGGCTGTACCAAACCCTTATGCACTGGGCAATTGCTGGTTTGTAAAAGAAGCAAAGTATGTAAAAACAGCCAACGAAGAAATGACGTCAATGGATAATTTTAATCCTGCTGCTACTGTTGTTGTAAACGAGAAATATAAAAACGTTGTTGGCAACTTTTCGTTTGATTCAACCGCTGCCATTAAGTTCATACAAAACGATAACGACTATATTAAGTATGAAAGCAATGCTGCCACCAACCAGTTTGCTGTGTTTAGTGAGGTATACTATGGCGCAGGATGGAATGCTTATGTGGATGGTAAAAAAGTAGAACACTGCAAAGTAAACTATGTACTGCGTGGTATGCAAGTACCTGCAGGCAAGCATATTATTGAATACAAGTTTGAGCCTTCATTGGTAAATCTGGGTGAGCAAATTTCTAAATATGCAGGTATTCTTTCCGTGCTGTTAGTGTTTATTTTTCTTTTCTTGGAATGGAAGGAAGTTTCACGCAAAGAAACAAAGTAGGCCAAGGGAAGAAGTTTCACGCAAAGAAAAGAAAGGTGTAAAGGCGCAAGGATTAGATATGACCGTCATTTCGAGGTACGAGAAATCTGCACGTACATTGAAATAGATGTTTCATTGTTGGCATAACACTATTTTAAGAACCATTACATCATTAAAATCACAATAATCACTCTTCATTTTCATGGATAGATTTTTGCCGCACACTGATACATTGGGAGAGCAAATCCAGGCGCAGGCGGAAGTTTTATATCATCGCATGAAAGCCATACCAGTAAAGGAAGCTGGGCTTTCGTCTCATGGAGAAGCTTACTTTACAGGCAGTCATTTTAAAAGAATTTTCTTTTCAATAGAAACCAGTGCACACCTGTTATACAACAGCATTTCATTAACAGGTAAACAGGTAAATGATGTTGTGATAATGGATTATGGTGCAGGGCTTGGAAGCCTGTATTTACTGGCAAAAATGATTGGTTGCAAAAGGGTAATTTATAACGATCTTTTAGAAGAATGGAAAAACAATGCACTCATTATTGCCAGCATTGTTAAGATTGATGTTGATGAATATATTGTTGGCAATATTGATGAAACACTACAGATTTTAAAAATCAATAACACCCAACTTGATATACTCACTTCACGCAATGTAATTGAGCATATTTACAGGCTTGATGAATTTTATAAAGCAGTACATGTTTATCAGCCGCAGGCTATTATTTACTCATCTACCACTGCTAATTTTAATAATCCTGCAATGAATTTGCAGCACGTGGTACATCATAAAAAAATAGAAAAAATTTACCGCCAGTACCGCCTTGAACTGATTATATCAGTTGGTAAAAATATTACTAAAAAAGATGCAGAAAAACTTGCAGAAAACACAAGGGGTTATTTTAAAAATGACATTATAAAAGCGGTTGAAAACTTTGTACATAAAGGCATACAACCCTTAGCTGCCGCGCATTACACCAATACCTGCGATGTTGAATACGGCGTTTGGGCTGAGAATATTTTGCCATTTTCAGTTCATAAAAAAATGATAGAAAGCACTGGTATGATGGCTGTTGTTAAGCCCGGCTTTTGGGACACACATTACACTAAAACATGGATGAATTTGATTGGCAAAACCTTCAACCCTTTAATAAAAAATATACCTGGTATTAATTATTTACTGGCTCCATTTATTTATGTAATTGCCTTGCCAAAAGAACATAAAAGTTGATGGAAAAAATACTTTCCATAGCACCATATGCCATCCTCCCCTACACTTCAGGTGGACAAAAACTAATTGCACAATTCAATGAATACTTAGGTGCAGTGAGCGAACTAACAGTTGTAAGCACTATTGAAAATGAAATATCGCTCGCAACTAATTATACTATGCTGCCCTGGATGAAAAAGGGGCTTACAAAATTCTTTGATACCAGCCTGTTTGTTCGCATAAAAGAATACGTTAACGAAAACAATATCACGAATATAATAACAGAGCACCCTTACATGGGCTGGCTTGGCTTTGCACTAAAAAAATCCTGCAACGTACAATGGATAGTTCATACACATAATATAGAATTTGAAAGGTTTAGGGTTTTGGGCAAAAAATGGTGGCCCGTTTTAAAGGCTTATGAAACATGGGTTTTGAGAAAGGCAGACAAAATATTTTGTATTTCAGAAGAAGATATGAACTACATGATTGGTAAGCTAAAGCTGGATGCTGCCAAATGTTTTTTAATGCCCTTTGGTGTTACACAACAAGATTTGCCAACTGATAAAAAAGACTGCAGGCAGCAACTGGAACAACTGCATGGAATAAAGCAAAACGAGCAGATCATTTTGTTTAACGGTGTGCTTGGCTACAAGCCAAATCTTGATGCGCTAAAAGCAATTTTATACCATATAAACCCACTGTTGCTACAGCAAAATTCCCTGCAATACAAGATTATTATTTGCGGCAAAAACTTGCCTGCAGATATGAATGAACTTAAAGCATTTGCTGATAAAAATATCATCTATACAGGCTTTGTAAAAGACATTGAACTGTATTTTAAAGGTGCTGATATGTTTCTTAATCCTGTAATTCTTGGTGGCGGTGTTAAAACAAAACTGATAGAAGCAATAGGATTTAACACCACTGTTATTTCAACCACAAGCGGCGCAATTGGCTGCGACACAAGCACCTGTAAAGACAAGCTTATAATTGTTAAAGATGAAGACTGGCAGGCATTTGCCAATGCTGTGATCATTAAAATTCAGCAACCTGTTGGTACGCCAATAGCTTTTTATGAAAAGTATTTTTGGGGAAATATTATACAACGTGCAGTAAAGGTTTTAGCGGATTAGCTACAGTATTTTATTAACGCCATCCCACAAAAGGTTAGCAGTTTTTTTCCATGAAAATTCATTGGCCCTAACTATTCCTTTACTAATCAAGTCTTGCCTTAATAATTCATTATCTGCAAGGGCAGACATTGCGGCAGCAATATCATCAACAACAAGAGGATTTACAAGCAAGGAAGCATCGCCTGCAACTTCAGGCATTGAAGTCGTATTTGAAGTAATAACAGGGGTACCGCTTTTCATTGCTTCAAGAATAGGTATACCAAAGCCTTCAAAATGCGGAACAAAAACCAACGCAAATGCGGCAGCATATAATTTGCTTACAGTATCATCATCCAACCTTCCTGTAAAAATGATATCTGTTTTGTAAGCTGATTGTTCTACTGTATGCTGTATCTCTTCGCCCCCGTAAATGGTCTTGCCAACGATAACAAGTTTGTGAGGATGACTTGTGGTACTTTTAAATTGTGCAAAAGCCTGCAAAAGCCTTACAATATTTTTACGTGGGTGCAAAGTTCCTACAAATAAAAAGTAAGGCAGTCCACTGCTGTATTTTTCCTGAACAGTTTGTGTCTCAATTTCAGAGGCGGGTTTAATTCCATCGTTTATGCCACAATAAACAACATCTATATTGTTTTCTTCAACACCAAAATTAGCAGCAATATCCTGCTTGCTGTAAGTTGAAACGGTGCCTAACCTTGTTGCCTTTTTTGCAAACTTTGGAAAGTAATAATTGTAATACCAGGCGTTTGTTTTTTTAAGGTCACCAGGAAAATGAAAGAAGCTGATATCATGCATTACCCCATATTGCTTTCCATTATACCCCAACGATAAATTACCGTCAGGCGACAGAAACAATGCAGGTTGTATTTTATTCAGCAGCCTTGTAACAGACCATTGAAAATAGGCCACATTTAAAAAAGCATGTTTTGCGGGTGGAAAAAGAATATGAGGCTGAACGTTGCTTCCAAAAATAAAATCCGCTACCTGGTGAGTATCAAACAAAAAATGAAATTTGATATCAGGGTTATTTTGAACAATTTCTTTTATGGTATGATAAGTAAACCAGCCAATACCATCCATATCGTTTTTACGTAAAAGCCTTGTGTTTACTACAATCTCCATATTACTTAACTAACTTTTGGGTTGCAATATAACTACAAGCCATCAGGCATTTTGAAACAGCACCATTTAATAAAAACTTATGCGTCACCTGCTTTTGTAATTGCAGCATTTTTATAATGGCAAGGGGTATTTCGTACTCAACGTATTCTGTAATTTCTGAGGTATTTTTGATATTAAGGTTACGCAGCAACCGCCAGTAATAATCATACACCCAAATATCTTTAAGAACAGCTATTCCCAATTTATTAAGTAGGTAGAAGTTTTCAGGAAGTTCCACCGCTTTATTTCTAAAAGACGAAAAAGTTACCTGCTCTGTTCCAAGGCCAATATTTATTAAAGGCTTATCAATATATGCAAATTGATGGCCTTGTTTTATCCATCTCATGTAAGCCTCAAAATCAACTACCCATTTTATTGATTCATCGTAAAAGAGCTGCCCTTTTTTTCGTTGTAGGATAACACTTGGATGACCTATATAATTGTTACGAAAAAGGTGTAAAGGGTGTTGCTTTAGCCTTTTTTCATCGTCGCTACTTAGCAAAACAGTCTTTATTTTGCCATCATCATATACATTATTATATCCTGAAAAAACAAAATCAGCATGAACATTTTGCTGCAATGTTTCTACCATTAACTGCAATGCATCTGGCGTTGCAAACCAGTCATCATCATGCATTAACTTAATAAATTCACCATTAGCCTGCTGCATGGCAAAGTTCCAGTTGGCAGAAGGCCCTAACGCAGGTGAGTTTTTAAAATAGCGAACTTTTAGAGAAGTAATTGCTGCAAGGTTATCTGCAACTTCATTTCCAGGACTGTCGTCACTGATTATAACTTCAAAATTTTTATGGGTTTGTATGGAAACAGAATCAAGTAATCGTTTTAAAAATACCGTGTTTTTATAGGTAGGGATGCAAATGGAAATGAGGGGTTGCATGTTACATATTGCCTTTTGTATAATCCATGTAACCACGAATTATTGATGAAAAACATTGGAAGAATTTTCCTGAGAAAAGTAAGTTATTTTTTAAAGTAACGAATAATTGCCTTCGCTTTTCATTTAGTTCCTCAGGAAAAGATGGGTGGTATTTTTTGTAGATATAGAAATGGTTTCTGACCATGTAATAAACCCTTGTTGGTGAATGCACTATGCGGTTTGAAGTTTTAAAAAACTTTAAATAACCTGTTTTAGTGATAGACCCAAGATGATGAATAAGTGTAAGGTTGAGAAAACAAAAAATCTTGTACCCTTTTAATCTTGCTTTATAACTATAGTCAAAATCTACCTCATCAATAAACAATTTTTCATCAAAACCACCGATTTCATTAAAAAGGGAAAGATTAAGTAGACTTCCTGAAGTTATAACGTGTGTTACTTCTTCTATCTTGTGTTTATCTATTTTTTCTACAAATATTGGCGTATGGGTTAATGAAAAAAGGGCAATATCCTCGTGTTCTGTCAAAAAATATTTTTGATATTTAAAATAAAGTTCAGCTTCATTGTTAGGGAAGTAAGAATCCTGATCCATTGTTAGCAGCCATGTAAACTGTTTATCAATGGCCATTTGTGCAGCGGAATTTAAACAATAGCTAATCCCCTCATTAGCAGCATTTTTTACATATTTTATTTTTACACTAATCGCTTTTATTTCATTTACCAAGGCTTTATTTGGGGTGTCAGAATTATCAAACACAAATAGAATATCAATGTAATCAATATAGGAAAGGATATTTTTTAAAATATCCTCAGGGGGATGATACAAAATGACAACTCCTGCATTTGCCATTCAAGATTTCTTTTTAGCAATAGTAATGAGATGGAAAGGTGTGCCAGTTTGCTGATAAAGAACGTCAAAGCCACAATGACCCAGCATTTCGGCAATCACATCAAAACTGAATACATGATGATGTACATAACGATTTTTTACGTTATTCTTGATTTCTTCCAGAAGAAATGTTCTTTTTTCAGCAACCTTTGACTGAGGGTTTGTAGTAATCACCTCATCAAAATGCGTTTCATCATCTTCGTCAATACCATTTTCCGCATCCTGAATCAAATGAGAAAAAGTAGTATACGGCCGGTCCCTATCAAACATAAATCTCTTGTCAGGCAAAACAAGAACCAATAAGCCATCTTCTTTCAAAACGCGACTCCATTCATGCAAAGCTTTTACAGGATTTGCCACATGCTCTAAACTATGGCAGGACAATACAAAATCGTAAGCATTGTTTGCAATGCCATCAAGCTGGGTAGCCTCCTTTATGTATTGGTATCCTTTGCTTTTGTAATAAGAAAAATTATTCCCTTCTTCTATCCTGCCTTCCCAAATAGTTTCATTATTAAAATTTACACCATCCAGCCCTTTTAAAAAGAGATAAATAGGAAAATGTCCTTTTAAAGAAAACAATGAACTTGGGCCACCTATCTCCAACCCCTTTTTGCCCTTAAAAGAAAAACAATATTTAATTAATTTTCTTTTCTCAGAATGCCGTAAAAAAGATAAATATGTAATGAAATAATCAAAAAACTTCATCCTTCAAATTTTTATGTTAAGCAGTCTTTTTGGCAACCAACAGGTAATTAAGAGTGAAATTATCATCAAAATATTTTTTATCTAACCAGATAGAAAATTTATTGTAAGGAATGATAAACTTAAAATGGATAAAAATCAGTTTTATTATTTTCGACCTTAAAGTTCTGTATTTACGTGTTGATAATAAAACATTTAAAAACAGTTGAAATATTCCTGCCCATTTGCCACCATTAGACTTAATACAAACAATCTCGAAGCCTGCTTTTTCAAAAACAGCCTGAAGGCCATACTTGGAAAATCTAAAAAAATCATACGGTTCTTCATGCAATTCCCAGGCAAAAGGCATGGTAAAAATGGCATGGCCACCATTTTTTAAGACCCTAAAAGACTCATCAATAACACCTTTAAAATCAGCAACATGCTCTAACACCTGCGTTGAAAAAACAGTATCAAAACTGTTATCCTCAAAACACAAATTATTGGCGGGGCATAAATAATCTACTACATTCTCACTGCTTTGAACTATATCACATCCTTTATAATTCTTAATATTTTTAAAAAGAGATTGGTAAGGTTTGTTGCCGCAACCGATGTCTAAAACATCACCTTTAGCGAAATTATTTACCGCATCTTTTATATCGTTTACAATAAAATGGGTAACAATATAATGTTGGTTAGAAATTGATAAACCCTCGGAGGTTAACCGTTTTAAACCTTCCTCACGGGCAACTTCACTGTGCATTTTTATACAGGTATTTTCTTTTAAACATATACCACTTCCAGTTTATAAACCCAAAAACGGTTTCCGTATTTTTAACCTGTTTTAATTTTAAGTTATAAATAACAGGATGTATACGTGTAAAATTTTGATTAGAAGCTGTATGCAGGTAAGCTGATAATGCAGGGTAATTTTGTACTTTATCAGATTTTACAAACAGCAGAATGTTTTGCTGGTACCAAAATTCAATCTCAGCATTATTCCAGATCAAATCCCTTATACAATCAATAGGTGTATAACCTAATTCTTTAAAAATGGCTACCCAATATTCAGGATATTGTTCGTTAATGTGATATGTACCAATTTGGCCTGGAATTGCCGCAGAAAAAAATACAACATCACTTAATTGGGTAAGGGTTTTAATAAATTGATGGGCTGTGGTTTCGGGCAAATGTTCGGCAACTTCTAATGACATTGCCAAATCAAATTTCCTGTCAATGTCTAAGTTCCCTTTCAGGTCTTTAAGAATAATCTTTCCGCCATCAACCTGTATTTTTTCTTTTTCAAGATAAGGGCCCTCAACCCCTAAATAATCTTTAACACCAATAATGTTGTCCCATACTTTCAGCCACATCCCTGTTCCGCAACCAATGTCCACAACGGTTTTGGGTTTAATCAAATCAGCAACTATGGGTAATATAATAGTGGCAGCCTTGTAAGAAGCTTCCTCCATCTCAGAAAAGAAGGTATTGGTATATTTCTGTGCCTCAATCATAAATATGGCCCTTGTACAATTTATGTTGCAAGATTAACTGATTGTAGTAAGATGGTAAATATTTTTTCAACACCATCCTGTACAATATAAAAAAGGGGCGTTTTTTAAGATGATAAAAGAAATAATTATTTACAAAGTCAAAGGAAAGTTTACCTGCATATTTGGTTGTGAAGTAATCTTCAATTTCATTTCTTCGCTTAATGTCTTTTTTAAGATTGCGCATCATAGAGTTTGATGTTACCCTATACTTAAATAACGTCTCATTAAAATAGCGAAACTCATATCCCTTAAAAGCTATCCGCAACCACAAGTCCCAATCTTCATACCCCATAATGGGCATATTATCGTACATGCCAACTTCATCAAGTACGGTTTTTCTTATCACAGCACAAGCATCTATAAAATTACCCAGCATAAGCTGTTGTAAGTTGAACTCACCTGGCATTAATACACCTTTTTTATTGCCAAAAAATTCTGCATTACCATACACTACAGCAACTTGGCTATTGGCTTCTAAAATTTCAATGCTTTTATTGATGTAGTTTGGATATATAGCGTTGTCAGCATCCAAGGGCAATATATATTTACCTCTTGCAAATAAAATACCTGTATTTCTTGCACCACCCAGACCTTTATTTTCTTGAATAATAATATTGTAACCTTCCTTTTTCAATTCCTCTAAAAGCTTATTAGTTAAACTGTCGGTAGATCCATCATTTATGATTATAGTTTCAAATTTAGATTTATCACATAAATCAAGGCTGTTTAATGCTTCCATTAAGAACTTTCCTTGATTATAACATGGAATTATTACTGACAAAAGAGGAAATGACATTAAATTTTTAAGGTTTAATTAAATAATAACTAATTGTATAAATTAAAATAAATATTTTTGAAAATAGACACAACACAATAAAAATGAAACACAAACTTAACTGCCTTTTATTAAAATCTATCTTAGTTATTTTAACCGTTCTTGGATCAGTTTCAAAATCTTTTTCGCAGTGTAACACCTATTTAAATGTAGGGTCTACAAAATCTGGTGTTGTAATCGGCGATCTTGATATAACTGGCAATCAAATTACATTAGAAGCCACTTTCAACAGAACATCAGCTTATGATGCATTATTTGGCGGTGGAAACCTAGTATCAAAACACCAGGATCCTACAAACGTAAATTATCTTCTAAGACCGAACTATGCAGCTGTTACCACAACCAATGGATATTATCAAACCCCTGATATTTGTGCCATTTCTTTAAATAAAACTTATCACGTTGCCATGGTTTATAATGGCAGTTCATTAAAATTTTACAGAAACGGATTTTTGATGAGCCAAATAAATTGTGCAGGAAATCTTGTAACAAATGACTTATCGACCCGGATTGGTGCAGAAGCATTCATCTCCACAATATACACCAGTGACTTCTTAGGATTTATTGATGAAGTTCGTATTTGGAATGTTGCCCGTACACAAAGCCAGATACAGGCCAATATGAATAATAGTTTACCAACCCCTACTACGCAAACTGGTTTACAGGCTTATTATTCATTCAACAGTCTTGTTAATAAACAAGGAAATGCTGCATGGAATGGAACCCTTTTTGGCACAGCAAGTACAAGCCAAACAAACCCAACCTGTACAACTTTTGCCGCAGATTCATGTGTAAATATTAATAGTGGTTTGGTTGCATATTATCCTTTTAATGGTAATGCAGGCGATTCAAGTGGCAATGGCAATCATCCTGCATTCAATAATGCAACATTAACTGCTGACAGATTTGGAAATGTGAACAAAGCGTATAAATTTAACGGTACATCAAGCTATATGCAAGTACCAAACAAAACAACATTAAATCCAAACAATACCATTTCAATTTGCAGTTGGGTTAAAGTAGATGGATTTTATCAGGGTCCTTGTCATGGTAACTGGATTTTAGGTAAAGGATTTCAAGGTGCCAACAATTATGATCTTGAATTTACCGATGGGCCATATACAAATGGACAGAATTGTAGTATAACTCTAGCAGACACTTTACATCAACAATTTTCAGCATGGGGATATAGTGTAAAACCTACTGATCCTTATGTTCAAAAAAACAAATGGTATTATTTAACCTATACTTATGACGGTGCTATTGCTAAGCTTTACATTAACGGGAGCCTAATATCTTCAAACAGTTCTCCTGGTTTAAGTTTTAATAACACCAGCGATTTATTTATAGGCCGGTATCCAACAGGTGCGGCAGCTTTGTATTGGTTGAATGGAGTTCTTGATGACATTCGTATTTATAACAGGGCAATCAATGCCAGTGAAGTAGCCGCCTTATACATGCCAGCAGCACTTACATTAAATGATGGGTTGATGGCCTATTATCCTTTTAATGGAAATGCGGGCGATTCAAGCGGAAATGGCAATCACCCATCTTTCAATAATGCTACTTTAACTACAGATAGATTTGGCAACGCCAACAAAGCATACAGCTTTAATGGCATTAACAATTACATGAAAATTAATAATAGCAGCTCTTTAAACACTGGCAAATCAATGTCTCTTTGTGTATGGGTTAAAGTTAAGTCTTTTTATAAAGGTCACTGTCATGGAAACAGGATAATGTATAAGGGTGACATTGAAGGCGCATCTGGTGCTTATGGGATAGATTATAGTGATGTTGCTTATACAATGGGGCAAAATTGCAGTATTGTTATTCCTGATACATTGCATCAAAACTTTTATGGGTTAAGTGTATCCGCACCAAATGGTGGTTATACCCCTTATGTTCAAAAAGACATTTGGTATTTCTTGGCATTTACAAATGACGGCGGTACTGGAAAACTATATATCAATGGAACACTTGCACTTTCAAGTACAACTGCACCCACTACTTATACAAACATATACGATTTATATTTTGGCAAATTAAATAATGGTTCTACACCCTATTGGATAAACGCAGATTTAGATGATATCCGCTTTTACAGCCGTGCCATTTCAGCTACCGAAATAAGCACCCTTTACACCGAAGGTGGTACTGTACTTCCTGTTGCATTTAAAAGCTTTACAGGCCAGTTGGTTAATAACCAGGCTGCATTGCAAATAACAACAGCCAATGAAGTAAATGCAGCCTCTATTGTAATTGAAAGAAGCTACAACGGTACATTGTTCAATGCAATCACAAGCATGGTTCCTAAAAATGCGGTATCAAATCAATATACTTTTACTGATAATACTTTAGCTGCTTCTATTACCAAAGTGTATTACCGCCTTATGCTGGTAAATAAAGACGGCACTTTTACTTACAGCAGCATTGTTGCATTTGATCTTAAAACCGCAGCAGGCATTACACTCTATCCCAATCCTGCAAAAGATTTTGTTCAGTTACAGGTTAAAACAACCAAAGAAGAAAAAACAGATGTTAAGGTATTAGACATTTCTGGTAAAACAGTTTTAACCCAGCAAAGCCGTTTGGTAAATGGTGTTACTAATATTTCAATCAACAATATCAATACATTAACCAAAGGTGTTTACCTTATTCAGTTAACGGTAAACAATGAATTGGTTACTAAAAAACTGGTGATAGAATAATAGAAGTTTAAAAATCTTGACCGCATAAAAAAGGCTACCTGCTATGGGTAGCCTTTTTTATAACCTGCCGTGTGTATACTTAATGCAATTACGGCTGCACTTGAACCTGTTTAGCATATTATAATTACTTGCTACTTACTACCTTCAGGGGGTGTGGTTTCGTTGCCCTCTTCTGTATCGCCATAATCGCCTGTGTTTTTTAAATAAAGTATACTTTGGTCGAAAAATGAGGCTGCGGCGGCGGTGTTGCCAATATTGTTAAGGGCAATGGTAAGCAGGTTGGTGGTTAGCTGTATTTCTAAAACATTGCGGCTGGCTTCTGTAGCTTCTGTGGCATCGCTAACCTTACCTTTTTGCTGTAGCTGTGTGCCACGCGCCGTTTTAAACTGCGTAACAAACCCTGCAAACTCGGTAGCCGTAGCCGCACCAAGTGCCGTGCTGTGTGCCCCAAAAGCAGTGGCAACCCTGTTCATCAATGTTTCGGCATTGGCAAGGGTGGCATTGGTGTATTCCGTTAAGCCTGCAGGAAAAAATTCCTGGTACTCAGGGCTGTCTTCTAAAAAAGCGTTTTTTACAAGCCCCTCGCGCTGCTGCAATTTTGCCTTAAAGGCTTCCAGCACATTTTTCATGTTTTTAGTACGGCTTTGTTGCAATGCAAAACTGGTGTCCCTGTCTTTAAGATCACCAAAAAACTGCTGGTAGGCAGTTTCTGTACTGTTTATGATGGCATCATAAACATTGTCTGTGTTTTGTACGGCAAGCCTTTGTAAATGGTCTTCTGTAAATTTTCGTAGTGTTTGGCGACTAATGCTTTTGTCATCAAACTGGTTTTCAAAGAAACGTTCGATAGATATCATATTAAAAAGTTTTAGTTAAGGCAATATAAAAAATTAGTACGTATAACAACAAATTAAATGTAAGCTTTAGTGAATTTATTTCCACAAAAAAGGGAATATTAACATTTTGTTTTTGATTTTATAGGCAATTAATTGATTTGCAGGCTAAAATTCCAACTTTTTGGAATAGGACACTGAACCTTCAGACATGTATTCCAACTTTATGGAATAGGGCAAATTGATTGTGGTGGGCAAATTCAGGAGTTTTTGATCCGTTAACAATGTCAAATGTGTTCCAATACTTGTGTACAAACGATAGCTTTATGAAGGGTTATTAGAGACAACAACTGTACGTTTCTGCATTGAAAAAAATTATTGCTACCCATAAAACTTTACTTTGCAGCCAATATAAAAGTATATGGCAAAAGATAAAAAGCAGGCAGCTTTAGGGTTCATTTTTCTTACCCTGTTGCTTGATATAATTGGCTTTGGTATTATTATTCCTGTGCTTCCTGAATTAATTCAACAATTAACAAATAGCAGTTTAAGCGAAGCGGCAAAATATGGCGGCTGGCTATTATTTGCCTATTCTATCATGCAGTTTATCTGTTCACCCATTATTGGTAATCTAAGCGATAAAGTTGGCCGAAGGCCTGTACTTCTTTTTTCTTTATTTGGGTTTGGGATTGATTATCTTTTCCTCGCCTTCGCACCCACTATTTTCTGGTTGTTTATTGGAAGGATTATAGCAGGTATTACAGGTGCCAGTATTACAACAGCCTCAGCTTATATAGCAGATATCAGCACCCCTGAAAAACGCGCCCAAAACTTTGGAATGATTGGTGCCGCTTTTGGGCTTGGTTTTATAATTGGTCCTTTTTTGGGTGGGCAACTATCGCACTTTGGCACTCGTTGGCCCTTTTATGGTGCTGCGGCATTAACACTTATCAACTGGTTGTATGGTTATTTTGTTTTGCCTGAAAGTTTAGACAAAGCGCACCGCAGAGAATTTAGCTGGAAACGTGCCAACCCTGTTGGTGCTTTGCTGCATCTTGTAAAATATCCTGTTATTGCAGGGCTTGTACTTTCTATTGGTTTGATTTACTTCGCGGCGCATGCCGTGCAAACCACCTGGAGTTATTACACTATTGAAAAGTTTAAATGGAGTAAAGCTATGGTTGGCAATTCTTTAGCTGTTGTTGGCGTTTGTGTGGCATTGGTACAGGGCGTGCTGATACGCAAAATTATACCCAAACTTGGGCAGGAAAAAAGTGTGTACATAGGCCTAGCCCTTTACACGCTTGGCTTTTTATTATTTGCCTACGCCTCACAAACATGGATGATGTTTGCCTTTACTATTGTGTATTGCCTGGGCGGCATTGCAGGCCCGTCTATACAAGGCTTAATTTCTACGCATGTGCCTGCTAATGAGCAGGGAGAATTACAGGGCGCACTTACCAGTTTAATGAGCCTCACTTCTATTTTTGGCCCATTGGCAATGACTTACTTGTTTGCATTCTTCACATCGCCCAAAGCACCTGTTTATTTACCTGCTGCTCCTTTTTTACTGGGGGCTTTTCTTACATTGATAAGTACCATTCTGGCTTACAGAACATTAAAAACTTAAAAACTGTAATGCGCTTTTATAAACGGTAGTTCTTATAAAGTTGATAATCTTATTTTTAAATCACCAATAAAAGTATCTTATGAGAAAACTGCTACCCCTATTGCTGTTCATATTCCCGTTGTTTTTAACCGCGCAAACCAAACAGGTTACTTTAGAAGACATTTACAAAAAAGGAATATTTCGTGTTGATGCCGTACCAGGTTTTAACAGTATGAAAGATGGCCGTTATTATGTGGAAACTTCAACAACAGGCATCATTAAAAAAAGTTTTGCAACGGGTGCTGTTGTTGATACGCTGGTACGCAGCAGGGATGTAAAAGATGAAGCTGGTAAAGAGCTTGGCCTTTACGATATTGCGTGGAGTGAAGATGAACAGCAATTGCTTGTTTTTAAAGAGCGTGAAAGTATCTACCGCCGCTCGTCAAAAGCCATTGTTTATGTGTATGATGTTAAAACTAAAAAATCTTCCAAACTCAATGATAGTAAGGTTTTGCACGCCACCTTCTCGCCTGATGGAACCAAGGTTGCTTTTGTAAAAGACAACAACTTATTTTACAAAATACTGGCACAAAACAAAACCATACAGGTTACCAAAGACGGCAAATGGAACAGCATTATCAATGGCAACTGCGATTGGGTGTACGAAGAAGAATTTTCGTTTACAAGGGCTTTTCAATGGAGCCCTAAAAGCAATTATATTGCCTACTATAAGTTTGATGAAAGCAAAGTGCCAATGTACACGATGGCGGTTTACGACAGCCTTTATCCCAAGCAATACACCTATAAATATCCCAAAGCTGGCGAACCAAATTCAACTATACAAATACATATTTACAATACCAAATCTGCCGCAGATGTAAAGGCTGATATTGGCAAAGAAACTGACATTTATATACCAAGGATTAAATGGACAACCAATGATACTAAACTTTCCATCACTTGGTTAAACCGTTTGCAGAACGATATGCGTTTATTAAGTGCAGATGCAGCTACAGGCAAAACATCAGTACTAAATAAAGAAACCAATAAGTATTATGTTGATGCAGAAGCAGGTGACGTTGAGTTTTTAGAGGATGGTAAACATTTTTTGGTTAGCAGTGAAAAAGATGGATTTAAACATATTTACCTGCATTCGTTAACTGGCAGCGAAACAGTTCAATTAACTAAAGGCAACTACGAAGTAACTGATGTTATTGGTGTTGATGAAAAGAACAGCAAAGTATATTTTATGGCGGCTTACCAAAGCCCTTTAAACAGGGATTTTTGCAGTGTAAATTTTGATGGCAGTAACTTTAAAATCATCAGTAAAAAAACGGGTACCAATACGGTAAGAATGAGCAGTGATTTTAGCTATGCACTGCTTTCTTTTTCAACCATAAACAGTGTACCTGTATATGAAATTATAGATAATAATGCCAATGTAATAAGAACCCTTAAAACCAACGAAAAGCTTACTACCACTGCAATTGACTTTGGTTTTACCAGGGCTGAATTTATTAAAGTACCTAATACAAAAGGCGACAGCTTAAACGGCTGGATGCTAAAGCCATTAAACTTTGATGCATCTAAAAAATACCCTGTTTTGTTTTGCAATTATGGCGGCCCTGGCAGCCAGCAGGTAGCCAACCGTTGGGGTGCAGTAAGTGCATGGCACCAGTATTTTGTGCAGCATGGAATTATTGTGGTAAGTGTTGACAATACTGGTACTGGTTTTCGTGGCGAAGAATTTAAAAAGAAAACTTATTTACAGTTAGGCAAACTTGAAATTGAAGACCAGATTGATGCTGCAAAATATCTCTCAACTTTACCTTATGTTGATGGTAAAAGAATTGGCCATTGGGGCTGGAGCTTTGGTGGTTTCATGAGCAGCCTTGCCATTACTAAAGGGGCTGATGTATTTAAACTTGCAGTGGCTGGTGCACCTGTTACAAGCTGGAGGTTTTATGACAATATTTACACTGAGCGTTACATGCGTACACCACAGGAAAACAAAAAGGGGTACGATGAAAACGCACCTTTAAGTTTTACATCAAACATTAGAGGCAAGTTTTTAATTGTGCATGGCACTGCTGATGACAATGTTCATTTTCAAAACAGTGTCATGATGGTAGATGAAATGATAAAGAAAAATGTTGATTTTGAAAGTGGTTATTATCCAAATAAGTCGCATGGCATAAGGGGTGGCAATGCAGATTTTCATGTGTACAGTAAGATGACAAAATTTATTGTTGCTAACCTGTAGGCATAAAAAAAGGGCCAGGATAAAAATCCAGCCCCGTTTTAAAATCCAATATCCTATGAAAAACCGTTGTAAATATAATAATCTTTTCGTTAACAAAATAACCCTAATTAATATTTATTTATTTTTTTCAGTTTTATTCACATTTTATTTAACAATATCTGGTTTAAAACTGTTTAGTTAATAAATATTCAACAGTTCTAACTTTTTCTTACATCTTTTTTCAAATTTTAACCATGCCTAATAAAATTGCCATTGCTATTTCTGGTGCAAGTGGTTCTGTGTATGCCAAAGTTTTATTAGACAAGCTGGTGCTGATTAAAAACCAATGGCAGGAAATTGGAGTGGTGATGAGCAACAATGCCAAAGAAGTATGGCATACTGAATTGGGCAACGACAGTTATAAAAATTATCCTGTTAACTACTTTGAAAAGTACGATTTCTCTGCTCCCTTCGCTTCAGGCTCTGCTAAATACAATATTATGATTGTTGCACCATGCAGCATGGGCACACTGGGCAGAATTGCAAATGGTATAAGCGATGACCTTGTAACGCGTGCCGCAGATGTAATTTTAAAGGAAAGAAGAAAACTGATATTGATGGTAAGGGATACCCCATACAATCTCGTTCATATCAAAAACATGGAAACGGTTACTTTGGCTGGTGGGATTATTTGCCCTGCAACACCATCTTTTTACAGTCTACCCAAAACTATTGAAGAGGTAGCAGCTACTGTTGTTGATAGAATTTTAGACCTTGCTGGCTTGGAAGTGCCAACTTACAGGTGGGGCAACAACTAAAGCATACTCACTGCAATGCTTTATTCATAAGCTTTTTATGTAACTGTAATACTTGAGGTAGCAGCAATTGCTGTTCATCGTTAACCACCACATAATCGCATAAACGCATTTTAATTTCTTCCTTTATTTGTTTGCTCATACGGTCAAGCACAGCTTGCCTTTCTACGTTATCACGCTGCATTACACGTTTAATACGTAATGCTTGCGGTGCGTACACACCAATAACAACATCTAAGCCACCGGCAGTACCAGCTTCAAAAAGCAGTGCCGCTTCTTTAATTATATAGGGTGCGTTTTGAAGCTTTACCCAACCTTGAAAAGCCTGTATGGTTATTGGGTGGGTAATGGAATTTAAAACCTCCAACTGGTAAGCATCGTTAAACACAATACCTGCAATATGCTTGCGGTTAAGCTTACCATCAATATAAGATTGTTCCCCAAATTTTTCAATAATAGAAGCTATTAAAGCAGTGTTGGTTTCCATGATGTTTTTTGCGGCACTATCTGCATCAAACACAGGTATGCCAAGGGTTTTAAAAACTTCTGCTACGGTACTTTTACCGCTACCAATACCACCTGTTAATCCAACTTTTATCATACCTTCCAAATGTAAAGACAACTCTAACGTAAATCATTTAAAGTCTTTATACAAGGCACAAAAAATCCCAAACTCCTTATTGGAATTTGGGACTCGCACTTTTAAAACTCATTATTATTTTGCTACAGCGGCTGGCTTGTTCAAAGCTACTGTCCACTCCATACTAATAGCACTTTTTTCAATCTTTAAATAACTGCCAGGATTAACTTCTACCTGTAAAGTACCGTCTTCATTTACTTTATTTACTGTAGCGTGTATGCCTGCAATGGTTACTATCTTTTCACCCTTCTGCAGGTTATCAATAAACTTCTTTTGCTCTTTTGCTTTTTTAGCCTGGGGGCGTATCATAAATAACCAAAAAACCAATACTATACCACCCATCATAACCATTTGCAAAGTGCCTGCACCCTGCTGGCCACCACCTGCCATTAAAATCGTGTTCAAGTTCAACATTGTTTTTGTTTTATAATTAAGAATTTAACTCTTTTTGGTTTCTGGTTTTACTGCGTGGGGCACTGCAATTATATCATTGCTTTTCTCAGGCTCACCACCTTTTACAGTTCCTGTAAAAGAAAGAAAATGTTCCTGTCCGTTACGCGTATTGGTGTTAACGATAATGCTTTTTGTAACAGTGCCGCCATGCGTTTTATTGCTGTCAAATGCAGCGGTTATAAGCCCTTCAGCACCTGGCGCAATAGGCTCTTTGGTATAATTGGCCAAGGTGCAACCGCATCCAGGCCTTGCATTTATTATAATCAATGGTTTGATGCCTGTATTAAGGCAACGAAATTTTATCTGAATCTTCTCGCCCATATTAATGGTGCCAAAATTTACAGAGCTGTCAATCCATTTTACCGTGGTATAATTAACACTGTCTGCAATAATTTTTTGCTGCGCCTTTAGGTCTACCTGTAATTCATCTTCATTGTCACAGCCCTGCATGGCAATAATTGAAATGATGGCAAGACCTAAAAAAAGCTTATTCATAAAAAGGATTTTTTCAATATTCAAACAACTATTTTCTCTGCCTGAAATCTATCTTATTTATCTTCCCTTCTTCTACCAGTTCTTTATGTATGGTATCTAATATACCATTTACAAAATGACCACTTTGCTGCGTGCTGTATTCTTTGGCAAGATCAATATACTCGTTGATAGATACTTTGGTAGGGATGGTTTCAAAATACAACAACTCGCATAAGCCCATCTGCATCAGCACCATGTCAAGCGAGGCAATCCTGTCTGCATCCCAGTTTTTTAGCTTGGGTTTAATCATATCCAGCAAATACTGGCGTTTGTTAAATGTACTTATCAGCAATGTTTTTGCAAACTGCCATTTTTCATCGCTTATAATGAGCGAAAGATTATAACCACCAGGTTTACCCAGGTAATTCATTACCAATTGATCCATCATCTCAGCATCATCATCCCAGTTATTAAACAGCTCTTCCATGTGAGAGGTAAAACCTTCATCAGGCAACATCAACGTAGTAAATATAAAGCGCAGCATTTCTTTTTCTGTATTCTTATCACGGTTCTGCTCCACAATATAACTGCGGTATTCCTGTGTTTCAACAAGGGTACCATAAATCCTTTTCAGCAGGTCTTTATTAATCAGGTGTTGTGGTTGTAGAGCCTCTACCTCTTTTACAAACGATGGGTTTTCTAAAACCGTCCATAATAAACTGTTGCCTGCAAGTTTAATATTAATATTCAGATCAGCTTCTGTGGGTAAATGTTTATTAGCTTTATTGCGGGCATCCGTTTCGGCATAACGGGCAACTTCTGTAATAAAATATAAAAGGTAAACCAGTAATTCTTTTGTTTTGTCAAATTGTTTCTGCAACTCATTTACAGGGTTTTTGATGGCTCCATCTTCTAAAGCAACCTCCATCATATATAACACCTGCATCACTTTAACACGAATATTTCTTCTGCTAATCATTCAAAAAAGAACTTTGGTTTGGGGTGCGAAGATAGGGGTTGAAGGGATACAGGCAGGTGAAAAGCCCATTGCACTTGGTATTATTTAAAAATCACCCGGCAGGGCATTTTTCTTGGCAATTTTACAGGTAATGCAGTTTAAAATTTAATACTATTCAATGTTTAATAAAAGCCTTCACAATGCATATTATGGCAGGTAAGCCTTACAAAACTTTTTTACAAACAATAAGCTTACATAAGGCTGAAAGAATACTTACAAAACAGGCAGCAATACGCCCTGTATTATAAATTAATGGCTACCATACATGTAAATTTATGTATCCGCAGCAATTGTAATGGTACATTAGCCTTTCATTTAAAACACACAATATGAAAAAAATAATGGCTTCGCTGTTAGTTGCAGCTCTTTTTATCAGCACCGTATCAATGGCACAAAATGCAAGACCAAAACCTGCAAGCCCGCCAGATTCTACAGAAGCAACACTTGCAAGTGGTACTACAGTTAAAATTAATTACAGTGCACCATCAGTAAAAGGCCGTGCTATTGGTACCGTGCTTGAGCCATTGCCTGGTAAAGTTTGGCGCACGGGTGCTAATAATGCTACCACATTTGCCATTACTAAAAATGTTACAATTGAAGGAAAATCCCTTGCAGCAGGAACTTATAGCCTGTTTACACTTGTGGATGGTGATGCATGGACTATAATTTTTAACAAAACTGCCAAACAATGGGGTGCTTTTAAATATGTTGAGGCCGATGATGCTATACGCGTAAATGTGAAAGGTAAAAAAGCAGCAACATTTACAGAACAGCTTAAAATTGTAGCTACAAAAGAGGGTAAGGTTACCATACTTTGGGGCGATAAAGAAGCCAGCTTTTGGGTGAAATAACAGAAAATGTTTATTGAAACAATCATTAATCACTTTTTTAAAGCACTCACCCTACAGGTGGGTGCTTTATTGTAATGCCAGTATGTCATCTACCCGTCTACAACACACATCTACCCTATTAAACTTTTTGGGGCATTCAGAATGTTTCTTCTTGAATGATTTTAATTGCCAATGCCCAAACAAGTACAGCAACCCCTTACAATCATTACTTTCAAATGAGGCACCGCGAGGGCATAACACACTGAGAATAAGAAAGAGGGAAGCAGGTAAGGACAGAAGCAGAAGGACAAAGGCATAAGTGTGTAATTGATAAGGCTACCTGGGGAATAAGCAAATGGAGCATGGTTAATTGAGGTTGTTTTAACGAATTAATACACTCCTAATACACTTCCTATACTTCTGGTATACTTCAGCTATACTCCTCCTATACTGCTGGTATGCTTTAGACTGGCTAAAATGAGCCTCGTCTTATTCCCAAAAAAGCTTTACACTGTGACGTGTAATTACTGAAAGGTTTACATATTTTACAAATATTACTCCGTGGGCTTTACAGTTTGGTTTTATTACTGTTTGGGCTTTACATTCTTTTTCCTAAGGATTCTTTGCTTTACTGACTCTCTAACTTACCGACCTCTCACTCTTCTCCCTTCCCCCCATACGTTCCTTATTCTTTCTCAATAGTTCCACCAACCTTCCCAGTAGTTGCCCCCACGATGCGCCAACTCTCCACCTACGTAATCTTATATTGCAAACGTGTGCATTACTCACAAATAAAAATTTACCCAAACAACCGCTATCACATTACAAAATTTATATTTTAAAAGCCAAAAATTGTTCACAATAAATTAATGAATGAACAGTGCAACGTTTTGTTAATATCTTATTGTCTACCTAATAGATTTTTTCCTTTCTTTGCGTAGAAAAATTTAACATTCCGTTTCAATAAAAAAATGTATTCTTTTTTGTTGAAAGTTTGTAACCTGTAACGATAGCTTGCCTTTAACATATTGTTTGCTTAACAATTACATAACACCAACAAGCAATAAACCTTAAAAAGTTAGACCACTTTTGCAAAAATTGTAAAAAACACAATCGTTTATGATGAAAAGACAAATTACCCTCTTACTAACACTGTTTCTTTTAATAGGAATTAGTGTTGTAACAAATGCGCAGGTGACTACAAGTAGTATTAACGGCGTGGTTAAAACAGGAACAGGCGAGCCATTATTTGGTGCCACGGTTAAAGCTACTCACGAACCAACAGGATCTGTCTACACCACTCAAACAAGAAAAAGTGGTGATTATACGATTAATAACATGAACCCAGGGGGACCTTACACCATTGAAGTGTCCTTTGTTGGACTCAAAACTGAAAAAAGATCTAATCTATTTATTAACTTGGGAGAGACCTTTAGAACAGATATATCAATTTCCGACAAACCAATAGACTTAGCGGCTGTAACAGTTACAGGCACAAGGCGTAACTTGGAGGCTTCTGGCAAAGGTGGTACGGAAACTATAATTGACCGTGATAAAATGGCAAATCTGCCGACAGTTGGTCGTAATTTAAATGATTATTTACGCGCAATTCCTCAAGCTAAGTTAAGCTCTGCAAATGGTGAAGGACTTACTATTGCGGGACAAAATCCTAAATTCAATTCTTTTTATATTGATGGTGCTTTAAATAATGATGTTTTCGGCCTTGCCAATTCAGGTACCAATGGTGGACAAACTTCTACTCCACCATTGTCAATTGATGCAATTGATCAATTTCAAGTAGTAATTTCTCCTTACGATGCTTCTTTGGGTAACTTTACAGGTGGCGGTATTAATGCAATAACAAAAAGTGGTACAAATAAAGTTAAAGGTACCGTGTATTATTTTTTTAGGAATCAAGATTTGGCAGGGAAAACACCTACAGGTGACAAATCAATGGCTACTAAATTATCAGACTTTCAAAATAAAACATATGGTCTTAGCATTGGTGGGGCTATTGTTAAAAGCAAATTGTTTTATTTTTTAAATGTTGAACAACAGAGGGATGCACGCCCTCAACCTTTTGATGTAACCAATAGTTATCAAGGTAATACAAAATCCCCTACAGATATTCAAAGACTTATTGATACACTTCAAAAAAGAGGCGGATATAACCCGGGTACTTATCTTGATAACCCGGAAACAATTAAAGGTGATAGGATTGCGTCCAGGGTTGATTGGAACATAGACAATAGACAGAAATTAAGCGTAAGTTACCGATACGCGAAAGCCGATAGGTTCAATACAAACGGTAGTAGCTCACAGGCTATAAATTTTGGTAACAATGGGTGGATACAACCAAATTTAACACACTCTATTTCAGCTGAATTAAAAAGCACTATTGGAAAAAATGCTAGCAATAGACTACTTGTTACTTACACTAATGTAAGTGACGATAGGAACCCAATTGGAAACCCTTATCCTCGTATTATCATAAGTGATGGTACAGGTACTGGAACTACCCAAGGAATTATCATTGGCCCAGACCCAAGTGCTAACATCAATATCCTTAAACAAAAAAATTGGAGCATCAATAATGTATTTAAGTTGAATGTTGGCAAACATGCGCTTTCATTTGGTGGCGAATGGGAATACAATGATGTGAAAAATGCTTTCATTCAAAGAGTTTGGGGCGAATACCAATATGACAATATTGATCAGTTTTATAATAACCTTCGTCCTCGCCAATTCCGTACGGCATATTCATTAATAGACGGTATTTCAAACGATAATACTACAGCCGCTGCTACGTTTAAAATTGGTAAGGGTTCTGCATTTGTAAATGATGAATTCAGGGTTACAGATAATTTCACTTTAAGTATTGGTGTTCGTGCCGATTATTATAAGTGGTTATCAAATCCAACAGAAGATGCATTTACTAATAATACGGCTCTTCCTAAATTTAGCGCATTGTACGATTTGCAAGGTGCAAGGTCTGGTTTGGCACCAAAAATACCCATTTCAATCTCACCCAGATTAGGTTTTACATATAAAATACCAGAAGAGAATTTAGTTATCCGTGGTGGTGCTGGATTGTTTACAGGTCGTATTCCTTTGGTTTGGCCAGGTGGCGTTTACAACAACAATGGCATTTTTATCGGCGGGTTTACTGCGAGTACCAGTTCCAATTCCGCTGCTTGGAACAATGTGCGTTTCAGGTCTAATCCTAATGGTCAATGGACAGCTTCTGAGTTAGGTATTGGACTAAACAAAGGTGGCTTAAACCTTATTTCAGAAAATTTCAGGAACCCGAGGATATTTAGAACTTCATTGGCTATAGACAAAAAATTCCAACATGGATGGTCTACAACAATAGAAGGATTATTTTCAAAAAATGTAAATGAAATATTTTACACTAACTTAAATGCGCAAGCAACTGCTACAACACTAACCGGCCCAGGTGTAGGTCCTGGTAGATTGATATATCCAACTGCACCTCTTCCTATAGTTGGTACCAGTAATCCATATGACAATGCAATTCTTTTAACTAATAATAAAAATGAAAAAGGATTTGCATATAATTTTAGTATCTCAGTAGACAAGAGAACGAACACGGGCTTTAACTTTAATGTTAATTACACCTATGGAAATTCTTTAGTTACAAACGAAGCAACTAGTTCCGTAAATGTCAGCCAATGGCAATTTATGGAAACCGTAAACGGAAGAAATAATATTACCCGTTCTACCTCCGATTTTGATGCAGGACATAGGATATTCTCCTACATCAGCAAAAAGTTCACTTATGCAAAAAAATCTTTAGCTACTACAATCAGTTTAGTTTATACTGGTCAAAGTGGGGCACCAGTCAGCTATGTTTATGCGGGTGCTATAGTTAAAGACGACGCAAGTGCGGGTGGTTTTGGTGGAAATGATTTAATTTATGTTCCAAACAAAAGCGAAATGGGTAGCATGTCATTTGTAAATAATACTGTTGGAACTGGAACATCTGCGATTACCTACAATCGTGATCAACAGATTAGTGCCTTGGATACCTATATTGACAACAACCCTTATCTAAGCAAACGCCGTGGTCAATTTGTTGAAAGGAATGGTTCGAGATTGCCTTTTACTAATATTTTAGATTTAAAAATCCAACAGGATTTTAATATCAAAGTAGGTAAACAAACTTATCAATTTCAATTAACCTACGACATATTTAATCTTGGAAATCTAATCAATAGAGATTGGGGAAGAAACTACTTTTTGAGTAACGATCAATTTGCCGCAATTGCTTTTAGAGGATTCACTGCACCTGGAACTTTAAACCCAGCAAGTGCATCAGGTACTTATAGTGCTACAAACTCACAGGCTGCTTTTAGCTTTAATCCCCAAAATGTTGGAAGAGATCCTTGGAATGTAAGTACAAGTTCTGTTCCTTCGGTATCAGCACGTTGGATGAGTCAGTTAGGAATTCGTTTCAATTTTTAATAATTATATTCTTCTCATTAAAAACCGCCCTCCACCAGGGGCGGTTTTTTTATGCCGCTGCTGCCTGTAAAACAGCATACTCAAATGTACCCACCCCATCCTGCAATTTGCTATGTTGCTCAAGCCGCCTTGCGCATACTACTGTGCAGAAGATATAACACCCAATGCAACCACCGCATACCACCTTGCAGCATGTTACACAATACTTTGCGCTATGCGCACACTTTCGCGCAGCAGGTAAAATACCAAATGCAACCACCGCATACCCTTGTGCGGCATAACATACCCCCTTTGCGCTGCACGTTTACCATAATGCCACCTGTTACATTGCCTTGTGTAAATTATGCGGGTGATAGATTGTTTAATAACAGCCCCCACAACTACAGCTAAAATTTAATTTGTTATAAACAGTCGTTTTTTTATCTTACCCCTTAAACAAAACCAAAATATATGAGCACAGAACTAACCAGCACTACCACTGCTGTAACTACTGGAAAAAAACCAAAAACTGCTACCGTACCAAGAAGTGATATTCAAATGGGGCAGGTAGCAAAACTGGCACAGGCAGCATGGGAAAAGAGACTACCCTGCTGCTGAAATGGCTGCCTGTTACCAATTATACAAAACTGGTAAAAGAGTATAACGACCTTTTAGATTTACGCATTGCTGTTGCAAGTACAAGGCCCCAGTTAACCAAAAAGTTAAAAGAACTGGATATTGTGACCAATAAACACCTTGACTATGTAAAAGGGTATATAGCAGATAAGTTTGGAAAAGCAACCCCACCTTCTTATTACGCAGACTTTGGTATAGAAAAAACTGGCAAAACCTACATACTTAGCAGGGACAGGACAGAGCGGGAACGTGCCCTAAAAACACTGGTAACAGCTATAAATAAGTATGGCTTTAACAGCAATACTTATGGCAAAACTTTTTGGACCGATATAAGTACCACTTACAAAGAACAGAACTGCGCAACTGGGGTTTTCAAAAAGAAAAATATTAGTGCAGGTGTTAGCTGATATGTTATGCTAAATGCAATTAGAGCTGCATTTTTTTTATAACATAGGCACATAGTTAAAAAAACGCTACTATCTTGACTTTCCTATGGGTTTCTGTGCCTACGAGGTCTCAACTTTTTGCAAACCTTAAAGTGTTTAGTAGAAATGACAGCCTTAAATTAGACTATTATTTAATTAATTTTTCGCTATTTTTGCTAAAATTTTGAGTTATGAGTTATCCAATTATTGACGTAGCAAATAAGATTATTGCTAACACTGACATTAATAAGGGAGAAACTATATCTAATTTAAAGCTGCAAAAAATGCTTTATTATCTGCAAGGTTTTTTTATTGCTGTTTTCGACAAAAAATTTTTTGAAGAACCTATTGAAGCTTGGCAATATGGGCCTGTTGTTAAAGAAGCCTATTTTCATTTTAAACAATTCGGCCCATCTTCTATTTCGCTAAAAGAAGATGAAAAAATTATTGACTTAACAGCACCCGAAGCTGAACTTTTCACAGAAGTAATGGAAGAGTATGGACAATTTTCTGCTATAAAGTTGATGAAGATGACACACGAGGAATTACCCTGGAAAAAAACTTTTAGCGAAAACCCACAAGGAGAAATTTCATATGACCTTTTAAAAGAGTACTTCAAAACTCAAATTGTTGAGTAAATGAGCAAAATAAAGAAGAAAGATGCTCAGCAGAATAAAATAAAAATCCCCTCTGAAAACAGCACTGAATTAGATTATCCGATTTTCTGTTTTAGATATTTGCAAACAGTGCCTAAAGGGGACTATAAATTTTATTCTGACTTTGTTGAAAGGCTAAAAAAAATAAGTGGTTTAACTTGGAATCAAATTAATATTTCGGACAGACACGGCTTTGGCACAGAGAAAATGCCAGTTAAACAAATCAAACCTCAATTGCCGAGATTTGTAACACCAGAAATTACCCATTTATTAGTATTTAGGGCAAACGGCGACAATAGACCATTTTTAGGCCTACGTAGTGGTGTCGTTTTTCACATTATTTTTATTGAAGAACAATTTGGAGATGTGTACGACCATAATTGACAAACACGTCAGTTGATATGAGTTTTGTATTGGCTACTATTGCTAAAGGTATTAACCAAAAGCATACAAAACCGCCTTTAACAAAGGCGGTTTTTTTATGCCCTGCCGTGGCATAATTATTTAAACAATTTACCAAAACATACACATGAATAAATTAGTACGTGGATTAATTGCAGGTTATGGTGCCAAGAAATTAGGTGGTGGTTGTTTTGGAACCATACTGGTTTTTATAATTATTTATTTTCTGCTGGGGCAATGCAATTAAAGATTCAGGTGCAGGCTGTACTAAACATGGTAAATGCTGCGCACTCTTTTGCAAGCTTTTTTGTAACAATACAATAATGCCCCATACGGCATTATTTACTTTTCCCTACGTGGTTATTTATCTCTCCCCACGGCATTATCTCCTTCTCCCCACGGTATTATTTAATTCTCCGCATGAGGATTATTAATGTAACCGAAGTTAACGGCCACAATTTCAACTTAACCATACCTTTTAACCATTCTCAATTGATGGGTACGCAAGCCTGTGGTAATGTTTACAATCCCCTGGTTATCAATTTTATCAATACGTACCTGGCCAGAAGCATGTATAATTTCTTCGCTGTTTAGCATAATGCCAACATGGGTTATAAAGCCCTGTTCATTATCAAAAAAAGCAAGGTCGCCGCATTTGGCTTCCTGTATAAAACCAAGTGCTTCTCCCCTTTCTGCCTGCTGGTGTGCATCTCTTGGTAATTTCCTATTTAATAGTTTGTACACCTGTTGCGCAAAGCCGCTGCAATCAATACCAAATATGCTGCGGCCACCCCATAGATAAGGCGTGTTAAGGTATGGCAGCGTTACTGAACGGATATTCTCTTCAGTAAATAATTGCTGCGCTGCATTTGTAACTCCAATAGCATTATAACTGATTTCAAAACCTTTCACTTGTAAGCCATTTTGGTAAACAGGTGTTGCCATACTTACAAGGCAAAGTTGGTTATTAATGATAAAAGTATCAATAGCATTAATGGTATAACTTTCTGTAGCAATTACCGTATCAGCTATAATTAGCTGCGAACGCTGGCACCAGCCAGTATAATCATCGTGCAGGCATTGTACCTGTAAAAACTCTTTTTCTATTTTAAGAATAGTAACAAACTCGCCAAGTAATAACTGGCTTGTCATTTCAGTTCTGTGATTGGCTTCTTTTCTTAAAGGTGCTGTGGCTGTAATACATACTGCAAATGACATAGATGTATTGTATTTTTAGAAATGGAAAAAAATTTGGAACACGGATAACACAGATAGAAGGGATAGAACACGGATTTTTTAAGCAGAAACATTGGCATAATAATCTGTGAACATCCGTTCATCCGATAGCTATCGGATCAGTATCATCCGTGTTCCATATATCATATTTCCATCATCACTCTTCTTTAAAACCCCACTCTTGCTTTAAGCTGTTCATTTGTTCCTGCGGCATAGCTGATTGTGCGTAATGGCCAGCTATGCTTTTTTGGCGGTAAGCTTCATACACCGTAACGGCACAGGCCACAGAAATATTGAGGCTTTGTATGATGCCCATTTGCGGTATTAAAAAATTGCCATCGGCAAGCGATCTTGCTTCATCGCTAACACCACTGTGCTCATTGCCAAAAACAAGTGCAATACTTTGGGTAAAATCAATGCTGTAAAGGTCTATAGCATCTGATGAAAGATGCGTGGTAAGTATGGTGCTATACTTTTGGCGTAAAGCAGTAAAGCATTCAGCCACATTATCAAACTGGTTAATGGTAAGCCATTTGGCAGAACTGCTGCCGCTTTTAAATCCAAACTTATCAAAGCGCTGGCCTTTGGTATTAAGAATATAAAAATCCTGTATGCCCACACATTCGCAGGTGCGCATAACAGCAGTAACATTGCGGGGATCCTGCAAATTTTCCATCACAACGGTAAGGTTCGCTTGCCGCTGATGAAGCACTTTCAATAATTTTTCTGTACGTTCTGGTGTCATAAAATAATATGTTCTTTAGGATCTTTCTATTCAAATGTTGGCACAATGCCAAGGCCTGTACTGCCCTTCAATGTTATTTCACCAAAATTATATTCAATGCCTGCGGCGAGGTCTTTAGTTAAAAGCAACGGACCGTCCAAATCTGCATAATCAAGCTGCGGCAGAAAGTTGGCAATAGCAGCAGAACCAATGGCACTTTCGTTCATACAGCCCATCATTACTTTCATGTTCAGCTTGCGTGCTTCTTCAATCATACGTAATGCAGGCGTAGGGCCACTGCATTTGGTAAGTTTTATATTAATACCATGAAAATGGCCGTAGCACTTAATTACATCCGTTTCAAACACACAGCTTTCATCTGCAATTAAAGGCAATGATGATTTAAGGTACAATGTTTTCATCCCCTCCCAATCATCTTTTGCCAATGGTTGTTCTATAAACTCAACACCAAGTTCTTTTAATAAAGGTATTTTATGCAGGGCTTCATCCAGTGTCCAGCCGGCATTGGCATCTATTCTAAAAATGGCATCAGTATGTTTACGCAGGGTTTCAATAATGGCAATATCTTCCTCTGTACCCAGCTTTATTTTATAAATGGGCCAGGGTTTGGCCTTCATTTTCTCTACCATTTTGTCAATGGTATCTATGCCAATGGTATAATCTGTAAGCGGAGTGTCAAGCCATTTTGTTTCCCAAAGCTGGTACAATGCTTTACCTTTCATCTTGCCAAACAAATCCCAGCAGGCCATATCAAGTGCGCAAACCAAGAAGGGATTTTTAGGAAACAGATGGTGCAGGTAATGCCAGTAACGTGCAGGATCAGTAAGTGCAAATTTTTCAATCATTGGCTTCTTTGCTTCAATATCAGCAATCATCTCATCAACCGTAATGTTATAATAGGTAATGGCAGGTGCCTCGCCATAACCAACAAAATTGCCCAACTGCAGGGCCACTACCAGCGTTGGCTGGTGTGTTTTGGTACGACCGTTGGAAATGGTAAAGGGATATTGAAACGGTAGCTCGTGTTTGCTGTAATGAAGTTGCATGAACTGAAATTGGACTTTTACTGAATAAGACAAATATAAACCTGTGATAAAATAACAGAGCAAAAAAGCTAAGTTGCGTTAATTGCGTTTATTTATCTGCTTCATAAATAACACCCGCCTTTCTTTTTACTTCATCCATTACGGTTATAAGATTTATCGTGTCTTCAAATGTATGGATGTCACTTTCCGTCATTCCCTTGAGGAGGCATTGTGTTACATGCAATGCTTCGTAGTGATAACCAAAACCAAGGCCTTTTTCCACTTCTATTTGCGTGGTTTTCCAGCTAACAAAATCAGTCAATTCTATATCAGATGAAGGCTCATAAAAACGATTGGTAAACTTTATCCTTCCTGTAGTGCCATTGATACTTGCTTCTATAGCAAGCCCCGTTACAAAGCTTGAAAAAAGGCTGGCCATAGCACCGTTGTTATAAGAGAAAGTTATGCTGCACTGTTCATCAACATTGTCTTTTGTAGGTATCATTACAGCATCTATTTTATCTGGTTTACCAAGAAAGCCCAGGGCCATAAAAATATTGTACACGCCAATATCCATAATGGTTCCACCGCCTAAAGCGAGATCAAACATTCTTGGATTTATGGGCGGTACAGGCCTGAAACCAAAGTTTGCAGTCACCGCTTTTACGTCGCCAATGGCACCATCATTTACCAGTTTTTTTGCTGCTATATAATGAGGTAAAAACTTCGTCCACAAAGCTTCCATCAAAAACAAACCTTTCTCTTTAGCAAGGGTAATCATTTGTTTTGTTTGATGCAGGTTAATAGCAAAAGGCTTCTCACATAATACCGCTTTGCCATGGTTTAAACACAACAAAGTATGTTCAAAATGCATGGTGTGGGGTGATGCGATATAGATAACATCCACCTCTTTATCTGCTACCAATGCCTTATAACTGCCGTGGCCGTTTGGTATGGCATATTCATTTGCAAAAGCTGCTGCACTTTGCGCTGTTCTTGAGCCAACAGCAATAAGTTTTGCATCTTCTACAAATTGAAGGTCAGCAGCAAATTTTTTTGCAATACTTCCTGTGCCAAGTATGCCCCAATTGATTGTTTTTTCTATTGCCATTGTAACTGTATAAGCTTTAATTGTTTATGCGATGAAAGTAGCACATCCTGTAAAACAAAAGGCTTATCAGTAATAACGGATGTATAATTTTTTGTACTTGACCCACTTTTACCACAACGTAAATAAAGGTTTTATACAGCGCCACACATAGTGCTTGCAAAAAATATTACGCAACCGTAATCAACCTGATTTAGTTGAAGATTTGTAAAATAACACTGGCCGCAATGGCCAACATCCAAAACAGGTAATTCGTTTTTTAAAAACGCGGGTGCGTATTTTGAAAAATATTCAGAAAAAAGATTACGCAATAGCAGAATTGTTTATTACAACCTTTTTTATATATTTGTGTTCATGCAACGCCGCAGTAATTCTGTGGCGTTGTATTTTTTTGTATCACCATAAAACATAAAGAGAATGAGTGAATATGTAACACAGGAAACATTTGACAAAATGCGTGAAGAGCTGCAACACATGAAGGGCGTTGACAGGCCTGCTGCATCAAGGGCTATTGGAGAAGCAAGGGAAAAAGGGGATCTTAAAGAAAATGCAGAATACGATAGCGCCAAAGAAGCACAGGGCATGCTTGAAGCAAGAATTAAACAACTGGAAGGTGTTATTGCAAACGCCAAGATTGTTGATCCATCTACCATTGATACCAGTAAAGTTGCTATTTTAACCAAGGCCACCATAACCAACCTTGCCACTAAAAAAACTGTGACTTACCAGATTGTTGGAGAAAAGGAAGCCGACCTTAAAGCAGGTAAAATATCTGCGTCATCCCCTATTGGCAAAGGCTTGCTTGGCAAAGCAAAAGGCGAAATTGCTGAGATACAGGCACCCAACGGTTTGATGAAATTTAAAGTTGTAAAAATTGAAATTTAATTTTTGATGTACACTATTTTGTTAAGGCCCTTACTTTTGGTAAGGGCTTTTTGTTGATCTGAAAACTATTATTATGACCATTTTTTCCAAAATTATAAAAGGCGAAATACCAAGTTACAAAATAGCAGAGAATGATAAGTTCTTTGCTTTTCTTGATATTTTTCCTGTGCGTAAAGGGCATGTATTAGTAGTGCCAAAAATTGAAGTAGATAAAATATTTGATGTGCCTGATGATTATTTACGTGAGCTGCTGTTATTTGCAAAGCCCATAGCTAAAGCCATAGAAAAAGCCTTTGACTGTAACCGTGTAAACCTTATTACGGTTGGGCTTGAAGTGCCTCATGCACATGTACACCTAATACCAATGGACGAAACCAACGACATGAACCTGTTGAATGAAAAACTAAAATTTAGTAAAGAAGAATTTGAAGAGATAAGAAGGGGAATAGTTGATGGATTAAACACATAGAGTTATAGGTAAAGGGAAGAAGGTCACATAGAAATAAGTTTTCAAAAAAATATTGAACCACATAGGCACATAGACACATAGAAAAGTCCCGATGGTAAAGGATTTAAGCTATGTGCCTATGTGTCTATGTGGTAAAAATGCAGACCTAATTGTTTTCAGTATAAACTGCCTGCTTACTTAAATTCTCAAACTTCTCAATCCATTTTTTGCAGATGAGCAAAGGGATGATACCAAATACTCCAAAGCAGCAATCAATAATAATATGTGTTAACGGAATAGCTCTAATCGGGCCGCAAATAAAGGCAAGTGGTATAATTGCTATGCAACAAAACATAGCCCAGTTAATAATGAATTTATTTTTTACAGGATCTTTATAAACGCCATAAAATAAAGAAGCAATCATAAGGTGCGCAAATGCCAGCCAGTCAAACCCATAAAACAAAAAGGGATATTTTGCTTGGGTATCGGCAACGCCAACATAAACAGTGTTAAGCCAGTTGTACATAAAACCATCCTTTGCAAACCAACCGCTTTCGATAATATATTTCAGTTAAGTATATACAGGAAATGCAGTGATACCGCTTATTGCAAGCGCTATCACAAAAAAGATAATCATTCCTCTTATTTTACGAAGCAGTTGCTGTTGGTTCATTTCTTTACAATTTTATCGGGGTTTTTAGCTATAAAATCTTCCCAGCCTTTTAGGCTTTTACCACCAGCCTTTGCCAGCGGCGATGTTTGCTGGTAATAATGACAAAGTGCAACAGCAAGTGCATCTGTAGCATCAAAATACTGCGGCTTCTCTTCTATGCTAAGTACACGCTGCAGCATTTTCCAAACCTGGTCTTTATCTGCATTACCATTGCCTGTAATAGATTGCTTTACCTTTTTGGGGCTGTACTCTGTAACACTTAATCCTGCCTGCATGGCGGCGGCAATAGCCACACCCTGTGCACGGCCAAGTTTCAACATACTTTGTACGTTCTTACCAAAAAAGGGTGCCTCAATGGCAAAAGTTTCAGGGCGGTACAGGCGTATCAGTTCTGCTACTTTGGTGTGTATTTTTTCGAGGCGTTCATAAATGTCTTTATGACTGGTGAGCTTTAAAACATCCATTAACAAAACCTGTGGCGTATTGCCATTTATTTTTAAAAGAGCATAGCCCATTAGTTGTGTGCCAGGATCGATGCCTAATATAATACTGCCGCTTTTTTGCATTTAGTTGAGTTGCCGTTTAGTTGGTGGGTTCTCTTTTGCTGCATAGAATATCAAAGCGCCGCAGTGTGCGACGCAAGGGACGATACATAGAAATTCTGCTGCTGGTTACCAAAAAAACTGTTTTTAAACGGGTGAAAATAATGATAAGGAAGCACATTTTTTATATCTCGCTGTTTAGCTTTTATTTGCAGGTATTATAATTTCTACGAAACTGAGTAAACCCGTTAAAATACTTGTTAATTACGTGCTTGGCCCCATTCTGTTTATATGGCTTACGTATTCTATTTACAAGCAGGTGCAGGAGCAAAAAGACCTGCAGCAATCCTGGGCCGTTATAAAAACTTCACTTACAGGGCCAAAGCAATGGAAAATTTATCTTGTTTGTTTTTTGATGCTTATAAACTGGGGCATTGAAGCGAGGAAATGGCAGGTGTTGATGATGGCTATTCAGCCACTGAGTTTTTTAAGAAGCTTCAGGGCAATTTTTAGTGGTCAGGCACTTGCTTTAAGTACACCAAACAGGGTGGGCGAATACGCAGGCAGGGTTGTTTATTTAAATGATGGTAACAGGCTGCGGGCACTTTCTTTATCAGCAGTAGGCAGTATGGCGCAGATGATAGTAACCTTTGTTATGGGTATTGCCGGGTTAGTTTTTATGTACAGGGTTATCATAGTCAGTTCACCACAATTTCAGGGCTTGTCAGTATTCTGGCTAACGGGGCTTATTTATGTGTTGAGTATTATTACCGTGGTGGTGATATTGTTTTATTACAACTTATCGTGGCTAACCAAACTATTTGAGCGTTCGGCCATTATAGGCAAGTATCGTTTTTTTATACAGAAACTGGAAGACCTTCATAACAAACAATTAACACACATACTGTTACTTTCTTTAAGCAGGTACGTTGTGTTTTTATCGCAATATTTATTGCTGATGCAGGTGTTTGATGTTGAGATAGCCTGGTGGCAGGCAAGTTGTCTGGTATGTGTGCAGTTTTTGGTTATGGCTATTGTACCAAGTATTGCTTTGGCAGAAGTTGGATTGAGGGGCAAAGTGGGCATAGCATTGTTTGGTATGCTGAGTACCAATACATTGGGCATCATTGCCACATCGGCGGGCATCTGGGTAATAAATTTAATTATACCTGCACTGGCAGGAAGTTTGCTTATTTTAGGGTTAAGAATTTTAAGAAAATAAATTGACAGGATGAGGCACTTACTACTTTCGTTTTTACTGCTTACATATATCACACAAACAGAGACAGAAAAGCCTGAACCCGCAGGTGATTTCTGCTCAATACGCAACACCACTTTTCAGGATGATGAACGTATTGATTTTGTAGTTTTTTACAGCGTGGTGGGGGTTTACATTAATGCAGGCAATGCTACGTTTACTGCTAATATTGAGCGTTTAAATAACAAACCTGTATACCATGTTACTGGTATTGGTAACAGCAACAGCAGTTACGATTGGATTTTTAAAGTGCGTGACAAGTATGAAACTTTTATTGATACCGCTACCCTTCGCCCGCAAAAATTTTTACGTAATGTTGATGAAGGTGGTTATAAGACTTATGAAAATGTAACCTTCAATAGTAAAGAAAATACTGCAACCACCACCAAAGGCGTATTTAAAGTGCCCAACTGCGTACAAGATGTATTGAGTGCTATTTACTATGCAAGAAATATTGATTTTAGCAAGTATAAAAGGGGCGATAAAATTCCTTTTACCATGTTTTTGGATAATGAAGTGAACAACCTGTATATCAAATACGAAGGCAAGGATAATATAAAAACCAAGTATGGAAAGTTTAAGGCTATTAAATTTAAGCCATTACTTGTAAAAGGTACTTTATTTGAAGGTGGCGAGAAGATGACTGTGTGGGTTAGTGATGACCAAAACCATATCCCCCTGCGTATTGAAAGCCCTATTGTGGTTGGCAGTGTTAAAGTAGATATGATGGGCTACAAAAACCTGCGTTACCCTTTAAGTTCTATGCAAAGTTTCAGGTAAGTTTATACAACAAGCAGGCTACAGCCACGTATGTCACTGTTATCAAGCCTGCCCCACACTTCAAAGCTACCGTCTTCATACACAATACCAACATCATCAGTTGCTATAAAAGAGCAACTGTAAATATTGGCAAGATCTATCACATTTAAAATACCACGACCATAAAGGCTTACCTGCAAAGGATCTTCTTCATCACGCACAACCACTTTCATCCATGGCGGGCAAACAAAACGACCATCGCCGTTACTGTAAGCCTGGCTTAACAATTCTGTCATTCCATATTCTGAATGTACTTTTTCAACACCCAAACCTTGGATTAACAGTGCATGAATCTCTGCCTTTGTTAATTCCTTTTTTCTTCCCTTCATACCACCTGTTTCCATAATAATGGTATGCTTTAGGTTCATGTTATAAGCTGCTGCAAAGTCAAGCAGGGCAAAGGTTACACCGATTAACAATGTTTTTTGCTGATTATTTTCCTGCTGTAAAAGAACTTCGTGTAGTTTATCAAATTCGTTAAGGTAAAAACCACTGTTTGTGTTGCCTCTGAGCTTGATAAGTTCATCAGCCATCATTACCAAAGAAGAGTTATTTCTTTCAAGATAAGAAGGCAATAATGCAATAATGCACCAGTCTTTCACGTCGCCATAAAACAATTCAAATGCCTTAACAAAACTTTGTTTATAAATACCAACATCTTTAACCAAATGCCTGCTGTTAATGGTTTGCGTGGTGCCACTGCTTTCAAAAATAACTTCAGGCTCAAACAACGTTGAGGTAATTGTGTGGCTCTTGAAAAATGAAATAGGGAGAAAGGGAATGTTGGAAAGCGTTAACGGTTGACGGTTGACGGTTGACGGTTGACTAATCAACCCACACCATTGCCTGTAAACATTGTTGTTTTGGTATTGAAAACCGAATACCTGGCTGGCAACCTGATTAAAGTTGTTAAACGAAACCGAAAAAATGTTGTTAATGATATTCTCCTGCACCTATTTAAATACTTTAGCTAAATTTGAAACGAATAAAAAAGATATGAAGACAAAATTATTGATACTAATGGTAATGGCAGTTTTTGTTAATGCCTGTAATAAAGATGCATATACCACTAAACCGCAACTAACTTTAAAGAGTGTTAATTCAACCATACAGGGTACAGGCAGCGTGCTCACTTTTACCTTTGAATTTACTGACAAAGAAGGCGATGTACAAGATACGCTGTTCTATTCAAGAACATCGAAGGTTTGCTCTCTGGATAATAATAGCACGGATACTACTACAATACCAAATTTTTCATCCACAAAAAATCAAAAAGGCATTTTTGAAGTTTCCTTTCCAATTGGCACTGCAACTAATGGGTCTATAACTGGTGCATGTTTTACAGCAAACAAAACCGATACCTCTGTCTTTAAGTTCTGCCTGCAGGACAAAGCAAAAAACAGAAGCGATACTGTTACTTCCCCTAATATTACTTTTCTTAAATAGTTAACATCTGTTTAAAAGCATTATAAAAACCGTTTTTTTTGGCAATTATTTTTATGGCCTTTGTGCTGTAGGTTTATCAATAGAGGCCGCATTGCAGCAGGGTTTTCCACTTAACCCATTTGCCTATTATTGTATTGTTTTCTCTACATCTGTTCTTTATTATACCAAGGCATATATTACTGAAACTTCTTACAGCACCACCAATCCACGCTCATTGTGGTACATACATAACAGAAAGGCAGTTTGGTACAGCCAGCTTTGTCTTACGATAGTTGCATTGGCCGCAATCTTCTTTCTTTTAAAAACCGACTGGTCACTCATTGGCCGTATTAAATGGCAGGGATGGTTGGTTATATTTCTTTTTCCTGGTATTGCCGCTTTGTACTATGGCAGCAGTGCCATAATGGGCGATTATAACCTGCGCAACACAGGCTGGTTAAAGCCTTTTGTTATTGGTTTTGTGTGGGCGGGATTGGTTACTGTATATCCCGTTTTATTTGATAATCTTTTTCACGATACTGCCTATAATATAACGGTAATAGGTACGTTGCTATTTATTAAAAACTTTATGTACATAGCTGTGCTTTGTATTTTGTTTGATATAAAAGATTATGCAGCAGACCATAACCAGCAGCTAAAAACTTTTGTGGTAAAACTGGGTCTTCGCAAAACCATTTTTTATATCGTTATCCCTTTGTGCATTCTTGGTTTGGGAACATTTCTGGTATATGCCAACATCCGTCATTTTCATATTTTTAAGATACTTATCAATACAATCCCCTTTATTTTGTTGATAATAGTAGCCTACTCATTATACCGCCGTAAATCAATTTTCTATTATCTTGCAATAATTGATGGGCTGATGCTTGTAAAAGCAATTTGCGGTACCATTGCTACGATTTATTTTTAAAAACTACAAATTTCATAATGGCAAAAGAGAAAAAAAGTACTGACAAAAAGAAAGCAAAAAGCGAAGTAACCAAGGTGGCAGAAATACAGGTAAATAAGCCTGTAGTAACAGAAACATCCTTTGCATTTTTAAAGAATTATATTAATACACCATCGCCTGTTGGCTTTGAAAGCGGCGGTCAAAAATTATGGATTGACTACATAAAGCCCTTTGTTGATACTCATTTTACAGATGCTTACGGTACCGCTGTTGGTGTTATAAATCCTGATGCGCCTTTTAAAGTAGTAATTGAAGCGCATTGCGATGAGATAAGCTGGTTTGTAAATTATATTACCGCTGAAGGCTTGATTTACCTTAAAAGAAATGGCGGCGTTGACCATCAAATCGCACCTGCAATGCGTGTTTTAATTCATGGTAAAAAAGGCGCAGTAAAAGCAGTGTTTGGATGGCCTGCCATACATACAAGAATTGGTGGTGCAGAAAAAGAACAGCAACCAAAAGTTGAGAACCTGTTTCTTGATTGCGGTGCCAGAAACAAACAGGAAATAGAAGACCTGGGCATTCATATTGGCGCTGTGGTTACTTACCAGGATGGCTTTGATGAACTCGCCAACGGCTATTATATTGGCCGTGCCATGGACAACCGCATTGGTGGTTTTATGATTGCCGAAGTTGCACGTTTACTGAAAGAAAACAAAAAGCAACTACCCTATGGATTGTACGTTGTAAATGCCGTACAGGAAGAGATTGGCCTGCGTGGTGCAGAAATGATTGCACGCCGTATAAAGCCAGATGTAGCCATTATTACAGACGTTACGCATGACACCCAAACACCAATGATTAACAAGATTATTGAAGGTGATGTAGCCTGTGGTAAAGGCCCATCGCCATGTTATGGACCAGCCGTACAAAACAAGTTGCTGCAGTTTGTTCAGGATGTTGCCGAAAAGCAAAACATTCCTTTGCAAATGCGCACTGTAAGCCGCAGTACAGGTACAGATACCGATAGCTTTGCCTACGCCAACGATGGCTGCCCAAGCGTACTTATTTCAATACCGTTGCGTTACATGCACACCACTGTTGAAATGCTGCATAAAGATGATATTGAAAGCACCATAAAACTGATGTACGAAACCTTGCTGGCACTTACACCAAAAACAAACTTTAATTATTTACAGGATTAAAAAACAAAGCCCCACTTGTATGCATACAAGTGGGGCTTTTAGTTTACCTGTTAAGTTACAGATTATTGATTTCGTTTTCTGATAGTCCAGTTGCCTTTGCGATAATAGCTAGAGGTACACCACTTTCTTTTAAAGCCTTTGCCGTTTCAGCTTTCCCTTGAGCCTTTCCCGCGGCTATTCCTTCTGCTTTTCCTTCTGCTTTTCCTTCCGCTTTTCCTTCTGCCTTACCTTCATCATAGGCAGTTTGTTTTGCATAATCAAACACCGCTTTGTTATCCCTAAAAACTTTCAGGCTGCTTTCGTAACTATCCAGTTCAGATTGTGGCAGCCTTGCAAGTTCGGCTTTTTCAAAGGCACGGGCAAACACTTCATCCTTAAAAATGGCAGGAATAGTTTCAAAATCTTCTAAATATTTAATAAAATAAAGCCATTGGTCTAAACGCGTTTGTAATTCCTTTTCTGACTTCTTAAAATTTGGCATTTCAAGATAGATGTACGTTAACTTGTCAAAAAAAACTTTTCCATGCTGGTTTTTTAATTTAATGGTGTGGACTACATCATTTTTTTCAGGTTCGGTGTCATAATCATCAAAGGTAAAATCAAGAATCCCCACACAATAAACCGCATTTAATTTATAGTTCCATTCGCCCTTTTCAGCTTGTTCCCTTATAGGAAAAGTTGAATAATAAATAGTCCGTTCCCTGAAATAATTTTGTTTTGCTTTCTGCAACTCAACTATAAACTTCTCGCCGTTTTCATTTTCACAATAAATATCATATATCGCTTTCCTGTCATTTTCTGTTTGCCCAAGCTGTTCGGTGCTTTTAAAAGAGAGGCTGCTTATTTTATTATCAAGTGGCAAAAGGGCATTTAAAAAATCAAGCAGTAGTGGTTTGCTCGCTTCTTCGCCAAATATTTTTTTAAATCCAAAGTCTGTAAATGGATTGATATACTTTGCTTTCATGAGTGTTGTGTGGGTGGTAAGTTACATCTAAAAGGTAATAATCTTCATGTTATAAAATCCAAAAGTATGATAACATTTTTTGCATAAAAAAAGGCGCATTTTAAATTGCACCTTTTCCTGGTAGTTTTAATCTAAGTTTTTAATTTACCCTATTACCAGGCAATGGCCTTGAATTATTTTTAATATCGTTCAGCTCACTTACTTTAACTACAAGTTTGGCATCAGCAGCACTGCCACAAGTGCCGCAGCTTACACGAAATTTATTGTTGTCATACTCTACTTCGCAAGTGCCTTTATCATCCCAATTAGCACCGCTGAAAATATAATTATCGGGGCTATAAGTTCTACTGTTTAAAAACTTAAAAGTTTTACCCCCCTGCTCAAAACTTATTCTTAAACCATCACTTTCTACCACTTCGCACTTGCCAGCAGTATAAATAGGTATAATAATTTCGTTGGTGTTTTTACCATTTCTAAAAACAATTTTACCTGAAGAAACCTCCAGCGCATTGTTATCAATTCCGCGGCTAAGAATTAGTTGCTGGTCAATATAAAACTGCACTTTCTTAATATCTATCTGGCTGCTCAATAATTTGGTGTACAAATCCCGTGTAAATGGGGTGTATTCTTCTTTCGCCACGGGAATATCCCTTACGGGTTCAGATACAGGTGAAGCGACAGTTTTTTTACGGGTACCGCAAGCACTTACCATTATAAATATGAAAAAAGAAAGGAATACGGTTATGGGTTTCATTAAAAGCACTATTTGGTTGCTAAAATAAACGAATATTTCTATTGAATTATTGCCCAATCGCTGTAACCCCTTATTTAAGGGGAAATTATAACCTGTTAAAAGGCTTTAAACAACCTATTTTACCAGCAAGGTTTACAAAAAACGTTTTATAGGCAAAAAAGCTTAATTGTATGCTTTGCTTACACCCCCCAGGTGGAAGGATCTTTTTTCCATTGCTGCAGTAAGGCTTCAGTTTCTGGCTGAACAATGTTTTTTTCTATTGCCAGACTTATCAGGGTTTCGTAATTACTTAAAGAAGTGAAGGACAAATTTTTATCTGCAAAAGCTTGCGTCGCCACATCAAACCCATAGTTAAAAATTGAAACCATGGCAATCACTTCAACGCCTGCGTTGCGCAAAACATCTACGACCTGCAAAGAACTTTTTCCTGTAGAAATCAAGTCTTCTATTACCACCACTTTTTGGCCTGCTTCATAAAAACCTTCTATCTGGTTGCCCAACCCATGTTCTTTTGGTTTTGGGCGAACATAAATGTAGGGCAGCTTTAATTGGTCAGCAGCCATAGCGCCCCATGCAATGCCCGCAGTTGCCACGCCAGCCAACAGGTCTGCTTCAGGGTATTTTTCAAATATTACATTGCACATTTCGCTCTTTATAAAATCACGTACAAACGGAAAAGACAATACCTTTCTGTTGTCGCAATAAATAGGGCTTTTCCAACCACTGGCCCAGGTAAAAGGCTTATCAACGCTTAATTTTACGGCTTGTACCTGCAGCAGTTTTTCTGCAATGGCTTTTTCGTTTGTCATGCGGCGAAGATATAATTATGATTGATTTGATGGGAATGGTGCAACAGGTATTTGAAGATTGTTTGCACAACTTTTGTTTCCGAAGGTTTCATTTTTACAAATATTTTTACCGCATGAATAAAAAGAAAATTATTGCCGCAGGCGGATTGGTTTTTAACGAGAAGGAAGAGTTACTAATGATTTACCGCCGCGATAAATGGGACCTGCCAAAAGGTAAACTGGATGAAGGGGAAACACTGGAATTTTGCGCCGTGCGTGAAGTGCAGGAAGAAACAGGACTACAGCAGGTAAAAAGGGAAAGGTTTATCGGTACTACATTTCACGAATATTTTGATACATATGTACATGCAGATGTGATAAAAGAATCGCATTGGTACCTGATGAAAACCAGCAGCAGTGAACCTTTTAAACCACAGGCAGAAGAAGATATTACCGAAATAAAATGGGTGGATAAAGAGGAAATGGAAAAATGCCTTGACAATAGTTTTCCCAGTATTATTGAAATTATTCAAAAGTATTTTGGGCAGGAGTTGCAAAAAAAACTGTCATAATACACATTCCAAAGCTGTAAAGCATTTAGTTTCAGGTATTCATTCTACAACTGCTGCCAAATCTGCTATCTTAGCGGCATCACAAAAAAAGAGGGCAAATTATGGGCTTCTTCGATAAATTATTCGGTAAAAAAGAGAAAGAAAGTTTAGATGAAGGTTTACAGAAAACCAAAGAAGGTTTCTTTTCTAAAATAACAAAAGCCATTGCAGGTAAAAGCACGGTTGATGAAGAAGTGCTGGATGAATTAGAAAATGCACTTGTAAGTGCTGATGTTGGTATTGAAACTACCATCAAAATAATTGAACGCATTGAAAAGCGCGTTGCTGATGATAAATATGTAAATACATCAGAACTAAACAGTATTCTTCAGCAGGAGATTAAGGCCGTTTTGGTTGATGCTGATAATACATCCTACAAAAATTTTGAAATCCCCGAAGGGCAAAAGCCTTATGTAATACTTGTGGTTGGCGTTAATGGCGTTGGTAAAACCACCACTATTGGTAAACTGGCACACAATTACAAAAAGGCTGGTTACAATGTAATTCTTGGTGCCGCAGATACTTTTCGTGCGGCGGCTGTTGACCAGCTTACCATTTGGAGCGAACGTGTTGGCGTACCTATTGTTAAACAAGCCATGGGCAGCGACCCCAGCGCCGTTGCTTTTGATACCGTACAAAGTGCTGTTGCAAAAGGCAGTGATATTGTAATTATTGATACCGCAGGCAGGTTGCACAACAAGCTGTATTTAATGGAAGAACTGGGTAAAATAAAACGTGTTATAAAAAAAGTTATACCCACTGCGCCGCATGAAGTAATGCTAGTTTTGGATGGCTCAACAGGCCAAAACGCGGTAGAGCAGGCCAAACAATTTACTGCTGCTACAGATGTTACCTCATTAACTATTACAAAACTTGATGGTACTGCAAAAGGTGGTGTTGTGCTTGCAATTGCCAATCAATTTAAGATTCCTGTGAAGTTTATTGGCGTTGGGGAAAAAATTGACGATTTATTAGTATTTGATAAGCACGAATTTGTAGATAGTTTGTTTAAATTGTAGGGCTAAGTTTTTAGTATTAGCCAAACAAACTATCATGAAAACATTTTTGCTTACAATAGTTGCTGTTTTAACCAGTCTGTTATTAAATGCTGGCGACCTTAAAACTGTAAATAAAGTACTGCTAGCGCAGGAATTTGATGTAGCTAAACTAACACAGGAAATTACCGGAAAATTAATTTCCAAATTAGCGCTTGCCAAAGAACAGCAGCCAAAAGTTACCAGTGCTGTCGCCAACTACCTGGTAGAAAAATCAAAAATTATTAAAGCCGACAAAGACACTTATACGCAAAAGCAGCAACTGCTGTTTAATGGTTTTAAGTCTAAAATATCAGGTGTATTATTACAAAACCAAATGAATGCTTTTATGGGGTTGAAGCCTGCGGCTTCTGAAACTGATAATGTGTTAACCCAATTGTTTTATTAATAATTGCAACCTTCTCAGGTTGTAGTTTGTACAGTTTTTTCCCCAATTTTGTATTTGTATTTAAGGCAAGATTATTGTGTTTTTTTTATCATTAATAATTATTAAACCAAAAAATCATGAGCTTAACAAAAATCATTATCGCAGCAACTTCAGGTTTGGCAGCAGGTGTAGTTATAGGTCTTTTAGCCGCCCCACAATCTGGTGCAGAAACAAGGCAGCAAATTGCTGACGGTGTAGAAGATTTAAAGAAAAAAATAGTTGATTTAAAAGATCAGGCAATGGGCAAAGCAAAAGAATATGGTGAAGAAGCTATGACGGAAGCTGAAAACCTAAAGAACAATGCGAAAGAAAAAGCGCAAAATTTTATTGACAGGGCAAAATCACAAAACCACGCTATTACAAGCGATTTAGCCAGCAACTAAACCTTGCGTTTCAAAATATTAAGCCTCACCACATTGTATTTAATATACTTGTGATGAGGCTTTTTTAATTGATGTAATTGATACTAAAACAAAAAATACCGTTGCGCCAAAGGCACTACATCTACAGGTTCGCAGGTAATAGCTACACCATCTACTTTTACCTCGTAAGTTTCTGGGTTCACATTAATCTGTGGTGTAGCATCGTTATGAATAAGGTCTTTTTTAGAAATATTCCTGCAGTTTTTAACAGGCAAAACCATCTTTTGTAAATCATATCCCTGCACGGTGTTATTATCCAGCGAAACCTGGGACACAAAAGTGGCGCAGGTTTTATGCAAAGCCTTACCATAAGCACCAAACATATACCTGTAAATTACAGGTTGCGGCGTGGGAATAGAAGCATTGGGGTCTCCCATTTTTGACGCAATTACCATCCCACCTTTTATCATCATTTCAGGCTTAGCCCCAAACAGTGCAGGTTTCCACAACACAATATCAGCAAGCTTTCCAGCTTCTATTGAACCAACATATTCACTAATGCCATGCGAAATAGCAGGATTAATGGTATACTTGGTAACATATCTTTTTACACGAAAATTATCATTGCCGTTTGCTTCATCTTCTGGTAAAAAGCCACGCTGCTTTTTCATCTTATCAGCCGTTTGCCAGGTACGGGTAATCACCTCGCCTACCCTGCCCATTGCCTGGCTGTCGCTGCTCATCATACTAAACACTCCCATATCATGCAGAATATCTTCTGCTGCAATAGTTTCTGGGCGAATACGGGAATCAGCAAAAGCGACATCTTCAGGTACCGATTTATCAAGGTGGTGACAAACCATCAGCATATCAAGATGTTCATCAATAGTATTTTTCGTGTAAGGTCTTGTAGGATTGGTAGAGGACGGCAGCACATAATTGTACATGGCCGCTTTTATAATATCGGGTGCATGGCCGCCACCTGCGCCTTCTGTATGAAAAGTATGTATCACACGCCCATTAATGGCATTGATAGTATCTTCTAAAAAGCCACTTTCATTCAATGTATCAGTATGTATGGCAACCTGCACATCATATTTATCAGCCACTTTTAAAGATGCATCAATCACCGCAGGTGTACTCCCCCAGTCTTCGTGTATTTTCAATCCCAAAGCACCGGCTTCAATTTGTTCTTCTAAAGGCTCAACAGACGCACAATTGCCCTTACCAAAAAAGCCAAGGTTCATAGGAAAAGCCTCAGCACTTTCCAGCATTTTCTGAATATTCCATGCGCCCGGAGTTACCGTGGTAGCAAGGGTTCCATCCACAGGGCCGGTGCCGCCGCCAATCATAGTTGTAATGCCGCTGAACAATGCATGGTCAATCTGTTGCGGACATATAAAATGTATATGCGTATCAATACCACCAGCGGTTGCAATAAGGCCCGCGCCACCATGCACTTCAGTACTTGCACCAATCACCATATTTGCAGCAACACCTTCCATCGTATCTGGGTTACCAGCTTTACCAACGCCAACAATTTTACCGTCTTTAATACCAATATCAGCTTTCACAATACCCCAATGATCAATAATCATTACGCTGGTAATTACCATATCAAGCACTCCATCTTTACGCATGGCAGTGCCAGATTGTGCCATACCATCACGAATGGTTTTGCCGCCACCAAACTTTGCCTCATCGCCATAAACGGTGTAATCCTTTTCTATTTCAATAAACAGTTCTGTATCGGCCAAACGCACTTTATCACCAGTTGTTGGCCCATACATATTGGCATATTTCAGCCTGCTGATATTCAAACTCATAAGTCGTTGGTTTTAAAGTTTTGCGTTGCTGCTTTTTCAACCGCATGCTCTTTATTAGTTGCAATTGCACCGCTGGTTAAATTACTAAAGCCATGTATTGCTTTGTTACCACCAAATTCAACCAGCACCACTTCTTTTTCTTCGCCAGGTTCAAAACGTACTGCTGTGCCTGCCGCAATGTTCAGCCGCATACCAAAAGCCTTGCTTCGGTTGAATTCCATCATTTTATTTACTTCAAAAAAATGAAAATGAGACCCCACCTGCACGGGCCTGTCGCCTGTATTTACTACAGTTATTGTTATGGTTTCCCTGCCTGCATTTACTTCAATATTGCCGGGTTTTAAAATATATTCGCCTGGTATCATTGGTAGTATTTTTTGGTGATGCGCTTTAGCTTTTCAATTTAACTTTTGTTGTCCACGGGACTCTGTGAGCGTCGCACTTCCGATAGCTATCGGAAGCAGCGGTTTGATACTTTATTCGTCTTATCACACATATTAACCTGTGTTTATCTTATCCACCTGTGCTATCCGTGTTCCCATTCTCTATCGTATTGGGTCATGCACTGTTACCAGCTTGGTTCCATCAGGAAAAGTAGCTTCTATCTGTATCTCGTGTATCATTTCTGGTATACCTTCCATTACATCTTCACGGGTTAAAATGGTGGTTCCGTATTGCATTAAAGCTGCAACAGATTGCCCATCCCTTGCGGCTTCCTGTAACCTGCTGCTTATCAAAGCAATGCTTTCAGGATAGTTTAATTTTAACCCTCTTGCCTTTCTTTTTTCAGCAAGTTCCCCTGCCAAAAAAAGCAATAATTTTTCTGTTTCCCTGGGTGTTAAGTGCATATTTATGCGTTGTGATAGTGCGTTGATTAAGGTTGAGAATGCAACTAATATAGAAAGAAATTTTTGATAGTTGTAAGTTGTTTTGTGCTTTTTTAGAGGGAAAAATTCCTGCACTAAAACAACTCTACTTTTGCAGGGAAGGCAAGACACTGGCGATATTAGAAACTGATTAGAATCTACCTCTGATTCTTATTTTAAGCAGGTAATCAGTATCATGGGTTAGATTATACAAATTATGGAAGAAAGAAAAATATTAATAGTAGAAGACGAAGTAAAAATTGCACAGGCATTACAAAAAGGCCTTACAGAAAACGGTTATTATATTGAAGTAGCATTTGATGGTATTGTAGGCAAAAAAATGTTTCTTTCGCATAGCTACGACCTGGTAATTCTTGATATTAACATACCAGGCATTAACGGTTACGAGCTTTGTAAAGACATCAGAAACCATAACCAGCATATACCTGTAATAATGCTCACCGCCATGAACACCACTGATGATAAAATTGAGGGGTTTGATGCTGGTGCAGATGATTACATTATTAAGCCTTTTGAATTTAAAGAACTGCTGGTACGCATAAGAGCATTACTAAAGCGCACCCTTAACCAGCAGGTACCCACAGGCAATATTTTAAAAGTGGGCGACCTTACCATGAACCTTGACAGTAAAGAAGTAATAAGGGATGGAAAAAACATAATACTAACCGCCAAAGAATTTCAATTACTGGAATATTTTATGCGCAACCGCAACCGTGTGGTATCGCGTGCAGATATTGCTGTAAACGTGTGGGAGATTGACTTTGATACCCAAACCAATGTTATTGATGTATATGTAAATTACCTGCGCAATAAAATTGATAAACAATTTCCTGTACGTTTAATACATACCCAGGTAGGCATGGGTTATATTATGAAAGCCGATAAGTAACAATGAATATAAGATACAGGATTACCCTTTTATTTACAGTTTTGGTAACAGCCATCCTGTTGTTGTTATGCACTTCGGTATATTACTTTTCAAGCCTTAACCGTGAAAAAGATTTTAGAACAAGGCTGCGTAACCGCGCCCTTACAACAGTTAATTTACTGGTGCGTGTACAGGGTATTGATAAAGAATTACTTAACAGAATTGACAAAAGCACATTTGTAGCCCTGCACCAAAAAAGTGTGGTTGTGTATGATGATGCTAACCATGTTATTTACAATTATACAGACAGTAATACCACTACAGTTACTGCTGATAGTAAAATACTGGCAAAAGCAAGAAGCAAGAACAAAGAAGAATATTTTTCAAGCGGTTATAAAGATGCAGTGGCACTTCACTACCAGGATGATACCAACCAGCATGTTGTTATTGCCGCAGCTTATGATATGAGCGGTTATGAAAAACTGGCACAGCTAAAAGTAATTTTATTGCTTAGTTTGGTTACAGGTATGGTGGTTACATTTATTTCAGGATTAATTTTTTCAGTAAGGCTGGTATTGCCCATTAAAAAAATTACCAATGAGGTAAAAGACATATCCTCGCAAAACCTCTCTACAAGGATAGACCTGCACGAACCCAAAGATGAATTGTACGAACTGTCTTTAACCTTTAACAAGTTACTTAACAGCCTGCAGGAATCTTTTGAAATACAACGCCGCTTTATAGCTAATGCTTCGCACGAGCTTTCTACACCACTTACTTCTATTTACAGCCAGTTAGAAATCACTTTACAAAATACACGCAGTGCTGAAGAATACAAGTCAGTGATCAATTCTGTGTACGATGATGTTAAAAATCTGATACAGCTTACCAAAAGTTTGCTTGAGCTTGCAAAAGCAAGCGGCACATCAGACGGTATGGAGCTTTCGCTGATAAGAATAGATGAATTGTTAATGCGCCTGCCAATAGAAATGCGCAAGGCCAATGATAAATATGCAGTAGAACTTTTTTTTGATACTTTTCCTGATGAAGAAGATAAACTGCTGGTATTTGGCAATGCAGATCTGCTGTACAGTGCCGTTAAAAACATAGTAGTAAATGCCTGTAAATATTCACAGGATGGCAAAGCAGGTATTGCGCTGCACTTTACACATAAGGGAATACAACTGCATATAAAAGACAATGGCCCAGGCATTGAAAAAAGTGAAATGGAACTGATATTTCAGCCCTTTTACCGCACAGCAGGTAACTATACAGTGCAGGGTTTTGGCCTTGGGCTACCATTAGCTTCACGCATTATAAGCCTGCACAAAGGCCGCATCAATATTAAAACACAACCAGGCCAGGGAAGCGAGTTTATTATTTACCTCCCATTGGCAAGCATCTATCACACCCTGTAATTCTAACACAATTCTAATGCTTACGCACCAGTAATGTAATTTTTTGTTTACAAATTTGCATCATTGGTATTGGTTCTTTAAGGTTTACAGGTAACAAAAGCTCCCTCTCAAAAGGGAGCTTTTGTGTTTTTAGCCATAGCGTAAAGTTTGCAGCAGTAAGCACAGCTATAAGGTAAAAATCTAACATCTTTCTAATGCTGTTTTAATTTAAGTTTAATTGGTGCCGTTTATGTTTGTTGTACACGCACATTAAATGCTACCACTCAAAAACATTTTAATACCAGTTAACTTTTTCAACCAGTCTTCTACTGCGCTTGAAAAAGCACTTGAATTATATGAGCCTTCATACACCACCATACATCTTGTACACGTTTTACCTAATAAGGTAAAGCAGGTTTTTCTTCGCTGGCTGGCACCCAAAGCAGCTACAAATAAAAAACAAGCATTGCACAAGCTGGCTGAAATGCAGCAGCACGTTAAAAAAGAAACCAGTGAAAATGCGGTAATTACAATGATGATCAATAAAGGTCACACGATCACCAGTTTTGCAGATTATATACGCACCCATAAAATTGACCTTGTAATTGCCTGTAGCGAAGCAGATGGCGGCATTATTTCGCTACTAACAAGGTTAAATACAGCAGCACTTACTAAAGAATCTGATTGTCCTGTTCTTGTTATAACCCCTGGCTGCCTTAATCATCCCATAAAAACAATACTAATTAACGTTGGCTCTTTTATACCTGAAAAAAAGATAGAGGTAGCACTGGAATTTGCAAGGCGCTACCGCGCACATATTTATCTGGTAACTATACTTAATAATATGGATACCAATAAAAAAACGTACGGTGATGCTTTTTACAAAACGTACAAAATACTTAAAGATTATGGTCATGAGCCTGATTATAAAATACTTACAGGCAACGACTCTACTGAAGCTTTGCTACGCCATGCACAAATGGTTAAGGCAGATATGATTTTATTAAACCCATTAAAGCAACATAGCTCATCATTTTTTATAAATAAAAGTTTTGCAGGCCTTGTCAATCCCTTATCCGCATTGCATGTATTAATGGTTAATCCTTATCAGTTAAAAAGGTAATAATTGCAATCATCATTGTAAAAGAAAAAAGTATAATCATTACTGAAAATAATTTGAAGATGACGGGAAAGGACCACACCATTAAAAGAATATTGTTTGCAGATGATGATAAAGAAGATCGCCTGCTGTTTGCTGCCGCCCTTAAAGAAACACACAGCGATGCCATTTTAACGGTTGCTGAAAACGGTGTGCGTGTACTGCAGTTATTGCAAAAACAATTGCCAGACCTGATTCTTCTTGATCTAAATATGCCTTTTAAAAATGGGCATGAATGTTTGGAAGAAATTAAGAACAATGAGGTTTTAAAACACTTGCCTGTAGTAATTCTCTCTACCAGTTTTTACCAGCAGGCAGTTGATACCGCTTATAAGCAGGGGGCTAATTTGTATGCCGCAAAGCCTTCAAAATTTGATGACCTGGTAAGGTTAATTAAAGGTATTATATCGCTTAACTGGAATGAATATTTACCACAGCCAGCAAAAGATAAATTCATTTACAGGGTACAGGAAATTGCCTGAGTGCTGGTTAGTACTTTTTTTAACCTGCTATGTTACCTCCATTAAACAACAGGCTGTTATCTTTGCAGAATGCAAAAACAGCGTTCTGTAGCTTTTCATACACTGGGTTGTAAACTTAATTTCTCAGAAACCTCTACCCTTTCCCGTCAATTGGAACAGGAAGGCTTTGAGAAAAAAGAGTTTGAAGACCTTGCAGATGTTTACGTAATAAACACCTGTTCTGTTACTGAAAATGCTGATAAGGAATGCCGCCACCTGGTACGCCGTATTCAACGCAAAGCACCTGAAAGCCTTGTGGTTATTACAGGCTGTTATGCACAGTTAAAACCAAAAGAAATTGCTGAAATACCTGGAGTAGATTTAGTACTGGGTGCTGCTGAAAAATTTAATATTGTGCAGCACCTTGCAGAATTATCTAAAGGCGACAGTACTAAAATATGCAGTTGCGATATTGAAGAAGTAAGTGGCTTTAATTCTTCCTTTTCCATTAACGACAGAACAAGAACTTTTTTAAAAGTGCAGGATGGCTGCGATTATAATTGTGCCTTTTGCACTATACCCATGGCACGCGGTAAAAGCCGCAGCGACAGTATTGCTAACGTAATTAAAAGTGCAGAAGAAATTGCAGCCAGCGGCATTAAAGAAATTGTATTAACAGGTATTAACCTTGGTGATTTTGGCAAAGGGCCAGATGGTAATAAAAAGAACGAAGAAGGTTTTTTTGAACTGATAAAAGCACTTGATAATGTGGCTGGCATTGAGCGCTATCGTATTTCATCCATTGAACCCAATTTACTTTCAGAAGAAATGATTGCTTTTGTAGCAAACAGCAAAAAATTTATGCCTCATTTCCACATCCCGCTGCAAAGCGGCAGCAATACCGTACTTGGTTTAATGCGCAGGCGTTATAAAAGAGAGCTGTATGCTGAACGTGTGGCTTTAATAAAACAACTGATGCCGCATGCCGCCATTGGTGTTGATGTGATTGTTGGTTTTCCTGGCGAAACGGATGAAGAATTTAAAGAAACTTTCGATTTTTTGCACAGCATAGATGTTACTTACCTGCACGTATTTACTTACTCTGAACGTGCTAATACTATTGCACTAGATATTAAGCTTGTTGTACCACACAACAAACGCCACGACCGTAATAAAACGCTTCGTAACCTTAGTTATATGAAGCAGCAGCACTTTAATGAACTGCATAAAAATCAAACCCGTAAAGTGTTGTTTGAAGGCTTTAATAAAAATGGTATGATGGAAGGTTACACAGACAATTACATTCGCATCAGCACACCTTACAGAACAGAGTGGGCTAAAAAAATTATTGACTGGACATTATAAATTTTATATTAAAAAAATGCCTATTCAAATTCACTTGGGGCAATACACTCCTGCCAGTATTCAACAATTTTTCTGATAGTTTCTTTTAGGGCAGCGATGCTGTGTGGTTTTTTAAAAAAACCCTGCACAGACAGTGCATAGGCATCTATCACGGTTTTTTTATTAGCACCTGTGGTAAAAAAAAGATAAGGTATACATTTCAGCTGTAGCTTTTCATTCACATGAATCTTATTCCTCAGTTCAAAGCCATTTATTTTGGGCATATTTATATCAGACAGTATCAGAAAAGGACTTGTTTCCTCTCTGTCAAGATATTCCAGCGCAGCATTGCCATCTGTAAAGAAAATAATTTCGTTTTTGTAGTTGAGTTTATTAAATATCTCGGTAAGAATATCCTGATCATCCAGGTCATCTTCAATTACTATTATAGGCCCGCTTTTAGTCATTGGATTATTCAAAATTTGGTCAAAGGTAATCTTCTACCGCGAAAAAGCACTTGAAAGCATAACATACTGCTACCCAATTTTAACAAAACTGGCAAGCGTAAAACAAGCAGGATGAATGCTTTTCTGGTGGCGGCATTTCATTTTTAGCATGGTGTTTTAAAATTGCTAATTAAAAAACTTATTACTATTTAATAAATCCCTATTTAAACCACCAAATTTTAGCGGCGGTTTAAGGTTTATGCCGTTGCCAATTGCGTTATTATCCTCTTAATCTTCGTATTTCTTTTATCATCCTTTTCCAGCTTGTAAATATGACGGTAGTTAAGGGCATTGGTTTCAGTTGGTGAACCGTTAATGAGCAGGATATTCCTGTCGTTGGCAAACTGTAGAATGCCTTTTATATTCATGGGGTGCAGCTTGCCAATTTCATCCATCATGCAATGCAGCCTGAAATCTCTGAAACGCTTGCTGGCGCCTTCTTTAAACACGTTCAGTAGCATGATGTTTATCATGGCTTTTACCAGTACATCGGTACCTTCTGAACCTACATTGGACAGTTTTTCTACCCAGCCAGTATCGTTCTGGTTTTCTTCTATCCTGAACTTTAGTTCAAAAGAATCTGATAAGGTGATTACATCTTTACGGTACTCAACAATGGCTTTGCTAAGTTGCTTTAGTAGGTCAACAGCACGCCTGTTCTTGCTTTCCTGGTCTACAGAAGAAAACAGGTTAAGGCCGCCAATATCAAACGCATGTTCATCGTTGTATTTCTTTACCTGTAGCAGCAATTGCACCACTTTATTGGCACTCTCGTCTACACGTAATTCTATCTTGCGTATGGCACCTACAAAGTTTTTATTGTCAAAGTCTTTGTTTATGTTGGCAATTACTTTCTGTATATCGCCAGCCTTGCTCATCAGGTCGCCGGTTTCTTTGCCCACCAGTTTTATTACGTTGGCAAAGCGTTCATTTACACGTCTTTCGTACTCTTCTATCTTGCTGTTATTGATGAACTCGTTCAGGTCTTCAGCAAATTCCTGGTAAGAGTGGCGGTCAGTAAGGTTTTGATTAAACTTGAAAATATTGTCCTGCGAAAAATTATTCAGGAATTTACCTGCCCATTCTTTCAGGTCATCAAAACGAAGCCTTGCGGTATAAAAGCAGGTGTTGAGTTTATCAATGAGGAAGGTGCAGCTCTTGTCGTTCTTGTAAAGCTCTTTTTCTTCTGTATAAGCGGCTGGCAGGCTCAGGTAATTTTCTGTCTGGTGAAATCTTCCCAAGGCTTTTACATCTTCCTCTAATTGGTCGGCCTGTTTTTGTAACTGTAATAACTGGTTGGTGGTTTCGTCTATATCGCTGCGTATCTTTTCTTTTTGCAGGCGGTATTTTTCTTCTTCAAGCCCTAGCTGCCTGTCAAGGTTTGCTTTCTGGTTCTTGAAATTATCTGCAAGGTCAATCAGTTCTTTTTTGTCTTTTTTGTATTCAGTAACAAGGTCGCGTTTGTCTTCAATAAACTTTAATTCTGCGGTAAGATAAGCCAGCCTTTCTTCAATAACAGTAAGGCGGCTGGTATCGGCACCTTTACCTGAAAGTTCCTGCTGGCGGCGGTGCTGCAGTTCCAATTCCTGTTGCTGAAGTTCAGTTTTATGTGCTTTAATGGCATCCTGCACTTGTGCAGATTGCTGTGACAACTGCTGTTCTATAGTAGCAATTTTCTTAGCCAGTTCCCTTTCTTTGGCTTTGAGTTGTTTGGCCAGTTCTTCTTGCTTTTGCTGTAACTGCTGCTGTGCCTGTACTAACCCTTCACTTGCTGCGGCAATAGCGGCATCAATGGTAAATAAAGCCTGCTGTTTTGCTTCTTTTGCTTTTATTTCCCAATCCTTTAACTGAAACTGTGCCTGTTGCAACTGCAGTGTATCCTGTTCCTGTTTGTATTGCTTTTCAAGCAGGCCATCTTTGGCTTCTTTTACTTGTGGCTGGTATTTCTTTTTAAGGCTTTCCAGCTTTTTTATTTCTTCTGCCTGCAGTTTTTGTAATTGCTTTTGCTCTGCTTCTATTGAATTGTTTATATGCTTTAATTCGCTTTTGTATTGAGCCAACGTTTTTACCTGCAAAGGCATTTCTGCCACGTTTAGTTCAATGCCAAACAGTGTAGTGCCTGCATCTTTTATTTGTGGCGACAGGTCTGCATTAAACAGTAATTGCTCATTGGCTACTTTACCAATCGTTTCTTCCCAGCCAGGTTTGTTTTTATTCAACCAACCATATAAAGCCTGCTCATTGTTTTGCAACTTTTCTGTAATGGAAGTTGATGCTGTTTGCGCTGCGCTGATGGAAGCTTGTAGTTTGTCCTGCTGTCTTTCAGTGTTTTGCTTTACTGTAGCGTCTTCCAGTTCCCATTGCTTTTGCAGGGTATCAATACGGTTCTTTAAATGCTCAAGCGTATGCGTGTTTTCCTGTAGTGAAAGTTTGTATTGTGCTACTGTGTTGCGTGCATCTTCTGTTTCTGTTTCAAAAAAACGCTGGTGGGTAACAGACGCTTTTTTTATACGTTCCTGCTGCAACAGGTTTTGCTGCTGGTCAATAGCCTGCTGCGCCTGTTGTAATGTTATTTGATGGTATTCCCTTATGCCTGTAGTGTTCTTTTCATGAGCCACTCTTGCGGTTTCTCTTTCCTGTGCTGATTGCTCACGAAGACTTACCAGTTCTTCTTTCTTATCCTGTTCAAAAGCACGGGCTGATTGCTTCAAAGCTTCCAGCAGGCTATCGAATTTCTGCGTTACTTCACTAAACTGTATGGTGAGCAGGTTTCTTTCTTTCTGTAGTTTCTGCTGCTCAGACTCCAGTTCTTTTTTTTTCGTAACGCGTGCAAGTACTTCATCAATATTCTGCCTGCTGTAATAGTCAGCTTTTTCTTTGGCCTTTTTTATATCACTGTCCAGTACACTTATCTCGCCTTTTATTTTGTCAGCTTTACTGCGGTAACGCTGTTCTGCGGTATCAAGTTTATCAAGCAATGCAGCTTTCTCTGCCTCAACTTTTTCTTTTTTGTCGTGCACCTTGGGTATGGTGCGGTGCACTTGTGCGGCAGTCCATGCCAGTTGTAAGGCAAAGATGTTTTTTTCGCTTTCCAGGTGTTTGATGGCAAGGTGATTTTTTACTACGTTTTCTGCCTGCCTGGCAACATGGGGCTGTTTGTAAAGATGTATATCGTTTAGCTGTTGCTCAAAGTTTTTAAGGTGGTGGGTGTAGCTCTGTAGGTCAATGCTCAGGTCTTCTTCGTTTAAAGACATGATAATGGTTTGCTTGATAAACTCAGCTTCCAGCTTGCTGTTAAGAAATACATTCTGTATGGTACGGGGAATGTTCTGGTATTGCTTGCTTTGCAGTAAAGCATAACGGGTAAACTCTTTTTTACCAGCTTCATTATTGCCATACAAAATATCACGGTATTCTTCATAACGGTCAATCTTTCTCGTGTGGGCAATGCCATGTGCATCAAGCACCTGGCGGTTATCTTCCCATTTCTCAAAAGCACGGCCATCAGCAGATACAAAGAAATCCCTGTTGTAAGCACCATCAAAAAAGCGGAAACAAACCTTGCCCTGGCTTTTAAAAGCAACGATACAAAAAGGGCCGGTTTCCCTGGCTACCTCGTATATCAGAAATGAGTTTTGGAAAGGGAAGTAATATTCTGAAAAGCTTTTCTTTTCTTTTGAAATGCCGAGCTTCAGTGTATCGGCATTGTAAAAGAATAATACGGCACGCAGCAGGGTACTCTTGCCCACGCCTTGCGTACCAATCAGGTGCACATTACCATCTACCATTACCTCGGCATACCTGATGGTGGCGCTGTTGATGAAAACAATTTTATTCAGGAATCTCATTTGCGGTCTCTTCTTGTATTTGTATGCTTACGATGAGGTTTTTTATATAACTAAAGGATGCCAGCACTTTATACTGGCCAGACAGTTCATTCTCCAGTTCTGCAAAGCCGGGGTTTACCAGTTGCTTTTCCACCAGTGAAGTAATGCGTTCTGCATAGCTTCCTTCGCCGGTAAGGCGCTTCATAATTTCCAGTTTGTCTTTAAGGCCTGCATCCATTTTTACCTGTACCAGTATATCTGCCGGTGAAAAACGAAAGCCTGGTGCAAAGCCATTATTAAAGGCCATAAAAAAGTCAACCACATCAACCCAACGGTAAGCCTGTTCAATTTTGCTTTCTATGCCAGCCCTTACTTCGTGGCGTGAGAAGTAGAAATATTCGTCGCCCTTCTCAAGTATAAAACCAATGGCAAGGAAGTAATTATAGAGTTCATCAAAGTTCTCATCAACCACGTTAAACAACCTGCGGTTGCTGTCATCTACGCTGTTGCTGCAGATGAATTTGCCTTTGCTGAGTGTTTCAAATATATCGGCTGTGTGCCTCATTGTATGAACGGGATTTTTTTGATTAAGATGATTTTTGTGACCTGTTTGACGCTGCTTTTAAAGTTGCCACATACGCTGTTTTACCATGTTTCTATGTGCCTATGTGGTTAAATATTTTTACTTAGGATGCACCATGGCATATTCTACCTGTTCATCGTTCTGAAAACTTTCTTTTACGTTCAGTTCTGCCTCGTACATAGATACCAGTTGGCAAAAGATGGTAATCTTTTCTTCATAAGCTACTTCTCTTGGGTAACTGTACTGCATGATGTAATTGTACAGGTGATGGCCTGATGCCATAAAGCCTCTCTTAATTTCTTCAAGGTCTATAAATATTTCTTCTTCAGTGCCTGGCAATAAATCATGGCTGGCAATGCTTTCTGCCACAGGCATTACAGAACGTTTTGATGTTTTTAGCTTGCCTGCTACTTTCTCAATCATTGCGCGGCCTTCATCAGTATGCAAATAATCAAGCGACAGCTTTAAAGAATAAGAAGGCCTGCTCTCAAACAGCACGTCATTTTTCTTTGTAAGAATAGAAACAAGATTAGTCTTTGCTTTCAGTTCAAACTGGTCTTTTAAATATTTTACCTGCTTTATTTTTTCCTGAATGCGGCTCTCGTGTTTTACCTGGTTCAGGTACTCAATTACCTGTTTCTGAGTTTCTATAAGGTTGTGGCGGCTTTCTGTTAATTGCGCCCTTAAAGCCGTTACCACCTGCTTCAGTTCTTCATCTAGTGCCGTGGTAAAAAAAGTGGTTTCGTCTTCGTTAATAAGATTGTCAGCCTGCTCAATTAAAATATAAACTGCACGGCGTTTCTCATCAAATGCTTCCAGCTTGGCTATTTTAATAGCGTAGTTCGGCTCTGTTTTAAAGGCATTCTCAATGTTACGGTTAAGGTCAATAACGTTGCGAAGCGTAATGCGGCCAATCTTTCGCAGGGCAGACTTTACCTGTTTTAAATAAGTATAGCGCCGATGCTCGTTATTTTCCTGCAGGTAAAAATTAATATGCTGTTTTACCTGCTGTATATTCTCATGAATAAAGGAAGTGTTGATTTCTTCATTCACCTCAAGTACCTGCTCAAAAAACTGCTGGTATTGCTCATCAATTTCAAGAAAAGGGCCATTTTTACGCAGAATGCCTTTAAAGCAAAGCGTTTCAATACGGTCTTCGTCCAGCAATTCAAGCGCATAATCATACTTATAGGCAAATGATTTGCGCTTTTCAAACATGGCCACCAGCAAATCCTTGCTCCATGCAAGGGTGTTGATGATCTCTTTAAGTGATTGAAAACTGTTCATATACCGTTGTACCTTTTGGTTAGCTGCCATGCTTTTAAAGGGCGGCAAATATAGCGGTTGAAGATGTATAAAGGGTGGATGCTTTTACAATCTAAAGCTATAAAAAAGTAGCCCCTCATGGAAATGAAGGGCGTTACCAAAACTAACTGCATTTATGAAGGACCAAACCTCCACTATGGGTTAAGAGCCAAAAGTATCATTTAAAAATTTATTTTGCAATAGGGTAATAAAAAAAATTGGGAGAGCTAATAGGCTGGCTATTTTTTGCTTCGCTTTGTTTTTAAACTTCATTGTAATGCCATTGTACGATTAGTTATTTACCACGCGGTGGAGTATTATATCTCTAAAATTTAGTTTTTTAGATAAACATGATTAAGCACCTTTATTTCTTCTTCATCATCCCATGCTGTTGTTGACTGCGCATAAGTTCCATCGGCATTGTATGTAAAAGTATTACGGTATATGCGGCCTTTGGGGTTTTAAGATAATGTTTCAATACATTTTTGCAATTGATTATAGAAATACTCTGATTTTACGTTTTGCCCTTTGCCTTGCATATAGTGTATTACCTTATCGTTATCATATACACATGGTAGTGGTAAGGATCGTATTGAGACGATGCACATACGCTGTATGAAAACGCCATAATAAAAAGCACGTAATATTTCATAAGCAAAAGCTGATTATAATATACAGAACCACACTATCATCCTAACATAAGTTGTTCATACTCAATTGATTTGAGTTTAGTTCTTTGAAATTCTGTTGACAGGTAGCTGAAACAGTTGATTTAACTGAGTTTTATTGAGTAACGTAATGCTCAGGATTTGTAATATTTCGTAATTGGTGTACTTTATTTTCATCCTTTCTTTCATTAGTGCTACTGTTAAATATGTTATTATGGCAGTATAAAT
>JANPIP010000057.1:0-125752 GCA_031424995.1 Chitinophagales bacterium | reverse complement strand
TTATCCATTTACTGACTTTATCTTCGCTGATGATCCCCACTTTTATATGATTTTTTGCAACTTCTTTAACTGTTGGGGATCATATTTTATTGTCAAAACCACACAAATATTATCAACTCAAAAAAAGTTTAAACAGCTTCATTATGAAAAAAAGTCTCCTGCCTGTTTGCATAATTGTAATTGTTATACTAAGCTGTTGCAATTCTACAAAGATCGTCCATACCTGGAAAGAGCAGGGTAAGGAGATTGTAATGGATAAGCTCAATAAGGTACTGGTGGTTGCTCTGTTTAAAGACAGTAAAAGCCGCCGAATAGCTGAAGATGAAATGGTGGGTTACCTGGGTAGGAAAGGTATTGTTTCATATCTGTACTTGCCGGAAACTTTTAATAAAAGCAATGAGGATTCTTTCAGGCAAAAAATACAAGAAGATGGCTTTGATGGTGCCGTTACCATGCGCCTGGTGGACGCTGACAGGGAGATGCTTTTTACCACTGGCAGTATTATCCCTTACCCTATTTACAACCGAAGTTTCAGTGGCTTTTTTTACAGGAACTGGTCATCGTATGCAAACCCCGGGTACTATTCTGCCACAAGGCATTACCGGGTCGAAACCGATGTCTACTCCATTAAAGAGGACAGGATCATCTGGTCCGGTATAACAGAAACGATAAACGCCGGGGGGCTAAAAAAAATGGCGCAAAGGATATCAGACGTGGTGTTTACGGAAATGGTGGAGGGTGGATTTATTGCTGAATAGCTGTTAGCAAGATCAGCCTGCGGCAAGGTGCCAAGGGCATATAAACAGGGTGGATTTTCTTTATTGTGGGGACAGGCTCAGCAAAAAATATTTATGAAAAATAACCGAAAACCAGAAACAGTTGATCAACCGAAATTCAGCATTACACCAATTTCAGTATCCCCCATGACAACTTCAAATAATAAGGAAACTATTGAAGGGTTTACTGCCGGTGCCAGGGTTGTGAAGGCAGGGGCAACAGGAAAAGGGCTTAGAACAGACCTTGCTGTAAACCGAAAAATCGAAATCTGGTAACATAACTTTTGCCGGGAATGGTTCCATATAAACCTCAGGCTTGTGTACTTCCATTTATCCTTGATATCACTAAAATAAAAATAATATGAAAAAAGTATTGATAGCATTAGATTATGACCCAACCGCAGAAAAGGTGGCGGAAGAAGGTTTTGCACTAGCTAGTGCAATGAAAGCGGAAGTGATACTGCTGCACGTTGTAGCGGATTCCCAGTATTATGTTCATGCAGGCTACACATCCATCATGGGCTTTGGTGGCTATAACGGAGCCGGCATGGTGCCCCTGGAAACCGTAAAGCAACTTACGCAGGCATCGCAGGATTACCTTGACAAAATCAAGCTGCATCTGGGTGGTACGGGCATTGAAACTGAAGTAAGGGATGGTGATGTAGCCGAGGCGATACTGGCAACTGCAAAACATACGCATGCCGGCATTATTGTGCTTGGTTCACACAGTAGGCGATGGTTGGAAAAAATTATTATGGGCAGCAGTACCGAGAAGGTATTGCACCACACAACCTTGCCCCTGTTTATCATCCCCACGAAACAGCATTGATCTGCTTTCTGTTTCCTTTAAAGTAACAAATAAAATTTAAAAATGAAACAAAAAAAAATCGACAGTTGTATCGCCGCCTGTTCAGCTTGCGTAATAGCCTGCCTGCAATGCCTGAATAACTGTTTAAGTGAAGGTGACTTGAAAAAAATGGCCCGTTGCCTCAAACTTAACCAGGATTGCGCGAATGTTTCCCTGTTAACGATGCAGGCATTGGCAGGCGACAGCGAGTTTGCCAAGGAGATATGCAAGCTCTGCGAAGACATTTGTAATGCCTGTGCCGAAGAATGCGAAAAGCACAGCCATACGGACCATTGTAAAAAATGCGCCGAAGCATGCAGGCAATGTGCAGAAGAATGCAGAAAAATGAACAAGGTTGACAAAGGCAACTTATGAGTTGCCCTAATACACCGAGCCAATATACCCCACATTCAATTGAAGTAGCATTTTATGCCCTCCCATAGGATGATAGGCATTGATCCCGAAAACATGGAATACGTTCTGGTACCAATAGTAACAAATAAAAAATAGTTGCAATCCACCGATTGCACAGGTTGGTCACGCTAAAAATAAAAAAATGAAAACAAATGAGGCCTTACAGAAAGATGTCCAGGATGCAATAATGTGGGAACCTATGCTCCACGCTGCGGAAATTGGTGTAACTGCCGAAGACGGAGTTGTTACGCTTACTGGGGTATTGGACAGTTATCGAAAAAAAATGGAAGCAGAAAATGCTGCTAAAAGTGTTGCAGGCGTAAACGTCGTGGTCGAGAAAATTGAACTAAAATTTTTTAGCAGTACCGACCAGCGGGATGACAGCGAAATTGCCAGGGAAATATTGATGGCCTTTAAAACCAATTGGCGGGTACCGGAGGATAAGGTAAAAGCAAGGGTAGAAAAGGGGTGGGTGACCCTCGATGGGCAATTGGAATGGAACTATCAGAAAGAGGCAGCGCAAACAATCGTACATGGTCTTTTTGGTGTTAAGGGCATCATCAACAACATCATCGTTGCCCCTGTCAACAAGGATAATATTGAAAAAAACGACATTGAGAAGGCCCTGATCCGTAATTCGGATATATATGCTGCGGAGATTATAGTGAATGTTTTAGCTAACCAGGTTACGCTTACCGGTACTGTAGGGTCTTTATATGAAAAAAATGAAGCTGCGAGAGAGGCATGGAATGCCCCTGGCGTATGGAAGGTCAACAACGAACTGGTTGTTGAATATATGTAACCGAAGCAGGAAACCAGATGACCTGTGGATCATGCAACTTTTTATAACGATAGTACAATGCTTTCATTGTTAAACCGGGCAACGTTTGCCGCGTGACAAATTACTTAACAAAAAAATGATATTATGAAAAATAACGAAGATCTACAGAAAGATGTCCAGGAGGCGCTTAAGTGGGAGCCGTTGCTGCACGCCGCAGAAATCGGTGTTACTGCGAAGGATGGGATTATAACACTATCGGGAACAGTTGACAGTTATGCAAAAAAACTGGAAGCGGAAAATGCGGCCAGAAGTGTGGCAGGTGTAAAAGCGGTTGTGGAAGCGATCCACATTAAGTATGATGACCTAGGTGCGAAAAGTGACAGCGATATTGCTGTTGAAGTAGTAAATGCATTGAAATGGAGTTGGCAGGTACCTGCCGATAAAGTGAAAGTGGAAGTGGAAGACGGGTGGGTCAAGCTTGAAGGTGAAGTGAAATGGCACTATCAGAAAGATGCTGCAAAAACGGCTATAAAAACGCTTATTGGTGTGCAGGGCATCACAAATAATATCACGATTAAGTCCGAAACGAACGATAAAGTCGAAAAGGCGGATATAGAATTTGCACTGGGCCGCAACTGGGCAATAAATAAGGATAACATCGACGTAAAAGTGCTTGATAATAATGTAACCCTAACCGGCGTGGTACCTTCCTGGTACCAGAGGGATGAAGCTGAACGTATTGCATGGAACGCACCCGGCGTAAGCCGTGTGCACAATGACCTTGTTATTGAATTTGATGACTGAACATAATCGGTAGAAAGGGATGAGCATAACCTCCATTCCTTTATATATAGGTCCAGCCAGTAATAGAAGGCAGATAAATTTCGTTCATTTTTTAAATCTAAATTAATGACAGCTAATATCGGCATCCCTGAAGGCGACAGTCAAAACATCGCCCTTGAGTTGTCAAAACTCCTTGCAGATGAATATCTGCTCCTCACAAAAACCCGCAATGCCCACTGGAATATAGAAGGCATTGATTTTTACGACAAGCATATCTTTTTTGAAACGCAGTTCGCAGAACTTGACGATATTATTGACAGGGTTGCAGAGCGTATAAGGTCGCTGGGGCATTACGCGCCTGCTACTTTAAAATCTTTTTTAGAACTGACCCATCTTACAGAACTAAGCAGGGCTGGAAATGATGGGGAAGGGTTTTTAAAAGAACTTTTATCAGACCATGAAAGCATAATTATCCATTGCCGGGAGAGTATTGAATGTTTTGCAAAAGAGTACAAAGATTTTGGCACCACAGACTTCGTTACCGGGCTAATGAAGGAGCATGAGAAAATGGCCTGGTTTATACGATCACACTTAAAATAACAAAACATGTACAATTATCATTTCTTGGGAATGCACCTTGGCTGGTGGTGCGCTTGGCTGATACTGTTTTTTTGGATTTACGCAACACCCTATGATATCCCGGGCCAAAGAAAGAAAAAAGATACCCCGCTTGTTATCTTGCGTAAACGGTTTGCCTCAGGATTAATAACAAAGGAAGAGTTCTACGACCGCAAAAAAATATTGGAACAGGGGACAGCAAGTTAAACTACAATATCAAACCGTTAACCGCAAGGTCTGTACCAATTGTTCTTTTTGCGTTCAAGTATTGTTGAATGCTTCCGTTGTCTTTTGCACGCAGGTAAAATCAATGAATACTGCAAGTCTTTCCGGTAAATGTGTAATGTTTGTTGTCATATTTCGGTTGACCTTTAGTTAAATATTCTACATGAACAAAGTCATCCTTTTCGACAAAAGGCCCATAGGCAAACCCTGTATAAACGACTTTAGATTAATTGAGGAAGCTATGCCCGAGCCCCTGGAAGGCGGGTTGCTTTTGAAATCCATTTACGTTTCAGTAGACCCTTATTTACGGGGCAGGATGAACGAAGCGAAATCTTATATCCCACCTTTACGGTTGGGAAAGCCGATGCAGTCCGGGATCATAGCAGAAGTAGTATCCAGCTATAACCCTGGCTATAAAAAAGGTGATTTTGTATTGGGGAACCTCGAATGGAAACAATACCAAACTACCCTGCCAGCGGGACTGCAGAAGCTTGATGGGGATGCGGCCCAATTGTCACTTTACCTGGGCGTACTTGGCATGACGGGACTTACGGCGTACCTTGGGCTTACCGAAATCGGAAAACCCCAAAATGGTGAAACATTGGTAGTGTCCGGGGCCGCCGGTGCGGTTGGGAGTATTGCCGGGCAAATAGGTAAGTTAATGGGTTGCCGTGTAGTAGGCATTACAGGCACCCACGAGAAAGTTTCACTGCTACAGTCAACATTTAAGTTTGACAAGGCCATTGATTATAATGCCATTCCTAATTTAGAGGAGGCCATCAGGTACGCTTGCCCCAAAGGGGTCGATATCTATTTTGATAATGTCGGCGGGGATATATCAGATGCCGTTCTCGCAAACCTGAACAAGCACGCAAGGATTGTTTTGTGCGGCGCTATTTCACTTTATAACAATACAGAAACATCCGTTGGGCCACGTATCCAGCCTGTTATCCTTACAAAAAGTGCTACCATGCAGGGCTTCATCGTGGCCGACTTTGCAGATAAATTCCCGCAGGCCGCCACAAAGTTGAAACGCCTGTTGCAGGAAAACAAGCTTACATATTCCGAGACAATCGTCGAAGGTTTTGATAACCTGCCTCAAGCGTTTATCGACTTGTTCAACGGAAAGAACAAGGGGAAAATGATCGTAAAAGTTTGATCAATAAAAGCCATGGTAAAATATTGGCGTTGTTGATATACACAATTACAGGCGGGCGTACTAGGGGCGAACAGAGATTGTCTTGCAAAATAAAGTTTACTATGACATTAAGAACTGTTGTTATTATTTCATTGATGGCGAACCTTTTTATACTGCTATCGGCGGTAACGGGCAGCGCAAAAAGTAACCAACAGATTTCCAGGCCACCTGGGGGCAAACCGATACTTTTTAAAAGCAATACAGCTCCTGTGCCGGACAGTTCGGCAATATCTGTCTTTTTTAAAGGCTTTCCCGCATCGGACAGTATAAAAAGTGAAGTGTTCGGGTTTTATAAATTACGTGCCTACCGGTTTGCATGGTTGTCTAAAGATGGTTTAACGGAAGCTGCTTCCGGCTTCTATCAGCAGTTACAAAGTGACAATTTGGATTTTGCGGAGCAAGGGTTTAGCAATGCACGTTTAGAAACTCTTGTCACTGAGTGGAAACTTAACAAGAAAACATTTTATGCACAGAAAGAAAAGGTGATTGAGCTTGAGCTGATGCTCACCGCTTCCTTCTTTAAATATGCCCGGAAGATTTACGGCGGCATGACGAGGGAATCCAGGGAACTGGAATGGTATATCCCCCGCAATAAAAAGAATTACCGGGCGTTGCTGGACTCATTGGTTTTGTTACCCAGCGGCGGTAAGCTGCAGGAGCCTGTGAATGAATACTATACCAGGCTAAAGGAAAAACTGAAAACTTATAAAAGCATACAAAAAAGCGGGGGATTGCCAAAGGTAGTTAACATCAAAAAAGAATGGAAAATTGGGGATACAGCTTCCATTTTGAAACAGGTGGGAATGCATTTACTGCTAACGGGCGATTTGTTAGGCAATAGCACCTCCATTGTTTTCACTGATTCACTGATGATGGCGGTGAAGAATTATCAACAGAGAATGGGGCTGATTGACAACGGACAACTGAACGCGGCAACAGCCGTTGAAATGAATAAACCTATTGAATTACGTATCAGGCAGATCATGGTGAATATGGAGCGCCTGAGATGGGTACCGGTTGAAATGGAAAAAGATTACCTGTTGGTAAACATCCCTGAATTTAAGCTGCATGTTTTTGAAGACAATAAACAGGTATGGGCCACAAATGTGGTAGTGGGCAAATCAGTGCGGCGAACCAGTATTTTTAAGGATGCCGTATCCCAGATAATTCTTAACCCTTACTGGAATGTGCCTGCCAGTATCACCCGCAATGAAATATTACCAAACCTGCAGCGGAACCCCGCTTATTTGAAAAACAATCAAATGGAAGTCGTTTCACAACACCCTTTCACGGTTCGTCAGAAGCCGGGTATTAATAATGCACTTGGGAAAATGAAATTCCTGTTCCCCAATAACTATAATATTTATTTACATGACACACCTGCCAAAAACCTTTTCAATGAAACAAAAAGGGCTTTTAGCCATGGTTGCATACGTGTGCAGAACCCACTAAGGCTTGTTCAATACCTGTTAAGGAAAGATACTTCCTGGACCAGTAAACGGATCAGTTCCATCCTGCAAACCGACAGAGAATTTGCCATCAGAATAAGCCCAACTGTACCTGTTTACATTGCCTATTTTACTGCGTGGGTTGATTATGGCGGGCAGATAAATTTCAGGAATGACCTCTACGGTCTTGATAAAAAGTTGTTGTCAGAAATTTTCAAGGATTGACAACGGCAAAGTTATTCTGGCTTTATAAGTATGTACTTGGCAGTTTAAACGGTAATTTGGTGGAAAGGCCAATCTCTTGTCATAAGGACACAATTATCAATAAGGAATTTTTTATGCGGTGGGTAGAAAATTGCATTCAATAGCCATAAACAGAACGTATTTTAAAGATGGTCTCACATTGGGCAATCAGGTTGGCCTAGTAGGATGGGGCAACATGCATGGTGTGATTTATGCAACGTTCTTGTTTAATCAGGTAACGCCTCCCTAGTGCAATAAGCGCAACTTTGCATCAAATGCTTTTTAAAGTGACTTATTTATAATTGAAAATATTTATAAAATATATGGTTAGTACCCGCTGTAAATTGGCTGTAAAGGCCGTTTTACAGAAAATTGGGTTGCATTTCATTCTGGTGGATCTTGGTGAAGTGGAGGTCATGGAAAATATCTCAGCCGGACAGCGCGAATTATTAAGAATTGCACTGCTTGGTTCTGGCCTTGAACTTATGGACGATAAAAGGGCCGTGCTCATAGAGAAAATAAAAAACGTGGTTATAGAGATGGTCCATCATACAGATGAATTTCCAAAGCTTAATTTTTCCAATTTTTTAAGCGAGAAACTCCAATATGATTATACTTACCTGGCAAACCTGTTCTCGGAGGTTCAGGGTTCCACCATCGAACAATTTATTATTGCCCATAAGGTAGCAAGAATAAAAGAACTGATTATGTACGATGAACTTAATATCACTGAAATAGCCTGGAAGATGAATTACAGCAGTGTGGCTTATTTATCCAGGCAGTTTAAAAAAGCAACAGGTCTTACTCCATCGCATTTCAAACAGTTAAAAAATAGGCGAAGGGTGCCAATAGAAGACATTTGATGATGTCTTGGCACAAGCAAAAATTAAAAAAATGCACAGAACCAAGACTCATAAATCAGAGTATGCCAGCAGCTTGATAGAAGCAAGCCTAGACCCGTTGTTTACGATAAGCACTGAAGGAAAAATTACCGACATGAACCAGGCAACAATAAATGTGACCGGTGTTTCAAGGGAAGCCTTGACAGGTACAAATTTCTTTGGGTATTTTATCAATCCACAAAAAGCCAGGGAAGTGTATGAAGAGGTATTTGCAAAAGGTTTTGTAGTTGATTATCCCCTTGTAATAAGGGATCATAAACTCACCGATGTGCTATTCAACGGTTCTGTTTATAAAGACGAAGAGGGCAACGTACTCGGGGCAGTAGTAGTGGCAAGGGACATCACCAAGCAAAAAAAAATCGAAAAAGAACTAAGGGAAGCCAAGGTGTATGCTGAAGATGCAAAAAGCAAGGCGGAAAATGCCAAAAGGATAGCAGAAGATGCGGTAAAGGCGAAGCAGCAGTTCCTTTCAAATATGAGCCATGAGATACGTACCCACTTAACGCTATTATCGGCTTTACAAAAGTAGTATCAAGAACACCCCTCTCCCCAAAACAAAAGGAATATGTTACCGCTATCAAAATGAGCGGTGATGCCCTGATAGTACTTATCAACGACATCTTGGACCTTGCGAAAGTTGATTCAGGTAAAATGACATTTGAAGAAACACCTTTTAAGATGGCATCATCCATTTCCAACATGCTGCATTCTTTTGAGACCAAGATCCGTGAAAAAAATATAGACCTTGAAATTGATTATGATATTAAAATTCCGGAGGTGCTTGTGGGTGATAAACTGCGTTTGCACCAGGTGATTCTGAATCTTGTTAGCAATGCGGTAAAGTTTACAACTAAGGGAAGGATCACTGTAAGGGTAAGGCTGTTGAATGCTGATGGGGATACTGCAACCATTGAGTTCCTGGTAACCGACACGGGCATAGGCATTGCGGAAGATAAAATAGGTAAGATTTTTGAAAATTTCCAGCAGGCCTCCAGCGGCACTTCAAGGTTGTACGGGGGTACAGGCCTTGGCCTCGCAATTGTAAAACACCTCGTAGAAGCACAAGGGGGAAATATCTATGTAACAAGCCGCATTGGCGAAGGGTCAACTTTTGGATTTATACTCAGTTTCAAAAGAACGGATGAGGATGCCGAGCAAGAAGTTGGCACTGCCGAACCTGATGCAGTTGCGGGCAATGTTAAAGTACTGGTGGTAGAGGATATAGCACTAAACCAGCTTCTCATGAAAACGATACTTGATGATTTTGGGTTTGACAATGATATTGCTGGCAATGGCAAAATAGCGATCGAAAAAATGAAGCATAGCAGCTACGATGTATTGTTAATGGACCTGCAGATGCCGGAAATGAACGGCTTTGAAGCTACCGAGTACATTAGGAACGTTATGGGGTCCAGTGTTTGCATTATCGCCTTAACGGCTGATGTGACAACTGTTGACCTTGAAAAATGTAAAGCTGTTGGCATGAACGATTATATTACAAAGCCTGTTGACGAAAGATTGCTTTACAGCAAAATTGTTGCTTTGGTAAAAAAGGGGATACCTTTAAAAACAGACCAGGAAGCCACCGGGGAAGCTGAGGGAAGTGGGAAGCTGAAATACATCAATATGGATTATTTAATGCTCCGGACCAAGTCCAATTCAAAACTGATGATGGAAATGATCGGGCTTTACCTGGATCAAACGCCGCCCCTTATCAGCCTTATGACACAAAGCTTCAGGAACCAGGACTGGAACACACTGCAATCTGCGGCTCATAAAATCATTCCGTCATTCTCAATAATGGGTATTAGCTCCGATTTCGAGAACATGGCAAAAGCAATCCACGAATATGCAAAAAACCAGAAACAGGCAGAAGGAATAAAAGAAATGATTTTTCAACTTGAAGCTGTTTGTGTCCAGGCATGCAAAGAATTAGAAGAGGAACTTAACAAGATCAAAAATCAAATTCGATGAGTACCAGCATTAAAATTTTCCTGGTGGACGATGATGCCCTTTTCCTGAAATCGCTGGAATTGGATTTTTTGCAGCATCCAGTTTTTACCGTGGAAACATTTGCAACGGGCGAGCAGTGCATCGAAAAACTTTCCGGTAATCCTGATATTATCATCTTAGATTACCATCTTGACGGTATTGATAAAAATGCCATGAATGGCTTGCAGGCATTGGATGCTATAAAACAGGAAGATCCCCACATCCCCGTTATCATGCTTTCTTCGCAGGATAAGATTGAAGTAGCGATCAATTGCATGCACCACAAAGCTTCCGACTACGTGGTAAAAAGTGAAACCGCCTTTTTACGCCTGGAAAAAATCATTGCCGATATACTGGGTTATAAAAAAATGGAAACCGAATTGAAATGGTATATGGACAGGATGTAATTTGTGCCCCGGTTGCACTTGTCAACAAGACGTTTCTTTTTCCGCTAAAACCGGCCTTGGTGCCTTTCAAACCTCTGCACAAATGCTGCAGTGCCATGGCCCTGCCGCATATATTTTAAATCAACATAGGGCAAGTTTAAGCATTTAACAAATGCAGCCCCTGCGAGCTTGGGGAAGATTAAGCTTAAAATGGGAACACTATTTTTTCACTAAAATAAAAACGGTGGAAGAACAATTCCTCCACCGTTTTGCAGTTTTTTAGTCAACTAAAGCGTATTCATACTCAACCGCCAATTCATTTTTAACATGCCATATACCAGGGGTCTTCCAGGCAATGCGGCCTGCCTCTTCTTTTTGATACCACGAATCAACCGTTCCGGTAAGGGTTACTGTTGTTCCGGATACTGATACGTTAATATCGTGATCATCAATTGACCAGCTCCTGCCGATTGCATCCTCAACATCTTTTTGTTCAATATCGTCGTGTGTTTCCGATTTGATTTTGATGTTGTTGAATACCCCTTTAACACCAGTAAGATAATTTACTGCACTTTTTGCAGCATCCTTTTGGTAGTTCCAGGACAATTCTCCTTCCAAGGTAACAAAACCATCTTCCACTTTTACGGATACCTTGTCATCGGGAACCGACCAGTTGCTTTTTAAACCAGCCAGCACTTCATCGGCAACTTCGGCATCGGTTTTTGTCCATGTGCTATGAAACTTAACTTCAATGTTCTCAACCAGGGCTTTCACCCCGATCACCTTTTTGGCTGCATTTTCGGCTTCCATCTTTTTAGCGTAGCTATCAACTACACCTGTCAAAGAAACAACGCCATCTTTTGCTGTAACCCCAATTTCTGCAGCATGCAGTAAGGGCTCCCATTTAATAGCGTTTTGAACATCGGTCTGTAATTCCTGATTATTTTTCATTGTAATTTTTTTTCATTGTGAATCATTTTTCACAACGGCACAAAGGTCAGTCCCATTATCCCCTATAGCCTTACAGTTTATTGAAAATGAATTGTACTATTCACACGTTGGGCAGCTTACGGTTCTACTTTGTTTAGAATGTCCCGTTGACCGGTTGTTTTTTGTGTTTCACTTTTTGAATATTTAGAGACAAGCGCATCCAATGAGTCACTATAATCTTCCAGGTTTTCCATTGTTATCTCCGGGTCGGCCATATCCGGAATGGTAACCGGCATTTCCGTTATATACTTTGACAGCTCAGGGAACTTCCCCTCTATCTGCATTGTTGTTTTAAGTATGTCGTTATTTATATCCTTTTCTGTTTTCATAATATCAATTGTTAGTGCTTTAAGAAAGCATGCCCCATGTTAAATATGGCATACGGGCGTATTCAACATGGGGCATGTACACAACATGAACAATACCAACTATTGGTAACTGGCCGGTGCCTTCCCGCTGTGCGCCGGCATTACTGCACACTACTTAATAAGGGGAAACAACCGGGCATAGTAGTAATAAAGCCCGTGCTGAATACTTCCAAATTTGTAAATCAGTTAGTTGATAAGGTTATGTTTTTCCATAATGGCCAATAGGAGCAGTTTTGCAACACCTTCTGAAGATGCAGGGTTCTGCCCGGTTATCAAAAGGCCATCCTGCCTGGTGTAAATGCCCCAATCGTTTGCTTTGGTATAATGCGCGCCCAGTTTTTTTAGCTCATCTTCCAATAAAAAAGGAACGAAACTGGTTAGTTTGACTGCCGCTTCTTCCGTATTTGAAAAGCCTGTTACTTGCTTTCCCTTTACCAATGGTTCCCCATCGGCAGTCTTAACATGTAATAATGCCGCGGGTGCATGGCATACAAAAGCGATGGGTTTGCTGTGCCCGTAAAATCCTTCTATCAGCGCAATGGAGTCTTTGTCATTTGTGAGGTCCCATAAAGGACCATGCCCTCCCGGATAAAATACGCCATCATAACCTGACTGGCTTACATCGCTTAATTTTAAAGTGTTGGCTACCTTGTCTATTAACTCGTTGTCGCTATAAAACCTTTTGGTAGCCGGGGTCTGCGCATCTGCTGCTTCGCTTTTAGGGTCAACAGGCGGCTGGCCGCCCTTGGGCGATGCCAGTGTTATATCAACGCCGGCATCTGATAATACATAGTAAGGTGCAACAAACTCCTCAATCCAAAACCCTGTCTTTTCACCTGTACTGCCCAACTCGCTATGGGATGTCATTACAATCAATAATTTCATGGTTACATTTTTTATAGTGGGAAATTTTTTTATTAGAAGGCGGTATGTCAATTTTGTTTTGACTTTTAGCTGAAACGGTGATACCGGTTTGTGTTTGAAAGAATCCGGGATAGCTACTGTCCCTTCTTCTGTTGTCTAATCAGTGCAAGAAATGGACCTCTTCCAGTTTTGCGGGGCAATGCCTACACAATTAAAAACTCTGCGAATCCAGTTCCTGATTGTATGATGATCCATCTTTTATATTCATTTTGCAGGCATTGAATGTTGTTATTAATACAAGTGTCATCAGCTTGACGCGTAAAGGAATTTTCTTCATTACGCGTATAAAATTTGCAATACAAAATTGGTTTTGTTTCCAGTCTAAATGCTCATACAATTCTTCAAAAGAGTTGTATCATTCACACATGAAAACTGCCGTAACCATATAGCTGTTAGTTTTGTTTGTTGCTGATAAATGCTTTAACAAAAAAGTATTGGCCAATAAAAGAAAATGGCATCATTAACCTTTGTCCGTCATGGTCAATCAACTTATAATTTCGAGAACCGATTTACAGGAAATTTGGATGTGCCATTGACTGCTTTAGGTAGGGAGGAGGCAAGCTTGGCTGGAAAAAAATTAAAGGCTTTCCGCTACTCGATGGCATATACATCCATGCTTTCAAGGGCATGGGAAACATTGAGCATCATCTTGACAGAAATCAATCAACCATTTATTCCTGTAATAAAAGAGGCAGCATTGAATGAACGTATGTATGGCAGTTTGCAAGGATTGAACAAAGCAGAAACAGCTGTAAAATATGGTGACACCCAAGTGGAAGTATGGCGAAGGAGTTATGATATTAGGCCACCAGAAGGGGAGAGTCTGGAAGACACTTATAACAGAACAGTACCCTACTACAAAGCAGTCATAGAACCCGATGTAAAAGAAGGAAACAATATTTTAATAGTTGCCCATGGCAACAGCTTACGTGCATTGATGATGTACCTTGAAAACATAAGCCCACAAGAAATAACAAAGATAAATATACCTACAGGTACGCCAAGGGTGTACAGTTATGATGAAAAGATGCATGTTGTTGATGCAGTTTATTTATGAGCACTATTGAAAACGAAGTGCTTCTATAGTGTCTAGATTCGATGAGTTTAATGCGGGATAGTAACGAAGAAATCACCTGTTACCATACTTTATTTTAAGCATAGTAACCTTCTTTTATTGGGGTTCAACCATACATGTATTTTCATTGAATCTTCTAGGTTCAGACGGGTCTTGCAAAACCAAAAAGGTCATTGTGCCAAAGCTGCAAAGCACGATATAATAGTGGTAACTTGAACATCTGTCGGCAGGAGTCAACATGCTTTGCAAAAACTCTTCTGAATTCAACCAGAGTAATTTCAGACGCCCTAAGATCTTCTTTTATCATAATTTTTTGTATTGATACAGTAGTAACATGGCCGTAAGGAAGCATTGTACAATTAAAAAAAAGGTTAGCATCATTCACACATATAGACAGGTGTACGCCATATTGGGGGTAGTTTACAAGTGTTCACAGGTTATTAAAAATGTCTTAAAAGTTTTGGGCCTAAAGATTACAGATGAATGGAGTTGTAAAAAAAATAGACTCTCTGGCAAAAAAGAGATACTTGATTTCAGGAAGTGCGGATGCATTTTTTAATGGGATATACGGTGTGTATAAATTTATCATCATGTTCTTCCGGGAACTTTTTTCAGCACCTTTCGAATTCAGGGAAACCATTAACCAATGTTACCAGGTAGGTTATAAATCGTTGCCATTGATCTCAATGACTGGATTCATTACGGGCGTCGTGTTTACCAAACAATCACGCCCTTCCTTGGCCGAGTTCGGTGCTACGTCATGGTTACCCTCAATGATATCCATTGCCATTATAAGGGCACTGGCCCCATTGATCACCGCCTTAATAGCGGCCGGTAAAGTCGGCTCGAATATGGGTGCAGAACTTGGTTCCATGAAAGTAACCGAACAGATAGATGCAATGGAAGTGTCCGGAACAAATCCGTTTAAATTTCTGGTCGTCTCACGTATAACAGCCATTACCCTGATGCTCCCGGTACTGGTAATCTATACCGGTTTGATCGGTATGCTGGGGTCCTACCTGAATATTTACCAAAATGAGTTAACCAGTTTTGCGGCTTTTTTTAACAGTGCCTTTAAAAGCATATCGTTCCTTGACATCATTGCTTCCGTTACCAAAGCATTGGTATATGGTTTTACCATTGGTGTTGCGGGCTGCTACCAGGGCTATTACGCGAGGAATGGCACAAAGGGGGTGGGCACTGCTGCAAATGCAGCAGTTGTACTTTCCATGTTCCTGATTTTTGTAGAAGAGGTAGTGATAGTGCAGATTGTAAATACGATCAGATAATGGAAACCAACGAAAAAAGATTGATCAGTTATGGATAACCGCCCAGCAGGTCCTGTCAGCCATGACGTGGTAATTTCAATCAAGGATTTAAAGAAATCGTTTGATGATAATATCGTGCTTAAAGGCATCGATATTGACATTGTAAGGGGCGAGAACATCGCGGTACTCGGGCGGTCAGGGAGCGGAAAATCCGTATTGATAAAAATCATTTCCGGGCTGCTGAAAGCCGATAGCGGGACGGTTAAAGTACTTGGTGAGGAAATTGGAAAGGTGGGCGGCAAAGCCCTGCAACAGTTAAGGCAAAAAATAGGGTTCTCTTTTCAAAGCAGTGCCTTGTACGACAGCATGAGCGTAAGGCAAAACCTCGCATTCCCAATGGTCCGAAACATGCCTGAGCTGAGCAGTAAAGAGGTTGCCAACAATATCGAATCCGTGCTGCATGAAGTGGGGTTGCCTCAAACAATCAACCAGATGCCATCGGAACTTTCCGGTGGCCAGCGTAAACGGATCGGCATTGCACGTACCCTTATCATGAAGCCTGAAATTATGCTTTATGATGAGCCGACGTCGGGCCTTGACCCAATGACCTGTATTGAAATTAACAATCTCATCGTTAAAGTGCAGCGGCAATACAACGCCACTTCCATTATCATCACGCACGACCTTACCTGTGCAAAGACCACCGCAAACAAAGTAACGATGATTGTGGATGGGCGGTTTTTGCCACTTGCAGGTTTTAATGAGATTTTCAATGAAGACAACATTGATACAAAGGCGTTTTACGAATACAATTTTATCAACGACAAACAACTACCATGAAGAATAAACATGCCGTGATAGTCGGCGTATTTGTGTTGCTCGGTATTTCGATATTGGTTGTAACCATATTTACTTTGGGCGGGCAGAAAAAAACATTTGTGAAATCATTTAGCATACATGCTGTTTTTAATGATGTGGGGGGGCTGCTAAAAGGGGGTAATGTATGGTTCTCGGGTGTAAAAGTAGGTACTGTAAAGAGTATCGGTTTTTATGGGAATTCGCAGGTAGAGGTTACGATGAGCATAGAGGATGCCCTTCATAGCCGTATACATAAAGATGCAAAGGCCCGTATCGGTTCCGATGGACTGATAGGCAACAAGATTGTCATCATTTATGGCGGGGACCCTGACATGCCGCCGGTAGAAAAGAATGGTTCGCTAAGTGTAGAGACCGCATTGAGTACCGATGACATGCTGGCAACGCTACAGGCCAACAACAAGAACCTGTTGGAGATTACAAATGATTTCAAAAGTATCGGTAAAAAAATAGACAGTGGAAAGGGGGTGCTTGCCATGTTATTAAACGACCCATCTACAGTGCGGAAACTAAATACTACCGTGGATAATTTGCAGGCAACCGTTTCCAATTTCAAGACGGTTTCCCTGACCAGCAAGAAACTACTGCTCAACCTGGAAACTTTTTCCGGCAAATTGAACAGGCAGGGGAATACCATCAATGACCTGGCTACAGATACTGTTATGTACGGCGACATCAAAAGCACATTGGCAGACCTTCAGGATGCTGCTGCCGCCATATCAGCGTTTACCCTCAACATTAAAGCGGCAAGCGAAAAACTTACCCAAAAAGACAATCCGGCCGGTATGTTGCTGAATGATTCGGCAACAGCCATTTCCATACGGGCCACTTTGAAAAATCTTGAAACAGGCAGCCATAAACTGGACGAAGACCTGGAAGCGCTCCAGCACAATTTCTTTTTGAGGGGTTTTTTCCGGAAGAGAGAAAAAGCCATGAGTCAATAAAATAATTGAAAAATTAAGAGGGCAACTGCATGTTAGATTGGCAGGGTGATAAAAAGCAGTTTGGTAATTTGTTTAGCAGTTTGCCTCTTTAACAGAAATTTTTTAAATACAGTATCACCAATTAAAAATATAACCATGAAAAAATTTGCCGTTCCAATGTTGTTAATGAGTGCAATTATCATATCCTGCTCCTCAACAAAAATAGCGAGTAGTTGGCGCGAGCCCGATAAGCAAATAGCTGTTAACAAACTAACTAAGGTGCTGGTGGTTGCACTGTTCAAAGATGAGTCAAGCCGCCACAAGGCCGAAGAGCAAATGGTAGGATACCTTAGTGGCAAAGGGGTAGTTTCGTACGGGTACCTCAATGCAAATTTCAATAAACAGGATGCAGGTGCCATAAGGGAAAAGATAAAATCAGATGGATTTGATGGTGCTGTTACCATGCGTTTGGTGGATGTTGATAAAGAGAAGACCTACACGCCTTACGACCGGTTATCGAGCCCTTCGTTTTACCGGAATTTCAGTGACTATTATTACAGGAGCTGGCCAATATTTACAACCCCTGGTTATTACGCAACCACAACTACATATACAGTTGAAACCAATGTGTACTCCATAAAAGAAGATAGGATTATCTGGACAGGCCTAACCGAAACAACCAATCCCGCCGGCGTTAAGAAAATGACAGCAGAAGTTTCTAAAATAGTGTACAAAAAAATGGTGAAGGAAGGTTTTATAAGTAACTAGATACGGCTGATGCTGGCCTTTATGCAATAGAAAAAAACCTCACTAAAATTTTATATGAAGAGACGAAAATTTTTAAGCATAGCGGCAGGTTCAATTGTTGTTGCAGGTACCACTTGTTACCTGCTGAGCGACAAAAGTAATTTTGTAAGGGATGATATCGAACCGCATGAACCAACTAAAGCCCCATTAAAACTTGATGAAACAGCAATACTCTACTTGGCGTCACTTGCCCCCAGCGGTCACAATACACAACCGTGGTTTATTAAATATCTTGAACCTTATCATTGGGTAATTGGTAACGACAAAAGCAAATGGCTGCAAGCTATTGACCCAACCCAGCGAGAAACGATGTTATCTATTGGGGCTTTTGTACAAAACCTAGAATATGCTGCTAATAATTTGGGCTACAATTGCCAATTCAATCTTTTAGCAACAACTAATCAAGATGAAAATGTAATAGATGTAAAATTGATGCCTACAAGTAATGCACCCAAATATGATATTGAACAAATAAAACATCGTAGAACCGTTCGCTCTAATTATCTCAACCAAGCCATTAAAAACGAGGACCTAGATTTTTTAATGAATGATGATACAAATTTCCTGCACTTTTTACACAATACTTCTAAAGAATACACACTTATTAACGAACAAACCATTGAAGCCAATAGGTTGCAAAGCTATCGTGACCCTGCACAAAGTGAACTGGCAGATTGGATACGTTTTTCAAGCAAAGATGCCCAAGAACATGCCGATGGCTTAACAATGGCTAGCATGGAATTAAATGGCATACCTGCATGGGTGTTGCGCAATTTTTACAACAAAGAAAAAGTGATGGCAAAATCATTTAGAGAACAGGCAATAGACAAAGTAGCACAACAAGTAGCCCAATCTGGTGGCTGGTTATTAATTACAAGTAAAGATGGATCGGTAGAAACACTCATTGAAACGGGTAAACGTATGCAACGCTTGTTTTTAAAGGTGCGGGGACGCGATATTGCCATCCACCCCATGACACAAATTTTAGAAGAAACTACCACCAATACAACCATTAACCAATCCATTGGCATCAGCGATGCGGTACAATTTATTTTACGTGTTGGCTATTTAAAAAATTACCCCGAACCAGTATCTCTGCGGCGGCCAGTTAATGAGTTTGTAAGGATGTAAAATGAACTATTTAAAAATTATTGTATGCTTAAATATTTTTTTGCTTTTGTTATGCTTATTCATGGACTCATACATTTTATGGGTTTTGCAAAAGCCTACAATTATGGCAACATCACACAAATAACTAAGGATATTTCAAAACCCAATGGGGTGCTTTGGTTTTTTGTTGCACTACTTTTTGTGGCGGCAACCTTTTTATATGTATCCAAAAAAGAGATTTGGCCATACATCGCAATTGTTGCTGTTATTATTTCTCAAATCCTTATCATCACCGTTTGGAAAGATGCAAAGTTTGGCAGCATTGCCAATGCAATTGTACTGATGGCCGCTATTTCAGCTTGGAGCAGTCAGCGGTTTGAGACTACGTTTAAAGCCGATGCAAAAAGACATCTTTCGCAAACTGATTTTGCTACTAATGAGATATTAACCGAAGCAGATATTGCTTTATTGCCCCACCTCGTTCAAAAATACATACGGTATTCTGGTGCAGTAAATAAGCCCAAAATAAAAAATATGCGGATTGTTTTTGACGGCCAAATGCGAGAAAAAGGAAAAGACTTTTTCAAATTTACATCTGTGCAGTACAACTTTTTTGATGACCCAACAAGGTTGTTTTTTATGAAAGCAACAATGTTTGGAACAATAGTGCCTGGCTATCATTGTTACCAAAACGAAAGGGCAACCATGCAGATAAAACTCTTAGGTTTATTTAACATGGTAAATATTAAAGGCACACAAATGAACAGGGCCGAAACTGTAACGGTGTTTAACGATATGTGCCTGATGGCACCAGCTTCGTTAATTGATGCACGAATAAAATGGACGGCAATTGATAGCTTTTCTGCATCGGCCAATTTTACAAATGGCATTAATAAAATAACTGCCACGCTTTATTTTAATGAACAAGGGCAATTGGTAAATTTTATTTCCGATGACAGATATGCCATTGGCGATATGAAACAATACCGTTTTTCAACACCTGTAAAAGATTACAAAGCAATAAACGGAATTAATATTATGCATTACGGCGAAACCATTTGGCATTATCCCGATGGTGAATTTGTGTATGGAAAATTTACTTTAAAAAGCGTTGAGTACAACATAACTGACTATAAATAGCGGATTATGAAAAAGAAAAAATTGTCACCATCTCAAAAAAAAATTGCCAAAGTAATGCACTAATTTAAAGAGGGCGAGCTGCACTCTGGCAAAACGAATACGATAGTAACCAACCCAAAACAAGCGATTGCCATTGCTTTGAGTGAAGCCAAAGGATTAGATAATACACTAAACAAATAAAACTAAACATGAAAAATATACTTATCATCAATGGCCATCCTGATAAAGCAAGTTTTTGTACTGCATTAGCAGAAAGCTACCAAAAAGGGGCACAGTTAGCAGGTGCAAATTGCACATTGGTGCATTTAATTAATTTGCAGTTTAACCCCATACTAACAAATGGCTACCGAGAAAAGACAGCTTTAGAGCCAGATTTATTGCTGATGCAACAGCATATAACTGCTGCTGACCACTTGGTATTGGTGTACCCAAATTGGTGGAGTACCTATCCTGCCTTGTTAAAAGGGTTTATTGATAGGGTGTTTTTACCCGGCTTCGCATTTACATACCGTGAAGATTCCCCATTGTGGGATAAATTATTAAAAGAAAAATCTGCCCGGTTAATTGTGACAATGGATACACCCAATTGGTATTATTTCTTCATTAACAAAAGCCCGGGACACAATTCTATGAAGAAAGGTATTTTACAATTTAGTGGCATTAACCCTGTTAAGATTACTGCTTTTGCACCCATAAAATCATCAACCGAAGCTAAAAGAAAAAAATGGTTGAATGTAGTTGAGGCATTAGGAAACAAGCAAGCATAACAAAGCACTATGCAACCCCATACCATAAAGTAAATGCTACTAATACTATCTATAATACTATTGAGCTTTCTCTCTCTTCTATTCTGTATTATCCTAGTATATAGCCCTGGAAAAATTGAGCCGTACAAAGATGCCAATGGCAAAATAGTACAAGGCAGTATTGCAGAGAAAACATTTGTGCAAATTGGTGGTGTACAACAGGGGATGTTTATACAAAGTAAAAACATTAACAAGCCAGTGCTTCTGTACGTGCATGGTGGGCCGGCTTTCCCTAATTACTTTTTAATTGATAAGTACAAGCCTGGGCTTGAAGATTATTTTACAGTATGTTATTGGGAACAACGTGGTGGTGGGCTTTCTTATACCTCTGAAGTTACTTTGGCAAGCATGAATTTTAACCAGTTGGCATCAGATGCTATTGAGGTTACCAACTACTTATGTAAACGATTTGGCAAGGAAAAGATTTACATCATGGCACATTCAGGCGGCACACCAATTGCCCTAATTGCGGTGCAGAAAAATCCCGAATTATATGCTGCTTATATAGGTATGGGGCAAATTACCAGTCAAGCAGCATCTGAAAAATTGGCGTATGAATATATGTTGGCTGAATACACGGCACAGGTTAATCAAAGACGAATAAATGAACTAAAAAAATACCCTGTTTTAGAAGCCGACTCTACTATTGTTACATTCTATAAATCGGCCTTACGTGATCAATATATGCACGAATTAGGTATTGGCACCATGCACAAGATGCAATCCGTTTTTTGGGATGTCTTCATGCCTGTATGGGCTTGTACAGCTTATACAGTAAGAGAGAAAATCAATATCTGGCAATCGAAGTTTTCGTTTTTGCCAAAGACAAAGCTGATTGAAGAACTGCTTACAACAGATTTTGCAGCCTTAGTTCCAGCATTAGATATTCCAGTTTACTTTTTAAGTGGCAAGTACGATTTAACAGTAAATATCCATTTATCAAAAGCCTATTTGGCTGCACTTCATGCACCGTTAAAAGGGTTTTACACCTTCCAACATTCTGCCCATAGCCCTTTGTTTGAAGAGCCTGACACTGTAAAGCAAGTAATTGAAAACGATATTTTGAAAGGAAAAAATAGTGTAGCAGATGAGAATCAATTTAACAATATGTGAATTACACAACTTAAATCCATAATTGCATAACACGCAGCAAACAAGCCTATGCAACTTTGTATGCTGAAATAATTCAATGAAAATACTAACCTAAAATTAAGAATGACTTTTGAAGAAATTGTACACTATAGGCGTTCTGTAAGAAGTTACAAAACAATTCTAATTGATGCAGAAAAAGTGAAACATTGTATTCAATTGGCAACATTAGCTCCTAATAGTTCCAACATGCAGTTGTGGGAATTTTATCACATAACAAATCCAGAAATTCTAAAGAAAGTAGCTGTAGCCTGTTTAAGTCAGCAAGCGGCAACAACTGCCCAACAAATGGTGGTTTTTGTAACAAGGCAAGATTTGTACAGAAAAAGAGCAAGAAAAATGATGGAGTTAGAAAATCAAAATGTATTAAAAAACAGTCCTGAGTTGAAGCAAGAAAAAAGAATCAAAAACTGGAGAATGTATTTCGGTACGGTAATGCCAATACTGTATGTGCGCTTTTTAGGGATTATCGGATTTATCAGAAAATTGATTGTAAACATTGTTGGGCTTTTTAGACCAATTGTTTACCAAGTATCAGAAAACGACATGAGAGTGGTAGTGCATAAAACATGTGCTTTGGCAGCCCAAACATTCATGTTAGCTATGGCAAACGAAAAGTATGATACCTGCCCAATGGAGGGTTTTGACAGTAGAAAAGTAAAAGGCCTTTTAAAATTGCCTTATGGGGCCGAAATCAACATGGTTGTATCCTGTGGCATTAGATATGAAGAAGGAGTTTGGGGTGACAGAATGAGAATTCCCTTTGAAGAAGTGTATCGAAAAATTTAAAAAAAATCAATCACAAAAATCAAAGAATCAAAATGATGCATTCACGGCAACTTGCTCAAATAATTGGTCCTACACTTAGTGTAATGACACTATCAGAGATGATAAACTTGCCTATTTGGGAAAGTAACATGCCCAGTGTAACATTTCTGAATGGGGTATTACTTTTTGTTGGAGGGATTTCTGTATTAAGAGTTCACAATTTTTGGGTTCGTAGTTGGATAATTTTAATAACACTAATTGGTTGGTTAACCATAATCCTTGGTTTGTTAAGAATGTTTTTTCCAACTGCCAAACAAGCAGGTGATAACTTTTCGACTTATTTATTACTTACTATTTTGTTTCTAATGGGGCTTTTACTGACTTTAAAAGGGTATTATCCAAATAAAAATAGTTCTTACAAATCATAAAAAGAATGCAATGAGCTTTTGAAACAAGTCTCAAAATTTACCGCCTTCAAAATTATTCACACCATCATTTGGCTGTTTTTTAGAATCTTAAATCAACATTTATGAACCCAACAGCAGCTAAAAACATCCTTATCGCGTTATTATTATTTCTAGGGTTAAGTGCCATTGGTGGTGGTTTCTTGTTAATTATTTCGCCATCGGGTAAATTAATTGGTGGCTTGCCTGTATCCATTCTAATCCATTCGCCTTTCGCTGACTTTCTGTTGCCAGGTTTGATACTTTTTTCTGTTCTTGGCGTTGCACCCTGCCTAATTGCTTTTGCTTTAACAAAGCAACCCAAAAGTGCATTGGCACAGAAATGCAACTTGTTTAAGGATATGCACTGGGCTTGGTCGTTTACTATTTATGTGGCATTTGCACTCATCATTTGGATACAAATAGAAACCATTTTTGTACAATCAGTAAGCTGGCTACAAACCTTTTACATGCTGTATGCTATACCCATCATTATTGTGGCTTTGCTACCACAGGTGCGACATTTTTACACAAAGCAAACCCTACTTAATTAAAACAAATCATGAACCCTAAAATATTACTTGTTATTATTAGTTTGTTGATCATTTCTTGCAAAGTCAAGCAAGAAACAACGAAACCTATTGAGGAAGGAATAACAGAATCCGTATATGCTTCTGGCATTATAAAAAGCACTAACCAATACAACGTATTTTCTACCGTAAATGGTGTGATTGGTGAAATACTGGTAAAAGAAGGTGATGTGGTAAATAAGGGTGATGCAATACTAAAATTGGTAAACACCAATGCCCAATTAAATACCGAAAACGCCGTATTAGCTGCTGATTATGCTGCTAAAAATACCAATGCCGAAAAGCTGAATGAATTACAGATTGCTACAAATTTTGCAAAATCTAAAATGAGTGAAGATGCCCTATTGCAGCATCGGCAGCAAAATTTATGGAATGAAAATATTGGTAGCAAAAATGAATTAGAACAGCGGCAATTGGCTTACAAGAGTTCCGCAGCGGCCTACCAAACGGCTAAACTGCGTTACACACAACTACAAAAGCAAATAAGTTTTCAGGCAAAACAGTCGCAAAAAAACTTGCAAATAGTATCATCAGTAAAAAATGATTATACCATTAAAAGCGGTGCAAAAGGCAAAGTGTACAATTTATTATTCAAGCAAGGCGAAATGGTCACCACCATAAATCCAGTTGCTGTTATTGGCGATGCCAATGATTTTATAATGGAACTACAAGTAGATGAATATGATATTAACAGCGTAAAAAAAGGACAAAAAATTTTGTTGAGTATGGATAGTTACAAGGGGCAGGTTTTTGAAGCTACCGTAACTAAAATCAATTCAATAATGAATGACCGATCCAAGTCGTTTACTATAGAAGCCGTATTTATAAAACAGCCCGCAACGCTTTACCCCAACCTTACCTGCGAAGCTAATATTGTAATACAGCAAAAAGCAAAAGCCATCACCATACCAAGAAATTATTTGCTAACAGGTGATAGTGTATGGATTGAAAAAGACAAAAAGCAAAAAGTAGTTGTCGGATTAAAAGATTATCAAAAAGTAGAAATTATTAGTGGCATAACGGTTAATGATATGATTTACAAACCTGCATTATGAATATTACACTCATTAGCAGCATTGCTAAATCACTGTTGTTAGCCCGATGGAAACAAACATTAGTAGCCGCTGTAGGCGTTACTTTCAGTATCACTATGTTTATTGCGTTGCTGGGTTTTATGGCTGGGCTTAATGAACTGTTAGATGGCATCATGCTTAACCGCACACCTCATGTGCGGCTGTACAATGAGGTGGCAGCTACTAAAATAAAGCCTATTGAAAAGGCGTATCCTACTAAAAATCAGCATCATTTTATTAGCAGTATTAAACCTAAAGACAAAGTATTGGCACTGCGTAATAGCAAAGCCATCATGGCAGCTTTACGAAAAGACGGTAGGGTGTCAGGCGTAGCACCTAAAATAATGACGCAGGTATTTTACAATGTAGGTGCGGTAGATATAATGGGTATTATAGATGGCATTGAGGTAGAGCAAGAAAGTAAACTGTTTTTATACAAAGACTATGTTACAGCAGGTAATTATTTAGATTTAAAAAACGTAGCAAATAGTATTATTTTAGGTAAAGGTTTGGCAGATATACTATTGGCAGCTATTGGCGACATCATTCAGGTAACTACTTCTAAAGGCGAAAGGGTATCGCTAAAAGTGGTAGGCTTTTATGAATCGGGCATCGTAGAGCTTGATAAAGTACACAGTAATTGCTCTATAGAAACTACCCAAAAACTGTTGGGCGAACCAAATACTTACATCACAGATATTCAGGTAAAACTCTTTGATATGGCCATAGCGCCACAATTAAGCAAAGAGTATAGCCAACTATTTGAAGTGGAAGCCATAGATATTCAGGCTGCCAATGCGCAATTTGAAACTGGCAGTTCTATCCGCTCCCTTATTTCTTATGCAGTTGGGGTTACGCTGCTTATTGTGGCTGGCTTTGGCATTTATAATATTTTAAACATGATGATTTATGAAAAAATAGAATCTATTGCCATTCTAAAAGCCACAGGCTTTTCGGGTAAGGATGTAAATGCTATTTTTATCATTATTGCTTTAAGCATTGGTATTTTTGGCGGTACTTTAGGTTTATTGTTTGGGTTTGGTGTGTCTAAAATCATCGATCAAATTCCTTTTCTAACCGCCTCTTTGCCTTCTTTAAAAACATACCCTGTTAGTTACAATCCAAAGTTTTATGCTATTGCAGGGCTATTCTCCATTGTTACTACTTATTTGGCGGGATATTTTCCTGCACGTAAAGCGAGTAAGGTAGATCCTGTCATAATTATAAGAGGAAAATAAAATGAGCAATACAATTTTAGAAGCCAGAAAAATAAACAAAGAATTTGATGACCCTGTAAAAGTAAAAGTGCTTACAGATATAAATTTTTCTATTGCCAAAGGCGAGTTTGTGGCACTTACCGGAAGGTCTGGTTGTGGCAAATCTACCTTGCTATACATTTTATCTACAATGGATACGGATTATGAAGGCGAATTACTGATCGATGATATTTCTATGATTGATAAAAAGGAAGCCGAACTGGCAAAGGTTCGCAACGAGAAAATTGGTTTTGTATTTCAGTTTCATTATTTGCTGGATGAATTTACTGTCTTAAAAAATGTAATGCTGCCAGGATTAAAGTTGGGTAAGTTTTCAGAAAAAGATGTAGAAGCAAGGGCAATGGATAAACTGACAATATTGGGTATTGACAAACTGGCCATAAAAAAAGCCAACCAATTATCAGGTGGCGAAAAACAACGGGTGGCAATTGCAAGGGCATTAATAAACGACCCAGATATTATTATGGGTGATGAACCCACGGGAAATTTGGATAAAAACAACAGTGATATTGTTTTTGATTTATTTAAAAAGCTGGCAGAAGAGTTGCAACAAACTCTATTGATAGTAACACACGACCAAAGCTTTGCCAATAAAACCCATAGAATTATTACAATGGAAGATGGAAAAATAATAAGCACGCAGTATTAACCCTAAACATGTATGAAATTTGGCTTTACGGCAGCGAAGCCAATAGAAGCATGGGGCGAGCATTAGATATTTCCTGCATTGGCCGCAATGGCAACCAGCGACAGTAGCACCATGATGCCTTTTGTATGAAGCATATGCCATATGTCCTTATGACAAATGCACCCGTCAACAATCTTCGATATAAGTCCAGACGGCACAATCTCACAAACAAAAGCACAGCGGTTTATGCCGCAAAGCCGCCTGAGTATGAGCCTTTTCCTTTAAAACCCGTGGCCAGCCATGGCGTAGCAATGGTGCAGACCTTGTTTTCGGTAAAGGCTGCCAAGATATTCGCGGCAGATTGGATGAATGTGAAAGAGCGATGGATTATTGAGACAGGACAACTTCAGAAGGAATTGGAAATTAATATGGGTGCAGCCTGTTCTGTCGGGTACCGTCAGAAGTGGCTGACAGTGAAAGCCACCGTTGCCGCAAACCCAAAAAAAACAATCTCTACGGCTACGGTGGTTTAAAATAAATGCCTTCACATAAGCACTAAACGATAGCCGCACCATGTTATGAACGTACAAGAGAGTGACACAACAGGTGCCCAATAAAGTCCGTGGGGCCGATTGCCACAAGTTAATTGTATGAGCAGAACAGTCATACCCTGTAACATTACAAAAGCGGATTGGATCAGATAAAGTGGTGAATATGAACCAATAACCAGGGGACCGGTACTATCCAATAATCGTTTTCTATCAATGCCTAATAAGTAGATTGGACCGTCATCATAGAAAAGGGCCGGGGAGTGGAATTATTTCGATGAAGAAAACTATCCCGTAGAAGAAAATGTGTTTGCCCTCATCTTGCAGCACATAAAAGAACAAACACCCTAGGATTTGGCCTCCCTTGCCAGCAGGGCCTTGGCAATGTTTTCCATAATAAAGGGCTGTGACACTTTATACCAGTCAAGTTTTCCCTTGCCAACTTTGTAAAAAATATAGACAGGTTCTTTTTTACCGCCAGTGCGAAGCAGTACCCTCACCATCGGGTATTTCTGTACTTTAAATTCATCGCATGTGGCGCGTATTTCTTCGCCCTCGTGGCTTACCGTTACTTTGTAACTTTTTACTTTCAGTTTTGTCTTTGCTTCCATATCAAATTACTTTTTCAGGGTTCATCTCGCCCAAAGCAGGCAGCACGGGCCAGTCAAAAAACTCATTCTTCGCTTTGCCATCCGGTCTTTCCTTGCTGGTGCGTATGGTATGTACCGGGTAATACTCCAGCGCTTCCGACGGCATTTCAAAATTCAATATTTCCCGGTATTCTTCAGGTGTCAACTTTTCATCAAGCCATTTCTTGGCCATCTCAAACGGCACAAAAAGCGGCATCCGGTAGCTGTTATCCCCGTCATTATGTATCTGCCGCATTACTTCGTTGGCGGCCCTCGTTATCAACGTATAGGTGTAGCGTTGTATTACTTCACCTGTTTCAGTATCGGGCAATTCCGTTACACTGTACAGGCCGGGGATAAAAAACATTTTCTGGTCTTTAAGGCTGATATGGTAAGGCACGTTTTTCTTCCATCCCTTAATGCCCCTGTGCTCATAAATAGCCGTCATGGGTACCAGGCACCTGCGGTTCCTGATCTTGTACCAGTAGCTCTTGCTGTCGTCCAGTATCCTTTCCGATCTGGCATTCAGCATAGTCGCCCTTTGTTTTAAAAATTGTCCCTCTTCCTTTACGTAGAATGGTATGCAGCCCCATTCCATCAGCTTCACATGTAGTTTAAAATCTTCCCGGTTCACGTAAATTACCGGGTGGTTGCCATAGGCATGCCCCATAATATGCACCGCCTTGTCAAAGTCCATAGCTATCTGGTCATCAAATACCAGGTCGGGAAAATAATCCGACAATGAACGCATGTTTACCGTCACTGAAATATCATAGCACATAATTATATCCTTTCAATGTCCTCAAATTTAACCCTCAATTTCCGGGAATTAAACTTGAGTATCAAAAATAATTCCCCGAAGGTCACATCAAAATCCGTGCGCAGCGTCTGGTCGCCGCTTATACGCCAGTCCGTGTTCTTCTGCACATACCGCTTTATATGGTCACTATAGCTTCGCTCTATGCGTTGCGCCAGTTTCTCGGGCTGCTTGTTCACATTCCAGTAAATACAGTATTTATCCCCGGCAAGCATTTCCAGCACCTTATCGTAGTGCGGCTGGTGGTTCAGGTGCAGCAGGCTGGCATATTTGTCATGGCTAACTGCATTAAGGTGCAGCTTCGCCTGTCCCGGATCGTCATAATCGGTAAACAACAGGTCGGTTTTCGGCCACTTCTGGCAAGGCAAGGATGGCCGATGATGAAAGGATACAGGCCATTGACAGGATCTACGACAGTATAACGGATAAGCTTTCTTTCTTGAGAAGTTTCAACAACGGTACCAATGTGCTGGCCTTACAACGTGGAAGGGAAAGCGTGGATACAAAAGTATCACAGCGGTTGCATGGGATAGTCAGGTGAATGGTGAGAAGTGAATAGTGGGTGTTCCAAACTTTAAAAATACAGATTATGAAAACAGTTTTGAGGGTAGCCATCGCATTGGCAATTACCGCAATAATGCCACAGGTTTTGTGGGCGCAGGGTGGTTTTGCAAATGAGATCAAAAGTTTACATACCGTACTTGAGCAGTTGTATGATGAAATGCTGCCGCTTTGCAGCAAGATGATAGGTGTTGGTAGGGGCATTGCTGGTTTTGCTGCTACCTGGTATATAGGCCACAGGGTATGGCGACATATTGCCAATGCGGAAGCCATTGATTTTTACCCCTTGTTCCGGCCATTCGTATTGGGCTTCTGTGTGCTCATTTTTCCATCCGTGATAGCACTTATCAATGGTGTCATGAAGCCCGTTGTCACCGGCACCGCGGGCATGGTCAAGGATTCCAATAAGGCATTGGAAGTACTGCTCAAACAAAAGGAAGAAGCCATCAAAAAATCAGAGGTATGGCAGATGTACGTTGGTGAAACGGGTAGCGGCGACCGTGACAAATGGTACAGGTACACCCACCCAAAAGAAACGGGTGGGGAAGGCATCTTCGATGGCATCGGCAATGATATCAAGTTCGCCATGGCCAAGGCTTCCTATAATTTCCGCAACAGTATCAAGCAGTGGATGAGCGAGGTTTTGAGGGTGCTTTATGAAGCTGCCTCGCTCTGTATCAACACCATCCGGACCTTCTATCTTATTGTACTTGCGATACTCGGGCCGTTGGTGTTTGGCATTGCCGTCTTTGATGGTTTCCAGCATACCCTTACCGTATGGCTGGCCCGATACATCAATATTTTCCTGTGGTTGCCGATCGCCAACATCTTTGGCAGCATCAGCGGCAAGATACAGGAGAACATGCTCAAGCTGGACATTGGGCAGGTGCAGCAGTATGGTGATACATTTTTTTCCTCAACTGATACCGCTTACCTCGTCTTTATGATCATTGGCATCATCGGGTACTTTACCGTACCAAGCGTGGCAAATTATATCGTTAATGCAGGCGGTGGCAATACGCTGCTGTACAAGGTGACAAGCCTTACTTCCGGTGGTGGCAGTACTATTGTAACTGGCGGTGCCAGTGCAGGCGCATCAATGGTAAAGGATGTTTATGGTGATGCGGCTGGCATGCTTAGAAACGGAACATCAATACCTGGTATGTCTTCCGGCTATTTCAACGACAGTGGAAGTAAAGGATATCAGCATGATAAGCTTTCAGGGCAGTAATTAACGGCAAATGGTAAAGTCAATAACAATAAGAAACAAAAATGAAACATCATGTTCAAACAAATGAAAAATATAGATACAGCATTCAGGCACATCAGGGTGTTTTCAATAGTGCTTGTTGCAGGGACATTCCTGTTGTGCGGGTATGTCCTCTTTAAAAGCTACCAGTTATCAGCAAGGGTGCAGGACAGGATATATATCCTTGCAGGTGACAAGGCACTGGAAGCGTACACGTCCGCAAGAAAGGACAACGTAACGGTAGAGGCGAAGGACCATGTAAAGATGTTCCACCACTTTTTCTTTACGCTCGACCCGGATGAAAAGGTCATTGAGGCCAATATCGGTAAGGCCATTTACATGGCCGATGGCTCAGCCAAGAAACAGTACGACAACCTCAAAGAGACCGGCTATTATTCCAATGTCATATCCGGCAATATCAGCCAACAGGTGAGTATTGATAGCGTTGCCATAGATACCCGGCAGGAACCCTATGCCTTTAACTGCCACGGCACCATGCAGATCATCCGCCCGAACAGTATCGTAACGAGGAACCTGGCTACAAAGGGCTGGTTGCGCAATGTGTCAAGGTCGGACCATAACCCGCATGGCTTCCTTATTGAGCGCTGGGAAATAATGGAGAACAAGGACATTAAAACACAGAACCGATGAGCTTTTTCAAGAAACATATCAAAGCGGATTATATGGCAAACAGGCGCGACCGGGTTGCCGCTGGCATTGCTGGCCTTATCCTGAAAGTGCAGGTATGGTTCGCCGTATTCCTGGGTGCAAGGACAGGTTCATGGAAGCGGCTTCATCAACAGTTTTTCCTGTTGGGGATAGTGCTGTGTTTTGGGGGATTGAGCATGGTTCCGATAATCAGGGCCTTTAGCAAACACAATGATATAAGTTCCTTTAGGCAACAGTCTATTACCGTTCCTGCAAAAGTCAATAAGCCGATATGGGCATTACTGATCACAGACGATGAATACCGTAAAGTACAAGATTTTAAAACCGGGCATCCTGGCCTTGCGAAGGATAACCCAAGGCTTTATGACAGCCTGCTTTTGATAGAAGACGCCTATAACATGCAAGGCAGGAAGTAGCAGGATAACAATTTAAAAAGCAATAATGCAATCACAACAAAAAACAAAAACAATGGAAAAGAAAGAACATCCACCAAAGTTCCTAAAACAACGAAAGTTCGTGATGGTGCTGCCTTTACTGGTACTGCCGTTCCTCACTTTTGCTTTCTGGATACTGGGCGGGGGCAGCGGTGGCAAAGACACTACCACAAAGGAAAAGGCAGGGCTGAACCTCAACCTTCCTGATGCCAACCTAAAGGAAGAAAAAGGGTTTGACAAGCTGTCCTTCTACAGGGAAGCGGACCAGGATTCCCTAAAAAGGGAAGAAGCATTGCGCAACGATCCCTACTATCATGACACGGCAGCCAATGACTTAAAGGGATTAGCCACTTCAAGTGGTATGTCGATGTACGACCAGCGTGCACCGCAGCAGGCAACGGGCTTGAATTCTTCCCCGTACAATGGCACCGCAGACAATAGGGAGCAAAAGATGTATGCAAAGATTGAGGAAGTCAACCGGCAGATCAACCACCCTGAAACGGCCAACACCTCCCAGCTACAACAACAACAGGCCAATGCCAAGGATGAGCAGTTTTCAAAAGATGTTGACCGCCTACAGGCTATGATGGAAACCATGAATAGCAAGCAGGAAGCCGACCCCGAAATGCAGCAGTTGAATGGTACCCTTGACAGGATACTGGACATTCAGCACCCTGAGCGTGTAAAGGATAGGACAAAAGAACAATCAATGAAGCACAGGACACAGGTATTTACAGTGAATACACAAAACGTAAAAACCGATCATAATTATTTTGGAAACGCTTTATCCCATGACACTTTAGCCAAAGTAAGCAGGCCTAAACAAAATGGTTTTTACGGCTTTGATGAACCTATATCAAATGAAGCTGCAGCCGGGGCAATAGCAGCTGTCATCCATGAAACGCAAACACTGGTAGCAGGAAGTTCGGTAAAACTTCGGTTGTTAAATGACATCTTTATTGCTGGCATCCTTGTTCCCAAAGGAACTTTTGTTTATGGTACTGCTTCGCTGAGCGATGAACGGCTGACCGTTGCTATTGCTTCGATTCGTTCAAGCAATAACCTGCTGCCGGTATCCCTTGCGGTCTATGATATGGATGGCATGCCTGGTGTTTATATACCCGGTTCCATTGGCCGCGATGCCGCTAAGAACGCGGCAGACCAGGGCCTGCAAAGTGCCGATATAATCAACCTTGATCCATCGCTCGCCGCACAGGCAACCAGTGTCGGCATACAGGCAACGAAAAGCCTGCTTTCACGGAAAGTAAAGCTGGTAAAAGTGACCGTAAAAGCTGGCTATAAGGTGCTGCTTAAAGACAACAATAAACAGGATCAATAACCATTTAAACCAATCATTATGAAAAGGTTACTTTTTTATGTATCTATCCATTTATCGTTATGGGCCGCTGCCCAACCCTATGAAATACCAGAGGTTGACCTGGCTTCGGACAAGGCGACAAATAAGGTTATAAAGCTGGATGTCTGCTATTCAAAAACCACCCATATTGTTTTCCCATCGGCAATCGTTTCCATTGACCGCGGTAGCGGGAATATATTGGTGGAAAAAGCAGATGGCGTTGAAAATGTATTGAAGGTAAAGGCAGGTACAAAAGGCTTTGATGAGACCAGTCTTGCCGTAATAACCTCTGGCAATAAGTTGTATTAGTTCCTTGTGAACTACATTGACACACCAGCATATGTAAGCATGGATGTCAGGGCCGGCAGCGGCCTTTGGGTTGCTGACTCTTCTGCTTCGGTACCTCAGTTAATGTCTAGCCCGCTTGTTTACAGCAATGTTGTTCCGTCCAGTGGCAGCCTTAAATGGTATGCAGAACATACAAGGGCCGCAAGGACAAACCTCTATGGGTTGTATGATTACAACAGCGGGGTCAGCCTGCTTCTGAACGGGTTGTATATTCATGAGAATACCCTGTTTGCAAGGCTCCAGTTAAAGAACGCCACCAATGTTAATTATGACGTCGAACAACTACGGTTTTACATCAAAGACAAAAAGCAGGGCAAAAGAACAGCCACCCAGGAACTTGAAATAATACCGTTAATGATCGACGGCGATACCGCAACGGTTAGGGGCAATGGCAAAAATACATGGGTTGTTGCCATTCCGAAATTCACTATCCCCGACGGTAAAAACCTGATTATAGAAGTCATGGAAAAGGATGGTGGCAGGCATTTGGGGCTTAAGGTAAAGAACAGGAAGCTGATCAAAGCAAAGACAATATAAGTGAGTTCAATGGAAGGGTTCTATGTTATATCAGATGAGCTTTTAGATAAGGCTATGGTGGAACTATTTCATGGAAAAACTTGGATGGCTTATAATGAGATTGATTATTTCCTTGATAGCACCAACGTACTCTTTTTTAAGACGGACGATGAGGCCAACGGGTTTACTGCAAACAATATCAGCGACAGGGATTGTTACAGGTACACGCAGGTCACTTCCATAGAACAATTGCTGCAAACATTTCCATACCAGGCGAACCTGGAAAATACTTCAACCCTTAAACCTTCAAAAACAATTGCAAACAGTATTTCACCACAATTAAATCTTGATTTTATGAACACAGAAAATGTAGATGCCCTGAAGAAAAACCTTTTGAACATGGGTTTTGGCGACACACTGAACGAAGCATTGGTAAAGCATATCAATGATGGCTCAAAAGAATTCCAGTTAAAACATGAGAAAGACTACAACATGGACAAAATGGAATCCACATTGAATTTTAAGTATTCGGAAACAACCGAAAGATACTATTTCAACAGCTACGATGCGGTACTAGAAAAAGGGGGTTCCGACATCAGCAGGTCGCAACGCTTTTATGCGGAATATGGCAACAGTACTACGCTTAAGGAAGCGTATAACCTGCTTGACGGGCGCTCAGTCCACAAAGACCTTGTGAACAAAGAAGAACAGCCCTATGCCGCCTGGGTGAAACTGGATTTTGAAGGCGAAAGAACGGAAAGCGGAAACTATAAGGTACAGCGTTATACGCAGAACTATGGCTTTGATCTTAAAGATGCGCTTGCTGCATTGCCAATCAAAGAACTGGCGGATAGCCAAAAAGCTGAGAGGTTGGTGCAGTCGCTTGAAAAAGGAAACCTACAGTCGGTGACCATGACCATTGAGGGCAACGTGACGAAAATGTACATCGAAGCATCACCGCAGTTCAAAAATGTAAACGTGTACGATAACGACTTAAAGCCTGTAAAACGTGAAAGCCTGTTACAGGAAGGCAATGCCCAAAAAGAAGGGAAGGTGGAAGCAAAGGAAGTTAAGCAAGGTGGGGGCCTTGCAAAAGTTAAGACTAACAAAAAGGACAATTGCCTTTTGCAAAAAAAACGTGAAGGGAGCCATAGGGGCCAACACGTTTGATCAGCACCCTAATCATTATTTCATCTTTAAAAAAAATAGCCATGAATATAGCTAATATCAACGCTTTGATGGGCCTGATGCAGTCATTGGGCCTGCAACAGGCTTCGAAGCATTTACTCAGGAAAATCGTTTTTAAGCCGGAAAGTTTTACCCTACAGCACAAAATGGAAAAGGACAAAGAACTGCTCAGCTTTCATCTTTATTTTGAGCGGGACAGCAACCTGAACGCCTATAACCTGATGTACTATGATGCATCGCTCAGACCAGCGTTAAGTATCGATGAACAAACCATCAACAGCATCAACACACGTGAGCTTGAGAAACGTATGTCCGAAACCGATTGGAAATCTTTTTTTACCGTCGACGCTGCAATTTCATTCAACAAGGACGATAAGGCAACTTGGGCAAAAGAAGAAAATATTGAAGCCATTGTTGCTGACCTACAGTCGCTGGAACAGACGGAGGAGGGCAAGGTCGCTGCGGCAGTACTTAAACTTAAATACTGGGATGAAGTATTACCTGCTGATGTAACAGGGATACCTGCCAGTGTAAGAAGCAGGGGGGAGGTCAGTCAAAAATTCTATCTGTTCAATGGCCAGGCGGGTATTTCGGTCGACGAAGCGTACAGGTTTTTGCAGAACAGGTGGATGGAGAAACAATTGCTAGCAAAAAGGAAGGAAACAGAAAAAGAAGAACCTGGAACCGGCAGTTCAAAAACTACCACGAAAAGAAGCCAGGCTGGAAGAAAAACAACAAAAAAAGCATTAGCCTGATTCATTAATGGTAATATGAGATCTTATGGATGCAGTTAAACAGTTGAAAGAATTTTACAGCGTCATTGATCAAGATGCAAGGATTGGTGTGACCCATATCAGTGTATACATGGCACTTGTAAGATACTGCATACATCTTGGGTTGAACGTACCCGTGCCAATCGACAGGGAACAACTGATGGTATACGCAAAAGTTAGTCGGAAAACCTATAACAGACGGATGATAGAGTTGCACCTATATGGTTATATCACTTATGAACCCTCTTGGGACCCAGCTGTAGGCAGCCGCATTTATATAAAGTCTTTGAGTCCTAAGACAAAGGAGGTATATGATGTTGAAGTTAAACGAAACGGTCCTGATGAGAGTAGCGGCCCTTTGCATTAAACCATTTCTTAAATCAGAAGAAGCAATGATTTATTGCAACCTGGGAACGCACTGTTGGCAAAAAATGCAAGATTTGGGGGTTAAAAACTGTAATGGTATTACAAAAAAAAGACCTTGATTTTGTATTTTCCGGTGGGCCAACCAAAATTAAAATAAACGTGAAACGGAGACGGTTTCGCGGCCAGACACTTACTCACCTGGTAATATGACAACCGGATTTACATTAATAACAACAAGGAAGGAGGCGAAAAATGGAAACGATGTTTATCCCTACAGAGGCAGATTTTAGAAAATGGATAAAAGAGGCAGTAAAGGAATGTATGCACGAAATAGCACCTGAAAAAAAAGAGAACCACCATGATCCAGAAGGTTTTGTAAACAGGAAAAAAATGGCACGTATCCTTGAAATATCCCTTGTTACCCTTACGGATTGGATGAAGCGCGGGCTTCCCTGTCACAAGCAGCGGGGAAGGGTATATTTCCTGCACTCAGAAGTAGTTGAGTATATCAGGAAGAACAGGTTCAAGCAGGTTGCTTTCACGCATAAGTTCCCATGATTTTTTGAACTACAGCACCTACTGCCGTCCACATGGGACGGCTTTTTTATGGCTGGACTTTTGTTAAATTATACCAATTAACGCACTGAATTTCGGATAAGCCTGTATCAATAATCAACTTGTAAGGCGAAATTTAAAACGTAAAATGGTTATGATTATTTAGAAATGCTCTTAAAGTTTCCAAACGTCCTCAGCCGACGAAGCTCTGTATGTGAACAAGACCATTTTTCCCTTTTTAAATTTTAAATTACTTTTACAAAAGCAGAGTTTCTATTGAAATTTGTATGACACGAAGGGAAATAATTAAATGAGATGTTTGCAAATTGTTTGCAAATCCGGGGGAAAGGCAAAAAAATAGGTTACGATTTCATCATAACCTATTGGTAATCAAGTGATTCCGCAGGGGCTCGAACCCTGGACCCGCTGATTAAGAGTCAGCTGCTCTACCAACTGAGCTACGAAATCTTTAGTTGGGCTGCAAATATAAAGGCATAATGTAAAATAAGTGCAGCATTTTTTAATTTATTACCTACGCTTCTATAGTTTGCAGCCATAAATAATTGAATGAAAAAGTTTGCTGTAATAGTAGCTGGCGGAAGCGGGCAAAGAATGAGATCTGCGGTACCAAAACAATTTTTACTGTTAAAAAATAAGCCTATTTTATGGCACACTATCAATGCTTTTTTTGAAGCTTTCGCAGATATAGAAATTCGCTTGGTTTTACCTGCTGAACATCTTGAAAAAGGTAAAGAAATCGCTGCCCTGTTTCAGCAAAATAACCAGATACAATTGGTGCAGGGTGGCAATACACGCTTTCAATCAGTTAAAAATGGCCTTGCTTATACAGAGGCAGACAGTATTGTTTTTGTACATGATGGTGTACGCTGCCTTATCACACCAGCACTTATTAAATTGTGCATGGATCAGGCCTTAATTAAGGGTAGTGCTATACCTGCTGTTGTTGCAACTGACAGCATTCGTATTGCTAAGAACAATGACGAAAGTGTGGTAGCAGACAGAAACAACGTACGCATTATTCAAACTCCCCAAACCTTTCAAAGTAATATTTTACTGGAAGCTTTTAAGCAGGAATATAGTGACAGTTTTACAGATGAAGCAACGGTGGTGGAAGCTTATGGCAAGCCTGTGTTTTTAATTGATGGGGAATTCAGTAATATAAAAATCACACGGCCCATAGACCTGTTGATTGCAGAGAAAATACTGGAAGAAAGGTCAGCGTTTTAGCACATTTATAGGCCAAGGAAGTTTATTAAACTGCCATTGATAATAAGGCTGATTAACGGCTCCTGTACTTTCATAAAAAGCTTTTACGCCTGGCAGGTCAGAACCTTCAAAGTCAAACAGCATGTGGCTTTCAGCAAATTCCATTAACAGGTTGTCGTATAAAAAATAATTAGCTTCCAGCTTCCGCCCTTCAGGCGATGTGTAGTTTATTAGGTTATAATACCGCTTACTGTCTTTTAATAACAACACAATACAGAGTATCTCTCCTGCACTGTTCACCACCTTTCTTATTAATGCATCACCTGTTACGCAAAGGGTGTTGCATAATTGTTTAAACCTGCTATAATCGCTACTGCTTACATGGTTAGTTTTCAGGCAGTTGTATTGGTAGAAAAGAGCTATCGGTTCCTCAACTTTAAATGAGTTGGTATAGGTTAATTGCTGCTTTGCAGCTCTTGCAATATTTTGCTTGAAAGACTTTTTATACCTTTTTTTTATAGCAGGATAATTGCCATTTAAATCAATAATATAATTGTTGCAGGATGATACCTTTAATCCATGCAAAGCAACATTATTATCGTAATTAAAAAGGTAAGTACCATACTTTACAAAGCGCTGCAATGCTTGTAACCATTGTGTTTGATTGATTTCAATATTGCCAATTATACCTAACTGCTGCGTAAAGGGCGGCGTGTATAAATATCGTATGCCATACTTTTTTCTCCAGGGTAAGGGCATTACGGTTGCATAATCATCTATTACCAAACCACTCCAGTTATCAGCCATGGCATTAAGGTAAACTGTAGTGGCATAAATCAATCCATTACTGTTTGCGGCAACACAGGCATCCCATTTCTCAGCATCAATTTTATGAGATGGCAATATAGAAACATCGTTTAGCATTATAACTGGATAGATAAACTAATCTGTTGTATAGTAAGAAAAACATCAAATATCTTATTTTACTTTCATTGGATTTTGACGTCACTTCAAAAAATAGAAAAAGGTTGCCAAATTACGGCAACCTTTTAGTTTGATAAATAATTTAATATGCTACATATATACCACCAGACCCAGAATAAAGATGACTGCCATCTTGAAATTTAAACTTTATTCTATAATATGCAGATGAACAAAAATTGTAATCTTGCCAAGTAAATGAATACGAAGTGATTGTATTACTTGGGGTGACAATTTGCCCACCAATAGCAGTATATGGCCCTGTGTAGGAAGCTGATTTCTCAATTTCATACTCATAGCACCATTTGGCGTTAAAACTGATATGCAAATTGGCCATGTACCCACAGCTCGAATAGGTGCTTTCAGCTTCTTTTGTTCCATAAAAACTTGTAACGCTTACATAAGCCTGTGCCTTGGTTTGGGTATTTATTGCCAACAAAGCAATAAATGTGAACAACGAAAAGATCAAAACTTTTTTCATAATTTTTAATTTTTATTAATTTAATGAATCAAATTTATAATCATTTTAACTAATTTAATATTAATTTAATGTTAACCATTAGTGTAATATCATTCAAGCATTGAATCCTATAGTCTCACTCATAATGGGATATTTTTATTTAAAAGGGTAGGTTTTATTTTTTGTACATCAATCGTGAAGGAAATTGTTTTTAAGAAGCTGTTTTCACCTAATACCCTTTTGTTATAGTCCCTGAACACTTTACTGCTTAAAATAGGGGCGTAAATATTAATCAAATCATTAAATAGACTTAGCTGTAAACCGGCAGCGTACAAAAATTTGCCGCTTGCTGCGTTTTCGTTCCAGGCTTCTGCATAAGTACCAATATCGGCAAATATTTTTACAGGAATTTTAAATGGCAATATATTTAAAGGGTTAATGCTGTTTGGTATATCACCACTAAAATTCATGGCCACCAACCAGTCATCTGTTTTACCAACTTTATTACTATACAAGTCAGTACGCACTTTAAAAAAACCATCACGCTGCATTATCTGCTGGCTTCTAAAACCTTCAAACTCATTGCGGCCAAGATAGTAACCACTGTAGGTATAATCTTCATTACCGTTCGGGCCTGTAAGATTCAGATGATATCTTTCATTTTGAAAAGCATTAATTATTGTTCTGGTCTGTAGATAAAAGAATTTTCCTGCAAAAAACCTTGCCTGTACACCGCCTTTATTGTTTTGATAATTGAAGAAATAATTGCCTGTAACACCTGCACGAACAAAGCTTTTGCCCTGGTCAACAGTAAGGTTTAAATCGTAAGGATATAAAACCCTGTCATCGCTCCACGTAATCTTTAGCTGGTTAATATAATTGTCTTCCGGTTGCTTGCTCACTACATCAACACTGCCTGTGGGTGTAGCAATGGTTTTAAACTGCAATCCTTCTTCGCGCAGCAAAAAACTCCTGAACTGAAAGGTGTATTTTTCTTTTGAACGAAGGTCTTTTGCGTAGATGGTATATTTTATTGAAGGAACGACCCTTGTAACAAACTGATTGATCTGTTCCGCATTGGCAGGCTTAAAATTATCCATTGTGTATTTGGCAATACTTGCAGAAACTTCAAGCCAGGAACCTTTTTTATAAGTATTGTAAGATGCCCTGCCAAAAATATTGAAAGCCTTGCTGCCAGTAGCATACATAGGTGCTGCCAAAAACTGAAAACGGTTTAAAGGAAGCTGGTAGTTATGAATTAAACCACCAACCATCAATTTGTCGTAAAAGTTATAACCTATAATTGGGGCAATGGAAATATGATTAATACTGTCAGTATTTTTTAAAGAAAAGAAAGGAATCAAGTCAATTTTTTTCTTTATTGCATTGCTCTTGACAAGTACAGGTGTGTTGTACAATAGTTGGTACAAACTATCAATTTTTTTACCACTTGTAGTTTCTATACTTTGCTTAAAATCCAAAGGGTAGGGGTGTTTGTTTTGCCATTGTAAAAAGTAATTTTTCATACTTTGTTCAAACAGTTTTGGGCCAAGTTTTTTCTCAAGTTCCTTCATCCATAAACTGCCTTTTGTGTACACATACAGCCCATAGTTATAACTGGTAAAAACATCGCTTATTGTATCAATTGACTGCCCTTTTTCAATCTTGTCAAAGCTTTTTGCGAGCATCAATTCTATATCGTCAGGAATCCTTTTTTCAATAAACTTTTTATCCTTGTTTGGTGTACCGTATTTCGTAAGTAGGTATTTTTTTTCATAAAAACTATTCATGCCTTCATCCATCCATGCATGGTCTCTTTCATTACTTGCCAAAGCCCCGTAAAACCAATTATGACCTAATTCGTGGGCAATAACTGCATCAAGGTTTTTACCACTGCTTTGCGTTGTTATTATTGTAATGGTGGGATATTCCATGCCACTGCTAACCATATTATCGCTGCCGCTTACAACGCTTGCTGTACTATAAGGATATGCACCAATACGATTACTATAAAAGCGAAGGGCATCTTTTGCATACGTAATACTTTCTTTCCACTTCGTTTTATGAGATGGTGTACTGTATGTAAACACATCTACAACTTTATCCTGCAACAAAACTGTATCGTACTGTACTGAAAATTCTTTGCTGGCAAACCATGCAAAGTCATGTACGTTGTGTTGTGTGTAATGAAGCGTTTTGGTTGATATGATAATTTTTACGGGTGCTGTAACCTTTACTGGTAAAGGCTTACTGGCCGTACTGCTGCGCCTTGAGATGGTTTTTTTTGCAGGTTTTACTGCCGCTGTTTGTTGTAAAGACACCTCTGTAAAATGCTTTAGCTTTTCCAGTTCCTGTGCGGTTTGTAACTGGCCAGTAGCTGCAATAATATACTTTTCAGGCACTGTAATCTTAACATCAAAATTGCCAAACTCACTATAAAATTCCCCCTGGTCTAAGTATGGCATTTCATGCCAGCCCTTGCTGTCGTATACTGCTGGTTTTGGGTACCATTGTGTTATTTGATAATCGTTACCAACATGCCCGCCTCTTGAAAAATTATAAGGAAGTTTTACATGAAAAGGTGTTGTTATAGTAACGCTTTTGCCTGGCGCCAAAGCTTGTGACAATACAACTTTTATAATATCAATATCATTGCCATGCGGTTCTGTAACTGCATTCGTGCCGTCTACTTTAAAAGCCAAACGGTTAATGTATCCCTTGCTGCTGTCATCACTAAAATAAAAATCGGTGCGGCCATTTCTTAACAACTGTTCGCTGAAGGCAGTCCTGTCGTTTTTATAAGCATTAGGCCACAGGTGAAACCATATAAAGCGCAGCGTATCTGGCGAATTATTAAAGTACTCTATTTTCTCAAACGCATCAAGGGTGTGGTCTGCATCGTTTAGAGAAACATCAATACTATAATTAGCCTGCTGCTGCCAGTACTTTTCAGACTGGCAGTAGGCTTTTGAATTTGCTAAAATAAAAAGGGCAATAATTAAAAGGTATCGCACAAAATGGATTTATGGTTTTACCAAACGTTGATTGGCATTTATTTTCTCTAAAATCTGGTGGGCAACTTCCATTGCAAGCAGCCCGTCAATTTCGGTAACCACTGTTGGAGTGTTGTTTACAATGGCATCAACAAAACTTTCCAGTTCAAGCTTTATAGAATTAACAGGCGATACTTCAGGATTAGCGACAGCAATGGTTTTTGTGCCGTTTGGTGTTTCAAGGTCAAAAGAAAAAACATTGGTATCTGCGGCTTCCTTCAGTTTTATAATTTCAGTTTTCTTCTCTAAAAAATCAATGCCTATATAAGCATCTTTTTGAAACAGCCGCATCTTGCGCATCTTTTTCATACTAATGCGGCTGCTTGTTAAATTGGCTACACAGCCATTGTTAAACTCAATACGCACATTGGCAATGTCAGGCGTGTCAGTCATCACAGCAACACCACTTGCATGAATATTTTTTACGCCGCTTTTTACCATGCTTAACACAATGTCAATGTCATGAATCATCAGGTCAAGTATCACGCTCACTTCTGTGCCACGCGGGTTAAACTGTGCCAGCCTGTGTACCTCAATGAACATGGGGTTTACAGGTATGTCTTTAATGGCAAGATAAGCAGGATTAAACCTTTCTACATGGCCCACCTGTACTTTTACATTAGCCTCACGTGCCATATCTACCAGGGCTTTCGCCTCTTCCATGGTATGCGCCAGCGGCTTCTCAACAAAAACATGTTTGCCTTTGCGCAGTGCACGCATGCACACTTCGTAATGCCTGTCAGTAGGTACCACCACATCAATAATATCACAAGCATCAAACAGTTTATCCTCGTCAATAAAACGTTTAATATTATAAGTTGCAGCCACTTCTTTTGCAGCATCGTTATTAGGATCAAAAAAGCCCACCAGTTTCACGCCGGTCATTTCCTTCCAGTTATTCAAATGATATTTTCCCAAATGGCCAACACCAAAAACACCAACATTCAGCATATAAAAAATTTAATTTGTAAATATAGCCATTGATGCAGGTTGGCTACACGCAACTTTTAAACACCACGTTAACTATGTGTATTTTGGGGACGGGCAGAGGAATTGCTATTAAGCTTTTGTTGTCCACTGGACTCTGTGAGCGTCGCACCCTTGTACGCCCTGTACTTTGTGCAGCAATGGACTGTTGTAATTTCGGTACAAAAACCAGTCAAGAAAATGAAAATCACAGCCTGAAACCTCAAGTTAAATTATCATTATCTTCGCCGCCCCAAATGCACCTAATAATGAAAAAAGAACCTGAGGTTGATATTGAGAACAACTTAACTGGCGAAGAGGAAAAACAACTGGAAGAAACGGGCCGCAGAAGTTGGTTTAAACGCAGAAAGAAGGGTATTTTAACTTCTACTGCTGATAAAAAAGAAACTCCCGAGGGCCTTTGGAACAAGTGCCCTCAATGCAATTTTATAACTACTACCACTGATTTAAAAGAAAACCTTTTTGTTTGCAGCAAATGCAATTACCATCACCGTATTGGCAGTGATGAGTATTACGAAATGCTTTTTGACAATCAAGACTTTACTGAGCTTTTTGACAATATACGCAGCAAGGATTTTTTAAATTTTACTGACCTTAAAAACTACCAGAAACGTTTGGATGATATTCATTCAAAAACTGATCTTAAAGACAGTATGCGTGTAGCGGTTGGCAAAATAAATGGCGAAGAACTGGTAATTGCCTGCATGGATTTTGAATTTATTGGTGGTAGCCTTGGCAGTGTGATGGGCGAAAAATTTAGCCGTGCTGTTGATTACTGCATGCAGCATAAACTGCCTTATCTTGTCATAAGCAAAAGCGGTGGGGCGAGGATGATGGAAAGTGCCTTCAGTCTTATGCAGCTTGCAAAAACAAGTGGTAAACTCTCTCAACTAAGCGATGCAAAACTTCCTTATTTTTCTTTGTTAACTGACCCCACATTTGGTGGTATTTCAGCCAGCTTTGGTATGCTTGGCGACCTTAACATTGCTGAACCTGGCGCCCTTATTGGTTTTGCAGGCCCACGTGTAATTAAAGAAACCATTAAGAAGGATTTACCAGAAGGTTTTCAGCGCAGCGAATTTTTGGTAGAACATGGCTTTTTAGATTTTATAGTAGACAGAAAAACATTAAAAGATAAACTGGCACAACTAATTGTATTGTTCAGAAATTAGAAGGAGAAGAGAGGACGCATTTTATGGCAACAAAGGAAATGAACAACAGGCAGGCTTATTTTAATTACAACATAGAAGATAAATATGTTGCAGGTGTTGTGCTGCTTGGCACAGAAGTAAAGAGTATACGTGAGGGTAAAGTTAGTTTTAATGATGCTTTTTGCATGTTTGAAAAACATGAATTATGGGTTCGCGGGCTTTATATTGCTGAATATAAAATGGGTACTAGCAATAACCACATTGCAGTTCACGATCGTAAACTGTTGCTAAACAAAAAAGAACTTAAAAAGCTGGAAGCTAAAATAAAAGAGAAGGGCTTTACCATTGTGCCGCTAAAAGTTTTTTTCTCAAACGACCAGTATGTAAAAGTTGAAATTGGATTGGGAAGAGGTAAGAAAACCCATGACAAACGTGAAACCATAAAAGAGCGCGATACACAGAAAGAAATAAAACGATATTTGCTGAAATAGATTTTAACTACGCCTGAACTTACAGTTCAGGCGTTTTTGTTTTATCTTCATTAAAATTTAGTGATCATGGATACCTTACTTAGAGCCAATGCAGACGAGATAAACAACAGCCTGGTAGATTTTATACGTTCCTCTTTCAAAGGCAAAAAAATAGCCGTACATATATACGAAAGTGATGAGATGGATGAGACGGAATACTTGTTGAGCGACCCGGTACATAAAACAAAACTGCTCAACACTGTCTCAGAAATAAAGGAAAAGAAAGGCTTAAAAGTGTATGATTTAGGCGAGTTAAAAATGAATTTTTTAAACGAACCTGACCTATGAGAGATGTGATTTTGAAAGAACAGGCTTTGGAGGATATGCAGTATTGGGCATTGAACAATTCAAAGTTTCTTAAAAAATTATTTGACCTTATTGAATCTGCGGCTAAAACACCATTTACAGGAATTGGCAAGCCCGAAGCACTAAAAGGTGATTTGAAAGGCTTTTGGAGCAGAAGAATTAACGATGAACACAGGCTGGTTTATTCAGTTACAGATAAAGAAATCATCATCGCTTCCTGCCGCAGCCATTACCAATTATAACTAAGCTGTTTTACTCGATTCCTCCACCATATCCATTATCTGCGCTATCTCAACTTCACTTAAATAGCGCCATTTACCAACTGCAACCCCTTCTAATTTTATATTCATAATGCGGGTACGTTGCAAGCTTGTAACTGAGTAGTCAAAATATTCGCACATACGTCTTATCTGGCGGTTAAGGCCTTGAGTAAGAATAATTTTAAACGTGTGGGTACTTATTTTCTTTACAATGCAAGGTTTGGTCATGCCATCTTTAATACGCACACCTGAAGCCATGCGCTGCGTAAAATGTCCATCAACGGGTTTGTTTACACGAACAATGTATTCCTTTTCATGGTTGTTACCTGCACGTAAAATCTTGTTCACAATATCACCATCGTTGGTTAAAAAAATCAGCCCTTCTGAATCTTTATCTAAACGGCCAATGGGAAATATTCTTTTGGGATAGTTGATGTAAGAAATAATATTGCCCTTTATTTTTTCTTCTGATGTTGTGGTAATGCCAACAGGTTTGTTGAAAGCGATATACACCAGCTTTTCTTTCTTTTTGGCAGAATTCGCAGTAGTAATAAGGCTTCCATCAACTTCAACACTGTCGCCTGGTTTATAACGGTTACCAAGTTGCGCAGTTTCATCATTTAATAAAACACGGCCTTTTGTAATAAGGTTATCCGCCTCACGGCGTGAACAATATCCTGTATCGCTAATAAATTTATTTAGACTGATGGAATTATCATGTGAAGCTTTTGCCATTCTAATACTGTCTGAACTGTGATTTTCTGATTAGAAGAAACCCATGTGTGCTTTTCTTCACTATGCGCCTGTGTGTTAAAAAACTACTCGTACCGCAAAGCCACAATGGGGTTAAGTTTCGCGGCCTTCATAGCAGGGTAAATGCCTGCCAGTAAACCAACACCAGAACATATAATAATACCTGCAATTACCCAGCCCCACGGCAAAATAAAGCCTGTATTAAGCACCATACTAAAAATATTACCTACCAAAATGCCCAGTACAATTCCAAAAAAAGCACCCAGTAAACTAATAATAAGACTTTCGAATAAAAATTGCTGGCGCACATTTTTGCGTTTGCCTCCAATAGCTTTTATAAGGCCAACCTCTTTAGTGCGTTCGTTTACAGCAACCAGCATAATATTCATTAATCCAATGGCGGCGCCAATTAAAGTAATAAGGCCAATAACACCTGCGCTGCCTGTTATACCACCAAGTAAGCCAATAAATATTTCTGCAAACTTGTCGCTCTTTTCAATTACAAAATTATCCTGTTCAGTAGGCTCTAACCTGCGTACCGCACGAAACACAGACATGGTTTCACCTACGGCCCCATCAATATCTTTTATATCATTCACAATTACCCCCACGTTAAAAGAAGTAGATGCTTTAGGTAGTCGTCTTGCGTTTTGATATGTGGTAAGTATGGCATCATCCTGGCGTAAAAAAGAGCTGGTGCCTTTGGGTTTTAGCAAACCAATTACACGATACTGGAGGCTGCCCACCCGTATTATTTTTTCTACTGAACGTTCAGGGTTTTCGCCAAAAAGTTTGGCTGCAACCTTACTTCCTATCAAACATACATTGCGACCTGTTTGTACATCAAGATTGCTGAAATTACGGCCAACATCAATTTTATAACCGCTTACATTCAGGTAGTTTTCGTCGCCGCCAATTAAAGTAACCTGCGGATTTGTTTTTTTATCGCCATAGGCACATTCAAGACTATTTCCCCCTCTTAATGATATACTTACCAGTGATGGATAAGTAAAGTTTTTCTTAAATAACTCTGCTTCTTCTTTGCGTATTGGCTTGTTAAGGTTCGATTTTTTTTCACGCATTCCCCTTTTACTCAAGGTACTTTCTCCATCGTTACCAAAACGTACACGTGAATCTTTAAACCTCACGCTGAAAGCGTTGGTACCCATAAAAGAAAAACTTTCTTTAAGATACTGGTTCATAGCACCAATAGCGGTAATAATGCCAATAAGCGCCATAATACCAAAAGCAATAATAGCAACGGTAATACCTGTGCGCAGTTTATTGCTGCGTACGGTTCTAAAAGCCAGGTTGAATGAGTCGCCGGTTGTCATGTTTAAAAAATATTAGCTGCGCGGCAAGCAATACTTGCGTACCAACAATATTACAACAAAAAAAGGATTGTTTTTAGCGCCGGTTGATTTCACTTTATCAAATAAAGTCCCACTCTTAATTGTTTCAAAAAATCTAATGGTAAAATCTCTACATGTTTGTTCTCCACCTTCTTCATTATTATGCAAGTTTAGAACTTACATACTTAATTGGATACTCCCGAAAATTACAAGAGTAGCGTTGAACTCAACACTATATGCGGCGAAATTTACAAGGGCATATTTGATATTGAATGTGTACGCGGCGAAAAATACAAGGGCATATTTGATATTGAATGTGTATGCGGAGAAAACTACAAGGGCATATTTGATATTGAATATGTATGCGGAGAAAACTACAAGGGCATATTTGATATTGAATGTGTATGCGGAGAAAATTACAAGGGCATATTTGATATTGAATGTGTATGCGGAGAAAATTACAAGGACATATTTGATATTAAATATGTGTGCGGGGAAAGTTACAAGAGCATATTTGTATTAAATGTGTACGCGGAGAAATGTACAAGCGTAGTGTTGCCAAATGTTAACCTTTGTTCCAGCGGAACAATCGATGGGTAAATATTATGCTATGAAATGTGGGAGTATCCAATTAATGTATTGCTGCAGCCGTAACAATTACCTGTACTGCCGCATCAAACCCTGCTTTTGTAACTGGTTTTGTTAAAAAATAATTTGCACCGTTGCTTAACATTTGCTTTTTTTTCGGCTTCGTTGGTGCTTGTAGTAAGTATTATTATGGCAATATTTTTAAATTTTTCGTTTTCTTTAATATTAACCAAAATTTCTCTGCCATGTTTTTTGGGCAAGTTCAAATCCATTACAATTACATCAGGCAAAACAATACAATGCTGCATGTACGCAGTAATTTTATCGCCTTCCATCACTTCATCTAAAGTGTAGTTTATTCTATTTTCATCAAGTGCATGTTTTAACAATAGTATGTCATCAGCATCATCTTCAATTAACAAAATCTTCATTCAGTGGCTTAATTATTTTGTAAAGTAAGTATCAAAATGGTAAAAAACATTTTTTTTGATTAATACAATGTATTATTTATGGAAATTGTAGAATATAATCCTCAATCTTACATCGCAATTGGTGCTTCAGCAGGCGGGCTTGATGCTATCCATGAATTTTTCGATAACATCTCATCTGAAACTGGGTTTACCTTTTTTCTCGTTCAGCATATATCGCCCGACCATAAAAGTTTAATGGCCGAATTACTGACCAAGCATACCAATATGAAAGTGGTGGAAGCAACAGACAATATGGCAATCAGGGCCAATACTGTATATGTTATTCCCAGTAAAAAAATGATGACCCTTGCGCAAGGCAGGTTGCAGTTAAACGATAAAATAAACAAACAGGCACCTAATACAGCCATAGATATTTTTTTAGAATCGCTTGCCGCCGATAAAAAAGAAAAAGCCGTAGCCATAATTTTATCAGGCACAGGCAGTGATGGTACCAGGGGAATTGAAGCTATTAAGGCCAATGGGGGAACCGTTTTTGTTCAGGATCCTGCCACAGCCGCTTTTGATGGAATGCCCAATAGTGCTATTGCCAGCGGTTTGGCAGATGGCGTTTTGGCACCTGCACAAATTGCTGCAGAATTGCTGGAATACCTTAAAGATGGCCCTGAACTGCATAACCTTTTTGGGGTAAACCCAAAAGATGAAAACGAAATAAGTGAGGTACTTAGCCTTGTAAAATCGGTAGCAGGTTACGATTTTTTTAACTACAAACGTCCTACCATTAACAGGCGGCTTGCAAAAAGAATGAATGAAAAGGGAATAAGGAACCTTACTGATTACCTTGCTTTTCTTCATAACAATTATGATGAAGTAAAAATACTTGCGAAAGATTTCTTAATAGGCGTAACGCAGTTTTTTAGAGACCCTGAAGTGTTTGAGCTGTTGAAAATTAAGGTATTGCCTGAAATTTTTACCAACAACGCCACTGAAACCATAAAAATTTGGTGTGCAGCCTGTAGCACAGGGCAGGAAGCCTACTCTTTAGCCATGCTTTTTCAGGAATACATGGATGAAAACAAAATTTTTAATGTAAGTATCAAAATTTTTGCTACTGATATTGACCCAATATCACTTAATACAGCGTCAGTGGGCGAATATCCTCTGGCTATCGCCAAAGAACTTTCACCTGAAATGATTAATAAATTTTTTATACGGGAAGGTTCTATTTACAAAGTGCATTCATCTATAAGAAAAATGATTGTTTTTGCGCAGCATAACGTGCTTAAAGATCCGCCATTTAGCAAGGTTGACCTTGTAACCTGCCGCAACATGCTTATTTATATGAATACACAGTTGCAGAAGCTGGCTTTAAAAAGTTTTCATTTTGCATTAAACAAAAACGGCTTTTTGTTACTTGGGCCAAGCGAAAATATTGGTTACCTTAAAGACTGGATGGAGGATATTGATAAAAAATGGAAGTTATACAGGTGCCAGCATAAAGCATCTGTAATGGATGCCGAACTATTCAATTCGCCTGAAAAGAAAGTATTTGGTGCTTTTCAGGCTACAAAATCAAAGGTTGCTACAAGCAATATCAACGAAATTTTTAAAGAAACTATTACTGAGCAATCTAATTATGCAGGCATTTTAATTGATAAAGATTTTGAGATAAAACAAGCTACAGGAAACTATAAAAACTTTCTCAATTTTCCTGATGATAATTTGAACTTCAATTTGTTAAAAGTGGTGCCTACAGAGCTTTCCATAGCTTTAAGTACTGCTGTAAGAAATGCAATTAATTCAACCGAAAAAATAGCAGCTAAAACAAAAATATTTACTACAGAAGGTGCAAGAGTGATACAATATAGCGTTAAGCCATTTTTACGTAATGAGTATACACAGCCTTTACTTTTTATTTTACTAAACGAAGAACCACAAGAACAAAAACGGGCAGCATTAAAAGAAGCAAACAGCGAGGCCGTGAATGTTAACCGTTTGGAAGAAATTGAAAAAGAACTGCATGAAACAAGAGAAAACCTGCAGGCAGTAATTGAAGAAGCAGAAAGTACCAATGAAGAGTTGCAGAGCAGCAGCGAAGAACTTATTTCTACCAATGAAGAGTTGCAAAGCAGCAACGAAGAACTACAGTCACTAAACGAAGAACTGCATACCGTTAATGCAGAACACCAGGCCAAAATAAAGGAGCTTATTGAGTTGAATGATGATATGGACAACTATTTCAGTAATACTGATATAGGCCAAATGTTAATTGACAAAGATTTAATTATACGCAAATTCAGCCCTGTTGCCACAAGGCAAATAAACCTGATAGAAACTGATATTGGCCGTTCTATAAGCGATATTACCAACAACTTTAAAAACATAAATTTTATTAATGAAGTAAAAACGGTAATTACAACAGGCAGGCCCCTTGGCAAAGAGGTAACTGTTAATGATGGCCGTATTTACCTGATGAAAATTGCACCTTATATAAGGCAGGATAAAAGCCTAGATGGGGTAGTGGTAAACCTTATTGATATATCTGAAACAAAGCGTCTTAACAGTATTATTGAAGGTATTTTAAACAGCTCGCTTAACGGTATTGTGGCCTTAAAATCGGTGTTTGAAAATAATGTAATAGTTGATTTTGAATGGATTGCATTAAACACTGCCGCTGAAAAAATGCTACAGGCAAACAATGGCTTTTTGGTAGGTAAAAGATTTTTACAGGAATACCCAGACAGTTTGCCCAAGTACTTTGATATAATGAAGGAAGTGGCCGCATCTGGAGCCACAAAACAGTTTGAATACTTTCATGAAACCGGCAACACATGGCTTGATATTGTTGCAGTTGAGATGGATGAAGGCATTGTTATGACGTTTACAGATATTACTGAAAAGAAGCGCTCAGCCGATCTTTTGCAGGAAGGTTACCGCAACCTGAAACTTACCTCAGAAAAACTGGAAGTAAGTAACCTGGAGCTGGAACGTTCTAATCTTGATCTTGTGCAGTTTGCATCAGTCGCATCGCACGACTTAAAAGAGCCATTACGCAAAATACAGGTGTTTGGCAACCTGCTTGCCGATACAACAGATCATTTACTTAATGCTGACCAAAAAATATACCTGGAAAAAATTATCAGTTCATCTCGCAGAATGAAGCAACTGATTGAAGATGTACTTACATATTCTAAACTGTCAAGCACTGAAGGGCGTGCAACAACAGTTGATTTAAAAGAACTGATAGCTAAAATTAAAGACGATTACGAGATAACCATTAAAGAAAAAAATGCAGAAGTAGTAGTGGGTAACCTACCTGAAATAACAGCACTTGAAGGGCAGATGAGGCAACTATTTCAAAACCTGGTAAGCAATGCTTTAAAGTTTAACGACAACTCTGCCCCACAAATTAAAATAGAAACCAAACCCGTAGATAAAGACCTTATAAGAGAGTATGGTTTAAACGATACCTCAAAATACGTTTGCATTACTGTAGAAGACAATGGTATTGGGTTTGAAGAACAGTACAAAGACAGAATTTTTGGGCTTTTTCAACGCCTGCACAATGCAGGAAGCTATCAGGGTACAGGCATTGGCTTAGCCATTTGCAAAAAAATTATTGATAACCATAACGGTATAATTTCAGCTAGTAGCCAGCCAGGCAAAGGCACTGTTTTTACCCTTATTTTACCTGTTAAAGATTAGTTGTAAATTAATATAGAAGGCTGCGGTTGCTGCCACCCACAATAAGTGTGCTGTTTAGTAGTTTTTCCTCAAATGGTGTAACCATAAATATAAAATATATTTATGGTAAATGCTGCGCCTCAATACTTGTAACTAATTACCCATAACAGTTAGCTGAATGTGATTTTTTAAATGCTTTTAAGGGAATGGATTTTGCTCTAAAGATGATTCCCATCATTTACCCGAAAAATTACAACACATGATTGCACAAGAATTTAAAGCCACAGAAATTAAAACAGCAAATACCTACGACGATTTGATGAATTTAAAATCAGTTTTGCTGTTTAGTATAGCGCAGCTTGAATTTATTGCACAAAATGATGCTCTAATTGAAAGACACGCAGGCCATTTAACCAGCTTGTACCAGCAAAATATAAACGAATTAGAACTGGGAGTTAGCAAATTAAAAACCAGCTTACCAGAAAAATGGAATATAATACATGGCTTTAAAAAGAAAGACTGCGGCTACGATAACTGCCTGCAATTAGAATTGCTGATGGCAAAAAGCTATAAAAAGCTAATTAATGATACAGATGTAAATTTCAGTATCCGTAAAAAGCTGCAAAACCAGTTAAACCAGGTATTGTATCTTTTTTTGCAAATAAAATTAATAAGGGCAACGCCGCATCAGGTGCCCAATAAACGTTCAGAATTACTTTTTTAGCAAACACATACACAAAGACAAAAAGGCAAACCATTACAGGTTTGCCTTTTTTGTTTGTGGCGCTGCTTATATTATTACCAAAGCTTTTTTTTGTTGTATTTTTCGCACCGTTAAACAGCAAATCACTGCCTCTCATTTTAGCACATGCAAAACCTTTTACAGCAATTAGAACATATTTTACAACGGGATGAAAGGCTTACTGCAAATGGTAAATTGCTAAAGAATAAGGTAATTGAATTAAGCCTTCGGCTTGATGCTGCGCTTTTAACAACCCTTCTTTCCAGCAAAGAGATTAAAGCCCATTTTTTTGAGCAAGCAGGTGATGTTTTGGTTTTTGATAAACTGAAGTTTCAGCAGTTTGTAAACAACAAAGCATTTTTACCCGATAGCTTTACATCATACAAAAACAAAATTGGCCTTACTACAGCCAGCAGTTTTATTGCGCAAAACAAAGAAGTTGTACTTGCATGGCCGTATAAAGACACAATTTTAGAAGGTGGCCAAACAAAGGAAGATGCCAAACAAAACGAAGTTTTTTGGAGCGAAACGCTTTCCCCAAATCAAATTGACAGGCTGCTGCACCCAAAGGCTTTTACTGCTTTTAAAAAATATGATAAAGACGGAGGAACTGTGCCTTCTACGATTTCTGTACAGGACAACTTTATTATTAAAGGCAACAACCTGCTGGTAATGCACAGCCTGTTACCTGTGTACAGCGGTAAAATAAAACTCATTTATATCGATCCACCTTATAACACAGGCTCTGACAGTTTTTTATACAACGACAGTTTTAATCATGCTACATGGCTAACGTTTATGAAAAACCGTTTGGTGGTTGCATGGAAATTATTAGCTACCGATGGAAGCATTTTTATACAGGTAGATGACACTGAATTTGCGTACTTGAAAGTGATGTGTGATGAGCTGTTTGGCAGGGAGAATTTCAAGGAAAACATCATTATAAAATCAAGCACAGAAAGCGGTGTAAATGCCATTAATGTAAAGCGTGGCGAAAGGCTTTTTAAAGTAAAAGAGAATATACTTTTTTATTCAAAGTCACCATCGTTCAGGTTTAAACCCTTCTACACAAAAACAGCTTACAACACCAATTATAAGTATGAAGTTGTAAAAAATAAAAAAGGGTATGCAATTAAAGATATCAGCAAAACTTTTATACCAAAATCTGTAGATAAAAAGCTTACTGCTGCTGAGTTACAAGCGGCAGAACAGGAATTTATAAATTATGCATTGGCCAATCCTCAAAACATTTATTCGCTTGAAAAAAACATAAAAAAAGCGGGCGAAAAGTTTAAAGCTTTTGCAGAAGCCAATAAGCCAAAAGGCATGGTAGAAGAGTTTGTAAACTCACACAACCAAACCGTTTTAATGTACGATGGCGGCGTTTTGGTGCCTTTAAATGAGCGCATTGTTACAGAGAATGGCAAGAACTATTTTGGGGTATTGGCCTCTGATCTTTGGGTTGATATTGGCACTACTCCATCCAACGAAGGCGGCATTGCATTTAACAACGGCAAAAAGCCGGAAAAGCTGTTGAAACGCATTATAGAAATGGCTACCAATGAAAATGATATTGTGCTGGATTATCATTTGGGCAGCGGTACTACGGCAGCAGTGGCGCACAAACTTAACAGGCGTTATATAGGTATTGAGCAGATGGATTATGGCGAAAATGACAGTGTCGTTCGCCTGAAAAATGTAATAAATGGCGATGCAACAGGCATAAGCAAAACCATTAACTGGCAAGGCGGTGGCAGCTTTATTTATTGTGAATTGATGAAGTTAAACCAGGTTTTTATAGATAGAATTCTGGCTGTAAAAAACAATAAGCAGGCAGAATTGCTTTTGGGAGAAATAAGCAACAGCCGTTTTATAAACTACAACCTTAACAAAACTGCCCTGCAAAATCATATTTCAGACTTTAAAAATCTTTCTTTAGATGAAAAGAAAAAAAGCCTGCAATCCTTACTGGATATGAATTTACTGTACTTGCCTTACTCAGAAATTGAAGATGCAGATTATAAAGTTTCATCAAAAGAAATAATGCTCAACAAAGCACTATATTCCCTAAAATAAACATCAAATTATGGCCACTAAAACCGACGGAGACTGGGAGTTTTCTACCTATGTACATAAACATCTTGCTATACAGGAAATTTACGAAAAGCTAAACTGGACACTTATTGACGTGGATGCTGCAAAAGCAAAAGAGCTTGATATAAATCATGGTATAGACTATACTTTTCTTGATTTGCACGGCAAAAAAATAACGGTGCAAGAAAGATTCAGGGATCATATTTACATCAATTACAGTGATGCGACTTTAAGGTACAGGCGCGATTTTAATCCTGATCCTTCGAGAGTAGAATCTGAATTCTATAAAATTAAAGCCGATTACCTGGTGTACGGCATTACCAACGGAAAGAAGTTTGCAGACAAAAGGGATACGTTGACAGCAATAGTTAAATGGGCTGTGGTTGATGTGAAATTTATGCAGGAAAAGTTCAGGAATAATGAAATAAAGATCGTTACACCTTCAACTACCAAAAGATGCTGGGCAGAGGGAAATGTACTTTATTCGCCCGAAATTCTCAATCCTGATGGCTCCTCAAGCTTTTTACCATTTGATATAAAACTGATGCAGAACCTTTGGGGCGACCGTCTCACAATTGCACAAAAAGGGTTTCTATAAATACACCTTAAACCCATTTTTTTCAGGCAACCAGCATGTCTTTACTTAATAATTTAAATAATATTCAACAACAGAAAGGTGCCGGCTTTTATAAAGAGCTAACACCTGCTTTCATATATCAAAACCTAAGTGCTGCTTTTCAAATACGCCCTTACCAGCAGGAAGCATTTGGCAGGTTTGTCCATCATTTCAACCAACAAAAAACAAACAGAACGCCAGTGCAATTGCTGTACCATATGGCAACAGGCAGCGGCAAAACGCTTGTAATGGCAGGGTTGATAATGTACCTTTACAAACAAGGTTACAGAAACTTTTTGTTCTTTGTAAACAGCAGTAATATCATTGATAAAACAAGGGACAACTTTCTTAACAAAACCTCATCAAAATATCTTTTTGCAGACAATTTATCCATCGGCTCAAAGTCAATAACCATAAAGGAAGTAGCTAATTTTCAATCAACTAATGAAGATGAAATAAGCATTGCATTTTCAACCATACAGGGACTGCACAGCAGCCTTAATTCACCCAAAGAAAATGGCATTACTTACGATGATTTTGAAGATAAAAAGCTGGTACTGATTTCCGATGAAGCACACCATATAAATGCTGAAACAAAAAAGGGAAACACCACCAATGAAGAGAGCATCAGCTGGGAAGCTACAGCCGCAAAAATTGTAAATGCCCACAACCAAAATATACTGCTTGAATTTACCGCCACAATGGATCTTTCTGTAAAAGAAATTGGCAAAAAATATGCTGATAAGCTGCTGTTTGATTATCCGTTAAAGCAGTTTAGAAAAGACGGTTATTCAAAAGAAGTGCAGGTATTGCAGACAGATGCTGTGCCTTTTACAAGGGCTTTACAAGCGATGATGTTAAGCCAGTACAGGCGCAAAATATTTGAACAAAATGGTTTGCAGATTAAACCGGTGATACTCTTTAAATCGAAGACAATTAAAGAAAGTGAAGCTTTTTTGCAGGAATTTACCAGCAGCATACAGAACCTGTCAATAGATGATTTCGCTCAACTCACTAAACGTTCAAACCCTTTAACAGCAAGGATTTTTGATTATTTCAGAACAAATAAGATTACCCTTGAAAATCTTATTGCAGAATTAAAAGATGATTTTTCAGAAGATAAACTCATCAGCGTAAACAGCAAAGACGAAAGTGAGGCAAAGCAATTGGCCATCAATTCGCTGGAAGATGAAAACAATAGATACCGTGCTGTATTTGCAGTAGATAAATTAAATGAGGGCTGGGATGTACTGAACCTTTTTGATATTGTAAGGCTGTACGACACAAAGGCTGAAAGTAAAGCTGCGCTTACAAAAACCACAATGAGCGAAGCCCAGTTAATTGGTCGTGGTGCAAGGTATTGCCCATTTAAAACAAACGCTGCACAACCCTTATTTAAAAGAAAATTTGACGATGATGTTGCTCATGAATTAAGAATATGTGAAGAGCTGTATTACCATTGTTCCTACAATCCTGAATACATTGTCAGCCTTTCTTCTGCTTTGGAAACCATTGGTATAAAAGCACCAAAAGATGAAACTTTAATCGTAAAAAAGGCTACAAATTCCCCTTCAAAATCCATCGGAAAAAGCACAGAAAATCAGTCAAATGGTTTACCTTCTTCAATCATAAAAAATATTTATTCTGTAAGCATTTCAACAGGTGAAAGTAATATCTCAAGTGCTTTTGTACAGCAAGAAACTGCTGTTATTGTAAAGCCAAAAACACAGGGTTGCTTATTAAAAAATGTTGAAGAAATAATAGTTCGCAAAGCAATGAACCAGTTGCCTTTTTACCAGTTTAATAACCTAAAGAAATTGTGGCCTGCATTAAGTTCTGTTTCTGAATTTATAAATGATCAAAATTTTCTTGCAAATATTCAGTGTGCAGTAACATGCGAAGAGCATCAAATAAAAAACCTTACCGCAGAAGATAAGTTAAGTGTTACAGTTCAGGTATTGGAACAGATAGCAGTCAGTCCTGAATTCAATTCATTGTCAAATTTTCAAATACAATAATTTTCAAATTACCCCATTATTTATCAGTAGCACCCTGTTCAATCCAGCAGCGGATTAGGTCGCGTTCTGCCTGCGTTATATTTGTTTTATTGTTCTGCGGCATACTATTGGTTAAAACCACGCGCTGCATAATTTTATCTTTTAGTTTAATGATGTCCTGTGGTGTTTCGTAAACCACACCATTGGGCGGTGCTGTAATAATATCGTCAGTGGGTTTGCGTGCGTGGCATTGTATGCAACGGTTGTTGATGATGGTAGTTACCTGCGTAATGCTAACCGTGGTTCTACATTCGTTGGGATTTTTTGACGGCGCCGTTATAAAGCAGGTAGCCAGTAATATAAAAACTGAAACAGGCAGGATGTAAATATTGTATTGCCCTTTTTCACGCAGGTTAAGAAAATGTTTTATGCCCGCAGTACCCAATGAAATTGCAGCCAGCGTTGCCCAGGGATATTGCGAACTGAACGTAGTTGGAAAATGGTTGCTGACCATAACAAACAGCACAGGAAGTGTAAAGTAGTTGTTGTGCAGCGACCTTGTTAAGGCATTCTTTCCAAATACTGGGTTTACAGGCTGGCCTTGCTTTGCGGCTTTTACCATTGCCTTTTGTGCAGGAATAATAATAAAGAAAACATTGGCCGCCATTAAAGTACCAAGCATGGCACCAAAATGAATGTAGGCCGCCCTTGCACTAAACACACGTGTATAGAAATAAGCAATACCTATTAAAATAAAGAAACCCAGTAAGGCAAATAGTAAAGGCTTTTTAACCAATGGCGATTTACAAAGCAAGTCATACAATATCCAGCCAACTATAAATGAACCTACGCCAATGCTAACGGCAACAGTTGTGCTAATGTTTAAAACATTGGTATCAATTAAAAATGCTTTGGCGTTAAAATAATACACCACAAACAAAAGGCTAAAGCCAGACAACCAGGTAAAATAAGCTTCGTACTTAAACCAGTGCAGGTCTTTGGGGATTTGCTTTGGCGCTACTTTGTATTTTTCAAGATAATAAAAACCGCCACCGTGCACCGCCCAAAGGTTTCCGGCTAGTTCATCGCGTACATTTTTTGTTCTGTTAAGTGCGTTTTCAAGAAATACAAAATAGAAGGAAGCGCCAATCCATGCAATGCCAAAAGTGATGTGCATCAGTCGTACTACAATGTTCAGCCATTCCATCAGGTGGCCTTCCCAAACGGTGCCTTTAACGGTGTACCAAATAAACAAAAGAATCAAAACAATCACCAGAACAATAGAAGCATACATGGAACCCATTGAAAGAGAGAGCTTCTCTTTGTCATCTTCCATTTTTGCTTCATCAGGGCATATTTCTGCTTCCAGTTTTTTAGCTTTTTCTAATGTGTTGAAATGGTAGGTCATTATCACCAGCATCAACAAAATAGAACCGAATATTGCAAGAATTAAAACAGTTAGCATAACTTATAATTGGCTCAAAACTACAAAATTTATATTTTTATTGCTTGATGTTGTAAAAAATGAATTTTTAAATCCAAAACATCTTCTTTTTTGATAGCGATACAAAGTAACAGAATCATTACACCGCAAGGCATTATTAAGGCCATCGTTTTAATTGAAGATGGTATCATTAAAGATATTGTGCCGCAACTGCCCGCCAGTTATAATGATACGTTTATTGATGCAGGAAATAAAGTTTTAATGGCTGGCGTAATTGACCCGCATATTCACATTAACGAACCTGGCAGAACCAATTGGGAAGGTTTTGATACCGCCACCAAAGCGGCCATTGCAGGTGGCCTAACAACGCTGGTTGATATGCCTTTAAATTCCTTACCAGTAACCACAAGCGTTGCTGCGTTTGAAGAAAAATTAAAAGCCGCCAACGGTAAAGTTCATACCAATTGTGGCTTTTGGGGTGGGGTAGTACCTGGTAATGATAATGAAGTTGAGGGTTTGATTGAAAAGGGTATTCTTGGTTTCAAAGCATTTCTCACGCATTCTGGCATTGATGAGTTTCCCAATGCAACAGAAGAAGATTTACGAAAAGTAATGCCCATCATTGCCAAACATAATTTGCCTTTACTGGTGCATTGCGAGCTTAGTGAGGAACTGGATATTAAAACAACTGATCCGCTTTCATACCAGCAATACCTTGCTTCACGCCCAAAAGAATGGGAGGACAAAGCGATTGAAATGATGATACGGCTTTGCGAAGAATTTAATTGCAGAACGCATATTGTGCATTTATCATCAGCCAAAGCAATACCAACTATTATTGTTGCAAAACAAAAAGGCTTGCCCTTAACCGTTGAAACGGCGCAGCATTATTTATACTTTAATGCAGAAGATTTACAGGATGGAAAAACCCAATATAAATGTGCACCACCAATAAGGGAAAGGGCAAACAATAATTTATTGTGGCAGGCTTTAAAGGATGGAATTATTGACTTTGTAGCTACTGACCATTCGCCTGCGCCACCAGACCTTAAACAAATGGAAACAGGTGATTTTACCAAAGCTTGGGGTGGTATATCTTCGTTGCAGTTTGCATTGCCTGTATTGTGGACAGCAGCTAAAAAAAGAGGCTGTACTGTTGAAGATATGGCCAAATGGTTAAGTGAAAATCCTGCAAAACTGGCTGGCCTTTCTTCTTCCAAAGGTGCTATTGCCAAAGGTTTTGATGCAGATTTAATTATTTGGGATGATGAAAAAACATTTACTGTTACTGAAGATATGATTCATCATAAACACAAAGTAACACCCTACTTAAATGAAACTTTATACGGTGTAGTGGAACAGACTTTTTTAAAAGGAGTGAAGGTGTTTGAAGGTGGTAAGTTTGTAGAACTGAATAAAGGAGAAGTATTGTTACACTGAAACGCAGCAACACGAATTAAGAGCGAATTACGCGAATTTTGAAAGCTTGAATTTGTGTACTCTAATTCTTATAATTCAATTCTGGTTAGTAATCGTTTTAATAGTGTCAACACATTCGTGTAATTCGTTTTAATTCGTGTAAAAGAGTATTTCGTAATGAGCAACTACCAGCAACGTGCCGCCTCCATCATTCATAAAATAAATACCCTTGCTTTAATTAGCGAAGAGGAAGGCTGTGTTACAAGAACCTTTTGCACCAAGGCTTTTATTGAAGGTCGCCTATTGGTTTTTAGCTGGATGCAGGCCATTGGTTTGCAAACTTGTATTGATGCGATTGGTAACCTGCGTGGTAAATTATTGAGTGATCATCCTGCTGCCAAAACCTTTGTCATCGCTTCACATATAGATACTGTAGTAAACGCAGGCAAATGGGATGGGCCGCTTGGTGTAATCATGGGGCTTGACCTTTTAGAGCATCTCATTCAACAAAAAACAAAACTTCCTTTTCATATTCAATTGATCGCTTTCAGCGATGAAGAGGGCGTTCGTTTTCATACCACTTTTTTAGGCAGTAAAGCTGTTGTTGGCGCATTTGATAATGCATGGCTTGATAAGAAAGACAAGCATGGCATTACTTTACAAGAAGCTGTGATTGAAATGGGTGGCAATCCTTCACTTATTCACGAGGCTGCAATACCTGCCGACCAATGGCTTGGCTACTTTGAAATGCATATTGAACAGGGGCCTGTTCTGTACGAAAAAGATATTCCTGTAGCTGTAGTAACTGCCATTGCAGGACAAAAAAGAGTTCAGCTAAGTTTTAAAGGAATGGCCGGCCACGCAGGAACAGTGCCAATGGATATGCGGCAGGATGCCCTTTGCTGCGCGGCTGAATGTATCAATGCCATTGAACAGTTTGCACTTGATAACAAAGAAAACCTTGTGGCCACTGTGGGCAAACTTGAGGTACACCATTCAGCCAGTAATGTTATTCCTGGCAATGTGGTTTGCAGTGTTGATATAAGAAGTGCAGAGGAAACCTTTCTTTCAAATGCTACAGAAAAAATTCAGAACATGATACAGTCCATTGCTTTAAAAAGGCAAATTGATTTGCATTGGCACCTTGTGCAGGAAACAAAACCAGTAACCTGCGATGCTGTAATGACAAACCTTTTATCAAAAGCAATCACGCAGGCCAATCACCCGTTGGTAAGCCTTGTAAGCGGTGCTGGTCATGATGCAGTGCCTGTTAGCGAAGTGGCACCCGTGAGCATGATGTTTATACGCTGCTACAAAGGCATCAGCCATAATCCTTTAGAAAACGTGGAAGAAAAAGATATTGCTGCCGCTATTGAAGTTGCAGATAATTTTATACACGAAATGGTGAGTAGTCAGTTTTGAGTAGTCAGTACTCACCATTCACAACTCACCACTCACAAACCACTCACCATTCACAATTCACAATTCACAACTCACTATGGAAATTTCCGCATTAACACGTTCAGTTGTAAAAAGCAACCACGCAGTAATTGCCCCTGATGGCTATATTAACAGCAATGTACCAGGCTGGGTAAACTGTACCGTAAACGTGATCATCAACGAGCGTATGGGGGCACGCCTTTGCCAAACGCTTATCACGGCAAAGCAGGATGCAAAGCTGGAAGGCTTTACCTCAAAATCACAGATATTCTTTTATGTAATTACTGGTAACTGTACGGTAAAAGTGGGTGAGGAAACACAGCTACTTACTACCGCAGGCTTTGTGTACATACCTGCTGGTAAACAATATGCGTTTACCAATATTGAAGAAGGAACGCAGTTGCTCACTTTTCACAAAGTGTACGAAGCCCTGGATGGTTACGATACACCACCCACCATGTTTGGTGATGCCAATGCAGTGCCAGGCCCTTCTTATTTAAACGATGACGCCCTCCGTTTGCAGGTATTATTGCCAGTTGACTTACGCTTTGATATGGCTGTGAATATTTTTACTTACGACCCCGGCGGCCACCTGCCTTTTGTTGAAACACATATTATGGAACACGGCCTTTTATACCTGCAAGGGCAGGGGGTTTATATGCTTGATAACCAGTGGTACCCCATAAAAAAGGGCGACAGTATATGGATGGCACCTTACTGCCAGCAATGGTTTACCGCCATGGGCAAAGAGCCTGCCGTGTATATCTATTACAAAAACGTAAACAGGTTTCCAACGGTGGTATAAATAACAAACATTCTATCAGCCCCTTTGCAGGGGCTTTTTTATTTTGGGAACGGGCTAAAGAACAACTATTAAACTTCGTTGTGTCACTCACTGGAGGGGCTGGATACGCTTATCATCAAGGGTAAAATACCCTTGTAATTTTCGCCGCGTACCTATTAAATATCAAATATGCCCTTGTATTTCCCGCCGCGTACACATTTAGTATTGAATATGCTCTTGTACTTTTCGCCGCACACACATTTAATATTGAATATACCCTTGTAATTTTCTACACGTACACATTTGCCATTGAATATGCCCTTGTAATTTTTTACACGTACATATTTGCCATTGAATATGCCTTTGTAATTTTTTACACGTACACATTTGCCAGTGAATATGCCCTTGTAATTTGCTACACGTACATATTTGCCATTGAATATGCTCTTGTAATTTGCTACACGCACATATTTGCCATTGAATATGATCTTGTAGGTTCTGCCACGTACAGCGTGGTTGCATTTTAAATCTTTACATTCAAATTCTCTCAACGAAAGATACCTTTGCACTTTAAATGTTTGATAGTAACCTATGAAGTACGAAGTTGGAGATGATATTATAGTGCTGCACAGCCACGAAGAAGGCAAAGTGGTGGAAATTATGAGCGATAAAATGGTAATGATTCAGGTGCGTGGGGTTAAGTTTCCTGCCTATATGGATCAGATTGATTTTCCTTATTTCTACCGCTTTAGCAAAAAAGCAAAAGAACCCGAAAAGAAAGCGAAAGTTTTTGTTGATGATATTCCCAAAGAAAAACCACAACCCAATGTAATTAAGGTGTCAGAAGGGGTTTGGTTGTCTTTTGTGCCAAAATTTGCTTTGGATGATTTTAACGATGAAGTGGTAGAAACCCTGAAAATTCACCTTGTAAATAAAACAGATAAAGCTTTCCGCTTTATTTACGACCAGCGTTTTAACGGCATCAGCAATTTTGAATTGCAGAATGAAGTAATGGCGTTTCATGATTTTTACTTGCACGATATTGATTTTGGTGCCTTGAACGACAGTCCCTCATTTCATTTTGATTTTACGTTGGCAATTCCTGAAAAGAAAAAGGCAGATCATTTTGAAGCCTTTCTTAAAACCAAGCCCAAACAGGTATTTCAGCGAATAGAAGAAATGAAGGAGAATAATGAACCTACAGTTTCTTATAAATTGTTTGATAACTATCCTGATAAAGCATATGAAGAAGATAAGTTTGAATTGAGCAGCCTTGCAGCCAAAGGTTACAAAGTGTACCAGGCCAATCAAATAAAACAAAACCTGCCGCCTGCACGCAGCGTTATTGACCTTCATATTGAAAAGTTAACAGAAAACTGGAAACAGTTGACTAACCTTGAAATTCTTTCTACGCAACTTAATGAATTTGAAAAGTGGTTTGACCTTGCCATTGCACACCGCCAGTTAAACCTGATTGTGATACATGGTGTTGGCAAAGGCAAACTGAAAGAAGAGGTACATGATATTCTTAAAACAAAACGTGGGGTAAAAAACTTTATTAATCAATACGACCCACGTTTTGGCTATGGTGCCACTGAGATATTTTTTGAGTATTAGCCAGTTATATTTGTGAATTAAACTCAATTCTCGCGATAAAATGAATCAATTCCGATTTTTCATTTATCTGCTTTGTCTTATGAATACCTTTTGTATTTGCAAGGCACAACAAATTGGTGGATTTAAACTTGAGAAGCTGATTTATCATGCAAGCCGTTGCAATGGTATTTGTCCTGAAATTGATTTACAGATTGACAGTAACAGGCAGGTTTATGTGAGCCGGGAGTTTTATAAAACTAAAAGCGAAATAGATCGTCGTTATAGCGGCCAATTCATAAGTACTTTAAAAGAGGCTGATTATGAGAAATTAATAACATTACTGCAAGCTTTTAATTTAGATACCCTTGCATTTCCGGATATTAATTGCTGCGATTTACCAATAAAAACGCTTATTGTTTATAGTAACGGCAAAAGGCATTATTATAAATCCATGGAGCCCCCATCAGCTGTGTATAATCTCTTGGCATTTTTAAAAGTATTAGGGACGAATAAAGAATTATCAATAACATCCAATAGAAAAACTTTAGAAGAGTAATAGCTGAGCTGCATAAAGTATTGGACGTACAAGAGTGCGACGCAACAAAAGCTTCATCATTGGTTCCAAAAGCTGGTTACCAAAAACTTGCTAAAGCACTTAGAGGCGGGTGAGACACCCGCATCTAACTTAATTACAGGTTTTTGAATAAAAATCTGTGAAGATCCATTTAATCAGTGCTATCTGTGTACCCATAACCGCTAACTTCTTATTTTTACCCGCTACAAACCCGAACTATCGCCTGAATTTATTTGGGAGGAAAGTCTGGACAGTACAGGGCAACCCACCGGTGAACAGCCGGCCTCAACGCAGGTTGGGAGAGATAGTGCCACAGAAAATGACCGCCATAAATGCAAATTTGTGGTAAGGGTGAAAAAACAGGGTAAGGGCCTGCAACGCAATGCAGTAATGCATTGTGTGGGTAAACCTTGGGTGCTGTAATGCCACGTATAGAAGTGTTTAAGAGCGGCCCGTTCAAGTGGTGTATTGCAAAATACGCCCGCATTTCAGGGTAGGCAGCAACAGGTAAACAGTAATGTTTGCCGCAGATAAATGATAGTTTAGAAACAAAATCCGGCTTATGAGGTTTGTAGTTTTTAAAAAAGGTGCCTGCAAATTGCGGGCACCTTTTTATTTAATAAAGCAGTAACTAAAATGGATGGTTTTATAAACCCACTTTTTATTCAATCATTTTAGTAGTATCAATATTACCTGTAAATACTGATGATATTTTACTGGCCTGATAAATATTACGGTTAAACCTGTTGCCAAGGATAATAATGGTAGCAGTATCTTTTATTAACCTTGAAAAAACAGCATTATTGCCATGCCACCAGCCATTGTGGTAAACAATGGTACCATCGGGACGTTGTATCATGCGCCAGCCCAGACCATAATTATGCTCGCCACGGCGCTCGTTGCTGTAGCCCTGGTAAGCAAGCTCTAATGATTTGCTGGAAACAAAATTGCCGGCATATAATGCCTTATCCCATTCTAAAAGATCGCGAACGGTGCTGTACACATTTTTATCACCATAAACGCAATCCACTTTTTCAAGCCTGAAGGGCGCCCAGTTATATTGATAGGATGGCTGGTAATTAGAAGTGTCTTTAATGCTGAAAACAAAGCTGCTCTTCATGCCAAATGGAATAAAAACGCTGTCCATTAAATAAGTTGGGTAAGTAGTGGCGGTTACTTTTTCAATAATTAAAGCAAGAATGGCAAAATTGGTATTGCAGTAACGAAAAAAACGGTCAGGGCTGCCTTCAATTTTTGGGGTATGCTGCACCATAAAATCAAGCACATCTTTATTGGTGGCAAGGCCGTGAAATACAGGATTATTATTGCGTACCACACGCCTGGTAGTAATTATTTTGCCTTTTTTGTTCTTTTTTCTGGTAACAACCACACTGGTATTGTCTTCCATAAAATGCACATAATCTGGCAAGCCGCTGCGGTGGCTTAACAGGTTTTTTATGGTAATATTCTGATATGGAAAGTTAGGCAGGTATTTTTGTACATTATCTTCAATATCAAGTTTACCTTGATCCATTAAACGCAGCACCACCATGGCAGTAAAGGTTTTAGAGGTAGATGCAATGTGAAATGGGGTAGTGGTACGTATAGAATCTTTTGTTTTGTAATTGCTGTAACCATTATAAGCCTCAAACACCACTTCACCATTTTTTGCCGCAATAAAAGCACCATTAAAGCCACGGTTAAGCAGCATACTGCGGTAAAGTGGTTCTATTTTACTGGCATAATATTGTTTTTCTTTATCGGTGAGGCCAGAAAAGTTTACAGACTGTGCTAATTTTTTTGCTTCTTTTTTATTGTTAACTGAGGTATTGCTGCATGCTAAAACTAAAAATATAAGGAAGGGAATTATCTTAAATCGCTGCATTGCCGTGGTTTTAGAGTACTGATTGTAGCAAATATAGGGTTACCAAAAGCGTACCACCGCCCCGTGGAAAACTTATAAGACTTTTTAACTAATGACTATAAATGATGTGAAAATGTGTATTAAGAAACAGCGTTTGTTAGTAAAACAGTTACGAAAACGATGGTGGCATATGGCATAAACAGAACTAGAGTAGTAAGGATTACTTAGTGAAAATGTTTGCAGGCAATTACAATAAATTTTACCAGTTATGCCAGCCGCTAAAGAATGATTTATAATGTAACCAGGTTTTTTCTTATTGCCTCTAAACATAAGCCAACACGGCTCTGCACTTTAAGCTTTTGAAACAATGCTTCGCGATAGCCATCAATGGTACGTTCGCTCATTTTCATTTCAGCGGCTACCTGTTTGTAAGTCATATCGCTGCAGGCGTATTTTAAAAATTGTTTTTCCTTTTCGTTGATGTTTAAAATATCGCGTTCCTGTTCAGCCTTCATTAAACGGCGGTAATTGATGTTGCTGGCGTCGCCGTTGTAATATCCTTTGGTATCAATTTCGTTCAGTGCTTTTTCCAGTTCGTTGGGGTGGGTATCTTTAAGCAGGTAAGCGCAACAGCCCGCTTTTATCATATCAATAATAATATGGTCACTGTCGTTCATTGACAATGCTACCAGTTTTATGGCAGGGTAGTTGGCAGTAAGCCATTTGGCAGTTTCGTAACCATTCATCTGCGGCATGTTTACGTCAATCAGCATAATATCAGGCACCACGTTTTTCTGTTTTATTTTTTCCTGCAGGTCTTTACCGTTCAATGCCTCAACAACCACCTTATAGTTACCAAAGCTGGCTAGCATCAGCCCCAAAGATTTTAAAAAAAGCTGGTGGTCATCTGCTATGCCAATGGTTATCATTCTTCTGTTGTTTTAAACGGTAAGTTAATAATTACGGCTGTGCCTTTTGGCGAAGACTTCCACTCAATACTGCCGCCCAGCAATTGTGTGCGATGCTGCATATTTAATAGGCCAACACCACTGGCACTGGTTACAATGTTACTAATTCCCGTTCCATCATCGGTAATTGTAACAATAAGTTTTTCATTCTGTACAATAGTAATCAGAATATTGTTGGCGTGGGCATGTTTAATGGCGTTTTGCATGGCTTCCTGCACAATACGAAAAAGGATGATCTGCTCATCGTTTTTTAAAGGAAGATTGCCTGTATTTGTAAAATGTATCTGCAAACTGTCAGATGCATTGATGCGCCTGATCTCTGTTTCCAGGTTCTCAATAAAATTAAACTGCTGTAGCCACTCTTTATTGAGTGCTTTGGAAAGCGAACGAAGTTCATTGATGGCAGTGCCAAGGGTTTCTTCTGCAATGGTTAAGGTATCTGGTATTTCTGTAAGCTTGCGCTGCGAAACACCAATTAAAAGTTTGGTGCTGTTAAGTAGTTGGCCAATGTTATCGTGCAGTTCTTTACCAAGGGCAGATAGGGTTTCTTCCTGGGTTTCCAGTTTAGTTTTTAATATTTCTTGTTGAAAAGATGACTGCATAATTTCTTTTTCTTTTTGATACAATTCATTTTTCTTTTTGAAGATTGTTATCAAAAAAACGATGGTAAAGGCAAAAAATAAAACGAGTAGTGTGCCGAGGATTATTGTGAGCTTAATTTCTTCGGTTGTGGGCTGCATGTAAATGCTTTAATATATAAAAGATAAAGCATCAAATTTAGAAAGTAGCTGATATAAACCAATTGATGATATAAATCTTTTTGATGTTCTCTCAAATAATTTAAAAACCCCATAAAAAAAATACAACCCGAAAAAAAGAAAAGATTGGCAATGGATATCCAAAAATGAGCTTCTTTCTTTAAGATTACAGCATGGTTACTTTGATAAAGTTTGATTAAATAAAGTACAGCAAAAATGGAAACAAAAATTCCTTCAACCACAAAATCTGCCGGATTAAAAATGTAAAAGTTTTTAGACTTATATACAAAATAATAGGCAAAAAAGATGCTGTATACTATAACACCTGTAATAACGAATATCCTGGCCTTGGTTGTTTGAAAGAGTTTGTAATAATAGCAGTAAAGAAGATAACAACCAAGAGTCTGGTTTATATGGTAGGGATAGTAAATACTAAAACTGTCTGAAACAAATTCTGTAACCAAGTTAAAAATGTAAATAGGTATAAAAAACAATAAGATAGAATCAAGCTTATTACTCCTTACAAGAAGAAGTAATAAGCCTGATATCAATAGAAAGTAATAGATATATTTAAGTGGACTCATTAACCGGTTAAGTTGTTAAATACTTTTCAATATCAGTTTTATTTGAAGCAAGTGTAAAATAATTTGCTGGTGCTGCACCTTCTTCATCTGTTGGTGGTGGCCATGTATCTTCGCCATCAATTGGGTCTGTTTTTGCACCACCTATGGTTATTCCTTTGTGTTCTGACAAAATATTTCTATTTGCATCAACACCTAAAATACAGGCAGTAACCTGATTTGGATTATTTCCTTCCCCCACGCCAAACATTACAATTAAGGAATGAAAACTAGTAATATTTTTAAATTGATATATTCTCTCTAATGCGGGCAGGTCAATATAAAATTGTATAGCTTCTTTTTTAACATCAATTGCAAGGTTTGGGTTTTTAATTTCCTTGGCTATTTCGTTCATTCTCTGATGATAGTTCAAAACTTTCATTCTAATCACATCAAGTTTAGTTGGTGCTGCTTTTGACATTTTTTTGTTTTTAGGTTTTAAGTGTTTTTCGTTTACTCCACAATATTCCCCCAAATCCCCGTAATACAAAACCGTATTTCCCCCATATTCTCCCCGTTTAAATCCCCCAAAAAAACGGGAAAAATACCCTTTTATAATTTCTTCAGAAACAGCAGATTTGCTCTATAAATCAAACAACGAAATCTTTCAACAACATATTTCAAACTTTTAGTTTCACAATTCGGGGTAATTTAAGAGCCGGGGATGTCTATCCCCGGTGATTTTTTGTTACAAATTTTCTGTTACAAAAAAAATGTAACAAAAATTTGTAACAATTATTTCTCATCAGTTTTCGGTAAGATTTTATCCTTAGTTCATCATTTAATAATCTTCGTTTTCCTTCTCTGCATTTAGTTTTACGGCAAACGTTTTTTACATGAGAAGCATTGCATTTTTTCTGCTCATTTTTATTGCAGTAAATACCCAGGCACAAACCCTTAAACAGTTAGAAGACAAACGTGTACAATTGCCCAATGGCTGGAGCCTTACACCTGTTGGTAATAGTTTTCCGCTGGGCGACCTTCCCCTCAATATTATTGTAAGCAAAAGCAAAAAATACCTTGCTGTAACCAATAACGGGCAAAGCATACAAAGTATCCAATTAATAGATGCGGCTAAACAGTCTGTGCTGGATAATATAGTAATTGCAAAATCATGGTATGGCCTCGCTTTCAGCGATGATGAAAAATACCTGTATGCCAGTGGCGGCCACGATAATATGATACTGAAATATGCCATCATCAATAACAAACTAATGGCTGAAGATTCCATCGTGCTTGGCAGAAAATGGCCTAACCGCATTTCGCCAACTGGCCTTGCACTTGATGATGCAAAGCAAACTTTATATGTTGTAACCAAAGAAAATAATAGCCTGTACATCATTAACCTGCAAACCAAACAGGCCGATTCGCTGGCACTTGGTGCAGAAGGCTATGCCTGCCTGCTTTCAGCAGATAAAAAAACATTGTTCATAAGCCTTTGGGGTGGCGATAAAGTATTGCTGTATAATGTGGCTTCCAAAACCATTACAGCCGGTATTTCTGTTGGCGATAACCCCAATGAAATGTGTTTATCAAAGAATAATAAATACCTCTTTGTAAGCAATGCCAACGATAATTCAGTAAGCGTAATTGATGTTAAAAGCCAAAAAGTAATTGAAACATTAAACGCTGCGCTTTACCCAAATTCGCCAAGTGGCAGTACCAGCAATGGCGTGGCTTTAAGTGCCGATGAAAAGACTTTGTATGTAGCCAATGCAGATAATAATTGCCTTGCGGTGTTTGATGTAGCTGAGCCCGGCGCAAGTAAATCAAAGGGCTTTATACCAACGGGTTGGTATCCTACAAACGTAAAAGTGGTGGGCAAAAAAATATTTGTAAGCAATGGTAAAGGTTTTTCGTCTTTGGCTAACCCCAATGGGCCTGGGCCTTATAAGCCAAGACAATCAGTTACTTACCAGCAGGGCGATTTAAACAAGCCAATGGAAGTACAATATATTGGCGGTTTGTTTAAAGGTACCATGAGCATTATTGATGAACCCTCTGCAATGCAGTTAAGTATCTATTCTCAGGTGGTTTATAAAAACACACCTTATACCAAAGAAAAAGAACTGAATGCCGCAGGCGAAGCAGGTAATCCCATACCTATGAAAGTTGGCGAGAAGTCGCCTATGAAATATGTGTTCTATATTATAAAAGAGAACCGCACTTACGACCAGGTTTTGGGCGATATGAAAAATGGAAACGGTGATACAAGCCTGCTTTTATTTGGCGAAAAAATCACACCCAATCAACATGCACTTGCAGGTAATTATGTACTGCTTGATAATTTTTATGTAGATGCAGAAGTAAGTGCGGATGGCCATAACTGGAGTATGGGTGCTTATGCTACGGATTACCTGGAGAAAACCTGGCCATCAAGTTATGGTGGCCGCGGTGGCCGTTACGACGCTGAAGGTAACCGTGCTATTGCCAATAACAAGGCTGGTTTTATATGGGATCATTGCAAAAAGTATAATGTCAGTTATCGCACCTACGGTGAATTTGCCGATGATGAAAAGCCGAACATCCCATCTATTAAAGATCATTTTTGCACTTACTATACTGGCTATAACACTGCTGTAAAAGATACGGTGCGTTATTACCAATGGCAGCGCGATTTTGATTCGTTAATTGCGATTAACCAGGTACCAAATTTCAACACCGTTCGTTTTGGCAACGACCATACTGATGGTATGCGCAAAGGCCGCCCAACACCTTTTGCACACGTGGCTGATAACGATCTTGCTGTTGGTATGTTTATAGATCATTTAAGTAAAAGCCCCATTTGGAAAGAGAGCGTTGTTTTTATTCTGGAAGATGATGCACAGAATGGCCCTGACCATGTGGATGCACACCGCAGTCCATGTTACGTGGTTGGCCCTTATGTAAAAAAGAATTTTGTAGATCATAGCATGTACAGCACATCATCTGTATTGCGTACGATAGAACTGATACTTGGTATGCCACCGATGACGCAGTACGATGCAGCCGCAAACCCAATGTGGAACTGCTTTACAGCCAAGCCTGACTACACCGCTTATAATTTTCTGCCATCAAATGTTAATTTGAACGACAAAAACAAAGGTGATAATGCAATGGCTGTACTAAGTGAAAAATTTGACTGGACTAAAGAAGATAAAGTGCCAGATCTTGTATTTAATGAGATTCTTTGGAAAGGGATTAAAGGCATGGATGCAGTTACACCTTCACCAAGCCGTGCGGCTTTTGTAAAGCTGGGCAAGAAGAAAAAAAATAACGATGATTAATGAGATTCTATTTAATGTCTGTTCATCATCCTGGTCTTTACTTTATTAAATTTTTTCGTAAACTCAAATTAAAATTCATCATCAGCCAGTTGCTTTGAATGACATCCGTTATCTCAACAGGCTTACAATTTTTAATAATTAACCCAAGTTGCCAGTTAATCAGTTAGTTTATTGATAGTAAAAGCCAGAATAAACATCACTAGTTTAAGCAGGAACCCTTCAAAAGTGACTGCATGAATTTTTCGGGGGAATAGTGCTTTTATTTCACTAAAAGAGGTTTCTATTCCTTTTCTCATTTGTTCTTTGATAAACTTCACCCAAGGTTCATCAGGTCTTTTGCTATTACTTTTTCGTTGAATCATCAATTCCATCAGTTCTGCATCCCTCATGTCGTCTTCTGTTTGATAATCTGTATAAGCTGCATCCCCGTAAATCTTACTTTCAGCAGCTACTTGCCAGGGGCAGTTTTTTAATGCCTGTACATCGCTTTCACAGTATAATGGCTATACAGTTGCACCAGCAATACTACTGTTTGGCACCAATCTTTTTTTTATCCTGATTTTGAGCTTCTCTTCAGCAACGTCTATCAGCATATTTAAGGCAATATTTTTCATCTTGGCATCTTCTAATTGCTTTTCTGCTGCTGCCAATTGCTGTTGTAATAGTGCTAATTGTTGCTTTTCTGCCGCTGTCATATCAGGTAAAGATAAAACCATCGATGGGGCATATTTCTCACGCCAATAGCGTATTAAATCAAACCCATTTTGGGATGAAAATTAAAGCGTTCTATCGCATCCGCAACAGTCATTTTTTGCCCCTCAATTTCTCTCACCAACCAACGCCTAAAGGCTGGCTTATAACTGCACTGGTCATCCGTTCTGTCAAATGATGAGGATACTTGGTTACTGTAAGATGTTATCAATTTGTCTTGACCCATTTTGAAAATTATTGTTTAAAAGGTGACAAGTTTTTTAGGAGATGACTATCGGTTAATTCATTTAACCCATTTAAGGTTATCAGCTTGTTTTTAGTATATATCAAATCCCAAGAATAGCAGCTAAAAAAATAGTGTTTGCGATTAATTACCATACTTGGAACTTTGGCTAACAACAACCTTTTTCGGTGTAGCATAATCAATGCCGCGCCGCTGCAATATTATTTGGCCGCTGCCATCTTTTGTAATTCCCCAACCCGAAAAATCGGAAGAATTGTCAACTATTCCCGAACTAGATTTTACGACTTTGTAACTTTTATTATTACCCGTGCCTGTTTCAGGATAAATATCAATTATTGCAAATTCTGCATAGTCATCAAACTGCAGAAGCAAACGGGCGGGGATTATTTTATCAGAGTCAATTATTACAATACTTGTATATTGTTTTAATGGCAAATCGTATATCTTTATTTTGTAATCAAACAAAAAGCCAGCTTGTGCAAATTGAGCAATAGGAACAGGGGTTGCAGAAGAAAAACCCGCCAAATCAATCAGGTTATCAGTAATAAACGTTGTATTTGAACCTGCAGATTCAGTATTATTTATACCCTTAGTTTTTACTTTCCTTATAGTGTTCAACGCAAATTTTGACTTTTTAAAAGTGCATCTATAAAGGTTTATACCCTCATGTACAGAACTGATATTATTATTCAATACCTCAATTTCAGAGTAAGTAAGATAAAGTACGGGATAATTAAAATCTATGCCTTTGTTTACCTTTTCGATGGTGTTATTCGTTACTGAAATTTTTGTAAGACCAACAGCATCAGTAATCATGATTCCTGCGCCTAATAAACCTACACCAGTGGTGTTATTTACTACGGTGATATCGTTTTTTATCTCATTGTAAGTTATGGTAATGTTACAACCACCAATATAAATACCTGAACGGTTCGTTTGTCCACAAATTACATTATTAGAAATAATACTTTCATAGTTCCATGAAGAAGGTTCTGTTTGGGGAACAACCGCAATACCATCGCTACTACAGGAAGGAAGCATATTAATTATATTATAATTCGCTACTATATATCGGCAATCCCTTAACAATATGCCAGGATTATTTTTGACGTAAACAATATTCCCGTTTATTAAAGTTCTTATTGTATGAATGCCTGTTTCAATCCCTGTATCACCTGCCCTAAAAATAGTATTGTCAGAAATAATATTATCGTACACATAAGTTGCAACGTAAATAGAACCTGGACTTGCTGTAATGAAAATGCCGTTTTGGTTCATCGTGCTGTCAATATGGTTTCCTGTTATAGTATTGCCCGAACCATAAACAATAATTCCATTTTCACGGCTATGATTGACAATGCAATTCTTAACAGCATTATTATCAGAAGCAACAAAAATGCCGTCACCTTTAGACCCTTTAATCCTTAGGTTTTTGAAGTTGTTTTTTGAACCTGAAATAAATATCAAACTATTGGTATAGTTTAATACCGTTTGTGCATTCGTTCCGTCAAATGAAAGGTCTGAAACCGTGCATTCAGAGGCTGTAACATTCAACCCAAAATTTGTATTGTTGGCTTTCTTTTTTATGGTGCCTTTGCCTGTTAAGGTAATACCGTTTTTATTTAAAAGAATTGTAGTAACAATATAGATGCCTTTGGGAACTATAATAATATCACTGGCAGAAGCGGCAGCAATGGCGGAAGTAAAAGAATTGGTATCATCTGTTGTACCGTCACCTTTCGCGCCATAATCCTTAACATTTATATGCGGAATCCTATCATTAATTTTATTTATTGTTATTGCAGTTAAACTCTTACTTGGAAAGGCTTTAGTAATGTCACCTATCAAATTTGAAGGTATCTGCGATTTCGCAGGTAGAATAAAAATTGTAAATAATGCTGATAATATTCTTTTCATAATTTTTAATCTTCGGAAGGCCCAAAAACAGGAATGATTAATGTAGGGGCATAATGGCTGTACACATGAATTAGGGTTAACAGATAAAATTGATTGACCGTTTAATGCAAGGTTAAATTACTGCCAGCACCAAAAAAGTAAAATTTCTATAATAAAGGTACTGGTTAGTAACCAAATTAGGTGTTAACGATTAAAGCAAACGGTTTAATTTGCCTTTTTAAGCAGGTGGAATGGAGTTGTTAATAAGTGCTGTTTTAAATAATTCTTCGCTGGTATTCATTAGCCATGTTTTGGAAGGTTTTACTAAATCTTTAGTGGCTTCAAATTCCTTACTGGATGTGTAGTTGCGAAAATTAAATGTCCAGTAAGCGGGCCTCAAAAAACTTAAAAAATCATTTACGTTGTGAGGACAAATTTTTTATCCTATAATTTATATTATGTTAAATATGAAATCTAAAATAGTAGCAGCTTACAGAAGCTGCTATTATTTTATTTATTTAAACTTACCATGTAAGTCATCATAAGTTTTGTACTTGGCCTCGTATACGTCAACCATTTTAGGATCCTTCCCTTTTGCCTTGTCTCTTTTAATTGCAAAGAGATTGGAAAGAAAATCTACTGACTTATTCAAGCAATTCTTTTCCGCAGCATTTCTTTCTGGTTTGTCTTTTAAAACAGTATATGCTTTTTCAAGATAATCAATACTCATATCACAAGCTTCCATCATTGGCTTTTCAATATCAGTATTTAGTTTTTTTACAGCTTCAGTTTGTTCTTTAAATTTCGCGTCTGCAGCAACTTTCTTTTTAGGATCTTTTTCTACCACTCTGTTATTATTTAATTCCTGCAATTTTCTTCTATTGGCAACGTACCTGTCATCGTAATTATTAAATACATTGTAGAAAATAACGCCTGTATTAAAAGCCGCTAAACCGTCAGTAGGGTTTTTATCAAATGCATTTTTAAAAGCCTCTCCAGCTTTTTGCAAAAATCCTGCAAGTTGCGTACTATCGTATTTTGCTTTTTCTTCTTTTGGAATACTTGCAAATAAATCACCATATTGCAAATATTTATTTGCCGTTAAAGTACCAGCTGCGTGTTCTTTTTCGTAGGCAGCTATTTTATCCTCAAAAGAAAAGCTTTTGTTTTCGTGGTTTAATTCATAATCTTCCCAGTTTTCTTTTGGATATTGGGCTTTAGAAATGGCAAGGTATTTTTTGAAATTTGCATTATCTTTTGCTTCAGTTAATAAAAGCAAATAGTTTCTATACAAGTCCACGTATTCAGGTGATGCTATTTTTGCATCAATTAACCTTGTATAATATTGAGCAGCTTCTTTTACCTTACCTGCATTTTTTAAAGCGTTGGCACCATACATTAAAGCAGTTGTATCAAAAGCAAAATTCTTGTTGTCAATCCACTTGTTTTCAATCATGAAATCACTGTAAACAACTGCATTGGTAAAATAAATAGCCGACGAATCGTACTTTTTGGCATTGTAAGTAACTATTGCCTGGTTTAAATTATTTCTATAAGCGTCACTATATAGGTAAGGAATAGAATCAGGAACAGCACTGTTATCCTTTGAAAACTTTTGCTCTTTGTCAAGCGATAAATACTTTCTGTAAGCTAAGTCAGTAATTTCAAACGCATTAGGGTATTTATCCTTTAGTTTTTTATCACGTGCAATTAAGGAATAAGCTTTGGCCATATATAATTGGGTTTCTGGCTTATTCTGTGTTTTAGGATCCGCTGCCAGCTTATCAATTTCAGCTTTTGCATTTTCAAGCTGGCGAAATATAATTGCGCTTTGTGCTTTTTTAAGGTCCTGCGCTTTTGCTATGTACGCACTTATTGCAAGCATAGAAAAAATAACAATCTTTTTCATAGATGTTTTATTGTTGATTATCAGTTGATTCTGTTGTGTTATCTTGATTATTTTCTTGATTGGTATCAGGTGAAACATCTTCATTTCCAGCTTCTGTAATTTCATTTGAAGTAATCTCTGTAATGCCGTCTTCAGCAATAACTTCTTCGCCTTCAATTATAGCTACTTGCTCTTCAGTTTCTTCAATTTTAGAAATAGCTGCAATAGAATCTTTTTCATCAACCCTGATTATTTTTACGCCTTGCGTAGCACGACCAGACTCTTTAATTGAAGCTAAAGAGGTTCTTAAAGTAATACCAGATTTGCAGGTAACAATAAGGTCTTCCTTATCGCTCACATCCATAATTCCTATTAATGAGCCTGTTTTTTCAGTAACGTTAATGGTTTTTACACCCTTTCCGCCCCTGTTTGTGATACGATATTCATCAACAGCGGTTCTTTTGCCGTAACCATTTTCGCTAATTACAAGAACATTTCTTGATGTGTCGTTTAAGTTAACACAAATCATACCAACAACTTCATCCTTAGTGTCATCTACTTCAATACCGCCTACTCCAATGGCACCGCGGCCAGTTGGGCGTACTTTACTTTCAGGAAAACGAATTGCACGACCACTCTTGATAGCCATCATTATTTCATTGTTACCGTCAGTCATTTTTGCTTCCAGCAATTCATCCCCTTCATTAATCGTGATGGCATTTACGCCATTTGCCCTTGGCCTGCTAAAGTCAGCTAATGAAGTTTTTTTAATGATGCCTTTTTTGGTGCAAAGAATAATATAATGAGATTCTACAAACTCTTTATCTTCTAAACGCTTAACATCAATAATAGCTTTCACCTTGTCGTCAGGCAGAATTTGTATTAAATTTTGAATAGCCCTTCCCTTTCCAGATTTTTCTCCTTCAGTGATTTCGTACACTTTCATCCAGAAACATCTGCCTTTTTCTGTGAAGAAAAGCATGGTATGATGCGTGGAAGCTACGAACAAATGCTCCACATAATCTTCCTCTCGGGTCTTGCTGCCAATAGCGCCACGACCACCTCTTTTCTGTTGGCGATAATCTGTTGCTGTTGTTCTTTTGATGTAACCTAAATGTGAGATAGTGATCACAACATCTTCATCTTTAATGAAATCTTCCATTCTCATTTCACTGGAAAGGAACTGGATTTCACTTTTACGTTCATCACCAAACTTGGTTTTAACTTCAATAAGTTCAGTTTTTATCAGCTCGTAACGTAATGTTTCACTACCCAATAATTCTTGCAACCTACCTATAAGAGCCATTAAGTTATCATATTCTTCCTTGATTTTATCCCTCTCCATTCCTGTAAGGCGTTGTAAACGCATTTCAAGAATAGCTTTTGCTTGAATTTCATCTAACCCCCAGCCTGCTGTAATCAATGCATCTTTTGCTGCTTCTGGTGTTGAAGAACTTCTAATTAAACGGATCACTTCATCCAAATGATCTAAAGCAATCAAATAGCCATTTAAAATATGTGCTCTTTCCTGTGCTTTTTTCAGCTCAAACTTTGTACGACGGATAATTACTTCCATCCTGAATTCCACAAACTCCTGTATGAGGTCTCTCAGATTCAGAATTTTTGGCCTTCCTTTACTGATCGCAACATTATTTATACCGTAGCTTGTTTGAAATTCAGTAAACTTATATAACTGATTTATAACAACTTGCGCAACTGCATCTCGTTTTAAATCTACTACAATTCTATTGCCTTCACGTTTGTTACTTTCGTTATTAACGTGGGCAATCCCTTCTATTATTTTATCGTTTACAAGCTGGCCAATTTTATTTGTAAGGGCATCCAAACCAACCTGGTAAGGTACTTCTGTAATAACAATCTGCTCTCTGCCACTTGGCTTGGTATCAACATGACATTTTCCACGAACTACTACCCTGCCACGGCCTGTTAAAAATGCTTGTTTAACGTCTTCCATCCCATAAATAACACCACCCGTAGGAAAATCTGGTGCCTTTACAAATTGAATGAGCTCTTCGCATGTAATGTCATGATTATCAATATATGCAATACATCCATCAACTACTTCACTAAGGTTATGTGGCATCATATTGGTTGCCATACCAACCGCAATACCTGAAGCACCATTTACCAATAATTGAGGAATTCTCGTAGGCATTACTGTTGGTTCCTGCAAGCTATCATCAAAATTCAATTGAAAATCAACAGTGTCTTTTTCAAGATCTTCCAGCATTGCCTCAGCAATCTTCATCAAACGTACCTCTGTATAACGCATGGCCGCTGGTGGATCACCATCCTGGTTGCCAAAGTTACCCTGACTGTCAACCATCTTATAACGCATTGTCCATTCCTGCGCCATACGTACCAATGTGTCGTAAATAGAAGCATCACCATGCGGGTGAAACTTACCCATTACTTCACCCACTATACGTGCAGACTTTTTATAAGGCTTGTTACTTGCGTTACCAAGCTCGTGCATTCCAAATAAAACACGGCGGTGAACGGGCTTAAACCCATCCCTAACGTCAGGGAGGGCACGCCCAACAATAACTGACATTGAATAATCAATGTAAGCGGTTTTCATTTGTTCTTCAATATTTACCTGAACTATCCGGTCGTTGTCTTTTGTTTGTTCAGGTAACTGAGGAGTGTTATCTTCCATCGCAGGTAATAATAATTATCTTATTTGAGTTGAATGTGCAATGCTGTTAAGACATTAATATGGCAGTATCTTAATTTACAAGGCTCGCGAAGATAACTTTTTAACAATGTAAATACGAATGTAAATTGCTGTTTTTACGATGGTTTTATCCACAAATGTTAGCAGGAATAAGGTTTTTGAACTGTTGATTCCAATACCTGAAAAATAACTCTACAATGAAGACAATCCTTTTGTTTGGGGCAGGTAAATCTGCCAGTGTTTTGATAAAATATCTGGAAGATTTAGCAAACAGTCAATTCTGTAAAATAATTATTGCTGATGCTGATTTTACGGCTTTACAAAAGAAGGTTACGGCACAAACACTGGTTGAAGTTTTTGAAATTGATATACTTAAAACAGACGAAAGGGAACAGTTAATTGAAAAGGCAGATGTTGTAATTTCTTTAATGCCGCCTAATCTTCATTATTTAATTGCCCTCAATTGCATTAAATTTAAAAAGCATCTGTTAACGGCTTCTTATATTGATGAAATTATTAGGGTTCATGAAGATGAAATTAAAAATGCTGGTATTTTATTTCTTTACGAAATGGGTTTAGACCCTGGAATAGACCATATGAGCGCCATGCAGCTTATTCATAAAATAGAAAATAAAAATGGTAATATAAGTTCATTTTCATCTCATTGTGGTGGATTAATAAGTTTAAAAAGTGATAATAATCCCTGGCATTATAAAATAAGCTGGAATCCAAGGAATGTTGTTTTAGCAGGAAAAGCAGGCGCTCAGTATTTTGAAAATGAAACCGTTATTAATAGAGATTATGAACATTTATTTAAGAATTGCAAGCAGGTAGAAATTAATAATTTAGGGATATTAGCTTACTACCCAAACCGTGATTGTATCAGCTATAAAAATCTCTACGGATTAAAGACGGCGAAAACTTTTATCAGAACCACATTACGTCATCCTGAATTTTGCAAGGGCTGGCAAATAATAATTGATTTTAAACTGACAGATGAAACTCCATTTTATAAAACAGATGGATTAACTGTAACTGACTTTTTGGAGGTGCATTTAAAAAGGTTTGATCTTGATCTTTACTATCAAAATATTACTGATGAATTATTAACCGTGCAGATGAATTTTCTGTTTAATAATAATGCAATTATTAATAAAGGTTTTTGCAGCGCTGCTGATGTTTTGCAATTTATTCTACAGGATAAATTACTACTTGAAACAAACGATCATGATATGATTGTAATGCAGCATGAAATTGAATACCACGAAAATGAACTTGATAAGAAAATAACAAGCACTTTAATTGTAGAAGGTGATGATAATATTAAAACAGCCATGGCAAAAACCGTGGGGCTGCCTTTGGGCATAGCCGCAAAATTAATTTTAGAAGGAAAAATAAAAATAATTGGACTTCATATACCAATTATAAAGGAAATATATGAACCCGTAATGCAGCAGTTAAAACAAAATAGAATTGAGTTTTTAGAAAGAGAAACAGCATTATAGGCTTTCCATAGTGGTAATAACACCAATGGTTTTAAGTATAATCTTAATCTCCAGTTTTGGTGAAATATTATTGATGTAATACAAATCGTACTCCAGTTTCTCAAGATTTTCCTCAGGTGTAGCTGTGGGATGGTTTACTTGGGCCCATCCTGTAATACCAGGTTTTACAGTGTGCCTGTATTGATAAAATTCGTTTAGTTTATTAAACCTGTCAACAATATCTATACGCTCTGGCCTAGGGCCAATAAGGCTCATATCCCCCTTTAAAACATTCCACAATTGTGGCAATTCATCAATTTTAGTTTTTCTAAAAATTCTACCAGCTTTTGTAATCCTTTTATCGTCTTTAACAGTTGGGGCAGATTTAGTGTCTAAATTAAAATACATGGTACGTATCTTGTACAATGTGAAAATTTTTCCATTCAAACCTATTCTTTGCTGTTTAAAAAGCACAGGACCGTTTGAAGTAAGTTTAGTGATAAGAGTAGCTAAAAGTGCAACGGGAATTGCAACAGGTAAAGCTAAAGTAGCAATAGAAATATCAATAATTCTTTTTAATGCAACTAAAGTTTTTGAAGGCCTTATAACCAAATCTTCAGGGTCATTTTCAGTGTAATCATTCATATGCATCATAGGGCTGCAAAAACTTACTTTTTCGTAAAAAGAAGCAATGTTAATTATTCGCCCATTATTTACATCATGAAAACGAATAAGATCTAAAAATTGTGTAATAGCCTGTTCACTAATCCACTTATCAATAACAATATAATTGTAGGTATTTTTTTTAAGGTACTTAATTAGCTTATTATCCATTGGTCCAGACCAAATATTGTAACTGAACTTTTTATTGAAAACAGCTTTTTTAATCAATTCCTTGGCAACAACGTCAGGATTAATAAGAAGACAGGATAATTTTTTATCAACATGTTTATGGTTGATCTTTACATCATTTACGTCTAATATTCTTAGGTAAGAGAGTTTGTTTTTCGTGTTGGGTGAAGATGATGTTGCAGGCATTGGTTGGTCTCGATTAAATTAATTCCGTGTTAAAATTAATACAAAAAGCTTTACCACACTGTATATTTTCTATTAAGCACTTTTTAAAGGTTGCCATAATTGTTGTGAGACTTCTCATTTGCTTTTATTGCTGCTTTGAATGTAAAGATTGTTTTTAAAATAATATAGCTGCGATTAACATTGTCATTTTTAAAAACTAAAACCATTTCTTTTTCATAAAATACGCACTGATAATTACAGAAACACCTAAAGATAGAATAATGGGTATGTAAAAAGCATGGGGCGAATGCTGACCAGGAATATCCACGTTCATGCCGTAAACACTTGCTACAAGCACTGGCAAAGACAAAATAATGGTGATTGACGTTAAACGTTTCATAACATTATTAAGATTATTGCTTATTATACTTGCAAAGGCATCTAAAGTACTTGTAAGTATGTTTGTATAAATGTTCGCCATTTCCAGTGCTTGGCTGGTATCTACAATAAGATCGCGCATAAATTCTTTTTCTTCTTCAGTTAGAACAAGAAAATTGGTTCTTTCAAGTTTCATCAGCAGCATTTCGTTACTGCGCAAAGCGGTAATAAAATACACCAGGCTTTTTTGAATACGCATCAAATTCAGCAAGTCTTCGTTACTGTTGCTTTGATATAAACTGCTTTCGTATTTATTACGCCGTTGGTTTATTTCCTTCAAAAATTCCATGAAATTCTGTACTACTTTTTCAAATATTTTCAACACCATCATACTTCGTTTGTCAGGATTACGACGTTGAAATGAATTCAGGAATTTTTTTATGGCACCATTGTCAAATGAATTAACAGTAACAATTTGGTTATGTGTTAATATGATACAAATAGGAATAGTAATATAAAACGCATCGCTATCGTTAAATGAGTTATTTTCTGTAGGGGTTTTTATAACAATAAACTTTGTATTGTCATCAATTTCGTAACGTGGCCTTTCATCAATATCCAGCGAATCTCTTAAAAACTCAATCGGTATTTCAAGTTTCTCACCAAGTTCAATAAACTCCTCTTCTTTAAATGGGGGCACAAGGTTTACCCAGGTACCATTTTCAGGGGTATCAATTTCAATAGTTTGCTGGTCAATTATTTTAAAATACTGTATCATGTGAGGAGGTCAAAAATAAAGAGTGCTAAGAAGTTTATGACTATTACAGTGTTATCTCTCCTTTAAATACAAAAGTTGCAGGGCCGCAAAGCCATATGTTTTCAAAATGGGTTTCGCCTTTTTTATCAAATTCCACTGCAAGATAGCCGCCCAAGGTTTGTACTTCTATGCGATTAAAACCATTATCGTTGTGCGCAAAAATTAATGCAGATGCGGTAACTCCTGTACCACAACTTAGTGTTTCGTTTTCTACACCACGTTCGTAGGTGCGAACAATTATGTTGTCTTCATCTGTGCTTTCAACAAAATTTACGTTGATGCCCTCCTTTGCAAAATCTTTGCTGTAACGTATTTCATGGCCATTGTGATAAACATCATAACTCATAACATTAACCGTAGGGCGAACCAAATGTGGGCTGCCTGTATTTAAAACAAAGTCGCCATGATATTGTGTAATCTGGTTTACATCTTTCATTTTTAAATTAACCCAACCTTCTTCGCTAAACGTAGCCTGGTGTTCCCCATCAATTGCATCAAATAAATATGCGTCCTTAATAATACCCCTGTCAAAAGCAAACTGTGTTAAACATCTTCCCCCATTACCGCACATGCTGCTTTCACGGCCATCGGCATTATAATAAATCATCTCAAAATCGTAACCTTCTTTTTGGTTTAGCAACATCAATCCATCTGCGCCAATACCAAACTTCCTGTCACACAAGTGGTGTACTTGCTTTGTGGTAAGCTGTATATTATTGTCACGATTATCAAAAATCACAAAATCATTTCCCGTTCCCTGATATTTATAAAAAGTCATCGCTTTGTCGTTTATTCAAATTATAACGTGCTTATCAGCCTTTAAAATTCTTGTTTATATTAAGATTAATTTTAGAAGCGCAGCTTAATAACATATCCATGCTGCATTCCTGCTTTTCGCTGCAAGTCCGCGCCACCTTTCAGGATGGCTTGCGGGCTTTCCTCTTCAATCAGGGCTATGGTTTCAGCAGTTGAATTTCTATCAACTTAGTTTGAGTACTATATAATTATATCCCCTCAATAATCCCTAACGCTTTCTCAATCAAATTCATCACCGCAAGGTGCCCATCTTTACTAAATTCTTTCTGAACGCGGTTTGCAACAATAGCATTAAGGCTTAAACAATTATGGCCAAGTAACCTGCCAAGCCCATAAATAGCACTGGTTTCCATTTCAAAATTAGTAATACGGTGCTGCCCAAAACTAAATTCAGGTAAACGGTCAATAAGGTTTGGGTTCGTTAAAGGCAAACGTAGCACCCTACCCTGCGGCCCAAAAAAACCAGGACAGGTAACGGTAATGCCATGATGAAAGCCATCTACAAAGTGTTTCATTATAGCACTGCTTGCTGAAGTTATATATGGTTGTGAAATAGAGGCATCAATTTGTGTATGGTTTACAAACTGTTGAATAATCTGCTGCTCTTCATCATTACTGGTATGGGTATAAAAATTCAGCAGGTTATCAATACCCAAACCATGAGAACTAGCTACAAAACTATTTACAGGAATATCTTTTTGCAAAGAACCAGAAGTTCCTAAGCGAATGATATTCAGTTGTTTAAGTTCAGATTTTATTTTTCTTGTTTCAAAATCAATATTTACCAAGGCATCTAGTTCATTTAAAACAATATCAATATTATCAGGGCCAATACCAGTGCTTATAACGGTAATTCTTTTGCTGCCTATGCGGCCTGTATGAGAAATAAATTCGCGGTGTTCGCCCTGTGCTTCAATATGGTCAAAATGTTTACTTACCTGTTTAACACGTCCTGGATCTCCTACAAAAATAACGGTGTCTGCCACATCACCTGGCAGCATATCCAAATGATAAATCGCCCCCCGCTGATTAATAATCAATTCACTTTCTTCTATGCGGTGCATATAAATATTTTAGATTTTTTCAAATTTAAAGGTTCGTTTTTCAATTTGAAACATTATTTTCGCAACCCAATTAAAAAGGTTCTGTGGCCGAGTGGCTAGGCAGAGCTCTGCAAAAGCTCCTACAGCGGTTCGAATCCGCTCGGAACCTCAAAATGGATTATCAAATTGATAATCCATTTTTTATTTGTACCAGTTTACAATGTATTTTCAAAGCAAATAGCTACTCGTAAATCTATACTTATAGCTTTTTCATCATTAAGTTTATTGTATGAATTTTTTACAGCACAGCATCAAACGTTTTAAATATTACAAAGACCTTGGCGATAAAACCTTTGCGCAGTTACAAGAAAAAGATTTTTTGTTTAAACCATCGCCAGAAAGTAACAGTATTGCAGTTATTGTACAACACATGTATGGCAATATGCTTAGCCGCTGGACTTACTTTTTAATTGAAGACGGCGAGAAGGATTGGCGTAAAAGAGATATTGAATTTGAAACAATGGAAGGTGTAACCAAACAGGATATTATTTCTTTTTGGAACACAGGCTGGGACTGCCTTTTAAAAACTCTTGAAACCCTTACAGAAGCTGACCTTGAAAAAACCATTACTATACGCAGCGAGCCATTGGTGGTATACGATGCAATTCTTCGCCAATTGGCGCATTACCCTTACCATATTGGGCAAATTGTGTTTATTGGTAAAATAATTAAAGATAAAAACTGGCAAAGCCTTAGTATAGCAAAAGGTGATAGTAAAACTTTTAATGAGGCGATGGGGCATAAATAGGTTTTTTTATTTACCCAAAGAAATTTTAGTGGTAACGATTTGAACTAATAATTTGCCATTTTATTGGAATGAACCATGGATAAAAATAAAAGTTAATTGGTGGATTTACTTAAACGGAAAATATGTAGAGAAAATTTAAAGTAATGTTAGCATTGTATGATTTGTATCATTTATATTGGCCACTGGTACAAAAAAAAGGGTCTTTCTGTAGAAACAGAACGACCTCTAACGATTGCTTGCCATATGAAAAAATCTTAAAATCTTATTGTACTGCGTACAGCTTTATCTGAAATTCGACTCAAAACATCTACTTGAGACGTAGTTCCTAACAATTACCTGTTGTTTTAACTAACGCTCTTCTTTTGTTGATTAAATATATAGCAGCTTATTTTCCTTTACTTCATAACATCTTTCCAGTTTTATTATATCAAAACCAATTTATAAATAGTGAAACAGTTACTGTTGCTGAATTTTAGCAGATATTATGGCTTATGCCCAACAAAAAATAATGAGCGGAAAATTTTAAAGAAAGGACTGAAATAATTAAAAAAAAAAAAAACTGAAAAGTTGGTTTATATTTTTTGTAGACTATATTCGCAATGCAATGACCATAAAGGGTCCTTCCGTAGAAACAGAACGACCTCTAACGATTGCTTGCCATATGAAAAATTCTTGAAATCTTATTGCGCTGTTTTTCAGCTTAGATTTTACGACTCAAATCATCTTCAGAATAAGATGTGGCCTCTAACGAAACCTGCTACTAACGATTGCTGACCATTTTGACAGCACCCCCTGTTTCTACAACAAATATAAAAAGGCATATTGCCTATGGATGTACAATTTTTTGAGTATACTATTATCTCAAAACTTTAATTGTATATCAGGAACCCTTGCCGGCACTGCATCACAGAAAATAAATCAATGATGCCCAACAGATCAACAGACATATTATTCCAATTAATTAAATCGCTTGAAAAAGCAGAGAAACGCAACTTTAAGCTTTATATAAAAAGGAGTTCAGCTAAAGAAGACCTGAAAATTATCCAGCTTTTTGATGCGCTTGATAAACTTCATGAATACGATGAAAAGCTTTTACTAAAAAAGCTTCCCACCATAGAAAAGCCTCAATTAGCAAACCTCAAAACACACCTTTACAAACAAATACTCGCCAGCCTTCGTTTGCTCAAAAGCACTGAAAACATTGACCTTCAGATGAATGAGCAGCTTGATTATGCCCGTATTCTTTACAACAAGGGGCTTAAACTTCAAAGCCTTAGAATTTTAGAACGCGTAAAGGAAATTGCAAAGGCCAACAATAAATTCGGCTTTTTAAACCAGGTAATTTCTCTTGAAAAAAAGATTGAAACCCTACACATTACAAGAAGTACGCTTGAAAAAACAGCCAACCTTGCAGTAGAAGCTGTAGAAGTTACAGACCATATTCGCAGGGTTGCCAAACTATCAAATCTTGCCCTGCAATTGTATGGCTGGTACGTAAAAAATGGCCATGCACGTAATGAAGAAGATGAGGTTGATGTAAGAAAATTTTTTAAAGAAAACCTGCCCTCAAAATTTGATTCAGAAGCTGGCTTTTATGAAAAACTGTACCTGTACCAAAGCTATGTTTGGTATGCATTTATTCGCCAGGATTTTTTAATGTACTACCGCTACAGCCAAAAATGGATTGACCTTTTTAGAAACGAACCTTTAATGATTGAGGTAGAAACGGGCCACTATATAAAAGGTATGCACAACCTTTTAAATGCGCATTTTGATTTGCGCAATTTTCACAGGTTTGAAGACACGCTTAAAGAATTTGAAACATTTGGTAATAGCTATGTAGCCAACCATCATGATAATTTTCGCATACACACTTTTGTGTACATTAACAGTGCAAAAATTAACCAATGCCTTATGCTTGGTACGTTTAAACAGGGGCTTTCATTAATACCACATATTGAAGAGAAGCTAAGCGAATATGCACTGTATATTGATAGCCACCGTATTCTGGTTTTCAACTATAAAATTGCCACTTTGTATTTTGGCAGTGGTGATTATAACACTTGTATTGATTATCTGCAGCGCATTATAAATGATAATGTGCACCTGCGTAACGATTTGCAGTGTTATGCACGCCTTATGCACTTGATGGCTCATTACGAGCTTGGTCACAATGATATTATGGAGTACCTTATTAAATCGGTGTACCGCTTTATGGCCAAAATGCAAAATTTAACGGTAATTGAAGAAGAAATGTTCAAGTTCCTTCGCCGTTCTTTCAGCATTTCGCCACGCAAAATGCAGCCTGAATTTGTAACTTTTCTTGACAAAATAAAGCAGTACGAAAAAAGCCGTTTTGAAACACGGGCCTTTGCTTATCTTGATGTGATATCTTGGGTTGAAAGTAAAGTTCATAACAAACCAATGGCTACCATCATTTACGATAAATACCTGCATAGCAAACATAAAAATTAGAAGTTCTGAAAGGTGATTTAAAAGATTACACTGCAGTTGTACATCTGGTTTTGCCATATTTTGATGGCTATATTTCATCCTCTCAAAATACAGGATGACCTGTGTGCTTTCCCCACTCCCGTTTTAATTTAGCAAAATCGTACTAAGTGTAAAAACCATGCCGCTTAAACACTTATTAAATAATGGCTTGCAGGGTTTTTGCAGTAAATTTATTAGTTGTAAAAAGTGTAAGTAATATATCTTTACAGCCTCGTTTTATAAAAAATCAGAAATATTTTTATAAAGAACTAAAAAAGGAATTAATGAGCGTTGCAGAAAATAATGAGCTGGCAAAGAACATGGAAGTGATTGGCATGTTAAACGATTTTGTTGGCATTGCTGTAGATGAAACTCTTCTAAACCCTGATGATTGCTGGCAGCCCACTGATTTTTTGCCTGATCTTTCTAAAGAAGATGCATTTGATCAAATTAAAGGTTTACGTGAAAGATCTGCAGGTATTCCAGATACAATTATTACTTCACTGGTAGGTAACATGATTACTGAAGAGGCCTTGCCAAGTTACCAAACGTATTTCAATCTTATTATTAACGGCGAACGTGATGAACTTACCAGCGAAAAGGGCTGGGTACGTTGGTCAAGAGCGTGGACGGCTGAAGAAAACCGCCATGGTGATCTGTTAAATAAATACTTATACCTCACTGGTCGTTGCGATATGAAAGAAGTGGAGCAAACCATTCACCGCCTTATTTACAACGGTTTCAATCCAAATACCAACCAGGATCCTTACCAGGCAATTGTGTACACCTCTTTCCAGGAAAGGGCAACAAAAATTTCGCACGTAAATACAGGAAAGCTTGCTGATAAAGCAGGCGACAACAATTTATCAAGAATTTGCAAAACCATTGCAGGCGATGAAGCAAGGCATGAAAAAGCATACAAATCTTTCATGAGCAAAATTTTTGAAATTGATCCAAATGGCGCACTTTCAGCATTTGAAAAAATGATGCGCAAGCAAATTACCATGCCTGCTGTATTGATGGACCATGGCGGTAAAAATCCAAACCTGTTTATTGAGTTTTCTGCAATTACACAAAAAATTGGCGTTTATACTACGTGGGATTATGCCAGCATTATTGAGCATTTGGTAGCACTCTGGAAAATAGAATCTTTAACAGGTTTAAAAGATGGTGCTGCAAAAGCGCAGGATTATCTTGCTACTTTGGCAACACGCTATAAACGTATTGCAGAACGTATGAAAGTACCTGATGAAATTAATCTTGCCTGGTTAAGTGGCAAACAGTTTACTTTTCAATAAAATATGTCAAACCTTTTATAATAAAAATCCCATCAAAATTTGATGGGATTTTTTGTTCCTATAAAGTATAACGCATTATTACATTTTAATAAAACGATGATTAATTACTTTATCATCATATAAAATTTGTACACAAAAAATGCCTTTATCTAAACCAGATACAGCAATGGTTTCGTTATGTTTAGAGGCTTTTTTGGTTGCTACTACCCTGCCACTTACATCTAAAATTCTTATTAAATAATTATTACTTAAAGGGAAATAAATTTGCAGTTTATCAACCACAGGGTTGGGAAATATTTTAAAGGAAGCAATAGTGTCTGTCACTACTTTATTATTCAGTAATACCACCATAGTATTGCCATCACAGCCTGCAATAATATCAGGATAATTATCACCATTAATATCTGTAATGTTAAAATTTAATACGCGTTGCGGAAAACCAATTTTTTGAGGCTTGTTAAATACACCATTTCCCATACCCTGAAAATACAACAATGTATCAGTAAGATAACCCAGCATATCAACCTGGCTTATTATTAAATCCTGCTTTCCATCCTTATTAATGTCGGCTACTTTAACATGGTAAGGCAATATTTTTTCCTTCAAATTGGCCAAAATATTTATTGAAGTACTGCTAAACAAAATGCCGCCTGTATTTAGATAAATTACTAAACTGTCTGTACCTAAATCATTGTCAAATGATGAATAACTCAGCATCATATCATCTAAAGCATCATTGTTTACATCACCAAAACTAACCTGTGCGGTTTTTTGGGTACTCCAGTAGTGCGGGGTAAAACTGCCATCAGTTTCCTGCATATAAAACAAAACCCAGGCAAATGAACTGGTAACAATAATGTCCAAACGGCCATCGCCATTTTTATCAGTTATTAAAATGTCTTTACAAGTGTCTAAAACTGATGGATAAGATTTTTTTGCTTCAAAAGTTCCATCGCCCTTACCAATAAAAATATGCAGCGAAATGGTATTGCCAGAGCCGCTTGATGTGGAAATTATATCCATTTTCCCATCCTTATTAATATCAACACATTTAACGTTTCTGCCATGCACAGCAGTAAAATAATAAACACCATCTGCAAAGCCGCCACCCAATTTTGCAAAATAAATTTTAAACCCATTGTCCCAATAACTGCTGGTAACCTTGTCTGGCAAACCATCGCCATTTAAATCTGCAAAATCACTAAGGTTATAATTATTTTCTTTAACCGTTGCCTGTGCAGGTAAAAAGCTGCCTGTACCATCACCTTTTAAAATACTAAAAGTACCTGCGGCAGTATGCGATGCAAATACATCTATTTTGTTATCACCATCAATATCTTTTATAACAACGCTTGATGGCGTGCCTGGCAATTGATACATAACGGGTGCAGCAAAACCTTTCCACTGGGCATGGCCTGCTATACAAATTAAAACTGCTAAAGCTGTTAAAATTTTTTTCATTGGTACAAATGTGTTTATGCCATTTGACTTGATGCAAGCATTTGCCATTGCAGGCACCATTGTTAAAAAAAACAAAATGGTTCAAGTATGCAACGGTGGTATTGTTGTGAGGATGTGTGAAGCTTAAAAAAAAATCAATTAAATGAAACTTAATTAGTTTAAGATACATTAAATGCTATATTTGTAATTCGTTGCCTTGGCCGTATGCTAACCCTTAAATAAAAACAACTTATGAAGATTTACCGCGCAAATGCATTTACCCATAGCGGGTTAATTGCAGGTAAAAACGTTTTAGGCAACCCTGCCACTGTGGTTTTGTGTACAGAAATGTTTCCTTCGCGACAAGAAATGTCAAGCATTGCATTGGCCGAAAAAGCACCAATGACTGTTTTTCTTCAACCACATCAGGATAATATTTTTGATATTGAATTTTATACTCCTTCAGGTGAACGTTTTGATCTTTGTGGCCATGGCACACTGGTGGCAGCAAGTGTTATTTACCAGATATATGGTTTTGAGCAGGTGTATTTTTATAAGGCCATTAATGTTGCCGATATGGAAACCCTTGTAATTAAAAGCTGGAAAGAGAGTGATTTTTTTAAGATAAATATGCCTGCTTTTCATCCTGTTATTACAAAAAGTTTTATTGTAAATTATAAGAAACTGCTTGGTATTGACAATGTTGAAGAAGTGTACCTGTGCAGCGAGCTTAATGACATTATATTGGTTTTAAAAGATGCAAAAGTACTGCGAAATGCTACACCCCTTTTTAAAGAGCTGGCTGTAATGTTAAGCAGCCAGTGTATTCGCGGGTTATTTCTTACCTCTCCTTCATGTGAACCAGGTTTTGATTATGAAGTAAGAATTTTTGCGCCGCACCTTGGTATTGAAGAAGATATTTCCTGCGCTTCAGCTAATTGTTCACTTGTGCCTTTGTGGCACGAAAAGCTGGGTAAAATAGATGGATACGAATACAAAATACTTTGCCCTTATAAATCATCAGGTACAGGGTTTGGCGGCATTGAAACTGGCAGTTACCATTCATCTAAACAAAATGTTTTTATTGGTGGAAAAGTGGATGGCCATGAAAAGATAAAAGAACATAATTACTACACTCAAAAAAATTACAATACAGCAGAAAACAAAGCCCCTCATAAAAATGAAGGGCTATACCAAAACTAACTGCTAACGAAAAAAAGTTTACCTGTGCCTTAATAACCAAAACTTAGTTAAACAGGCACTATGTTAATTATACACTCTTACATAATCTATTTCTAATGTGGCATTGGTAATTGCAGCATCTACGTTGCCACCAAAAGTTCCACCCATGGCTAGATTCAGTATCAGAAAAAAATCATGATTAAATGGTATGGCGGCAGAATTTGCAATGCTATGAATCAATTGGTCGTCAACATAAATTTTAATGGCAGAGGCAGACCAATCTAAACTGTATTTATGAAATTCAGTTGAGGCATTAGTAATCATTCTGCTGGAACCGTTGGCATTACCACCTGAACGTCCTGGATAATGCAGTGTACCATATATTTTATTCAGTTCGTTGCCTTTGTGTTCCATAATATCAATCTCGCCGCAATCAGGCCAGCTTACCGTACCAATATTATTGCCCAGCATCCATATAGCAGGCCAGGTACCTGCACCTGCAGGCAGTTTTGCACTTACTTCTACCCTGCCGTATTTAAAGGCAAATTTACCTTTTGAAAGCAACCTCGCAGAAGTATAGGCACTGCCGCTGAATGCTTCTTTTTTAAGCATAATTTTTAAAGTTCCGTTTGATACCACAGCATTATCTAACCTGTTGGTATAATGCTGCAACTCGTTATTGCCCCAGCCGCCACTGCCAAATCGTAGCCCCATTTGGCAGTGTTGGGTGCGCCTGCAACATCAAATTCATCAGACCAAACCAGCGCAGCCGCAGCAGAAATTACAACAGCCACCTGTGTTGATTTTGTAACCTGGCCACCTATATTTTTTGCAACCACATTTGCCGTATAATTACCAGAAGCAGGGTACTTATAAACTACTGTGCCCGTGGCTGAAGTTTGAAAAATTCCGTTGCCAAAATCAAACTCGTAGCTGTTTGCGTTTGTAGCTGTAGCTGTAAAAGATACGCTGCCGTTATTATCACTACTAACCGTTGCGGTAAAAACTAAATTGGTGGGTGCAGTGCTGCCTGCATTGCCAGGCGATGTACCCTTTGCGCAGGATGAACACAGCGTAACGATGAATGTTAAAACTGCTAAAGGCAAATGTTTCATAATAAAGGATGTTTATAAATTAGGTAATTGTTTTTGATGCCGGCTTTTCTATTCCCTATGGCTTAACCTTTAGTTTTTGATACCATGCATTTCCATCGGCACCAATATTGCGCAAATGGATGCTGGTAGCGGTTATTGACAATATTTCGTAAGTATTACTACCCGTTGCAAAATTTATAATGCCATCACCTGGTACCATAAATTGTATTCTTGTAGAAATGGATGAAGTTGATGCAGAAGTTGCATCCATAAAAACAAGTTTTTTGCTGCCTGCAACATTGGTGGTATAACAATTATCGCCACCGCTTAAACCGTAAACAGACGTAGCACCACCAATAATAAAACTTTGGCCTTTATTGTTTACGCTCATAAAAACGTTATTGTTTACGTCTTTTGAGAAGGATATTTCATCATCGTACAAACAGGCATCGCGCTGGTTTGGGGTAGCTTCGTAGTAATTGGGGGTAAAGCCTGCCGGAGCGCCTACGCCTACATGGCCCATTGCCGTATTATCTGTAACCCAAACTTTTGAAGTACCATTGGTAAGTGCCTGTAAAATAGCTGGCGGTATTTCAAAAGCAACAAACACTTTTATTTTTTTGCTTATGGTAGATGTGGTGCCACCTGTACCAACAGCATTAACCGTTACTGTATAATCGTAAGTGCCGGGGTTGGTGTATTTATAAGTGATGGCACCGCCTGGCACCATTTCGCTTTTGCCATCGCCAAAATCTATTTTATAGGTGATGGCATTGCTGGCAGTTGCAGTTATTGTAACGGTTCCTGTACCATTGCCATTAGGGTTGGCGGTATTTACGCCCGCTATTGAAGTTGTTAAGGCAAGCCCTGCGGGTGTTTTAAGTTCACCAAAGCTGTACTCTGTTTTTTTGCAGCCGCTAAAGCCTGCAATGGCCGCGAACAGTGCAACAATAATCAGTTTTATATTAGTTGTCATGATTAAAATTTTGAGGTTAGTTAAGTGTAATATCATCAAACAAATAAGTAAAGTTTGCCGAGCCATCGCCAACAGTACCAAAGTCAAATATCAATACCACTTTATGGTAGGTATTGGCTGTATTAATGGTACTGTAATCAAACGTAATTTCTTCCCAGGCGTTAGCGGTGGTAGTGGTTACTTCTTTCTCAAAGTTTAAAGCCCCATTGGTAAGATTTTCTACTTTCAACAGCACTTTCGTTCCCGCCTTTGGCGAGAAAACTTTCATTTTAAAACTTTTTTTGGTAGAAAAATCAATTGGCCCGGCAAGCGTTATAAAACTTCCCCCATAAACTTCACCAGTACCTTTTACCATTTTACCAACTTTATTGCTGGTGTTAATGCCTGTTTTATTGGGATTATTTATCACCGTAGCAACCCCGCCACCAAAATCGGTAAATGCATACGTTAAAGTAGATGATTCAAAGGTTAACGGTATGCCCAATACATCTGGTGTTGTATTAGTGGTAAGAAATTTTACATCATCCCAATAAAACTTTTTACCTGTTCCTGCATTTCCAAAATCAAAGAAAACAGACGACATATTGTAGGTAGTGCCAAGGTTTAAAGCAGCCGTTCCTGTAGCCTGTTTACTAAAATCAAACACCAGTGTTTCCCAGGTATTTGCAGCAGCAATAACCGCTTCTGTTTCAACAGTTTTAGTATTATTAGTGCGGTCTTCTACTTTAAGCCTTATACGCAAACCTGCGGCAGGTGAGTAAACACGCATGCTCATTTGCGTTGCTGTTGCAGTAAATGGTATTGCAGAGGCAAAACCTGCAGGCGTGCCAATGGTAGTACCAGCCCAGGTTTCGGCCCCTGTAATCTTGGTGGTTATTTTTACTTTATTGGCAGCATTGGCAGGATCAACGCCATCAATGGTTTGGTTATTGCCAAAATCGGTTACGGTATAATTTACACTAGCATCGTCAAATGTAACTGGCAGGTTTATTTGCGCAGATGATGGAAGCGTATTGGTAAGCCGTATATCATCATACAAAAAAGTAAAATTGGCCGAACCGTCGCCTTGTGTACCAAGTTCGAAAATGATAACAATATTCTGGTAAGTATTGCTGGTATTTACAGTACTAAAATCAAATACAAGGTCTTCCCAGGTATTGGCAACTGTAGTGGCAACTTCTTTTTCAAAATTAAGTGCACTGTTGGCGGCATTTTCAATTTTAAACAACACTTTCGCCCCAACACGTGGCGAATACACTTTCATCCTGAATATTTTACCCGGTGAAAAATCAACTGAACTGCCCAAAGCAATAGCACTTCCGCCCCATGGCTGCCCGGCACTCTTTATCATCCTGGCAACTTTGGTACTGGTATTAATACCTTTTGATTGCGGGTTGGTAATTACAGTAGAATTGCCTCCATCAAAATTGCCAAAAGCATAGCTCACGGTGCCTGATTCAAAGTTTATAGGCAATAAAACGGGATCGACAATAGTAACCGTTTTTGTGACCGTTGTGGTGGCGGAGCCACCGCTTTGTGCCACAACTTTAATGGTGTAAGTGCCCACTGTGGTATAGGTGTGACTTAGCGTTTGCCCTTCTAAAAGAGACTGGGCCACTTCGTTAACCACATCACCAAAAGTTACTTTAAAAACGGTTTCGTACAGCGCTTTTGCAGTAACATTTACTTTAAACTTATTGGCTGCATCAATAGCTGCCGTAACTTCTACATTTTCAGGTGCTTTAAACGAAACGGTCAGTTGCTGTGTAACTTCAGTTGTTTTACCTGTAATACCATGCGCTACAATTTTTACGGTATAAACCCCTTCAGCATAGGTGTGCTGTGTGTTTTTACCAGGTGCCACTTTTACAAAAGTTGGGGTTGCATCGCCATAGTAAACATCATAACTGGCAACACCTTCGCCATTGGGCGTTATGGTTACAAGGCCAGTATTATCTTGTGTAATATCAAAAAAAGCAGAGGGTTTTTCAGGTGCTGACGCGGTTGAAACAAACGACACATCATCGGTGGCCATTTTTTTACAGCCAGTTATAAAAACCGTTATAAAAGCAATACAGCAGATATATTTAAAGAGGTTCATATGGTTTATTTTGATTATTATTAATTGTAAAACAAGAAATCTCATTTCCGCTTTGCGGCGAAAAAAGATTAGTAGCCCGTGTTTTGCGCAAGCCCTGAAATATCTATTTCCTGCTGTGGTATAGGAAACACTTTGTGTTTACCAGCCTTAAAACCAGTAATTTTTGCAGCCGCCTGCCCAATGCGTACCAGGTCAAAAAAGCGGTCGCCCTCCATCGCTAACTCAAGCCTTCTTTCATCCCAAATTGATTGTCGTAATGCCGTGCCTGTGCTGGTAATATTGTGCAGCATATCGCCAAAAGCACGCTGGCGTACCAGGTTTAAATAGGTTTGTGCCTTGGTATCGTTTGCTGATGCCATCCTATTGTTGGCTTCTGCCGCCATCAGCAATACATCTGCGTAGCGTATAATTCTCTGGTTGTTTAAATAATTAAGTTCAATTTGCCCGGAGGTTTCGCCTTTTCTTGGTAAATATTTTTGGTTGTACAACCCTGTATTTTTATAAGGTGCTACTTGGTAAGTAATGTTAAAAGCTGGGTTTGCATTTTTGTAAGCCTCCATATCAAGCACGGTTACGGCCTTTCTTTTATCGCCTGCGGCGAATGCATTGGCCAGGTTTTGTGTTGGGAGATTTGTACTCCAGCCTGGTGCATAAGGCATAGCGGCACTGCCATTTAAGCCCCTAACGCCACATTGCTGTGCGGCAAGGTTACCCTGCCCGCGTGTTACGCCGCCCCAATTGTAGTAGGGAGAACTATTGGTGTACTGAATTTCAAAAATAGACTCAGGCCCGTTTTCGCCGCTTGCTACATACATAGAAGCAAAATCGGGTACCAAACTAAAGGCATTGGAAGTTATCACACTCTCTAAAACTGCTGCTGCGGCATCAAACTTATTTTGGTACAGGTACACTTTGCCAAGCATGGCCTGCGCAGCATGTTTTGTTATGCGGCCTTTTTGTGTTTGCACCGCAGGCAATACTGCTATAGCATTGGTAAGATCAAGTTCAATTTGCTTGTACACATCGGCTTTTGAAGATCTTTGCAATCCTTTTGAATCGCTTAAACCAAGCCTTTTATCAACAAATAAAGGCACATCGCCAAAAAACTTAACCAGGGTGAAATAAAAATAAGCCCGGTTAAAATAAACTTCGCCATACAAGGCTTCTTTTCCAGCAAATTCAACCTTTGTACCCGCAGGGTTTGCGGCCTTGAACTGCTGCATATAGTTGGCGCGGTTAATTCCTTCATAAGCTGCCTGCCAAATCTCTGTAAGTGTTGAGTTTATTGGCGTATGCGTATAGTCGTCTATTTGCTGTAGTGATAAAACATCTGATGCATTTTCGCCACCAGTTACGGCATTATCTGATGCAATATCACCCACAGGCACGGCTTGGTTTAGCCATTGCAATGGTGTGTATACGCTAATGGCCATGGTACGGTAGTCACTTTCAGATTTTAAGTAATCCAGTTCTGTTATAGCAAAATCTTCTTGGGGATTATAATCAACCCATTTTTTGCAGGAAGAAAACATGGTGATGATGAATACCAGGCCTGCCAGTGAAATATTCTTATGATTCATATTGTTTAGTATTTTTTGTAAAGAATTATAGTTTAATGTCAATACCAACTGCGTAGGTTCTTGGCTGCGGGTATGCACCTCTGTCAATGCCAGTATCTAAAATACCGCCTGCTATTTCAGGATCGAAACCTGTGTAATTGGTAAATGTGTAAGCATTTCTTACCTGCGCGTAAATACGCAGTCTGCTAAAGATTTTTCCAGTTAAAGAAGCAGGGAAAGTATAGCCAAGCTGAATGTTTTTTATCTTAACAAAAGAACCATCTTCTACATACCTGTCAGATACACGTATGTTACTGTTGGCATCAGTAAATGAATACCTTGGCGTTCGTGCATTATTGGTGCTACCAGCACCTGTCCACCTGCCAAGCACATCTCTTGATTTGTTAGAATAGTTGGCACCCCTTTCATAAGCCCTGTAAATATCATTACCAACAGATGCATAGGTAAACATGGTAAAGTCAATGTTTTTGTATTCCAGGTTCAGGTTCCAGCCAAGTGTAAATTGTGGGAATGGATCACCAATTTTTGTTTTGTCCAAAGCTGTAATAGCACCATCGCCGTTTACATCAACAAACCTTATATCACCAGGTTGAGCGCCTGTTTGTGTGGCTGCTTTGGTAATTTCATCAGCCGTTTGAAAAAGGCCGTTGGTTTTATAACCATAAAAATAACCAGGTGTAAACCCTTTTTCAAATACGGTTACAGTTTGCGACTGGCCATTAAAATAGCCGCCACCAAATATTTTAGCCGTACCATCTGTATTGGTTTCTGTAACCTCATTTTTAGCAGTTGTAAAAGTGAGTGAGGTATTTAGCTTGATGGATTTGCTTATGTTTTCGTTATAAGCCAAAGTAACATCTACCCCACTGCTTTTTGTTGCACCAATATTGGCGGTGGGTATAGGTACCGTACCAAGGTATAAAGAGGCAGATGGGGTAAACAGTAAACCATCTACTCTCTTCTCGTAATAATCAGCCGCTAACGACAATTTATTTTTAAAGAATGTCATATCAAAACCAATGTTTGCCTGCAACTGCTTTTCCCAGCGCAATGCTGTATTATTTGCAGAACCCACTGTTGAGCCTGGATAAAACACATCGCCAAAATTGTAACCATTGCTGTTGGCAGTGGCACCGTAGCTTGGACCGCCCGTTACAATACCTACATATTGCGGGTTTACGTTTTCGTTTCCTATTGAACCGTAGCTACCCCTTAATTTTAAGAAGTTGATGAATTTTGAATGGAAAAAATTCTCTTTACTCACCACCCAGCCTAATGAGCCTGAAAAGAAATTGGCATATTTATTATCGGTACCAAAAGCATAAGAACCATCGCGGCGCACTGTAAAAGAAGCAAGATATTTATCCTGATAATCGTAGTTAAGACGGCTGAAATAAGAAAGGTTGCGCCTGAAATACTGGTAATAATAGCCGCTTAAAGCATTGGTGTTTGTGGCAGAATTACTGCCTGTGGCAGCAGTAAAATCTGCAAAATCCCATGAATTGAACGGCACATCCTGCCTGCTGGCACCATTGGCATTTCCAGATGTTCTGGCCAATGAAAAACCAAGTACCGCATCAAAATGATGGCTTTCTTTTACCTTGAAAGTGTAGTTGGCAAAGGTTTCGTACGTGAAGTTGAAATTGCTTGTTTTTTCGTGCGAAACATTGTTATGAAAACCCGTTACAGGCGAACCATCTGCATTCATTGAATTTTCTACATTGCTGGGGCCGTAAAATACCAATGGCGTAAAGTTTTTTGAAGTGCCATCGTATTTTGTATAACCAAAACGTGACGTAAATTTCAGGTTCTTTAATACATCATATTGTAGTTCAAACTTGCCATATAACTTATTACCTATGTTTTTATTGTAAGTATTATCAAGTTTGGTAAGCGGGTTAAAAATTTCTGATAATAAAAGGTTACTGAAACCAAACTGTCCAGCCGTGTTTGGCACTGTGTTGTACACAGGCACGGTTGGGTCAAAGTTTAACGCACTGCCAATAATACTGTTGAATGAATTTTCCTGTACGCCTTTTGAATTGAGGATAACATAAGTAGTATTAACTATAAATTTAAGTTTAGGCGCAAGATCAAAACTAAGGTTAGCTGTAAAGTTGCCCCTGTCAAACCTCGATTTGTCTATACCGCCAACAATACCACCCTGGCTTAAATAACCACCTGATAAAAAATAAGACATTTTATCGCTGCCACCCCTGGCACCAATATTATGCGACTGCAATGGTGCGGTTTTAAACACCTCGTTTTGCCAGTTGGTGCCAACACCTAATACTGAAAGATTTGGAAATATAATATTGCCGCCTGCGGTAACGCTTCCTTCATTTATCATAGCACCATATTCAGACGCGTTTAAAACACCAATCGTGTTCATAATTTCCTGCACACCATAATTGCTGCTGGCAGTTATTTCTGTTTTCTGATTTTTTCTGCCTGTTTTTGTGGTTACTACAATAACACCGTTGCCGCCTTTAACACCATAAATAGCAGTGGTGGCAGCATCTTTTAAAACGCTGATAGATTCAATATCAATAGGATTTATAGAATTAAGATCTGTAAGAGATTGTGGTACGCCATCAATAATAACCACAGGATCTGTGCCTGAAAAAGAAGGGATACCCCTGATTAATACCGTAGGTTTTGACCCTGGTGATCCATTTTGTATCACATTAACACCTGAAGCACGCCCCTGCAAAGCTTCTTCTGTACGTACAGGCCGCAGTTTTTCTATATCAGCAGTTTTAATGGTAGAAATGGCTCCCGATACTTTTGTAATTTTTTGCGTACCGTAGCCTACTACCACTACTTCATCCAGGTTTTGGCTGCCGTTTTGCTCCATCAATATTTCCATAAAATCGCTCTCGTTAGCTGTGGTTTCAACAGTTTTCATTCCTGCATAATCAACCTGCAGTATGCTGCCTTTTTTAGGAATATTAATTTGAAAATTTCCCTCTGTGTTAGATAACGAGGCTGTATTGGTACCCTTTATACGAATGGTTGCACCAATTAAAGGACTGGAGGTTGACTTATCTTTCACCTGCCCGTGAGTTGGAAGTTTTGTGCGTAAGCAAAATTAAAAATGCTGAAAAGAAGAAATACAGCATTGCAAAATGCTAATTTTTGTTTCATGTGGCAATCGTTTAATGAAACACAAAGGTATTCTGCCACCCTCTACAAACACAGAAAATAGTCTCAACATTACTACATCAGCAATTATAAAAAGCTAATTTTTAAGCGTAGTACACTACAACAATACTACATCACCCCTAAAATTCAGCTTTCACAACAACTACTTTCCCGATTTTCGTTTAATAATTATTTACTTCAATGCCACAAAGTTTTAACAGCCCCAAAACTTGGGAAAATTTAAACGTTATTTACATTTCTCAGCATGCCGCAATGAAAAAAATTTTGATATTTATCTTTTTGCCATTCACCTTGTTTTCACAGAACACTATTGGTTTTCCCGAGGTCATCAATTATTCAAAACAGTTTTATAACGCAGGCTTACAAAACTGGAAAATTCGCCAGGACAAAAACGGGGTACTTTATTTTGCCAATAACGAAGGGCTTTTAACATTTGATGGAAGAAACTGGAACCTTTACCCTTTGCCCAATAAAACCATTGTACGTTCCATTGAAATTGGAACAGATAACCGTATTTATGCCGGCGGCCAGGACGAAATGGGCTATTTTGTACCATCAAAAAACGGGCGGCTGCAATATTATTCAATTACGCAGTTTATTCCTGCAAAAGACAAATCGTTTGGCGATGTATGGGATATTGTTACGTTTAAAAAAGATGTGTTCTTCCGTTCCTCAAGCAAAATATTTAAGTTAACCAACCAAACGGTGGCTACCTACAAGGCAGCTACAGAATGGGCCTATCTTGGGGTTTGCAATGGCCGCCTGTATGCGCAAGATTATGGTACAAGCCTCATGAGTTTTTACAATAATGCATGGTCGCCACTATTGGCCAAAAGTGCATTGCCGGCAAATGACCCTGTTACTTCGGTTTTGCCTGTAAACAACGACAGTGCCATTATTACTACCTTAAAAAACGGGATGTTCCTTTTTTTAAAAGATCAAATTACAAAAATACAATCGCCCAACAGCCAGGTTTTTGAGGGAGAGCGTATTTATGCGGCCACTTCTATCAACAATAACAGGCTTGCACTTGCCACTACCAGCGGCGGGGTTTATATTACTGATATTACTGGCAATATCATTCAGCGTTTTTCAAACACAGAAGGCCTTCAGAACAATAATGTGCTGAGTATTTTTTGTGATAACCTGCAAAACCTTTGGCTGGGGCTTGATAATGGCATTGACTTTATTGCTTACAACAGTGCTATCAAACATATTACCCCGTTATTGCAGGATGGCTCTGGTTATACAGCCATAATTCATAAAAATCAGTTGTATGCAGGTACATCAAATGGTTTGTACCAGGTACCGCTGCAGCAAGTGCAGGACTTAAGTTTCAGTAAGGGGAATTTTTCGCCCGTGTCGGGAACCAAAGGGCAATCATGGAGCCTTGCAGAAATTAATAACCGCCTTTTGTTTGGCCACCATGAAGGTGCTTTTGAAATAAACGGCAATGCGGCCACATCCATTTCATCACAACACGGTTTCTGGAATTTTATTCCTTTGTCATCTACTTTTCCATCACAGCAAATTATTGCAGGCAATTACAATGGGCTGGCAATGTTTAATTTTAAAGATGATAAGTTTTCTGCCGCAGGCGCAATTCCAGGTTTTACAGAATCATCGAGGTTTGTAGTAATAGACCAGTTTGATAATACCTGGGTATCCCATCCCTATCATGGTATTTATAAAATTACCAGGAACAGTAGTGGTAGTTATAAAAACAGTATTTATACTGATAAAAAGGGCTTGCCCTCAGCACTTGAAAACCATGTTTTTAAGATTAAGAACGAATTAATAGCTGCTACAGAAAAAGGCGTTTTTATTTACAATCAGCAAAAAGACAGTTTTGAACCATCCAATTTTTACAGGAAATATTTAGGCGAACAAAGCATACGCTACCTGAAAGAAGACAGCGAAGGCAATATTTGGTTTATACACGAAAAAACATTGGGTGTTATTGATATGACGGCAAAAGACCCCACGGTCATTTACCTGCCCGAACTGAACAATAAAATGCTTAGCGGCTTTGAGTTTATTTATTCCGTTGATGAGAATAATGTTTTTTTAGGCGGCGAAAAGGGCTTTTACCATATTAATTATGCCAAATACAAAAAAACGGTACCTGAATTAAAAGTGCAGGTTAGGATGGTGCGCATTATTAACAGCAAAGACAGTATTCTATTTGGTGGATATTTTAAAAACGTAAACGAGCCACAGGTTCAGGACGCGAAAGAATTGCCTGAAATTGCTTATAACTGGAAGACGGTACACTTTGAATTTTCATCATCCGTTTTTGGTTACCAGGCCAACCTTGAATACAGTTACCGCTTAAAGGGTTTTGATGAAAACTGGAGCGAATGGACCAAACGCACTGAAAAAGAATACACCAATCTTTCTTATGGCCAATACACTTTTGAAGTAAAAGTGCGCAACAATCTGGGTAATGGTTCACCAGTAGCTAATTACAAATTTACTGTGCTGCCGCCATGGTATTTATCAATTGTGGCAAAACTGTTGTACCTGTTACTGATAAGTTTTGCTGTGTACCGCTTTTACAGGTGGCAGCGAAAAAAATTTTTGCAGCAGCAGCAGCAACATGAAGAAGAACAAAAGAAGCTGCTATACATTCACGAGCTTGAGATAAACAAAACAGAAAGTGAGCTGGTACAGTTGCGCAACGAAAAACTGGAAGCTGACATTAATTTTAAAAATTCTGAACTGGCTTCTTCTGCCATGCACCTTGTAAAAAAAGGCGAACTGCTTACTAAAATTAAAGGCGAATTGGCACAGGTAATAAAACGGCTGGATAACGAGCAGGCAATAAATGAATTGAAAAAGATGATAAAAAGCCTTAGCGAAGATGATAATATTGATAAAGAATGGGAAAATTTTACAAGGCATTTTGATAAGGTACACAGTGATTTTGTTGTAAAGCTTAAAGAAAAACATCCTGCCATTACGGGTAATGAGTTAAAGCTTTGCGCCTATTTGCGCATGAATTTATCTACCAAAGAAATTGCGCAGCTCATGAATATTTCTGTACGGGGCATTGAAATAAGCCGTTACCGCCTTCGCAAAAAACTGGGTATTGCATCAGAGGTAACACTATTTGATTATTTGATACAGTTTGAATAACTATATATTTCCCTACTCCGCTATTAACAGTATTAATTAGAAACAGAAATTACACCAAAAAAATGTCTGACAAATAACTAACTGATTTTTTGATAAAAACCTACAAACAATACGGAATGAAGGACAAGGATATTAAAGTTGAGGATATTGAAAAATCCTTTAAAGGTTATTTTTTGTAGCACACACTTGATCTTATAGTTATATAAAAAAAGCCGCCTCATAACAGGCGGCTTTTATCACTGCATTTGTTGTGGCTGTTTATGGCTTAATATCTACCTCTACCCCATCGTTCCAGTGTTTGTATTCAGGCGTATAATACAGGTAAGCGTTGCTTGCCTTGCCTTTATAGGTTCCTGGTATTTCTGCCTTAAGATCTAAATGAATGGTCTTTGTTTCTGTAGCGGCAAAGCCCATCCAGTAAAGCACCAGGTAATTGTCAAATATTTCATAATAGGCCACTTCTTTCTTTTCTGCCAGTTCTTTTAATTGCCATGGCTGTAATGAAAGGCCTGCAGGTATACCAATTTTGGCAATAGCCATGGGCTGAAGCTGGTCTTTTTCATTCTTAATTACAATATCCATTCTTACTGTTTCGCCAACTTTGGTTTGCATTGTTTTTAATTGTGTCTGTAGTTTCAGCTCTGCCTTTTCACTATTTGGTGGTGTAAAAGTATTGTAGGAAACTTCAAAGTTATAAGGCACGCTGTTCTTCGTTTTGCCATACTCAACAGTAAATGTATTGCTGCCTTCTTTTAATTCTACTGATGAACCACTCACTTCATAAGGCGCTACCGTTGCATTATTAATGGCAAAGTTTATTTCAGTTTCTGAAGCCACTTTGCCTGCGGCTTTTGAATATGCAACCACAGCATTTAATGCCAACACTGTCGATTGAGTTGAACCATAACCGTAATACGATTTCTCGCCCATAATTTTTGTCATCAGTTGGGCCATTAACCCAAGGTCTGGTTGTGGTTGCCTTGCCAGTGCCAGCAGATATAAAGACATTGCCTCTACACGCAGCGATGCATCTCTTGAATTAACCACGCTTGTTTCTGAGGCGAGTTTATTTTTATAATAACAGTCGCGCAGTAGGTTCATCAGCCTGTTATAATCACCGTCATTTTTCATATTGTTCGCAGCCAATGCCATCATTGCCAGTTGATAACCATCATTGGTTTGTATGGCTTTATTTACTGCAGATTCATATTCAGGTTTTATTTCACTGCCAATGCCCGCCTGCGTTAAAGCATAAACAATATAAATGTTGGCGATTTTGTTTGGCACAGAGGCAAACCTGTCATAACCACCTGAAGATGTTTTAAAACCGCCTTGCCCATCCCTACGGCTCATCAGGAAAGCTTTGGTACGTTCCAGCATTTTTTTATCAACCATAATGAACTGCTGCATATCGGTAAATTCAAGCAGGCCGTAAGCGGTTAATGCTTCATGTGCTGGTGCACGGCCAAACCATTCAAAACCATTTTGTGAAGTTTCAAAACCAATCAGCCGCTGGTATCCTTTCTCAATTAAGCCAAGGGCTCTCTTCTCTATTTCAGGGTTTGATTTGCCAGATTCACGCAGGTATTTCAATACATAAATATTGGGGTAAGTGCTGGAAGAAGTCTGTTCAAAACACCCATACGGTTCGCGCAGCATTGATTCAATACCATCTACCAACTGCCCCTCTACATTTTTAAAAAGTTTTAACTGTGAATGTAAACTGCCAGGTATTATTTTACTGATATTAAAATGATGTTTACCTGAATTATTACCTGAAAAAGTAGCAATAACAGGAAACCCTTTATCTGTTGCAGTTATTGGCAAAGACAGGGTTTCACGGCCAAACTGCCCGTTGATGGTTATTTCAATATTGCCATTCACCGCTGCAGTAGCCTCCACCGGAATCAGCACCTGTAGCGATGCACCTGCCGCAATATGAATCTCTTTGGTATAATCGCCAGCCTTCATGTTTTCTGGCAAAACCACACTTATAAAAGCATCCAGGTATTCTTCGCGGTTATTCTTAATTACAACAGGTATCAACGCCTTATCACCCACTGTTAAGTAAGGTGGAATTTTAGCATCAGTACTTATGGCATTCTGCACTGCATAAGTAGCTTCTGCCCTTCCTAATTTGCCGTTATAGCCAATGCCCTCTGCAATAGCCCTGAACGTGGTTGAGGCATCTGAATTATAAAACTCAACTGTTGCTGTACCATCTTTGCCTGTTTGCACCACAGGGTTCCAGTAAACAGTTTCTCTAAAATCGTTACGTACATCTGTTTGCAGTGATTGATAAAGTGGTGTATAAAATTTTCTGGCTGCTGAGTAAACCCTTGCCAGCGGGTATACCAGTTTTGATGCATAATAATGTTCCTTCTCAAACTTAAACCTCAGTTTATCGTTACGTAGCTTTTTAGATTCAATTACAATAACACCATTCGCTGCCTTGCTGCCATATAAAGAAACTGCTTCCGCATCTTTTAAAACGGTGATGGATTCTATATCATTGGGATTAAGATTAGCATCCAGTCTTTCTACAGGCAAGCCGTTAATGATGTATAAAGGTTGGTTATTATCTGCAAGAGTACCCACGCCTCGTATACGCACAACAGCATTAGCGCCGGGGTTTCCTCCATTTTGTACAACTACTCCTGCCACCCTTCCTTGCAAAACAGCATTAAAATTATTCACAAGTAATAAGTCTTTTGCAGAAACAGTAGATACCGAACCTGTTACATCTCTCCTTCGTTGCGTACCGTAACCAATAACAACTACATCATCAAGATTGGTATTGCTTTTATCCATTAATATTTTAAGGTTCACCAGTTCTGCTGGCTTATTAACTGGTACTGTTTTCTTTAAAGCTGCAAAAGCAATAGGCTCATTAATAAACTGCTTTATTTCTTTCGCTTTCAGCGGATTATAGCCAAACCCATTTTGCAAAACTTCTATTTTTATTTTCTCTTTTTCCCTGGCTGATTTTGCAAACAGGTAATAATTACTTTGTGGTAAAAGTCCCCTGAAGAAGTACACCCCATCATCACCCGTTACAAGTTTAAAAGCTTTATCATTCTTAGCAGCATTTACCAGGTATATGGTTGACTTTACAGGCTCATTCTTTTCGTTCATAACAATACCGCTTACAATATTATCCTGGTCAGGTGTAAATTTCATTGTGCCTTCCTTCTGCACGTATTCTATAAAATCAAAATAACGGTAACCATTGGTAAGCATTACCAAATCCAGTGCTGCATTGGCTTTGGGCTCGTCTTTCTTAAAGTAAAACTGTGGTTCTTCTACCTTTCCTTTTAGTTCTGAACTCATTAGCAACCATGATAGAATATGATCTTGTTTATCATCTGCAAACGACCATAACTTATCATCCACAACAGCAAGCGAAAAATTTGATGGCAATGGCTTACCACTCTCATCAAGCGTTTTTAATGTCATGGTCACTTTTTCTCTTGGCAGGTATTTGGGTTTATCTGTAGTAATGCTTGCCTGTATTTGTTGCTGAGGATTCATAAAGCAAAGCCTTTCTGCCAGTGGCACGCCGCCATCAGTTAAAATTGTAAACTGTGCAATGCCTGCAGGAAATATTTTTTCTTCTATGGTTATTACTTTTTCGCCTTTTTTAAGCGAAAGATGTTGTGAATAATAACTTACGTTCCTGCTTTGCCCAACCAGTTTAATGTCCGTTGTTAATGAAGATGTCAGCTTAATCAATAGCTGGCCATCAGCCTTTGAAAAGTTCATTACAACGCCCTGCCCTGCTGCCTGAGGCAGTTGATATTGCTGTAAAATATTGGTGGGTGCTGTAATTTTTGCTTTATAAGACCTTCCCATTTGCGGGGTAAATTCAAATTTACCCATACCAAAATGATAGCTTGTAAACGTGGTGATCCTCTTTCCTTCATCATCTACAATTTCTCCTTTTATATCAGCCGCCTTGCCATTTTCATTTACTACTTTAAATGCAATTTTAGTGGTAATACCGTTAATAAGTGTACCGCCTTCAGGCATCAGTTGCAGGTCAATTTTATTAAGTACAATAGGTATGCTGCGCGATATGGCTTCTGTGTAAGCATCGTAGTTAATAGTAACGTTCAGCAGGCCATCTGTGGTTTTTAGTTCTTTGGGTAGATAAAATTTTATCGCTGCTTTTCCTTGGTTACTGGTATAAAATAAGCCAGTCTCTACCTGTGTTCCGCCAACAGAAACAGTAAACTTCGCTTCATAATTTTTAATGGGCTGATCATCAAGGCTGCGCATAGAAAAATCTGCCAATACTTCATCGCCTGCACCATACCCCTTCCTGGGAAAGTCAAGCTTCATCAGCACCCTTGGTGCAATTACTTTTTGTACGGTAAGCTCTTTTATAAAATAGGTCGCTTCTTTTTCGTTCTGCATCCACGTAGTATAAGCCCGCAGTTTATACATACCGCCAACTGCATTATGGTTAAAATCGTAAGAGCCTTCGGTATATCCATTCTCTGTTTTGTAAGTAAGCTTTTGCACTACATTGCCCGAAGGGTTTAGTACTTCTACATACACAATATTACTTTGCAGAGAAGGCGTTTGATCCATTGCATTTAACAGGTACAGTTTAAAATAAACCTGCTCGCCTGGCTTAAAAAATACATGGTTGGTGTGTATATAAATTTTCTCTTTGGTGGTGGCATAGCCTGCACTTTGTGCAGTAACATTGCCAGCAAAAAAGCAAGATGTAAGTAATAGCATGCAGGTGTTTAGAATATTTTTCATATCGTTCATTTTGTTATTTAAAATTGAATAGAAATGTTGCACCCAAAGGTTTTGGTAGATGGCAGGTTAAAAAAATCCATGCCTGTTGTATTTGGTTGATCGTAGAGCAAACGGTTGGGGTCAGCCCCATTATAAGCTGTCCATAGTATCAGGTTTTCCAGGTAGGCAGTTGCCGTAATACTTTTGATATATTTTTTAAAATTAAAACGATAAGCAAGTGCCAGTGTATTCAAGCGAAGATGGCTGGCATCCTGTATATATTCTTCTGCTACACCACTATGCCCATACCTTACCCAGCGGTTATTTTCAATGGGTTGGGCAGTGTTGTAAAAACTTACAGGGATGTTGTTGGCCTGGCCATTCTCCTGTACTCCATTAAAAATATAGCCCGTGGTATTTCTTTGGTCTGCAGTCTTTTGCGACCTGCCATAATAATCAAGCACCGCTTGCGTTCCATTCCATATATCACCACCTTTTTTCCATTCCCAGTCAATATTCAGCGACAGGTTTTTCCATTGTATGGCATGGCTCATCTTCAGTACAAAATCAGGAATGGGGTTGCCCAGTACACTACGTTGCTGCGATGACAGCGGAAAACCATCAGCACCAATAACAACCTTTCTCTTAGCATCTTTTAAAAAACCGTTTCCTGTAATAACGCCCAGCGCCTCACCCTGCACTATTGCTTTATTTACATTGGCAAACCCTGCAATAGGCGTGTTGTTGTAACCAACTGTTACGCCAGTAACCATACTATTGTATGCAAGAAAAGAAAGCGAATGATCTGTTTTTATTTTTTTGCTATTGTAGAACCCTGTGCTTGCCATTACCTGCAACTCAATACCGTTACTGCGGTGGCTGGCAATATTTTTTAAAGCCAGCAGGTTGTTTTCGTTCACTGCAAAAACATCATCCGAAACTGTTCTTGAAAAAAATTCTGCACTTGCTGTAAAGCGGTAATTGTAACTCAGCTCCAGCCTTGTTTTCCATTCTTTATGCCGCACGGGTGAAAGCTGGTTAAAGCCTGTTACCTCCTGCATAGGTAAATATTGCGGTGCCTGTTCTGTAGTTAAACGCAGCAAACTGGTATGTGCAAAAGATTGGTCAACGGGCAGTTCGCTGTTAAATTCTGCATAGCCTGCAACAACTTTCAACCGCAGTTTATAATTGTTAAAAAGCTTGTCGAAATTGCTGTACATGTTTATGGAAGGCAAGAAGAACGCATTATTAGAACTGGTATTAGAAAGATAAAATTTATTGCCCGCCTGTAAACCTGCCTGCGTATCGAATTTTTTATATTTTATTATTGACAACAATGACACATCGTGTGAAGCCCTTTGATAATGGTAACTGCTAAAAGGTTTATTATACGCAATACCCGTAGCCGTATTGTTATAAATATAATTGGCTGTAACCGTTGCATTAAAAGGGCCGGAAGGCACTATGTCATTGGTTGCATTGACATGCACAAACCAGTGATTGCTATTTTTTATACGCAAAACATCAATGCCATTGGTAAAGTAAGCAGTGCCTGGTTGGTAGCTTTCATTGCTGCGCTCACTGCTATTTTCAAAAGCGCCTGATACTTTAAATTTAAACGTTCCCTTATTCTTTTCAAGTACAAGGCCTGTGTTGTTTTGTGATCGTACAAAACCATTATTGTTATCTAGTAAAAAGTTGGGATTATCTGCAAAGCTGCTGTAGCTTCTTTGGTTGTTACCAAGCCTGGTGGCCTGTAGATTATCAAAACTTACCGGCGTTAACAGGGCGTTTTGGTAAACCCTGTTTAAAAAGCCATTACGGTTAAGGTGGGTAAATTTATCCTGTGCGTAATGATAGCTGCCGGTAAGCATGATTGTTTTTGAAATAGCACCTGCCAGTGAAGTGCTGAAGTTTTTATTACTGTTGGTGTTTTGTTTTATAAAAGTGTTTTCGTTGCCCTGCGAAAATTTTAGTTTAAAGCTCGCCGCAGGCTGGTAATACTGGTGCTTAACTACAAGGTTTGCCTGTAGGCTTAATGATTGTGTAAATAAACTGGCTGTTCTTAAAACCGTATTATCGTACACATTCGCTTCAATACCATTGCCTTTTTTAGTGAGCCTTCCGTTTACATCGTACATATAATTGCTGCCGTCAAACTGCATGGCTGCTACTGCTGGCCCATAACTGAATATTTCATTAGTTTCTGCACCACGCCAAACGGCCTGCCCATTTTGTGAACTGCCCTGTACAAATGCTGTTTGCAAATCAGGTAAACGGTTAACAGTTTTAATTTCTATTGAAGTGGAGAAAATGCCGTTTACGGCGAGGTATTTTGGATAATCAGGATGTATCGTAAGCGTACCATTTTTTACATTTATTTTTCTTGCCTTTGCATATATGTTTCCCTTTACTTGTAATCCCTGCTGCATGGTGTCAAACAAGGGTGTCAAAGGGTATTGCTGCACCAGTGCTTCATAATCTTTAGATAAAACAGGTTTTACAGGCGCCTGCAATGGTTCGCAGTCACTGTGAAGCATCTCCGTTTTAATTTGCACTACTTTGGTTTGCATACCTATACTGCTGATGGTGAGATAATCCCCATCCCTGGCCTCTATTCTAAAGTATCCTTTGGTATCAGTGGTTACAGCTTTCTGCAGCCGTAGCAATTTAACCGTAGCACCTATTACTGGCTGCCCTGATGCATCGAGTATAATGTCAGAATAATATTGCTTTTTATCCTGGGCGAATAATAAAATAGGAAACAATAAGCAGTTTATCAGAAGGAGGAAAAAAAGTGCAGCAAACTTTTTCATAGGCAATAATTAACAATTACCCATCCATGATGCGGCCTTTGAAATAATTACATAAGAGGATTGAAAAAATTTAGAATATTAATTATGACATCTGCTTTTTGCAGAAGCATTACCTTAATTGTCAACAGGCACATATTTAAAAGAATTACCTGTGACTGCAAAAAAACCAGATTGTATCAGAGATTAATGAAAGAGCAGTTGCATCACATATCAAACTCCCATACCGTACGGTAATTGCCATTGGTTTCAGTGTAACTGATAAACTCACTGTAAAATTTGTCTGCACCAATGGTGGCACTATCACCAATCACATACAATCTTTCCTTGGCCCTTGTTATAGCTACATTCATCCTGCGGTAATCTTTTAAAAAGCCTATAATACCATCTGCATTACTTCTTACCAGCGAAACAATAATATTTTCCTGCTCCTGCCCTTGAAAACTATCAATCGTACTGGAACGTACACTAGCTGGTAATTTTTCTTTTGCTGCAGCTACCTGCCCTGAATAAGGTGAAATAAAAGCTGTGGCCGCCGTTGCGGGAAGTTCAGTTACCAGCAATTTTGCAGCTATTTCAAGTTCCCCAATATTTTGCAGGCTCATGCCATCAGGCCCCTGCAACTCATCATAACCTGAGCCAGCAGTATCTATAAAAGTAATATGCACCCCATGATTTACCAGGTTTGCGGCAGTGCGCAGTAGCCCGCCATAAAAATAATTACTGCTGAACCCTGCTATTGCTGGGCGCATTCTGTATTGGGTGTCAAGCAGGTAAACATTCGCCGCCTTATCAATAGCAACTTCAAGAATAGATTTGTTATACCCTTTTGCCGCGGCTTCCCTGCTTAAAACGGTTGGCGGCAATTGCAGGTGGTCACCCGCCAAAACAATATTTTCTGCCATAGCAAAAACAGTCCAGGCCAATGGTTCTATACAATGACCAGCCTCGTCCATGACCAGTGTTTTAAAATGCAGGTGGGTTATGCTGGCATCGTGCAGGCCAACAGGGGTGCCTGCAATTACTTCGGCTTCAGCGTACAATTTCTCTTCATTATAAGCCTGTAGCTTTTTTATTTCGGTTCTTATATTTTTCACTTCTTTAAACAGCAGATTTCTTTGTTCCCTTTCAGATTTTCCAAAACTGCGTTTGTATTTCAATGCCATTCGCCTGAATTCTTCTGCACGCTTTTTAAGTTGTTTTATTTCTTTTTGCTGTACATTATTACTGCCAAGTTTACCTTCAGGTGTATAAGGAAAAATGGCCGCATCTGCCTTATTGGTATTACCAACACGCAACACTTTTACCTGCACTTTTACCAGGCTTTTGGCAATATTATCAACTGCGGTATTGCTTGGTGCAGTAACCAATACCCTCTCCCCTTTTTTTACCAGTTGCTTTATGGCTTCTGTAAGCGTGGTTGTTTTGCCAGTGCCTGGTGGCCCATGTACAATTGTTAAACCTTCGCTGCCAACAATACCATTTATAGCAAACTGCTGGCTGCTGTTAAGCTGCCTGTTATAAAACTGCAAAGTGTTTGCAACGGTGGGTAACGCCTTTGGCGATGGAGTAGTTTGATGCAGTTGTTGAAACAAAGCAAACAAGGGTTTATTATTTTCAAGCACCTCCAGTGCTTTTTTCATAATACCTGTTGTTCTGGTATCAGGGGCCAGCTTAATACCAACGCCATGGTTTTCAATCCAGTCAGGATAATCAGGTGCAAACAAGCGAAACTCACCCGCCCTTCCATCAAAACCAAGCAGTATGCCTTTTACAGGTTCCTCGCCCTGCATAAAACACTCTATGGCGGCACCATCCCTAAACATATTGGCCTCTGGTAGAAAGCTTAGTTTAAAACTGATTTCGGGATAATCAGCATAGCCAAAATTTTTGCGGGTAACTATTAAAGGATAAAGGGCGAGACCTTCGGCTTTTAGTTGTTTAATGGTATGCTGCTGATCAAGCCTGAAACGTTGTACCTGTTCTTTTTCTTCAAGCTGTATGCATTGCAACAACTTTTGTACCTGTGGATGCATGCGGTAAAAATAAGGTTTGGGAGTAGAATGATTTCAACTCAACATTCAAACCTGTTTAAACAATTAACCTTTATTGCAAATGGTTTATTGTACACGCAATATTTTAACACCCCAAACTGAAACGCTTGTGTTTAAGAAATTTTAAAAAAATATTTTTTTAAACAGCGCTGTTTAAGTTTTGTGTGTTTAAGATTTTTTTAAACACACAAAACTTAAACATTTATACCGCAGCCCAGCAATACAGCTTATGATTTTAAATGTCTGAGCTTTATTTAAGTGTGAGCTTTGCAATTTTGCCCCTGCCGCCGGCTAAAAAAATAGCTTTGCCATCTTTTGCTTTTTGCACTACGTGAAAACTGAGCGGTGAAATAAGTTGCCAGTTAATACCACCATCATACGAAACATCTACACCACTGGTGCCGCAAGTAACCAATGTTTTTTTGTTAACATAAATAACGCAGCTACGGTATCCATGGGGAGGAGTTTGAGGATGAGTAAACGATCCTTTTTTTAAATTGACAAGCACACAATTGGCTGTAGTGTCTTTATCATTGGCAAAATCACCACCAACAATTACGGCTTTATTTTTCCAAACATCAATAGAGTTGGCACCTGTAGATTCTTTGCCTTGTATAATTGGAAGCGTGTCATAACATTCATTTATAATAAACAATCTTGATTTTTTCCCGCCAGAGGTGAAAAAAACAGAAATATCCCCCCTATCATCTTTAAATTTAATATTTGTACCACTTGATGCAAAAAATGCTTCGCCTTCGCTCATTGATGGGATAGCATATTTATAATTATTTTTAACCACTTCCCAGCTATCCCCGCCATTTTCTGTAGCAGCTAAAAAAGCATTCTTATTTATTGGGTCACCAACTACCATCCCCTTTCCTTTCTTATTAAAATCCATCGCATCTAAAAACATTCCCTTTGTGGTATCTTCAAACACTTTGTACCAGCTGTTGCCACCGTCTTTTGTTTTTAAAATCACCGCAGGTTCTGCAATGCCCATGATAATAGCAGTGTTTGCATCAAAAGCTTCAATGTCGCGAAAATCACGTTTTTCATAACCCGCAACGGTCATCCAGGTAAAGGTTTTGCCACCATCTATACTTTTCGCAACACTGCCGCTACTGCCACTGGCCCAAACAATATTATCATTCACCACACTTAACCCGCGTATACTTACTTTATGGCCCGTATCAAGCAAAGTAATTACAGGTTGCTGCGCATTCATTTTTAAACAAGCGAAAATCAAAAACAGGAACAGAAAATTTCTCAGTTGCATTTAAAGAAGTTGACAGTTGATAGATAACAGTTGACAGACGGAAAATAGTTTAATAGTTTGAAGTTTAAACAGTTTAAAACATCTTTTAGATATTCGAGTAATTCGTCTTAATTCGTGTTCTCAAAATCAGCAATCACACAATCTCAAAATATTCTTATGATTCCTTACTGGATGAGCCGCACACAACTATTATTAGGCGATGAAAAGGTGGAAGCCTTAATGAGCAAAAATGTACTGGTAGTGGGTCTTGGCGGCGTTGGCGGTATTTGTGCAGAAATGATTGCACGTGCAGGCATTGGCAAAATGACGATTGTTGATGCTGATAAAGTTGACTTGAGCAATTGTAACAGACAGATTCCTGCCCTGCATACAGAAGCAGGTAAACTAAAAGCTGAGGTAATGGAAAGACGTTTAAAGGATATTAATCCTGAACTAGACATTACCGTGCTTACGATTTATATAAAAGATGAATTGACAAATAAACTACTGGACGAAAATAAGTTTGACTTTGCAGTGGATTGTATTGATACGCTTGGCCCCAAAGTGCAGTTTATCAAGGCCTGTAAAGACAGGAATATTCCGCTGGTAACTTCTTTAGGTGCTGGCGGAAAAACAGACCCCATGCAAGTACAAATCACAGATATTTCTAAAACACATAACTGTACGCTGGCAAAATACGTTCGCAAAAGGTTACATGCAGAAGGTATTCATGATGGGTTGCCAGTAGTTTTTAGTTCTGAGGACATTGACCACAGCAAAGTAATTGTATCTGAAAAAGCATTTCCTAAAAAAACATTGATAGGTACCATCAGCTATATGCCCGCCATTTTTGGTTGTATGGTTGCCAGTGTGGTGATAAGATCTTTAATGCCCCCAGCCCCTAAAGGGGAGTAAGAAAATTCCAAACACATAGGATCATAGTCAAGAAAATGCCACATAGAAATATGCTATGTGGCCGCGGTTTTAACTATGTTATTATGTGTTAAAAGCTCATAAGAGTGTTGGCTTATCCCCCTTTAGGGGTTAGTGGCATTGAATTCCATCTCTGCTTTCAGTCCTTCCACCACATTATAAATGATAGGGCAGCGGTCGTAATGCATAAAAGTGGTAAATAATCTTTTACTGAATTCTGGTAAGTGCAGGGCAGGAAATTCTTTGCAGCCTTCAAAACGGTATTCGTACACTGTGCACTTATTATCGCTTAAAAAATGGCAGGGAATTGAGTTGAGTATCATCATACTGCTACCCTTTTCTAGGTATTTGGTATCAAATTCTTCACGTGTTTGACCCAGGTGGCGGGATAAATTATTGGCTTCGTCGTCGTTAATGTTTACCATTAAACTTTTACAGCAGTTACCGCAACTAACACAGCTAATTTGGGGGGCAATGGTTTCGTTCAAAGCAAAAACTGCTTCATCAATTTGCTGGCTGTTATGCGTTTTTAAAAAATCGCGGAATGAATCATTTTCCGATTGCTTTGCTATCGCGCTTTGCGCAATTACCCCTAAATCCTTTTCTACCTGTGCTGTAAACATAACCTGCAAAAGTAGGCTTCTGTTAGTTTATAAAAAGCCCTGTTACTAATTATAAACTGCAATATCAAATTCACATTATTTTTATATTAACACTGCCAAAACTGCATTTTTTGAATAAAATACCAATAATTTAGCAAATTATTACAAGTAATACCCCTTATGAGACCAACAGAAGTACACTTATGCGTTCCATCTTCCATAATCAGCATATATCTTTTTAATTGCCCATACCCATTGCCGCATTTCTAAACAGGCAAAAACAGGCAGGTTACTGCATCCATTTTACTTTTTTACAGATGATCATTTCAATCAACACAATGTATATTGTACGTAACATTACGCAAGCGGCTGCCAAGTTATTCTTAATAATAAGCTGTCTACTTTTTTCGCTTTATGGCAAAAGCCAATGCCCCAGAATAGATATTGCCATGATTAACTCTTGCGCACCCAGTGCTACTGGCACAGAAGGCACCAATGAGTTTTTAGTATTTACTACTACTGCAGCAGCCAATGCTAATGCTTACAAGTTTTATCTTGGCACTAACAGTACCCCAGCAACTGGTGGTGCCAATTATACCATGTTTGGCGAAGATGCCAGAACCAAGAACGGCACAGGGAGCATTGTTGCATCTGGTTGCAATATTATTACTGTAACTTCTGGTAGCACACCCATTCCTTCTGGTGCTAAAGTAATATTTATCCCATCAGACTTTGAGCAGGCATACGACCTGAGCGTTCTTTGTAATGGATCAACCATGTATGTAGTTTATATTGACAGGGATGGTTCTAATCCTGGTTGGCAGGAAGGCGGCAGTTTTGGTAACAATCCTGGAACATCATTCAGGTATTTGCAACTTACAAATGGGGCAAATACCTGTAGTGCTGGTATAAGGAGATATAACAGTAGCTGGCCGGGCGGCGACAGAGATGGTAACTTTGTTTCATGGGATGCGGCAGGCACTGCAACCTATGGCAACAATGGCTGCGACTTCAACCCCATTCCCACCATTACCCCGCAGGCAATACCAGCGATTTGTAAAGGAACAACCTCCGCTTCATTAGCGTTTACCACTACCAATTCACCTGATAAATACTCCATCACATGGAATGCAGCAGCACTTGCGGCAGGGTTAATTAATAGTACCAATATAAACCTGCCATCTTCATCAATAAGCATTAGTGTACCTGCAGGCATTGCAGCAGGTACTTATACAGCAACCATAGTGGTTAGCAATTCTGTTACTTTTTCAAGCAGCACGGCACAAACCATAATGGTTACCGTAAACGATAAACCCGTTGTTGCAGCCGTTACAGGTACTACAACCGTTTGTAAAAGTAGTACTGTCCAACTGGCCAGTGCCCCCACGGGAGGTGTATGGACTACCAGCGATGCCTCCAAAGCAACTGTAAGCAGCGGTGGCCTGGTTACAGCTGTAGCAGAGGGTTCTGCAATTATAAGCTATGCGGTTACCAATACCTGCGGCACAAACTCACAACCCAAAACAGTAACTATTATTGATAAACCCATAGTTCCAGGAATTACAGGTACCAATACTATTTGTGTCAATGCCACCACACAACTAAGCAATGCCACTCTGGGAGGCACATGGAGCAGCGGTGATATTTTCAAAGCCACTGTAAGCACAACAGGCCTTGTTACCGGTGTTGCTGCAGGAAGCCCAGTAATTACTTATACCGTTAGCAATAGTTGTGGCAGTACGCCTGTGACTTATACTGTTACTATTAATAGCAGCACCACTGCCCTGCCCCCCATAACTGCCCCAGACAATAAAGTATGTGTTAATGCAACGCTTGCCCTCTCCAACACAACAACAGGTGGCACATGGAGCAGCAGTGATATTACCAAAGCAACCATAAATACCAACGGGGTTGTTACAGGTGTAGCCGCAGGTACTGCTACTATCAGTTATAGTTTTACAGGCAGTTGCGGCACTACCAGTAGTACCTATGTAATAACTATAAACGATAAACCTGCCGTAGCATCCATTTCAGGTAACAATAACTTATGCGTTAATGCTGTAACGCAATTAGCCAATGCCACACTAAATGGCGTTTGGGCCAGCAGTGATATAACAAAGGCAACTATTAGCAATAACGGGCTTGTTGCAGGTGTGGCTGCCGGAACGGCAACTATAAGCTATACAGTAACCAATAGTTGCGGAACAACTACGGCACCTCCACAAGTGATTACCATCAACGATAAACCTGTAGTGCCGTCAATTACAGGCACCGGCACGGTTTGTACTGCCGCCACAACACAGTTAAGCAATACGGTTGCAGGCGGTGTTTGGGCAAGCAGTGATATAACAAAGGCAACTGTTAGCAATAACGGTCTTGTTACAGGGGTGGCCACAGGCACTGCAATAATCAGTTATGCAGTATCTAATAGCTGCGGCAATACCCCCGTTACCAGTACAGTAACCATTACTGCTAAACCCGTTGTTGCAGCAATAACAGGCACTAGCACCATTTGCGCCAACGCCACTACGCAATTGGCCAATACTACTGCATTGGGCATATGGAGCAGCAGTGATGTAACTAAAGCAACGGTTAACAGCACGGGCCTTGTTACAGGTGTGGCAGCAGGCACAAGTACTATCAGTTATGCAGTAACCAATGGTTGTGGTACTACAACTGTTAACTATACCGTTACAGTTGATCTGTTACCAGCTCTCGTAGTTAGACCAGATACTACCATCTGTGCAGGCAGTTCGGTAATTCTTTCAGCAACAACAGATGCCACATCAACCATAGTATGGACGGGTGCTGGTGCTGGCAACCCTGTAACCGTTACACCTGCTGCAACTACTGCTTATACAGTAACTGCTACAAGCAATAAAGGCTGTATACGCAATGGCACGGTAAATATTACTGTACAAAATTTTAGTGTAACACTTGCAGCAAGCCCCAACCCTGTGGTTAGGGGTACTTCACTTGCATTAAGCACAAGTTCAGCTTTACCTTACCAGGTAACCGCATGGCAACCAGCAGCTTTGTTCAGTAATCAAACAGCGACTACCCAGTCATTAAAGGCAGATTCCACCAGGCAGTACACAGTTACAGCGAAAACAACTGCTGGCTGTACCGCCACCGCCAGTGTAAACGTAATAGTAACTTCTGAAGAGTTTGACCTCTTCATACCCAATTACTTTACCCCTAACAATGATGGCAAAAACGATATGTTCAGGGTATTTGGCACTGCCGTTACCGCTTTAGAAATGAGGGTGTACAACCAGTGGGGCCAACTGGTATTTGAATCACGCAACCAGGCCAATGGCTGGGATGGCAGCGGCAAAGGCAAACAGCAGCCCGCAGGTGTGTACATATACATTGTAAAAGCAACACTTCAAAATAACACAATAGTAGATAAAAAAGGTTCTGTAACACTTATAAGATAATGGCAATGATAACCAGGCATATTACAGCAGTGATCGCATTCCTCTTCCTGTGCAATACAGGTAAGGCACAGGCAGATCCGCATTTTTCGCAATACTATGTGTACCCTTTATGGCTTAACCCCGCCCTTACAGGTTCTATGGAAGGCAGTTACCGTGTATCGGCCATTTACCGCAACCAGTGGGCTGGCGTAACAGATGCTTTTTCTACCATGGGGGTTAGTGCAGATGTGGCTACGGGCAAAGACATCAATTTTGGTGCTAACATTTTAAGCCAAACCGCAGGCAGTGCAGGTTACCGCTATACCAACGGGCAGGTATCTGTTGCCTACAGTGGTATCAGGTTTGGGCGCGAAGGCCAGCAGCGTATTGCCTTTGCCCTACAGGCAGGGATACTGAACAGGCGTATTGACGCTTCTAAACTACAGGGTGGCGACCAGTGGGTACCCGTAATTGGTTACAACCCTGCCATGCCATCAGGCGATATCATCAGCAAATCATCTGCTTCTGTATTTGATGCAGGCGCAGGCATTTCTTATTTTGATGGCGCGGCAGGCAAAAAGGTAAACTTCTTTGGTGGCTTTTCAGCAGCACATATTACAGAGCCAGAAGACCCTTTTCTTTCTTACGGTCAAAAACAAAAACTGCCTGCACGCTATACCCTGCATGGTGGTGCCAGAATAACCATTGGCAACGCATGGCTGGTACCCAACCTGCTGTATATGCAGCAGGGTAATGCTACCGAAACTATGGTGGGCGGCTATGTACAGCTTGCAGCCAGCGAAAGTACCGACCTGATGCTTGGTGCCAACTACAGGTTTAACGATGCAATAGCACCATTTGCAGGTTTGTATTTTAATAAAATGATGGTGGGCATGAGTTACGATGTAAACACATCTACCCTTGGCAAATATGCTGGCAGCGCCAACAGCTTTGAAATATCAGTGAGCTTTTTTGGCGGCGGAAGCAATGGCAAAGGGTTCTTTAAATGCCCAAGACTATAACAGTCCATTAAAGCGGTACAACAATTTATAACACCAACAGGTTAATACATGAAGCGGTTTTTACTCTCTATTTCAATATACATGCTGGTTGTAACAGCAGCAGCACAACAGGCGGCTGACCTTAAACTTGCCAACGAAGCCTATACAGGCAAAGATTATTACAGGGCTATCACCCTGTATGAAAAATACCTTGGCATCGGGCAAAAAAGCAAAGCTGGCTTCTACTCCTATGCAGGGCAAAAAATGGTAGCGGGTACAAAAAGCATCGGCACCACTGAAATATATTACCGCCTTGCAGAGAGCTACCGCTTGTTAAACGATGATGCAAAAGCAGCACCCTGGTATGCCAAAACCTTGCAGGGCAATACCAACCCGCCTGCACTGGCAAGGTATTATTACGGCACTACCCTTCGCGCTACCAAACAATTTCAGGAAGCAGAGAGCGAGTTAAAGCAATTTTTAAATACCTATACACAACAAGATGCCTACCGTGCCGCTGCTGTACAGGAACTGGATAACCTCGTGTTTATTCAGCAGCAGCTTAAAGGCAAAAAGCAGGAGTTGTACAGCATAGGCAAACTGCACAACAGCAGTTTTAAAACAGATGGCTACTACGCACCTGCCATTGCAGGTAACAGCCTTTATTTTACTGCTTCGTTAAACGATACTGCCACCAAACGTGCTACCCCTTTTGTAAACCAGTTGTATGCAGGCACACTTACAGATACTTCTATTGCAGGGGTGCAGCCTGTTGCTTTCAGCGATATGGCAAAGGCGGCTTACCACCAGGGTGCGGCTTCTTTTACCGCCAATGGTAAAAAAATGTTCTTTACCCGCTGGGGAGAAAGCAATGGCAAACCTTTTACCGCTATTTACAGCAGCGAAGCCATAAATGGTAAATGGTCGGCACCTGTTAAATTGAATACCAATGTGAACATAGAAGGCTACAACAACAAGCAGCCTTTTGTTACCCAAGATGGCAGCTTGCTTATCTTTTCATCAGACAGGCCGGGCGGCCTTGGCAAGTACGACCTATGGTATTGCACCATTGATGCAACAGGCAATGCAGGTACGGCTATTAATCTGGGCTCATCCGTCAATACCAGCATGAACGAAACCGCACCCTTTTACAATACTGCCGCCCAAACACTGGTATTTGCAAGCGATGGGCGTACAGGCATGGGCGGTTACGACCTGTACAGTGCCAAAGGCAACCTGCTGCAGTGGCAACAACCTAAAAATCTCGGCTACCCCATCAACTCAACCAAAAACGATGTGTATTTCTACAGCAATGCACAGGGCGGCCTTTTGCAGAATGCTTATTTCAGTTCAGACAGGGCTTCAGGCTGCTGCCTGGAACTATTTACCGTATCAAGGCAAAACAATGTAACGGCACAAAACATAACAGGCAAGCTTACCGATTGTGTTACAGGCAACCCGCTAACCAATGTACAGGTAACACTTAACCAGCAAAACCAAAGCATACCAACAGGCAATGCAGGTCATTACAGTTTTAATATTTCCCGCTTAACGGCCACTCAGTTTAGCCTGCAATACAGCAAAGAAGGATACAACAATGCACAAAGCAGCCTTGAAGTTGCGGCAGAAAGCAGGGATTACGACACCGTTTTTACTGTAAACGCCTGCCTTACCCCACTGCAACCTGTTACACCCGTAACACCACCCGCCGTTATTGAAGAAAAGAAAAACACCCTACCTGCCGCTGTATATTTTGAATTTGATAAAGCATTTTTTGCTACTGCAGAAGTGCCTGCATTAGATAGCCTGGCAGATATATTATTGAATGATAAAACCCTTTCACTGGAGATAAATGGCTATACCGATGGCAAAGGCAGCAACGATTACAACATTAAACTTAGCCTTGAAAGGGCAAAAGCCTGTGCCGCTTACCTTACCGCAAAAGGTATAAGCACAGAAAGACTGCGCATAAAGCCTTACGGCGAATGCTGCCCCGTGGCACCAGATACCCTTGGCAGCAACAAAGACAATCCCGAAGGAAGGATGCAAAACCGCAGGGTAGAATTTAAGATAGTGAAATAGCAACGTTAAAAAATATGGTAACCTGCATGGTTACCATATTTTTTGTGGTTAATTTTTTGTGGTCAAATAAATGACCACAGAAATTTGACCACAAAATTGTGGTCAAAAAAATGAAACGAAAAATTTGACCACAAAAACCAACACTTTCTATAGCTGACATGTGTATGCACTCCCTAAAAATCATTTATACAGAAAACAAGCGGGATATTCACATTATTTTTATATTAATACTTGCCTGCCTGCAATAAGTGAAGAAATATTTCGATATTTTAGCCACATTTGAAATTTAACGTGCGACTGTTAATGAGAATTTTACTTAGTTTTTGTTTAATTATTGCGGGGTTGGTGGTGAAGGGGCAGCCGCCAACGGTATTGTATCCTGGTGATTTTGCTATCCTTGGATTAAATGCTGCCGTTAATGGCAACCGGGATGAAATAAGTTTTGTGTGCTTTAAGGATATAACACCTGGTACAGAGATACAAATAACTGACAATGGCTATGAAAACTGTACACTAAGGCAATGGAGTGGCGGGGAAGGTGGTGCAACTTTAAGAAGAACAGGCGCCACAATTCCTAAAGGAACTGTAATTACATTGTGGACTTCCGCTATATTGTTCAGATATCCTGATGCAAATTGGAGTGTATCTAATTTGGGAACTCAACAATCAGGGGATATAAACCTATCACAAAGTAACGGCAAGGGTGACCAGATATATTTTGCGCAAGGGGGCACATGGGCTGAACAGCCTGCCAACTGCACTATTTATTCTGGTACTCAGCCCAGGACTGATAAAAATGCCACATTTCCTGGAAACAATGGTAGGATTCTGTTTGGATTTACTACGACTCGCTGGAAAAATCTTGAGAATGATACACAAGAATCAGGCTTGTATCCTGGCATGCAATGTTTCAATATGCAACCTACAAGTGATGCATCATATAATAAATACAACGGGCCCATTAGTCCGGCAAATCAAACACAATGGATTGACAGAATAAAAAACCCTCTTAATTGGCAATCATTTGGTTCCTCTGCCGCATACCTTTCAAATGGTTATAACTTTAATATTACCAATTTTGTATTGCCCATTAATAGTGGCGGTGATATACCAACCGCTGAATGGACTGCGCCTTCTGCTCCAATCTGCTCAAATTCAGGTACTATAAATTTGGATACTCTTGTAACAGGTGGCAATGGTGGCACTTGGAGTGGTACGGCAGGGGTAACAGGTAGCACATTTAACCCCACCGGCTTAAATGGTACTTATGATATTACCTATATAATACCTTATAATGGTTGTAGTATTATAAGGACGAAGACTATTACCGTTACATCTACTCCCGTTGTACCTGCCATTACGGGTACTAATGCAGTTTGTACAGGTACTACAACGCAGTTAAGCAATGCAACAACAGGTGGTACATGGAATAGCAGCGACAATTCAACAGCTACCGTAAACAGCAGCGGCCTTGTAACAGGCATTACTGCTGGCACAGCTACCATAAGTTATAGTGTTAACAACACCTGCGGCACAACCACAGTTAATCGTTCTGTGACCATTAATGACAAACCCGTTGTTGCAGCTATAACAGGAACAAACTCGGTTTGTGCAGGTGCAACAATGCAACTGGGCAATGCAACAGCAGGCGGTACGTGGAATAGCAGCGACAACTCAAAAGCTACTGTCAACAGTTCAGGACTTGTTACAGGTGTAGCAACAGGTACGATTACCATAAGCTACAGCGTTGGCAATACCTGTGGTACAACAACCGTTAATCAAAATTTTACCATTAAT
>JANPIP010000056.1:0-127698 GCA_031424995.1 Chitinophagales bacterium | reverse complement strand
ACGGGTATATTTATGCCTTCATTAAATGTTCTTCCCGGAATGGATACCTATTATTTAATGAGTGATAAAATTCTTTACGGCTATATTGATAATGGTAAGCCACATAAAGGCAAGCTTATTCATAGTTACCGTGTTCCTTTTAATGAGGGGGATGATGAACTTGTACTGGACAATACTCCATTGCTTCATTTTCAATACGCAAGCACACAAAGACTATTGAGCAAACACAGGTGGTACGAATGCCTGGAAAGAATTAAGTTTCCTGAAAAAAGCAGCATTGATATTTACAGACTTTATCATCATATTGATCTGCCAAAAACAAATATTAAAGATGTGAACAAAAATTGGTTGCGGAGTTATGAGAAGAAAGGGATTGATATAAAAAAAATAACTGATGATGGAATGCACTGGTGGGATAAAGAAGTGTGTATTTTATTTGACACCTACCGACCAGAAAAATTTAAGAAACAGGCCATCTGGTATGTGGACTGGAATAAACTTTACCAGCAACACTTTCCCGAAAAAGAAGTTTTTATTGCCAATCCCTGTAGCCGTTTAGATACATGGGTACACCGGTGGCTTGCCGACTCACAAGCAAATCCTTTTACAGTTTATAATAAGGTTGTAAACAAATTTTTAAGACTCATTAACTGGTAGTTTATGGGCATACCCCAACGATTGTTACATAAGTTAACAATGTACAGGCAATTTGGCAAACAAGCAGTTTTTGCATGCCAGCCCATTACTTACCGCGGAGTTGGTACTTTAACTATTTATGATAACGGCGGTTTGCATTTGGGATGGCCACAGACGGGATTTACCCAAAAAAATGACCCCATTTTAATTAATAATAACGGCCTTATAGCAATTAAAGGCAAAGTAGAAATTGCCGCAGGTTGCAGAATTGATATTACCAATGAAAAGGCAATATTTTCAATAGAAGACAGTTATATAAACTGCAATGCATTAATCATTATTTCAGAATGTCTTACCATAAACAGTGGTTGCTCTGTATCCTGGGGTTGCCAGTTTTTAGACGATGACTTTCACGAAATACATTATGAAGGTAAAAAAAACCAAGCAGGCGGGATTGAATTGGGAAAACATGTTTGGGTAGGATGCAATGTTAAAATATATAAGGGCGTAAGAATTGCGGACGGCTGTGTTATAGCTTCAGATTCTGTTGTGAAAGGGGTATTTGAAGAAAAAAATTGCCTGATTGCCGGTAACCCTGCAAAAGTGATTAAACAAAATATTAGCTGGCAGTAAAGCAAATTATTTCATGAAAGTTTACGATTGTTTTTTATTTAATACAGAACTGGATATTCTATTATTAAGGCTTGAATATTTATATCATGATGTAGACCATTTTGTTTTGGTAGAATCGCCACGCACCCTTTCCAATTTATCAAAGCCATTGCACTATGCGGCAAACAAAGAAAAATTTGAAAAATATGCCGACAAAATTATTCATGTAGTTGCCGATAAAAACGATATGGATGACTGGCAATATGAATTTTATCAGCGGAACTGTATCAAAAACGGCTTGGTTAACTGCAATAAAGATGATCTTGTTTTTGTTTCAGACGTTGATGAGATTATTAATGTAAAACATATTTTATCATTGGGTAATTATGAAAAGGCAAGGGTAATAGATATTAATATGTATTACTACTATATTAATCTGAAACAGGATACCGAATGGCTGTACAATATAGTAGCTCCCTATGCCTTTATACAAAACCTTGACTTGGGCATTCGTTACCAGTACCGCGACAAAGCTGACGGAATAATAAAAAACGATTCGGGTAACAATGGATGGCATTTCAGTTATTTATTTGGCAGCGACCTAGATTTGTATGTAAATAAAATACGATCATTTTCTCACCAGGAATTTAACAAGGATTATTTTCTTATCAAAAGCCGCATCAGGTTTTGTATTGAATATGGATACGATCTTTTTGAAAGGCCGATCAAGCTTGAAAAAGATGACAGCGTAACCAAAGTGATGCAACCAATTATAGATAAACTGGGGCTTGAAAATTATATTTACCAACCAGTGCTTGCTACTTATCTGCAGCCATTAAACATTTATTGGTTTTTAAGGGTGCGGATTTTTAAAAGGGTGTACGGAAAAATAAAGTCAATTTTTAAGAAGTAATTTTTAGTGACGAGTACCTCTACTGCATCAGTTGCCATTGCGGTGCATATTTACCAGAATACCCTTAACGCATATGAAGTCTTTTCGCTAAAAAGGCTGGTTGAAGTAACCCATGGCAAATATCCCATCCGCATTGTCTCACCTAAAGGTTTACAATCGCCTGTTGATGCTATTTTAGCGGGCACTGATTACGCCATAGAATATTTTGACAGGAAATATTTTATGGGTTTAAAGGGTTATAACAGGTTAATGATGCACCCCGAATTTTATAAACGGTTCAGTAAGTGGGAGTATGTACTTATTCATCATTTAGATGCTTTGGTTTTTAAGGATGCATTGGAAGATTGGTGCAAAAAGGGCTATTCCAATATAGGTGCCCCCATGTTTCAAACAAATGTATCAGGATGGATAGGAGAATTTATTGGCACCGGTAATGGTGGTTTTTGCTTACGGAATATTAAAGACTGCCTTAAAGTGCTAAACAGTTTTGAAATTGTTTATCCAGCCAAGGATGCACGCAATGAAATGAAGCACTATAGCTGGAAGGGCATTTTAAGTAAACTGCCCTATTTTTTTTTAATGATCACTAATACCGGCAACCGCTCTCATTACCTGCTAAATGCCATTGACACCAATGAGGACTGGTTTTGGGGGGTATTGGTGCCGGCAAAATATAAGTGGTTTAAGGTTGCAGAAAAAAAAGAGGCTATGGCTTTTAGCATGGAATATAATTGTGAAAAATTATTAGAAGAAAATAGTTATCAATTGCCTTTTGGGTGCCATGGCTGGTTTAAGCCTACAGTAAAAAAGTTTTGGCAGGCGCAACTGCTTAAAGCAGGGGTTAATGAAATTCCCGTTTAGTTTACCATGAGTTTAGATCCCTCCTTTTTCTATATTATTTCTTTTGTAAAGCCTTCTAATAAGTTCACCGGTGGCGATATTGTTTTATACAGGCATTTTATAGAAAGACCGGGTTTGCAGTTTAAGCTGCTTGATGTGCCCATTGTAAAAAACAGTTTTTTTAAGCGATTGGAAAAAACCAGGTTTGGCAGCTACATAAAATCGCTGCAACCATTTTATGAAACAGCAGCTACCGAGCTTTTTAAGAGTATTCCTAAACCTGCATTTGTATTTACTGTTGCGCATGACCGTGAATGTTTTGCAGCCCTTAAAGCAGCCCAATACTGGAATGTGCCTTTAGTAACTGTTTTTCATGACTGGTACCCTGCAAGCAGTGGTGCGCATCACAAACTTTTATATTTTTTAAACCAGGAATTTAAAGCACTTTATAAGGCTTCATCCTTAGCCCTATGTGTTTCAAAACAAATGAAAGAGGCACTTGGCAGCCATCCCAACAGTATTGTTTTACCACCTATTCCATCTACTGCCGTTTTTAAACAAAACCAATTACCACATTTTGGCCAAAAAATAAGCTTACTCTATTCGGGATTTTGTGGTGGTGCTTACCAGCAAATGGTACAGGATTTTATTAATAGAGCATCGCAAAAAAGCCTTGATCTTGTTGTTTCTGGCCCACATTCACAAGAATTAACAGCTACAGCCCATCATATTCATATTGCAGGCTTTTTAGGTGCAGATGAATTTGCATCTGTTTTTGAAAATGCAGCTATCCTACTGGTGTTTCTTAATTTCAATCCCGATAAAAAATTGCATTTTTCTACCCATTTCCCTTCCAAGCTTGTTGAGTATGTTGGAAAAGGTAAAATGATAGGCATTTGGGGACCGTCATACTCAACTGCTGTTGAATGGGCAAAAGAAACGGGTGCCGCTTTTTATTATGAGAACAATGATGCTGATGGTTTTATACAAGGGCTATTTTCGGCCTATAATAACGATGCTGTGAGAGAAGGCTATTTACAGCATGCGGCATTGGTTTATGAAAAAGAATTTTCGCCTGAAGTGATAGATGCGTTATTAAAATCAAAACTTGCCGAAGTTGCTGACCATTAAAAAATTTATAGTCGCTTTTACCTACTATTTCTATAATAACTGGGTTTCCCCCTTTCCTTCCTACACGGTGAGGAGGTGGTACTTAGTACGTATTTTAAAGTATGATATCCATACAACAGCAGCCATACATATGGGATGTTTTTTTACGGGCTTTTACCTTACCATTGGTGCGCACAGTGTTATTAACCGTAATTGTTATTTTGACTGCAGGGAAGGAATAACGATAGGTGAAAATGCGAGTATTTCTGCTGAATGTTATATCATTACAGGAAGCCATGACCCACAATCCAGTGATTTTAGTGGCAAAGGCGGAAAGGTTTTTATAGAAGATTATTGCTGGCTGGGTGCAAGGGCTATTATTATGCCTGGCGTAAGTGTTAAAAAAGGCAGTATTGCAGCAGCAGGTGCTGTAGTAACCAAAACGGTTGAGCCATATTCAATTGTAGGTGGCAATCCTGCAAAATTTATAAAGCAAAGAACAGAAAATCTGCATTACCAACTTAACTGGTTTCCTTATTTTAATACTGATATTGACTGATGCTTTTAGCTAAAAACGGTACCACCTGTTTTTTTCTGGACCTGTTGTTTCTTGATGCGATTAAATGGTCGGGAGGCAAAGCAAGATCTATGCAATTGTACGAGATTTTTGAAAAAGCAGGTTTTAGTTTTAGCGAAGTAGAAGAACCTGTTAGACCAGGAAGTTTAAAAATTGCGTGGTGGGCTTTGAAAGGGATATTACAATTTGGGATTTATAAACCTTTTTGCGGGGAAAGTTTACGTACTACAGGGTTTAATTATTTCAGGGTATCTTATTTTGTTGGCAAGTATCCCAATATTGCTACTTACTTAATTGAGGGAACTGGTTTTGGAACTTTGCAAATAGTCTCTTTTTTAAAATCGTTTCATAAAAAGGTGGTATTGGCACCTGCAAACGTAGAAGCATTGGCACCTTACCCCGGCACCTGGACACATAGTGTACCAATATTAGACCGTTTGAAGGAAGAGGAAAGATATTACCTGTTGGCTGATGCCGTTTTTTGTATTTCAGAAGAAGAGGACTGGCTTTTAAACATATTGGGTGCCCATTCCTTCTTTTTGCCCTATTATCCCCCAGATATGATGATGGCTAAAATCAACAGCAGGGTTCAGTTAAGGCGTTTATGTGATAAGCCAGGTAATGCATTGTATTTTGCGAATTTCAATAATTCACCCAATTTTTTGGGCTTTAAAGATTTTATAGCCAAAGAACTTTATAAGAATAAAAAGATAAAATTAGCAGGTATAGGAGTTGAAAAATTGTTACCCTTGATACAAGGAAAAGTGGAATTTGACATACTGGGAGAACTTTCTGATGAGGCATTGGAAAATGAACTGGTTACCTGTAGCACTGTAATTCTTAATCATTATCCAACATCGGGTATGCTTACCCGTGTGCCTGAGTTGTTATTATCAGAAATACCAGTAACAGGCAATATTGCTGCTTTAAAGTCATATACACTTGCAAGTCAGGATGATAATGTTAGCCTGCACCTTAAACAATTGGACCAGGATTTGTCGCCCAAGTTGCTAAGAATTGTAAATGATTTATCCGCACCATCCCATTCCTAAAAGGCGAATTGTAACTTGTGCTGATTTGTAACCAAAACCTGTTTTATTGAAAAGTATTCGTAATAGTATTAATATCTTACCGGGTCAATTCCGACTCATTCTTGCGGTTGCAGTGGTTTTTTTTCATACCACCCGTTTTGTACATATTGGCCATTTTGCAGTGTACTGTTTTTTTATGTTAAGCGGTTACTGGGTCAGTTCTATGTACGAATCTAAGTACCAGCATCTTTCCCGCATGCCTTTTACCTATTATATCAGCAGGCTGTGGCGGCTTTTACCTGTTTACTGGATATTTGCTTTATTAATTATAATTTTTAAAGTATTTTTTGCCATAGGCAACCCTTATTATGTTGACCGTACCATCCCCTGGGTGCTTGCACAAATTTTTATTGTAGGAAGCAACCAGCTTGATACCAGTACGCTTTTATTAACGCCTGCATGGTCGCTAGATATTGAAATACAGTTTTACCTGATTTTCCCCGTTTTTTTTGTGCTTCTTAAAAAGCAAGCTGTTTTTTTAGCTACCCTCCTGTTATCTTCAGTAATTCTTGTTCTTCTTTTTTTTGTACCCGGCTCATTTGCGGCAAAATCAGTGTTGTTTTACCTGCCTTTCTTTTTAATTGGTATGTACCTGTACAAGTACCCCATACAGTTTGCCCCGTTGTTAAAGATGGCATGTATGGCGCTATTTTTTGCAATGCTTTTACTACCATATTATGAGATTATTTTATTTGGATATGGTTATACAGGCAAGGGGATGTATTACCATGAGTTATATAATTTGATTTTACCCGTTTTTTTAATACCATTTATACAGGATAATGTACATAAGAGCAGTGATGCACGCGACCGCTGGATGGGCAATATGTCGTATGTGGTTTATTTTTCACACTGGTTATGGTTTTTTTCGTATTATCAATATTCACTTAACCTGCCGTTTTCGGCACGTATCGTTCCTTTTTTACTTTACTTAACTGTAACTTTTTTAACTGCATATTTAGTTAACCGTTTTTTTGATCAGCCCATTGATGCTAAAAGAAGAGACTGGCTGCGAAGTTTTTTGCCGCAATAATATAGAAGCAATTTATTGGAACACGGATGACACGGATGTAGAACGGATTTTTTTACTGCTTTGCAGAAAAAGCAGGTTATGAGATTGATGCGAATGGGAACACGGAGGACGCGGATGTAGAACGAATTTTTTTGCTGCTTTGCAGAAAAAAACAGGTGATGAGATTGATGCGAATGGGAACACGAATGACACAGATGAAAAGGATGTAAAGCAGATTTTTTACTGCTTTGCACAAAAAACAGGTGATGGGATTGAAGCGAATGGAAACACGGATAACGCGGATGGGAAGGATGTAGAACGGATTTTTTTACTGCTTTGCAGAAAAAAACAGATGATGAGATTGATGCGAATGGGAACACGGATGACACAGATGAAAAGGATGTAAAGCAGATTTTTTACTGCTTTGCAGAAAAAACAGGTGATGGGATTGAAGCGAATGGAAACACGGATAACGCGGATGGGACGGATGTAGCACGGATTTTTATACTGCTTTGTAGAAAAAGCAGGTGATGGGATTGATGCGAATGGGAACACGGGATGACACAGATGAAGGGATGTAGAATGGATTTTTATACTGCTTTGCAGAAAAAAATGAAGCAAACCCAGAGGATATAATGTTATTTCACAGATATAATTGTTTGTAATAAATGCATGCTATCTGTGTTCACGAAACCGCTTTTTAACATTGAAATTTTAACTTGAGAATACTTCACCTGCCTTCTTCTTTTTTCCCTGCATCTACTGGCGGTAAAGAAGTATTTGTTTACCAGTTGATAAAAAACAGCAGTGCCGATGCAGAACACCTTGTGGTAATTCATACAGGAACTGAAAAAAGGCAGTACCAATACAATCATATCAATGTACAGGTGTTGCCAGCTACCATTACTGTGAATGAAGGTTATTCTTACTATACCAGTATTTATAAAGATTTACAGGGTTTTGAAGAGGTACTACTGGAATTTAAGCCCGATATTGTTCATTTTCATGACCAGGGCGAGGGTGCTTCACTTTCCCATTTAAGGGCCTGCAAAAAACTGGGTTTTAAAACATTGCTAACCTATCATTCGCCCGGTCAATCGTGCCTGCAGCGTTCTTTATTGCGTGAAGAAAAAATAAGGTGTGATGGTAAGATATTGGTTGACAGGTGCAGTGCCTGCAGGTACGCCGTTGCGGGTTTACCAACATTTGCGGCCAATATAGCATCTTATTTGCCCGTGCCATTTGATACAAACGGCAAGTTTGTAAAGCGCAACAGTACTGCGTTGTTTATTAAAAGCTGGAAAGAGTTTTATGATACCATAGACGGAATACAGGTACACGCTGGATGGGTTAAGACCATGCTATTGTTAAATAATGTTGCCGAAGAGAAGTTGCATTTTATAGAGATGGGCGGACATACTTCTGCTGTTGAATATGACCAAAACCATCATAATAATAACCATACACTTAAACTGGTTTTTATAGGAAGGTGTACTGATATAAAAGGGGTACACCTTTTAATTGATGCTGTACAAATGCTACCAAAGGAAACAGCAATAGAAGTGCATTTTTTTGGTCCTTACTGGGATAATACCAATTATGGAAAAGAAATGCTGGAAAAGGTAAAGGGTGATGGAAGGTTTATGCCACCAAGGCTTATTGCACAGGATGATGTGATTGGTGAATTGACGAAAATGGATGTTTGTGTAATACCATCCATATGGCCAGAAACAGGACCCTTTACCGTTTTTGATGCATTTGCCGCCGACCTGCCCATTATAGGAAGCAATTATGCGGGCATTGCAGAAAGGGTAAAAGATGGTGTTGATGGATTGTTGTTTGAGTGGGGGAATTCTGAAAACCTTTTTGAGAAGATTCAACTGATTATTGGTGATAAAAGACTGGTTTTGCAATTAAAAGAAAATATCAAACGCAATCATAGTTTCAGCCAGATGGCGGCAGATTTTAGTTTACTATATAAAAAAATCAGCTTGTGAATTCTAAAATAAATAATAGATATAATGCCTCGTTACAATTATATAACAGCAATAAGAGGAATAGCTATTTTACTTGTATTAATGGTACACACTGCATATAATGGAAGTTACTTTAAATACATACCTGTTTTTCTATCCTCAATAATTGAATTTGGAAAATATGGCGTACAGCTTTTTTTCATGGCCAGTGCATTTACACTTTTCCTGTCTTTTCAAAATCGAAAAGAAAAGGAAGAATACGCAATTAGAAATTTTTTCATTCGTCGCTTTTTCCGCATTGCCCCAATGTGGTATATCGGAATAATTTACTACACATTTCAAAATTATTTAGGTACACATCCTTTTTTAAATATTAATAAAATTCCATGGCACGAATTGATTTTAAATGGTCTTTTTATAAATAGCCTAAGTCCTAAATATATCAATAGTTTTATGCCAGGCTCTTGGTCAATTTCAGTGGAAATGCTATTTTATTTAGTAGTCCCTTTTTTTGTTTTGTATATATCAAATATCAATAAGGCTATTTACTTGTTTATTGGCACAACATTATTAGCAATAATTGTTAATGGGGCATTATTATATAAGGGCGTTTTCACATTAAATACCCCCTTTTTATACTTATGGCTTATTAACCAACTTCCTGTTTTTAGCATAGGAATTTTTATTTTTTTTTATGTGGAACATAACCAATTGCCTAACTATACACTGATAGGGGGTTGCATTATTCTTTGTTTACTATACTTTTTTATTTTTCATATTCCTTTACTGTTTGTAAGTATAGTTTTAGCCATTTTTTTTGCTTTTTTATCTAAGTATCCAATTTTGATGTTCGTAAATAAAATTGTATTATCAATAGGTGAATGGAGTTATAGCATCTATATAATTCATATAGCTGTACTGACAATGTTAAATCGCGTTGGATTGGCTGATTTTTTTAATGTTACAAATACAAGCATTGCAATTCTAAATTACCTTATACGATTTTTGATATTGGTGTCTGTTTCTTCGATCATAGCATTTATTGCTAACAAACTTATCGAGAGGCCTGGCCAAAAACTAGGCAAACACTTAATTGCTGTGATGAATAAGAAAGTATGAAAATAAAACCCTTTATATAAATGCATTTGCTCACTGTGGTAATTGAAAAAAACTGTTGATGCATTTGCTGCCGGCCTGCCCATTATAGGAAGCAACTATGCGGGCATTGCAGAAAGGGTAAAAGATGGTGTTAACGGATTGTTATTTGAGTGGAGGAACAGTAGAGACTTGCAAATGAAGCTGTATACAATTGTTAATGATACAACGTTACTGGATAAACTCAAAATAAATGTTACCACTTGCCGAAGCTTTGCATCAATGAGCAAGGATTTTACAAGTCTTTACCGCAAAATATCTTCCTAAGCACTAACTGATATGTTATTTAACTCATTACAATTTATTTTATTTTTCATCATTGTAACTATCAGTTATTGGTACTTGCCGGGCAAATACCGGTGGGGACTTTTGCTTGGTGCCAGCTGTTATTTTTATATGGCATTTGTACCAGTTTATATACTAATACTCGGATTTACCATTGTTATAGATTATTTCGCAGGCATTTACCTTGAAAAGATAGACCCCAGATACAAAAAACTCTTCCTTATTATCAGCCTTGTATCTAATATCGGTATCCTTGCGGTGTTTAAATACTATAATTTTATAAACTATAATATTGATTTTATTTTTAAGCAATTTGATTCTGAAACACCTTTTGCTTTTTTAAAGATATTATTACCCATTGGCCTTTCTTTTCATACATTTCAGGCGATGAGCTATACCATAGAAGTGTATAGAGGAACTTATAAAGCGGAAAAGCATTTTGGTATTTATGCCCTGTATGTTATGTTTTACCCCCAGCTAGTTGCAGGGCCTATTGAAAGACCACAAAATGTACTTTGGCAGTTTCACCTTCATAATACATATGATTTTGAAAACATGAAAAGCGGGTTAATGCAAATGGCTTTTGGTATGTTTAAAAAAGTTGTGATTGCAGACAGGCTGGCTATATTAGTTGATGATGTGTATTCTGCACCAGGGCAAAAAAATGGACTAACGGTTATTGTTGCTGTTGTATTTTATTCGTTCCAAATATACTGTGATTTTTCAGGGTATTCTGATATTGGTATTGGTGCAGCCAGAACCATGGGCTACAAGCTGATGGATAATTTTAACAGCCCATATCTATCCAAGTCTATCAGTGAATTTTGGAGCAGGTGGCATATTTCCTTATCTACCTGGTTTAGGGATTACCTTTATATACCGTTGGGAGGCAACAGGGTAACCACTTTAAGGTGGTATTTTAATTTAATGATTGTGTTTCTTATAAGCGGTTTATGGCATGGTGCCAGCTGGGCATTTATTATATGGGGGGGATTGCACGGTATTTACAATATTGTTGGGATAATAAAAAACCGTTGGTTAAAAAAAAGAGGATATTTTCAACAAAACCTTGTGTTATATAAGGTAACCAATATATTATTCACTTTCATTCTTGTGACAATTGCATGGATATTTTTTCGATCACCTAATATGAGTACGGTGCAAACGGTATTTAAACAGGTATTCAATTTTACCTTTAAAGACAGGATAGATTCTGTGATGAACAACACGGAAATCATATTTTCTTTGTTGTTGATTTTCTTTCTTTTATTAAAAGAAAAATATATAGCTGTAGTTGAGACAACGAAAACCAACAGGTTTTACTTTTGGTTTATCACTACTATTGTATGCTGTTACCTTTTTGGCGTATTCAGCAATAATCAATTTATCTATTTCCAATTTTAGTATATGAATTTCAGGAAAGAGGGGGTAGCTGCTACTGATGGCACTGAGGGTGCAGTACACGAAAATGTAAACCATATAAAACGTATACCAGGATACTTGGCTATTTTAGTTTGCTTAGCTGCCTATATTGCCAGTATGTCTGACACCTTAACCACAGCAATTGGCAGGTTTAAAACTGAAACCAATACTGTTTTAAGAACTGACAGGCAACGTTATGGTGACCTTTATGGGATGTCTTACCTTCCCCGTTTTAGAAAAAACTACAATGCCCTACATAAAGTTCCGGTTGCCCAATGCAGTGGCCAAAAAAATTTAAACCTTTTTTTACTTTGCGATAGTTACCTTTTTACTTACGCTGTAGCCGATTCTTTTTACTGCGGGGTCGATAATTTTAGTTATATCAATAATAATGGTGGGAAAAAGTCAATTGGCGGGCTTGATGTAGCCCATAACAATATACTTCTCCTCGAATTTACGGAAAGGTTTTTCAGTACCTTGGCAAGTGACAAAGATTCCAGCAATTACTTGCTTAATTTTTTGACGATTGACTCTATTTCCAATTTACCATCGAAAAGAAGTATTGCAAAAAGTACCAACTCATTTATAAGTGCTGTAAAAGAGCTTAAATCATTTTTTTTTAAACCAGCATTGGGCACCAATATGGAATTTCTTGTATGGGAGACGGGGCTGTTCACCCCTTTAAGGGAGTTTAAGGCCAGCCTTATTTTTAATCTTTTTAAAAGAACTGACCAAAAAGTGGTCATGGGCCAAAATTTTGATAGGCTATTTTTCGTAGAAACCGTTGACAGCAGTTTTATGGGTAGTTCATTCAGAGAAATTAAAGACATTGAGATTGAACGCGATATCAAAAACCTAAATGCTGTTTATGATCATTACAAAAAGTTTGGTTTCACAGAAGTCTATCTCTCTATCATACCAAATCCTGTATCGGTTTTTGAACCAACCTATAAAGGCATGAATTACAATGGTTTAATACCACGTATTGAGAAGCACCCTAATCTTAAAATGAAGGCAATAAGCGTTTACAACGAGTTTAAAGACGCTCCTGAAAGGTTTTACCAACCGTCAGACACCCATTGGAATACCGAAGGTTTAAAAGCTTGGTTAGAAAAGTTCAATGGTATTTTAGCAAGTTACAACGTGAAATAAAAAGTTGAAGTTCAAATGAAAATATTGCACCTATCAGCTTATGCCCATCGCGGCGGCTGTGAAAAAAATTGCTATCATTTTATTAATGGCAGTCCGCAGTTTACGCATGAACTTATTGTTTTGGGGGAAGAAGGGCCAATGAGTGAGGATTGGGCCAAACTGCCTTTGCAAATTCAGCATTTGCATATTGTTAATAAAGGGATGATGGCTTTTAGAAAGGGGTTAAAAAATCATCTTAAACAAAAAAAGTTTGACCTTGTAATTTGCTGGAGTACTATAAGGTTACCTTTGCAGTTGAATTGCTTAAATAATGTAACACAAGATGTAAGGGTTTATTTAGGAAATCCATTGGGACATAACCCTATAAAAGATGCTGTATTGAACATTTTTTTTAAGTATAAAGGAAAGACAGTATTAATGGGGTGTTCAGATTATGTTTCTTTGACGTATAAAACTGTACCTTATTTCAAAAACTTTTCTGTTAAAACTTCACTTAATCCTATTGCACTACCATCGCAATTTCCACAAAAAAATATAGACCCTGGTAAATTTAAACTGGGAATGGTTGCCAGGCTTGATCCCATTAAAGACCATGCAACTGTTATAAAAGCATTTGCATTGATAATTAAAGAAATTCATGTTGCTGAGTTGCATTTTGTAGGTGAAGGGGTATTGCGGGAAACCTTGGAACAAATGGCTGTTATAGAAAAAGTACAGAATAAAGTATTTTTTCATGGCGATGTTAAAAATGTTTATGATTATTTAAATGAATGGGATGTTTTTGTGTATGCAACAACTCCATCAGAAGGTCTTGGTTCTGTGGTAGGAGAGGCAATGGCCAATGGCTTGCCGTGTGTTTTATGTGACCTGCCCATGTTGCGAGAATTGGCACCTAAGGATGGGCTGGCTATTTTTTTTGAAGCTGGAAATGTTAGTGCATTATCAGAAAAAATAAGGACTCTTTTTAAAGATGAAAGTTTACAAAAAAAATTATCAAAGGCTGTATTTAACCATGCACAGGCCAACTTTGGTATAGAGAGGTTTGTTAAAGATTATTTATAATATTTGAAATGGAATTGTGTTGAAAAAAGATGTACAGGGCGTTCATTTGGTAAGGGCAATAGCATCACTGATGGTAATGCTTACACATTATTTTGGTGATGTGAGAGTTGCTAATGTTAATTATTTTTATTATGGATATCTTGGCGTGGAGCTTTTCTTTGTTCTTTCTGGTTATATTATAGCACATTCGCTACCACCAAATTATACCCTTAAAAATTTTAAAACCTTTATTTTTAAAAGAATTGTTAGGATTGAGCCACCTTACATAGCAAGTATTTTTCTGCTTTTATTTTTTAACTTTCTTTCCTACAGGATTACTGGTTACTTAGATAATCCTTTTCATGTATCCGATCTTTTATTTCATTTTGCTTACCTGAATAATTTTGGTTTTGGTACTTATTATAATCATAATTACTGGACACTTGGAATTGAATTTCAGTTTTATATATTATTAGGATTATCCCTCCCTTTTATTAAAAAAAATGTTTCTGCAATTATTACGTTTACAATAATGCTTATGCTAAGTTTAATTAAAACGTATAATGGTTGGGAAACGATTTTGCCATTCTTATCTATGTTTGGTTTGGGGTTGATTTTGTTTTTTTATCAAAGCCGGCAAGAAATATCTAAGATTGTACTTGTTATTTTCTTAGCATTGTTTACCCTACAAATTTATTATATTCATGGTATTGAGGCTTTGATAGCTTGCTATTTTGCACTTAGCGTCATTGCGTTCTGGAATTTAAAAAATAAAATCATTCTTTTCTTTTCAAAAATATCTTTTTCGCTTTATCTCATACACACACCCATTGGAACAAAAGTTATAAATCTTGGCCTAAGGTTTTTTGATGACCCCAACGGTCGTAAAATTTTAATTTTGGCTGAAATAGTCATTGCAATTTTTGCTGCATATCTTTTTTATTTACTTGTAGAAAGGCCGTCTATGCGATTGGCAAAAAAGATAGTTTACGATTAAAATGAATCAACATAAAATTTCCATTGCCGCCATTGGCGATGTTACTCAAGTCTCTACTTTCAGCGGTACCCCCTATTATTTTTTGCAGGCAGCTAAAGCTGCGTGCTGGAATGTAGCAGGCTGGCAAATGGACCTGCATAAAGTGCAGCTAAGCCGCAATGTCTGGAATTTGGGCAAACTGATCACCCTGCAAAAAAAAGGGGGTTATCAATATTCAAGCGATTTTGCCAGGAGGGTTTTGCAACAAATACCTGCAACTTTTTTACAAGGTAATGTGATCAGTTTCAACCAACACTTTCCACCTGCTGATGCAGTGGTAAAGAACGGCGGTAAGATATACCACTACATAGATGCTACTTTTAGTCAGCTTATAGACAGGTATGAGATTGGAAAAATAATTGGTAAAAAAATAACGGCCGAAACTTTAGAAAAGGAAAAGACATTTTTTCAGGCAGCAACACATATTGTTGGTATGCAACAATGGGCAGCCAATTCGGTAATTAATGATTATGGTATTGATGCTAAGAAAGTAAGCAGCATTTTACCTGGTGCCAATATTATCTTTCCTGATAATTATGTGCCAGTTGTAAAACCAAAGGCGGGTATTGGTAAAACAGTGCCACTTGTACTTGGTTTTGTGGGTAAGGATTGGAAAAGAAAAGGCCTTGCGCTTATTATTTCGGCAGCAGAAATTCTTAAAAAAAAGAACTATAAGGTGCAGGTAAAATGCGCAGGCAATGCTCCAGCAGAACTTGTAAACCATCCCCTGCTGCATTTTTCAGGCTTTATTGATAAATCTAAGGAGCCTGAAAAATTTATTTCCTTTTTACAATCCTGCGATATTGGCTGTTTATTCTCAAAAGCAGAATTTTCCAGTATCTCTGTGCTTGAATTTATCCGTGCCTGTGTACCAGTGGCTGGCTTTGTTGTAGATGGTATGGGCGACCTGTATTTTGAAGACACCAGTATGCGTTTTTTGCCTACCCAAACTGCGGAAGAAGTGGCAGCGCGTTTTGTTGCGTTTATAGAAGATGATGATTATCGTACTGCCTTGCAAGAGGGTGCTGCTGTTAAAGCCAACCATGTAACCTGGGGCAGGGCAGTTAAAGAATGGGAAAAAATTATTGTTTAAAAGGCATTTAAAGAAGATAATAAGCATGGGTAATGGGTTTGTGACAGTGTTTCCGGGAAGAAGAGATCATTATGAAGCTGCGATAGCACTAGAAGAGGCTGGGTTACTGGATTGCTTTGTAACAGATTTATACAATAAAAGGGGGTTTGTAAATTATTTTTTAAAAAAAACAAGTTTCAGCACCAAGCTAAGCGGCCGTTTCAGCAAGCACCTGCAGGAAAAAAAAATAGTTACCAGGCCGGGCTATTTTATTTTCAATACATTATTTTCAAAAATTGTACAGCCCAGTAAAGTATCTGTTTGGCAGGATGATCTTTTTGCAAAAGCGGCTGTTGCAAAGGCTAGGGCACTTAAAAGCAATTTATTGTTGTATGAGTTTCAGGCAGATTATGCATTCAGGCAGCATTTTGCCCATCCCTGTAAAAAAGTGTTGTTCTATTTTCATACCCATCCGGCTTGGGAGCATCCTTTACTTGCTGAAGATGCCAGGCAATACCCTGCTTTTGCAGAACAGGTTTTGAAAAATACCCGTCAAAACCTGCCATTTAAGTATGCCAACCATACCAAAGATGCCTGGAAGTTTGCTGACAGTATTGTTGTTGCAAGTGGCTGCACAAAACGATCTTTGATGGAAGCTGGCGCTGCCGCTGATACCATAAAAGTCATCCCCTACGGCTTTAGCCCATCTGATGTTCATCTTCCCTTACCCCTTTTAGAAAAGAAGCCCGACAGGCCTTTTTTTTTATTTGTAGGCTCTGGTACACAACGCAAAGGGCTGCACCATTTATGTAAAGCCTGGCAAACTGGTGGCCTTACACATACGCACGATCTTATTGTTGTTTCAAGGGTTGTTGACCATGGAATGGAAGATTTTTTAAAACTTGACAGCAGCATAAAATGGGTTACCGGGTTATTGAAAGATGAACTTACCTGGCATTACAGAAATGCCGTTGCTTTTGTAATGCCCTCCATCAGTGAAGGTTTTGGCCAGGTGTACCTGGAAGCTTTGAGCAATGGTTGTATGGTGATAGGAACTGAAAATTCAATGCTGGGTGATATGCCTGCCAATGAGGCGATTATTTTAGTAACGCCGGGTAATATTATTGCCCTACAGGAAGCAATAGCTTTTGCAGCTAACAAAAAACCATCCCTTTCATCAACAGCATCTATAACCGCGCTTGTGAAGGATTATACCTGGGTCAATTTCAGGCAAGCACTCATTAAGGCCATTTGTTAACATGAAAATATTACACGTTTTAAATTCACCAAGGGCAGAAGGCACGCCAAGGCTTGTATTAGACTGGCTTACTGTAAAAAAGCATAAGCAGGAACTATTATTTTTAAGCGAAGAAGGTGAGCTGAAAAACGAGTTTATAAAAACCGAAAACTGGTGCAGTTTCAATAATAGTTTTGTGCCCAGCCTGAAGAATGCGGGAAAAATAATTACATTAGTAAAGGCAGTTTGCAAGGAAAGAAAACCTGATATTGTTATTGCCTGGATGATGGGTTTTTCACCCTGGGTGCATTGGGGGGCTAAAAGTGCAGGGGTAAAAAAATTAATTGTACATGCCGGCAACCCGCCAAGTGATGGTTTTATGCACCATTATGTTTTTACTTACATGAGTTTTTGGACGGGTTTTTTGTTAAACAACAAAGTAATATGCTGTTCTGATTATATAAGAGATGCGTTCCGTAACATCCCTTTACTTTACGATAAGCAATTTGAAACCGTGTACAACTGCTTTAAGCCAGAAAAATTTAAATTGCTAAACCCGCCTGAAAGGCAACCGCTACTTGCCATAATGGTTGCTACTTTAGAGCCACATAAAGACCATATTACCCTATTAAATGCGTGGAAAATACTAGAAGAAAAAACCGGTTCTTTTAAATTACTTATTGCAGGTAACGGCGGTAATTACAACAGTTTAACAGATTATGCCAAAAATTTGCAATTGAAAACTGTAGATTTTTTAGGTAGCCGTACCGATATACCTGAACTGCTGCACAAGAGCAGCCTGTTTGTTTTTAGTACCACCCTGCAGGAAGGTTTTGGTACCGTGCTTATTGAAGCTCTTGCATCGGGGTGTAAAGTTGTAGCCACCGATGTACCTGCCTGCAGGGAAGTGCTACAGCAGGGAAAATTTGGGTTACTGGTGCCACCAAAAAATGCTGCTGCTTTGGCTGAAGCCATTTTATTGGCAATGAATGAACCATTAACGGATGAAAAACAAAAAGAGCAACTGGCCTATGCTAATAGGTTTACGCCTGGAAAGATGATAGATGAATATGTGAGGATAGTCAATAGTCAATAGTCAATAGTCAATAGTCAATAGTCAATAGTCAATAGTCAATAGTCAATAGTCAATAGTCAAATAAGTGGTAGAGACCAAACAAGGTAATAATAAAATATGTTTCTTAATAGAGAAAATTGGTCCTTATCATGTTTTTAGGCTACAGCAAATACAGCATTTAAAACCTGTATGTATAGAAACAAGGCCTGGTTCGAAACGTTATGCCTGGAAGGATACTGAAGTAATTGGTGATTCAATTTTTCAATTAACAGAAAATAGTTACGGTGCGTTAAATACATTATTAAATGAGATTGAGCCACAAGTGCTTTTTATTACAGGTTATGGGTTTAAGGAAATGCTATGGGGCATTGCATGGGCCGTTGCGCATGGCGTTCAGGTTGTAATGCAATCAGATTCTACTATACTGGATGAACCAAGGGTGTTTTACAAAGAATGGATTAAAAAATTTATTGTTTCTCATTGTGCCGCGGCACTGGTGGCGGGAAAACGGAGCAGAGAATATATCTCACAATTAGGGATTAAACAGGAATCCATATTTGCGCCATACGATGTGGTAGATAATGATTTTTATAAACGTGATGCCTTACCACCAAAGACCCCTGGAAACTTTATTTTGTGCATCAGCCGATTATTACCCCAAAAAAATTTATTCTTTTTACTGGATGTATATAAATGTGTAGTTGAAACATTTGATATTGAACTCGTTATTTTGGGCAATGGCCCTCTGGAAGCAGAACTTATAAAATATGCTGCCGTTAATGGGTTACAAAACCAGGTGCATTTTAAAGGGTTTCTTCAAAAGGAAGAAGTAAAGTATTATTATCATCATGCAAAAGCCTTAATTCTTGCAAGCACTGCAGAACCCTGGGGTTTGTGTATTAATGAGGCCATGTCAGCAGGGTTGCCAGTATTAGTTTCTGACCATTGCGGTGCCGCTGAAGATTTGGTACTACATGGCGAAAATGGCTTTGTTTTTTCGCCAGTTAAAAAGGAAGATGCTATTGCGGTAATGAAGAAATTTCTTAGCTTAAACGATAGTGAATTATTGGCAATGGGGGCGAAAAGCATAGAAATTATTAAAAACTACAATGGTTCATCATATAATAAAGCAGTAACAGATACACTGGATTATATTGCGGCGCGTAAACCCCGTTTTGCTTTTAAGAAAATAAACGCAAGCATTTTAAGATTGATAAGTAATAGGGTAGGTTAAGGAAATATGTGGCAAAACTTATCATCAATTAAATCGCACAACAACTAATGTTTTATACCAATGAACTGCAAGGAGATGAAATAGCGCTGGTTTTAGGACTTTTTGTACTTTCTATTTTTGTTTTATCAAAACAATTGTCTTCGAGAAGTATTTACAGTTTCTGTTCGCCGCCGACCATTTTATCCTTAACTGTACTTTATTATAGTGTTTTGGGGCCAGTTTTTTCTGTATGGAACGGCGAAACTTTTTTTCGGGGTATTGAACACAGGGAACACTATGTAACCTCCTGGATGGGTGGCTTGCTTTTTTTTGTTTTTTTTTTAATAGGTTATAGCAGCAGTGGTAATAAAGCGCCCTCACAAAATAAATACCTTCTTCCCGCTGTTTTTAAGGCACAAGTTTTTAAAAAGCAGGTTTTTACCTGTTATGTAATTGGTTTTGGTAGTTATATACTGTTGGTTGGTACCTCTGGCTTTGCACAAATAGCTTTTTGGAGCCAAAGTTCAGGTGGCGGTGAAGCCCTGGTTGACGCAGGGGGTTTTGCGGGTTACCTGCTTAACGGGTTTAATTTTCTTGTTATTGCCTGCCCTGGTATTGTTTACATGTACCGCAAAAAGCAATTGCCACTGTATTTGGCAGCAGGCCTTTTATTTGTTGCGTTTGCCCTGTTTATTTCAGCCGGTTTCCGCTGGCGATTGGTGGTGGGGGCTATTACCAGTTTAAGCATGTGGTATATTGCCAAAGGCGAGAAAGTTAAACTGTTGCCACTTGTAACGGGCGGGTTTGCTTTTTTGGTATTTATGGGTGTTATGGAAGCTACAAGGTCTTACGGAAAGGGGCTAAATTTTGCCGAAAATGAGAATAAAGGTATAAGCGACTACCTGGCATCTGCATTTAATGAAACTGCCGTTTTTAAGGCAAGCGGGTTGGTGATGTCACGTGCAGGCAATGAGTTTTCTTATATTGGGTTAACTCCTTTATTGCAAACTGTTTTTACTCCTATACCCAGGGCATTCTGGCCATCAAAACCCACCGGTGATTATCTTATTTATGTGCGAGAAGCCTACAGCTCGGTAAATAAAAATGAAGGTGTAGGGCAGGCCATATTAAATTATGCAGAGTATTATATGATGGCAGGCTGGATAGGTGTAATGGCTATGGGTTTATTGGTTGGCTGGTATTATGCAAAAACAAATAAGCCTATTATCAGTACCACTAAAAGGGAATTAAACCCCTGGTATATTATTTTTTGCCTTCAAAATGCTGCATATATTTATTTAATATTATCAAGGGGTTATTTGCCAGCGCAGTTTATGCTGTACTTTTTTACAGTGTACCCGGCCTGGTATTTTTACAAGCAATCTTTAAAAAAGGTATAATTGAATGACGGTAATACACCTTGTAACATCTGTTGATAAGATAAATTTTGGTATATGGAACGCTGCAATTTTTGGTTGGGAATACCTGGCTGCGCAGTATAAAGTAACCTCATTATTATGGGTTACGGGCCATAAAACAGAACAATCGTTACAGCCACCCATCACTACTGTTTTCTTACCAGAACAAGCTAAAAACCCGCAAGGGTTTATTGAGTATTTAAAAAGTGAGTTTACAAATAATGAGGACATTATTATTGTAACCCATGGTTGCTGGCGCCTGCCTACCAAACTGGGTTTTGAGGCAAAAAAAAATGGCTATCGCTGGATATATGTGCCACATGGTATGCTTGAACCCTGGAGCATGAAGCACAGAAAGTGGAAAAAGCTATTTTATTTTCATTTGCTTGAAAAAAGGATGGGTAATAAAGCCGATATTGTAAGGGCAGTTGGAAGCAGTGAAAAAACCAATCTTGAGCCATTACTTAAAAGGCAAATTTGTTTGGTAGAAAATGGGGTATCCGTTCCTGAAATTATTTTACCAAAAAAGAATGATAAAGTTATTTTTCTTTTTATGGCCAGGCTTCATTTTAAAAAAGGTATTACCCCTTTGGTTAAAGCATGGAATGCTGTAATGAAAAATAATAGCAATGCAGAATTAATTATTGCGGGCCCTGATGAAGGGGAGCTGAAATTGATACAGCCTTACCTAAGTGAAAATGTGACATATGCCGGCGTTGTGTATGGAAAGGAAAAGATTGGGTTGTTACAACAGGCCAATTATTATGTACTGCCTTCTTTAAGTGAGGGTTTTCCTGTGAGTGTACTGGAAGCAATGAGTTATGGCTGTATCCCTATCATATCAGAAGGTTGCAACTTTGCTACTGTTTTTAACGAAAAGCTTGGCTATAAAATTGATACCGAAATCGGCAGTATCAGTAATGGTTTGCAACAAGCTATGCATAATGATAACTATGATTTACTTTCTAAAAAAAATGCAGCTTTTATTGCAATGAACTATTCAGAAGCAAAAATTGGAGAAGATTTATGGAGTATGTATAAGAACTTGAGCAGGGGATAAAATGAAGCAAGAAAAGAATTTGAGTTTAAACAAAAACAGTCCGTTAATTACCACTTATTTAAGCAATAAATTAAAGGCTATTTCTTTTATATGCATGGTAATGATTGTGTTTTTACATAGCAGCACTACTATTTTTAATTTTAATACTGGTAGTGTACACAAAAGCAATAAAGCAAATGTTTTTGTGCAAACTATAGTTGGCGAAGGTTTTACAAGGGTTGCCGTTCCATTTTTTTTTGCTATTTCAGGGTTCCTGTTTTTTCAAAATATTCAGCCCACTGCAAATAGTTTTTTAACTAAATTAAAAAAAAGGGTTCAATCTGTTTTTCTTCCTTATATACTTTGGTCTTTGTATTCTTTATTACTTTTTGCCTTTCTGCAATATTTTTCGTTTACTAAAGATTTTTTTGCTACACGCCTGATACGAAACTATTCTGCCTGGGATCTTTTTTATACTGTTTTTTTTAATCCATTAGCATACCAGTTATGGTTTTTAAAAGATTTGATATTGATATTTCTACTTTCACCCGCTATTTATTTTTGTATCCGTAAACTATCAATATTTTACCTGTTGTTTATTTTAGCATGCTGGCTGTTTAATTTTTATTTCTATTATTTTCAAGCTATAAGTATTTGCTTTTTTAGTTTAGGCGCATTTGTGTCATTAAACCCAACTATAAAATTTAAAACTTCCTATACAGAATATGCATGGTTGCTTTTTTTTATCTGGATATTGTTGTGCGTATTGGTTGCTGTAATTCGTGTTTTTTATGGTAATCCGCCTGTAAATTTTTATGTCCAGTGTATTTCTATTTTTGTAGGCATGGCAACTTTTTGGTTAATGTATGATGAGCGAATGAAAGGGGGCAATCCTTCTAAAAAATGGCTTTCTATATTTTCTTATTCGTTTTTTATTTACGCTTTTCACGAGCCCGTTTTAACCATTATTAAAAAAGGTCTTTTTTATCTTTCTGATAAGTCAAACACAAGTACCTTCTTAATATTTATCATCAGCCCTTGTACAACCATATTGCTTGCCATAAGCATCGGTATACTGCTTAATAAGCTTGTGCCTGCTTTATACAGGTTAATTACTGGTGGCCGCTAAAAATTATGCAAACAGATCTCTCCAAATACAACAATTCCTGGTACAATACGGGTGCAGGATCGTTAAAAAGAATTTTTTGGTTTTATACAAGTGCCGTTTTCTTTCAAAGCAACTTCTTCCCCATTGTTGGGTTGAAGGTTTTTTTGCTGAAATTATTTGGGGCAAAAATTGGAAAAGGGGTGATGATAAAACCATCTGTAAACATTAAATATCCGTGGAATTTAACTATAAAGGATTATGCGTGGATTGGTGAAGATGTTTGGATTGACAGCCTTGTACCAGTTTCAATTGGTGTAAGTGCTTGTATTTCTCAAGGGGCTTATGTTCTTACAGGTAATCATAATTATACTTTAACAACTTTCGACTTAATAGTTAAAGAAGTTATTATTGAAGACGGAGCCTGGATTGGAGCAAAATCAGTGGTTTGCCCTGGTGTAGTTTGTAAATCGCACTCTGTTTTGGCCGTGGGTTCAGTAGCTACAAAAAACCTGGATGCATATTGCATTTACCAGGGCAATCCTGCAGTTAAAGTAAAAGAAAGGGTTTTTAAATAATGATGAACGTTTCAATAATTACAGCTACTTATAATAGTGCAGTTACTGTTAAGGATACCGTTATTTCAGTTAAAGAACAGTGTTACCCACATATTGAACATATTATTGTTGATGGCGTTTCAAAAGACAATACCCTTGAAATAGTTACTGCTGCAAATCAGCGTTGTTTGATTAATCAGCAAAAAGACTCAGGTATTTATGATGCTATGAACAGGGGTATCAGCCTTGCCAAGGGTGATATTGTGGGCATTTTAAATTCGGATGATTTTTATGCGGATACAAGTGTTATTGAAAAAGTTGTACAACTTTTTAATGAAACAGGCTGTGAAGCAGTTTATGGTGATTTGTTGTATGTAGATGCGGCAGATACTACCAAAATTATACGCAACTGGCAGGCGGGGCCATTTAAAAGAGAAAATTTTTTATATGGCTGGATGCCGCCCCACCCTACTTTTTTTGTAAAAAGAGAAGTGTATGAAAAGTTTGGAAACTTTAATTTGCAACTGCGCAGCGCCGCAGATTATGAATTGGTTTTGCGCTTTTTATACAGGCATCAAATAAAAGCATCATACCTGCCTGAGGTTTTGGTTCACATGCGCACTGGTGGCCAAAGTAATAAAAGTATAAGTAACCGCATTAAGGCAAACCTTGAGGATAGAAAAGCCTGGAAACTAAATTCGCTCAAGCCTCGCATCTATACCCTATTTTTGAAGCCGCTCAGAAAAATAAGCCAGTTTTTTATTAAAAGTTAACATTGGTGTTATTTATTTGCAGCCTGTCTGTGTAAGTCAGGTTGCGGCCGCTATTGTACTTGGTTAAAATTACAATAGCAAAAATTAAAGCTTCCAGAAAATAATATAATGAAAAAGTTTTTGTGTAACAGGTTACTAATTATTGGTACTGCATTTTTTCTTTCCATATCATTTATAAAAGCGCAGGATATATTAAGAGCCAAAGACTTAACTACTATTAAAGTTGATGCTTTAAGCGATGATGATATTGCCAAATTACGCCAGCAATTACAACAAAATGGCTTATCTGAAAGCCAAGCAGAACAGCTTGCTTTGCAAAAAGGAATGCCCGCTGCTGAAGTTTCAAAATTAAGAGCCAGGTTGGCATCGGTTACCCCTGGTTCAAGAACGGCTTCTTCAGGTAGTTCAAGATCAGAAGGCAGAAGTTTTGATACCAGTCTTTTATCAAAACCACCTGTTGAAACAGGCAGCTCCGTTTTTGGAAGTGAGTTGTTTAACAACAGTAATTTAAGTTTTGAACCCAATCTGCGTATTGCAACCCCAAAAAATTATAGTATTGGCCCTGATGATGAACTGGTGATTGACGTGTTTGGCTACCAGGAAGCCAATTACCGCCTAACGGTTTCAGCCGAAGGCACCATTACCATACCATATATTGGTTCGATACCTGTTGTTGGTTTAACAGTTGAGCAGGCCACCAAGCGTATAAAAGATAAAATGCAGCGTAATGGATATGGCAGTATGGCAAGCGGGCAAACGCAGTTACAGGTAAATATTGGTAAAATAAGAAGTATTAAAATAACTGTAATTGGCGAAGCAAAAAGACCAGGTACTTACTCACTTTCTTCACTCTCTACCTTATTTAACGCTTTGTATGCAGCAGGTGGTTTAACAGATCGTGGTTCTTTTAGGCAAATTGAGTTGGTAAGAAACAATAAACCAATTATAAAACTGGATGCTTATGATTTTTTGTTAAAAGGGGATCAAAGTAATAATGTGAGTTTGGTTGACCAGGATGTAATTCGCATTCCTGTGGCTCAAACACAGGTTTCTTTGCAAGGCGAAATAAAAAGGCCAGGCATTTTTGAAGTTTTGCCAAGTGAAAAACTTCAACAAGTGATAGATTTTGCAGGCGGTTTTTCAAACGAAGCCTATACTGCATCCATACAAATTAAGCAGATAACAGATAAGGAACGGCGTGTAAAAGATGTAAAAAAATCAGACTATAACTTATATCAACCACAACGTGGTGATTCAATTTTTATCAGCAAAATTTTGAACCGATATAATAACCGTGTTCAAATTTCAGGTGCCGTTTACAGGCCAGGGAGTTATGAGTTAGAAAGTGGATTAACTATTTTGAGTTTAATATCAAAAGCTGAAGGTTTAAAAGAAGAAGCTTTTCAGGATAGAGGTTTGCTGATAAGAACCAACGACACCGATCTTACAAAACGGGTTATTCCATTTAATGTAAAGGCTTTAATGAGTAAAATCAATCCAGATATTGTATTGCAAAAGAATGATGAAATTATTATAGGTGCTGCTGATGCCTATAAGCAGAATTATACCTTAACACTTGAAGGGGAAGTGAAAAAACCCGGAATTTATAATTATTACCAAGGGATTACTTTAAACGATCTTTTGTTTTTAGCACAAGGTTTTACAGATGCTTCTGCCATTGATAAAATTGAAGTTGCAAGAAGACTTGCTGGTGACAGTGTTACTAAAGGCAATAACCTGGCATTGGTAATTGATGCTTCAACACAAACCAATTTATCTAAAATTGGCGGCGATGTATTTTTAAGTCCATGGGATATTGTAATTGTAAGAAGGAAACCTGATTATAAAGAACAGGTAAGGGTGAAGGTTGAAGGCGAAGTGAAGTTTCCTGGCAATTATATTTTAGTATCAAAAAACGAAAAGGTAAGCAGCCTCATTAACCGTGCTGGCGGGCTGACCAATTTTGCCTTTACTGAAGGTGCCAGTTTAACACGCATGAACAATTCGTTTATTAAAAATGATGATAAGGTAAGGAAGATACAAAAGCAAATAAAAGATACTACGGCAGCAGATGATTTAATTGAAGATTTAACAAAATCTACCATAAGGGTTGGGCTTGATTTGGCGACCCTTTTACAAAGACCAGAAGGGTTGGAAGATGTGATTTTACAGGAAGGCGATGTACTCACTATTCCTAAGGCAAAACGTGAAATAAAGGTTAATGGCGAAGTAATGGTACCCAGCGAAGTGGTGTTTAAAGTTGGTGAAAACCTTAATTACTATATAAACAAGGCTGGTGGGTTTACAGATAATGCAAGAAAAGGAAAAGTGTATGTTTTATACCCTAATGGCAGTGCAGACAGGATAAGAAGGTTTTTGTTTTTTAAAAGGACACCTGAAGTTACCGCTGGTGCTGAAATTTTGGTGCCGCAGGTGCCAGAGCGGCAAGGTAAGGGGTTATCAACAAGTGAGGTGTTGGCGCTTACAACAGGTATTGCTTCACTTGCTGGTGTAGTAATAGCATTATTAAGATTGTGAACCTATTACAATTGTAACATTGATTTCAAGAATAAATTTGTAAAACAAAACAATGAATTCCAAAATATCACTGCTTGAATTTATTAAAGCTTCTAAAAGAAGTTTTAATTATCTGCTTGATAAAAAGTTATACATAATTATTACTTGCATCGTTTTTTCTTTAATTGGTGTACTTTATATCTGGAGGCAAGAGCCGAAGTATACTGCCGAAGTAACTTTTGTGGCAGAAAATGATAAAGCATCTGGTGCGGGTGCTTATGCTAGTATTGCAGCTCAGTTTGGACTTAATCTTGGTGGTGGGGGAAACAGTGCGTTTCAAGGAGACAATTTGGTTGAGTTACTTAAAAGTCGAGTATTAATTGATAGGACATTGTTGAGTTTTTATGATGATAAGAAACTATTAATTGACCAGTATATTGATAATCATAGGATTCGGGAAGGTTGGGACAAAAACCCTCTTTTAAAAAGTATAAAATTTGATAACTTTCATAATAATAGCAATTTAGTAAGGGACAGCATTTTTAATGGTTTGAGTACAGAAATTATTAAAACTAGGTTAGATGTAAACAAGTTGGATAAACAACTGGATATCATTTTTATAAAAATGACTGATAACGATCAGTTTTTTGCTAAAAGGTTTGTTGAAGAACTTTGTAAAAATGCTATACAGTTTTATACACAGTATAAAATGAAAAAAAACCTGGAAAATGTAAATATCCTTCAAAAACAGGTGGATTCAGTAAAGTATATGCTTTTTGGGAATATTAGTGATGCAGCAAGCATCAACGATTTAAATATTAACCCATTAAAGCAATCTTTAAGAACAAGTAGTCAAAAAAAGCAGGTTGATATGCAGGTAAACGCAGCTTTATATACAGAGCTTTTAAAAAACCTAGAATTATCTAAAATAACCATGCGGAAAGAAACGCCGTTGATACAAGTGATAGATACTCCTCATTTACCATTACGAAATGAAAAAAAAGGGCGTCTTTTTGGTGCCGTAGTTTTTGGGTTTATTGGTTTTGTGTTTTCTGTAATATTTTTTTTACTTCAAAAAGAGATTAAAAATTTGAATGTTATATAACATTTGCAATATAGACTAACCCTAAAATGTCCCTAAAAAAAAATGTAATTTATAATACGCTGCTTTCAGCTAGTCAGGTATTAATCCCACTTATTACTTTCCCATACACATCAAGAGTATTAGGGCCAAATGGAACCGGTCAGGTAGGTTTTGCAGATAGCCTTACAAATTATTTTGTTGTTTTTGCAGCTTTGGGAATTCCATATTATGGAATAAGGGAGGTTGCTAAGGTAAAAACGGATCGTAATAAATTAAACCAACTTTTTACTGAACTTTTTCTGCTTCACATTATAGCAACGGTAGTTCTCATACTAGTATATTTAGTATTTATTCTTTGTTTTCAACGCCTTAATTCCAACGCCACTTTTTTTCTCATCGGGTGTGCTATTTTACTAACTAACGTTTTTCCTGTAGAATGGCTGTTTCAGGGGCTGGAAGAATTCAAATTTATTACAATAAGAACCTTGGTAATTAGGGTAATGATAATTATTCTTTTATTCTTTGTAGTAAAATCGCCGAAAGATGCAATTTTGCTTTATGTTCTTAATTTTTTTACCGTGTTTATAAATGCGGTTATTAATTTTCGATATTGCAAAAGATTTGTAACACTTACTTTTACGCAGCTCAACCTTAAAAAACATCTTAATCCCCTGTTTAATTTACTCGCATCTAATCTAGCTATTAATGTTTACATACTAATAGATAGTGTGATACTGGGATTTATGTCAAATGATACTGCTGTAGGTTATTATACATCATCTTCCAGAATAAATAAAATGATTTTGAATTGCGTTGCTTCTTTTGGATTTGTATTAATCCCTCAAGTGTCATCTGCATATAATGACAATAATAAAGAAAGAGTAAAAGAGCTAATCTCAAAATCGTTAAGTTACGTTATTCTTGTAGGTATTCCTATTGGTTTGGGTATGTTTTTACTTGCTCCTCAAATAATTGAATTATTGGCTGGCCCTACTTATTATCCCGCTATTACTACTATAAAAATCCTGTCCCCCTTAACCTTGTTAATGAGCCTGAGCAGTGTTTTTGCTATCCAGGTTTTAAATCCTATAGGCAAAGAAAAATACCTTACATACTGCGTCATTGCAGGTATGTTTGTAAGTATTGCCTGTAACATTGTTTTAATTCCATCTCTCCAGTACAATGGAACTGCTATAACAAGCATTTTTACTGAAATAATTATTGTAATTCTCACATATAATTTGGTTAAAAAATTTATAGGTATTAAATTTAATTATTACGAGATACTAACAGCAATACTTTCAAGTTTAATCTTTATTCCAATTTATTTTTTCTCACTAAAATTTTCTTCATCAGGAATTGTAATTATCATCACTAATTTATTAGGCTCAACCCTGAGCTATTTTCTTATACAGTATTATTTTTTTAATGACAGTCTAACGCGCTATTTGGTAGCGCATTTGTTATTTAGTAAAAAAGCTTAAAGCTATAGTGAAGAAGATTTTATTCATAGTAGATAGTTTAGAAGGAGGCGGGGCTGAAAGGGTCTTAATTGATAATCTAAACTATCTTAAAAATAAGTGCGAATTGCACTTACTGGTATTTTTAAAGCAGGGTGCTTTTTTAAATTCCTTACCATCAAATGTTAAGTTGACCCATATACTTGATACTTCTAATTTAAAAAACAAAAACCCTTTTTTTAAATTAAAGGTTAGGATAATATTTAGATTAATGAAATCCTTCCCTTTTCTTGTTTCAAAATTTTATAAGCTGAAGGAAGATTTTGATGTTGGGATTTCTGCTTATGAAGGTTTTTCAACAGTTATTCTTGCAGCCAATACTAATAAGTTTAAACGAAGCGTTGCGTATGTACAAAATGATTTGAGTTTTCATAACAGCATCCTTAACAATAAAATTCTTGCAAAAGCCTACAATATAATAAGCGAATTGATTTTTGTTTCAGACGATAGTAAAAATTCGTTTAATAATTATCCCCCTTTTAATCAATATAAAGGAAATCAGTATGTAATTTATAATCCCGTAGATGTTGAGCAGGTAATTAAAAAATCTAATGCTAATATAACAGTTGTTAAAACCAATTTTTTAGTTGTCTCCTCAGGCCGTTTAGTTAAAATTAAAGGGTTTGATAAACTGATTACTGCGGCATCAGAATTGATTAAAATTGGGATTCAGATTGAAGTATTAATATTAGGTACTGGGCCACAAAAAGAGACGTTACAAAATTTGATAAACGGGTTTTCAATTGAGGATAATGTTAAATTATTAGGGTTTTGTGCAAACCCATATCCTTATATTAAAGCTGCTGATTTGTTTGTTTTTCTTTCGGATTATGAAGGCTACCCTCTTGTACTTGCCGAAGCAATGGTATTAGAAAAACCGATTTTAGCTACAAATGTTACTGGCATAAAAAATATTTTGAATAATGGGGAATATGGCTTTCTCGTAAATAATAACAAAGCAGATATTTATAATGGAATGCTTAAATTAATTAAAGATGAATCGCTTCGAAATTCTTATTCTAACTATTTGAATGAAAAACGTAATGTGTTACCTTTTTTAAATGGATTAGAAAAAACCAGTCAATTTTTGCTCGCCTAATAACTGCAATGCCCAAAGTATCAGTTCTCCTTCCGGTATATAATGCATCTTCTTATATTCTAGAATGTGTAGAAAGTGTACTTAATCAAACATTTAAAGATTTTGAATTAATCTTAATTAATGATGGTTCGCAGGATAATTCGCTTGAGGTTATTTCAAAAATTGCAGATAAAGAAAAAAAGATTAAGCTACTGAATAACAACCAAAACTTAGGTCTAATATCCACTCTTAACAAAGGAATTTCTATTGCTTCTGGACAATATATTGTTAGGCTTGATGCTGATGACATTTGCCTGCCCAACCGGTTAAAAAAGCAGGTTGATTTTATGGACAACAAAAGAAGTATTGGGATTGCAGGCTCATGGATTCGTTTTTTTGGTTCACAATCTCATACTCTAAAGCTACCCCAGCACAATGAATTTATTAAAGCAAGGCTGCTTTTTAAACCACCTATAATTCATCCAAGTGTTATCTTCAGAACAGAGATTTTTTCAAAGTATTCCTTATCCTATAACAGGAATAATCTTCATGCTGAAGATTATGGATTATGGGTGGATGCTTTTAATTATGTAGAATTTGCGAACATTCCAGAAGCGTTGTTAAGATTTAGAATTTCTGATGGCAGCATTACCAACATAGCACGGAAAGATAAAGAATCTTATTATAACGTGCATAAATTGATACATGAAAAAATGTTTTCGTTGTTGGGTTTAACATCAATTACAGAAGAAGATTATGAAATACATAATTTTATTGCTTGCGGAAACAGTATGATTGATAAAAAAATATGTATTGAACAAGTACTACAATGGTTAAATAAAATATATAATATTAATCTGCAAACACTTTTATTTAAAAACAAAGCACTATCTTATTCACTAACATTAAGTTTGTTTTCTACTCTTAAAGTATATACAAGAAAAGAATTGGTTGAGCAGTTGAGGCACATAAATAAATTGAATTTTTACTGGCTCACCCCAGGTTTTATCACTTTATTAAGGCAACGGTTATAATAAAATGAAAATTGGGTTTATATTAAATGATGTTACAAATTCAGCAGGCACAGAAAGAGTTGTAATAAACCTTTCAAATTTTTTTGTTTCTGTGGGATATGAAGTTCAAATTCATAGCTTAAGTACCAAAATAGGTGAACCCTTCTATCCTTTAGATCAAAATATACTTGTGGTGCATTATGGTTTATTAAGTTACTCCTTAGAGGGTAATTCTTTTAAAAAGGGGTATAAAAAGTTTTTAAATACATTAAGAATAAAGGATGTGCTAGCAAAGATTGATGGCGATATTTTAATAGGTACAGGAAAAAATATCAATTTATATCTTAGTTTTTTTAAACGTGACAAACAGCAGCAAATTATTGGATGTGAACATTTTGCATATAACGCACCTATGTCTTTTATGGCAAGGTTATCACGTAAAATCTGGTATCCTAAATTAAATGCACTTGTAGTATTGACAGAATTAGATAAAACGTACTATTCTAAAATCAATTCAAATGTAGTGTGTATACCTAACTCCTTGTCTTTTTATCCAAATAATTTCTCCGCTCTTCAAAATAAAACAGTGCTTGCAATTGGAAGGCATACTGAACAAAAAGGCTTTGCCGAACTCATTAAAATATGGTTCAACGTTGTTGAAAAAAATACTGACTGGCGGTTGATTATTATTGGAAATGGCCCCCTTTTAGCAAACAACAAGGATTTGAGCAATAGGTTAGGTTTGGGGAGTTCCATATTTTTTGCCGAGCCAACAAAAAATATCATTGAGTTTTATTTACAAGCTTCTATATATGTAATGACTTCGGTTTATGAAGCTTTTCCCATGGTATTGCTTGAAGCTATGGCGTGCGGTTTGCCATGTGTAAGTTTTAATTGCGATACAGGCCCTGCTCAAATTATAAAAGATAATATTGACGGTTTTTTAGTAGAAAAGGGACATAGTGAATTTTTTGAAGCGAAGTTGACAAGATTGATTGCCGATGAATCTCTTCGCATTGAAATGGGTAAACAGGCACGAGAGAATATTCAGAGATTTAAAATAGACATTATCGGAAACCAGTGGGTACACTTAATAAACCAATGTTTTATTAAAAGCTAATGCAAGTTTATATATTGCTTTGCATGGCAGTTATTTTTTTTTGTACTCTTTTAGAATTTGTACAGGAACTGCCAACAAGAACTTTAATATCACTTTTCGTTTTTTTATTTCTTTGGATAGTTAGTAGTTTACGATATTACGTTGGTGCAGATTATATATCTTATTACAATTTTTATTATAATGCGGTGAGCTTTACCCTTGAACCTGTTTATCATATAGTAAGAGGGGTATTCGTTTTTTTTAATTTGCCTGTTACCTGTTTTTTTTCTTTTTTTTCCTTTATAACGCTAGCCTTCTTTTTTAAGTCCATTTTTAAATATTCTGTAAGTATTGAGTTGTCTTTGGTGTTATTCGTTTTGTTAGGTTTTTATACTAACAGTTTTAATATTATGAGGCAATTGGTTGCACTTTCGCTTTTTTTTACCTACGGCTATAAATATATTATTGAGTCAAATTTTAAAAAGTATTTGATTGCAATACTTATAATTTCTCTTTTTCATTTCTCAGTATTATTTATGTTGCCTTTTTACTTTTTAGCAAAAAAAAATTATGGGGTTATACTTGGATCTTTAATATTAATGCTAGCTATTGCTTTTAATATGGGGGTATTAAATGTTACATTTATAAATTTTTTTTTAAAATTCCTGCCTCAAAATTATGCTGGATATTTACAGTTTCTTGAATATTACTTAGGTCAAATAAAAGAACCTCTATGGTATAAACTGGTGAGTAATATTGATAAGTTAATCATTATATTTCTTTTATTAACAAACAAACAAAAACTAATACAACAAAATTCTTCTAACTTAATCTTGATAAACTTTTACCTATTTTATGCTGTATTTTCATTTGCAACAAGGGGGCTTGAAGAATTACAACGGTTAAGTTTTTACTTTTCAGTTTTTTCAATTTTAAGTATCCCGCTGCTTGTTACCCTTATACCAGGCAGGTTTCCACAATTGTTTTGCCGTTTATTAGTTATGGGTGTATATCTCGGATGGTTTATTTTTTTTGTACTACAAAAAAACTACGGTAGTATTATTCCATATAAATCAGTTTTGTAATTAGATCTCACATATTTTTTAGTCATAAATACTTTTTTGACACTTTTTGTTCATTAATTTTTAATCATGATAGATAAAAGTTTAAATTATGGGCGGCATATTATAAAACAGTATGCTATAAACTCAATGCCTTTTAATACAGTACTGGATATAGGGGCAGGTAGCGGTACTGACCTTGAAATTTATAAAAGCATAAACCCATCCGCCAAATTATTTGCAATAGAAAGTTATCAACCCAATATTGTTGTTTTACAATCTAAGGATATAGAAACTTATACGCTTAATATTGAACAAGAAAAATTACCATTTGCAGATAATTCGATGGATATAATAACTGTAAATCAAATATTGGAACATGTAAAGGAAATTTTTTGGATTTTGCATGAAATTACCAGGGTATTAAAAGTTGGAGGCCGCTTAGTAATAGGTGTGCCCAATTTGGCAAGTTTTCATAACAGGCTGCTTTTATTAATGGGTAAGCAACCTTCCTGTATTAAAGCAGATAGTGCACACGTTAGGGGTTATACAAAAGAATCAATAGTAAATTTTTTGAGGCTATTTCATGGCTATGAGTTACAGCATTTTAAGGGTTCAAATTTCTATCCAATGCCGCCAGTTGTAGCCAGGCCTTTAGCTGAGTTGCTTCCTTCTCTTGCTGTAGGTATATTTTTATGTTTTAAAAAAACAGCTCCTTATATCAATAACGAGTTTATTCTATTTCCTGTAGAAAAGCAACTTGAAACAAACTATTTTTTAGGTACAGAATAAATATTATTGAAAGTATAAAGCAAGAATAGACCTCTAGTGACTATCATTATTGATTGCCGCCTTATATTCAGTTCTGGAATTGGCACTTACCTGCTGAATATTTTAAACTTATTCAGCTGTAGTAATGAATGGGCATTTAAATGCATTATTACAGAGGGTATGAAGGAACAGTTTTTAAAAACTGATTTCTTCATCAACAATAAAGTAGAAATAATTTTATTCAAGAGTAAACCATTTAGTTTAACAGAACAATTAGAATTCAGGCAGTTGCCCAATTGCCAGCTTTATTGGACTCCCACCTGGAATATTCCTTTTTTTTATCATCGTTATAGAAAATTAATAGTTACCATACACGATATCTGCCCGCTTATTAAAAATATGGGCTATAGCAGGCCAAAACGGGCAATGGCTTATATTTATATTAATTATGCCCTTTTTGTAGCAAGTAAAGTAATTACAGTATCTCAATTTTCAAAGCAGGAAATAGGCAGATTGTTTAAAAAATACAGTTACAAACTCAATGTAATTTATAATGGATCAGAAGGTATATTTTATAACAGTAACAATCAGGATGATTATATTTTATTTGTAGGGAGTATAAGGCCTCACAAAAACTTAGCAGATTTGCTCGCTGCATTTGCATTGCTTGATGGCTCATCTCAAACTCGCCTTGTTATTTGTGGAAAGATGGATAATCATGAGTTACTTTCAACTCTTCTGAACGAGCATCCAAAAAAAGATAAAATTCTGGTTACAGGATTTGTAACTAAAGAAGATTTAAAAAACTATTATAGTAATTGCAGGGCTGTTATAGTACCATCGAAGTATGAAGGCTTTGGTTTGCCTGTATTGGAAGCAATGCAATATCAAAAACCTGTAATTTGCTCAAATATAGGGCCTCTTAAAGAAGTTGGCGGTAACTGCGTATTATATTTTACGCCAGGAAATCATAAAGAATTGACGCAACAAATTATAAATGTCCTTAATGGCTATCAGCCAAATAAATTATGTTATCAGCAACAATTAAAATTTTTTTCATGGCAAACTGCTGCTGAAAAACATCATAACATTCTTAATAATTTGTTAGAACAATAAACTTGAAAGTACTTCAGTTAGGTAAATTCTATCCTGTTAAGGGCGGGGTTGAAAAAGTAATGTACGATTTAACCAAAGGTCTTGGTAAACGCGGCATACATTGCGATATGTTGTGTGTTAGCCTTACAGGCAAATACTTTGAAGAATCAGTAACATCATTTTCAAGAATAATTGCTGTAAAGCATTTTGGCAAAGTTGCTTCTACTTACCTTTCTTTTCATCTTATTTTTTGGATGCGAAAAAATGTAAATAAGTATGATATAGTTCATATTCATCATCCTGATCCTATGGCTTCAATTGCATTGAGGCTAAGTAATTTCAAAGGATCAATAATTCTTCATTGGCATAGTGACATTATTAAGCAAAAAGTTTTATTAAAGTTTTATAAACCTTTTCAAGATTATTTACTTAACAAATCAAAGTATATCGTTGGTACTACGATGATATATTTAGAACAATCAATGCATGTAAATAATTTTCTTGACAAAGCAATTGCAATTCCTATAGGTATTGATATTAATGAGTATATAGTAAATTGGGATAAGGTTACTGAATTGAAAAAAATTTATTCAGGTAAAAAAATTGTCTTTTCTTTAGGTCGCTTTATCTATTATAAAGGATTTGAATATCTTATAGGTGCGGCTCCCTATTTAGATGAAGATGTTGTAATTATTATTGGCGGCGACGGTTCTTTGTTTGAAGAATGTTATAGAATAAAAGAAACATTACCAAATAAGGAAAAAATTATTCTCACTGGTTATATAGAAACTGAAGAAATTGCAAGTTATTTTGCAGCATGTGATATTTATGCTGTAAGTTCTGTTGAGAAAAGTGAAGCGTTTGGGATTACATTAATTGAGGCTATGATGTTTGGAAAACCTATTATATCAACAGATATCAAGGGTTCTGGGATAACCTGGGTAAATGAAAATGGAATTACAGGTTTAATTGTTGAACCAAAAAACTCTTCAGCTTTAGCAGCTGCAATAAAATCAATATTTCAAAATAAAAAACTATACGATTCTATGTCTTTACATGCCAGAGAAAGATTTTTTAATTTTTTTGACATAGATAAAATGATAACAAAAACTATAGAAATATATAACAATTAATACATGAAAACAGCTCTTATCACAGGTATCACAGGTCAAGATGGCGCTTACTTAGCCGAGTTATTACTTAAAAAAGGATATAAAGTACATGGCATTAAAAGACGAAGCTCTTTATTTAATACAGGTCGTATAGATCATTTTTATGAAGATCCGCATGTACCACACCGTCATTTAACCTTACATTATGGTGATTTAACTGACAGTACCAACTTGATAAGAATTATTCAGGAAGTACAGCCAGATGAAATTTACAACCTTGCGGCCATGAGTCATGTTCATGTAAGTTTTGAAACTCCGGAATACACCGCAAATGCTGATGGAATTGGTACTTTAAGAATTTTAGAAGCGGTAAGATTATTAGGATTAATAAAGAAAACGAAAATTTACCAGGCATCAACATCTGAACTTTATGGATTGGTACAGGCCGTGCCACAAAGTGAAACTACCCCATTCTATCCACGTAGCCCTTATGCTGTTGCTAAATTATATGGTTACTGGATTACTGTAAATTACCGTGAAGCTTATGGTATGTATGCTTGCAATGGTATCCTTTTCAACCATGAATCACCATTGCGTGGTGAGACTTTCGTTACCAGAAAAATAACAAGGGCTGCCGCTAAAATAGCATTAGGCCTGCAGGATACTTTGTTTTTGGGTAATTTAGATTCAAAGCGCGATTGGGGTCATGCTAAAGATTATGTGGAAGCAATGTACCTGATTTTGCAGCAGGAAGTAGCAGAAGACTTTGTAATTGCTACAGGAGTTACCACAGAAATTCGTGAGTTTGTTAAAATGGCTTTTGCTGAAGTAGGGATTGAAGTTGGTTTTAAAGGCGAGGCAGAAGCAGAAGAAGGTTTTATTGTAAGCTGTAGCCATCCTGATTACCAGGTAGAAATTGGAAAAGTGATTGTAAAAGTTGATCCAAGGTATTACCGCCCTACGGAAGTTGAGTTATTGATTGGCGATCCTACAAAATCAAATACCAAACTTGGCTGGAAACCAAAGTACAATCTTAAAATGCTGGTAGAAGATATGATGTCTTCTGACGTTGATGCGTTTAAGAAAGAAAAGTACTTGAAAGAAAATGGCTTTGCAATCAAAAATGAATTTGAATAATTAATAATGGAGAAAGACGCAAAAATATATGTTGCAGGGCATCGGGGAATGGTGGGCAGTGCCATTGTTCGTAAACTACAGCAACTGGGTCATACCAATATTGTTTGTAAAACATCAGCAGAATTAGATCTGCGCAACCAGCAGGGTGTGAACAACTTTTTTGAGACAGAAAAACTTGATTACGTTTTTCTTGCCGCAGCAAAAGTTGGTGGCATTGTAGCAAATAATACCTATCGCGCAGAGTTTATTTACGATAATTTAATGATGGAAGCTAATGTCATTCACGCTTCATATATTAATAAAGTAAAAAAGTTATTGTTTCTTGGCTCATCATGTATTTACCCAAAGCTTGCACCACAACCCCTTAAAGAAGAATACATTTTAAGTGGTTATCTGGAGGAAACCAATCAACCTTATGCGATTGCAAAAATTACAGGTATTGAGTTGTGCGACGGCTATAGGGCACAATACGGTTGCAATTTTATTTCAGCCATGCCAACCAATTTATATGGTCCTAATGACAATTATGATCTGCAGAAATCTCATGTATTGCCTGCTTTGTTAAGAAAGTGTATTACAGCAAAACGGGAAAATTTACCCGCTGTTGAACTTTGGGGAACTGGCAGCCCTAAACGTGAATTTTTGCACGTAAATGATCTTGCAGAGGCATGTTTGTTTTTGATGGAAACCTATAATGAAAAAGGGTTGGTAAATATTGGTTGGGGCAATGATGTTACCATTCTGGAACTGGGGCAGTTAATAAAGAAAATAGTTGGTTATGAGGGCGAATTAAAATTCGATGCTACAAAACCCGATGGCACTCCACGTAAATTAATGGACGTAACCAAACTTGCCAATTTTGGCTGGAAGGCTTCTATTACTTTGGAAAAAGGAATTGAAATGGTGTATAACGATGTAAAAGATACAGTTTGGAGTTAGTTGATAACCTGAATAAACCAAAGGTTTTAATGGTTTTAAACAGGTTAGACATTGGTGGAACCTCTATAAATACCATTCCGCTGATACAACTTTTGCAGAAAAATTTTATTATTCGTGTTCTTTACGGAAAAGAAGACAGCAGTGAAAATGCGATAAGCTATTTTACCTATGAATATCCAGCAGTTTCATTTACTTCTTTAAAACATTTAAAAAAGAAAAATAACTTATTTTCTTTTTTGAGTGCTTACAGGGAAATTAAAAAAAAACTTGTTGACTTTGAACCTGATATTATTCATACACACGGGTCTATAGCAGGAATTGCAGGACGCCTCTGTGCAAAAAATAAAGTTCCCTTTATTGTTCATACTTATCATGGTCACTTTTTCCATTCTTATTTTTCTAACCTTGTTACAACCACTGTAATAAGGTTAGAAAAATTTCTTGCTTCATTTACAAACAGCGTTATTGTTTTAAGTCAGCAACAAAAAAAAGATATTGTAGAAACGTATAACATTACATCAAAAAAAAATGCTGTTATAATTCCCCTTGGTATTCCTCATACCTATTTTTCTCAAGAACCAGATTATAAAAGACAGGCGTTTAGAGAAAAATACAATCTTTCAAAAAATACCATTGCCATTGGTTTGATAGGTCGTTTAGCGGCTATTAAAGACCCTCTTTTTTTTGTTAAAGTATGTATTGCACTTAAAAAAGAAACTACTATAGGCCTTGCCTTTTTTATTGTTGGTGATGGAGAATTAATGCAGCCGCTGCAACAATACCTTCAAAATCTCAACATCCCTTTTTGTTCTCCTTCGCAAAGTCACAATAATCCCCTTTTTATTTTTACTTCCTGGTACACAAGCATTGCAGAAGTGCATCATGGTCTTGATATTGTGGCACTAACCTCTCATAATGAAGGAACTCCATTGTCGCTTATTGAAGCACAATATTGCAGTAAACCTGTAGTAGCTGCAAATGTTGGTGGCGTAAGGGATGCTGTGATTGATGGAACATCTGGTTTTTTAATAGAAGAAGCGGATGAAGCTGCCTTTGTACAAAGGTTAAAATTGCTGGTTGAAAATGAACCATTGAGAAACGAAATGGGAATAAAAGCGCATCAATTTATAAGCGAAAATTTTTCAATGGAAAAACAGGCACAGCAAACTACTAACTTATACAATAGACTGTTGAAAAATATTGAGGCAATCAGTTGATAAAATACTTCATTATTCCTGTTTTCTCAAGCCTTATTGTAATAAAATTATTCATGTCTATTTTCAGTAAAAAAACAATAATTAATAAAATTTCAAACGATATTCTGTACCTGACAATTGCCCCAGAAAAAGGAACGGAATATCCAATAAGCAAATAATTGATTACTGAAAAAAACAAGAATAATAATAATAAGGGGTGATTTAAGAACCGTTGCTTTGATTGGTGAATTATTGCAATAGCCAGCATCAGCAAAACAAAATAAGTTTCAACTGCCCCTGTAAATTGTAACATATTGTTGCATTCAGTAAAAAAGGGGCGAATAAACGAATGGTTAAAAGCGGTTGGTAATAACTTAATATAGCTGCTTATGTTCGATGTAAGGGGCTCTAAATGCATATACGAGCGACCTTTTAATAATAAAAACGCATGTTGCCGTTCTGCAAATTTTTGGGGCAGATTTAGATGAGAAGGTGCAAACGAGCTTGCAACAAAGCAGATGAGGCATGTAATAACAGTTAGGCCAAAAATTAAAACGGGCGGTTTTTTTGAAAAGTTTGTGATTGCATAAGCCACTAAAAATGGTATTAGCGTTAACCCTACTAAACTTCTAAATAATACAAGAAATAATAGACTAATACAAGTAAGTACGCAACTAACGGTTTTTGTTTTAGAATATATGCATCGGTTAAAAAAATAGAAGCTGGCGGTAAGAAAAGTAAAAATCAATCCATCTTTATGAATACCGCTTACCCAAAAAAGTAAAGGTGGAAAACAAAAGATAATTAAGTACAACAACTGCTTTTTACCAAAATACCTGCTTACAAGTGAGAATAAAAAGTAATGGCCCCAAATAGTTATTGCATTGTACAACACAACATTAAGGTAATAATTTCCTTTACTTACTACATTGAATATTGCCAGCATTTTAATAAGAATACTATAAGGCAAATCTTTCCAGTATGAATTCTCGGAGTCGAAAAAATTTTTTGCGGCTGTTGCTTTTGTCCCTGACGGGAAAATGCTTTTTACAAATCCACCAAAATCATTCATCATCCACTTATACTCAAATAATGAGGCCTGGTGGTATTCCCAGGTGTCTTTTCCTGATGATGAGTGCAGGTAAACATATCCAAAAGCACAGCCAGCCGCTACTTTAAGCATAAAGGCTACCAATATACCTACAAATGATAATTGTATTTTTCTGCTTTTACTTAGGTAATGCAAAAAAATAACAAATAATAAAACGACAAATAAAAACAGCATTTTTAAAAGTTAACCTACATTTATCTATAAGTAACTTTAAGCAATAAACACATTTTATCTAATAGTCAAGCAAATAGTTTTCTTATCCAATGTCTAATAAAATTCTCATCACCGGCGGCGCAGGTTTCATAGGTTCAAACCTTACAGAAAAATTATTGGCTGATGATAGGTTTAGCCTTGTTCGTGTATTTGATAACCTTGCTACTGGTTCTTTACAAAATCTGGAAGCGTTTAAAAATCATCCAAAATTTGAATTTATTGAAGGTGATATAAGAAATTATGATGCTTGCTTTGAAGCCTGTAAAAACATTGACTATATTTCTCACCAGGCTGCTTTAGGTTCTGTGCCACGTTCTATTAACGATCCACTTACCACCAATGATGTAAACATCACTGGCACCTTAAACATTTTCACTGCTGCTAAAGAAAAGAATATTAAACGTGTTATCTACGCTGCCAGTTCATCTACTTATGGCGATCATCCTGGCCTACCTAAAGTTGAAGATCTTATTGGCAATCCTTTATCTCCGTATGCTGTTACAAAATATGTGAATGAATTGTACGCTCAGGTATATGCACGTACGTATGGGTTGCAATTGATAGGCCTGCGTTATTTCAATGTGTTTGGTCCCAAGCAAAACCCTGAAGGCCCTTATGCTGCTGTAATACCATTGTTTATAGAAAATATTTTGGATAATCAATCGCCTAAAATAAATGGGGATGGCAGCCATAGTCGCGATTTTACTTATGTTGATAATGCCGTTCAGGCCAATATAAAAGCGGTATTTGCTGATGAATCTGCGGTTAATCAGGTTTATAATATCGCCTGCGGCGAACAAACTTCATTGTTGGAATTATTTGAGGAATTAAAAAACATTGCAGGAAGCGCAATAAACCCCATCCATCAGCCAGAAAGAAAAGGCGATGTAAAACATAGTTTGGCCGATATTTCAAAAGCTCGTAATTTATTAGGTTATTTGCCCACAATTACGGTAAAGCAAGGTTTGCAACAAGCCTTTAACTGGTATAAAAACAATCATCAAAACGTATCATAATTAATGAAAAACATTCTTATTACAGGCGGTGCAGGTTTTATTGGTTCGCACGTTGTTAGGTTATTTGTTACAAAATACCCCAACTACAATATCATAAACCTTGATGCACTTACTTACGCTGGCAACCTTGAAAACCTAACGGATATTGACCAGTCAGCAAATTATAAGTTTGAAAAAGTAAACCTGCTTGATGTTGATGCATTGACTAAAGTATTCGATGCCCATCAAATTACAGATGTGGTACACCTTGCGGCTGAAAGCCATGTAGACCGCAGCATTGAAAGCCCTCTTGATTTTGTGTACACCAATATTGTTGGTACCGTAAACCTGTTAAACGTAGCCAAGTTAAAGTGGAAAGAAGATTACAGCAAACACCTGTTCTACCATATTTCTACTGATGAAGTATATGGCGCTTTGGGTGCAGAAGGGCTGTTCACAGAAAGCACACCTTACGATCCTAATTCTCCTTACTCAGCAAGTAAAGCGGCTTCTGATCATTTTGTAAGGGCTTACCACGAAACTTATCATATTCAAACCGTGGTTTCCAACTGCTCTAACAATTACGGCCCTTATCATTTCCCTGAAAAACTCATCCCTCTTTTCATTAATAATATCATCAACAATAAACCATTACCTGTTTATGGCGATGGGTTATATACACGCGACTGGCTTTTTGTAAAAGACCACGCTGTTGCTATTGATGCTATTTTTCATAACGGAAAAGTGGGTGAAACCTATAATATTGGCGGCTTTAATGAGTGGAAAAACATTGACCTTGTTAAGTTGCTTTGCACGCAAATGGATATTAAACTTGGCCGTACGCCAGGCGAAAGCGAAAAGCTGATTACCTACGTAAAAGACAGGCCAGGCCACGATAGGCGTTATGCCATTGATGCCACAAAAATTAATAAAGAACTGGGCTGGAAACCTTCTGTAACTTTTGAAGAAGGCCTTAGCGAAACCATTGACTGGTACCTTGAAAATACGGAATGGCTTAACAACGTAACCAGCGGCAACTACGCCAAATATTACGAAGCCATGTATGCAGAGCGATAAATTTATAGCAGCGCAGCAGCATTAACACCAATTAATTTAGTAACATATTAAAATATTCCCCTTTAGGGGTAAAGGGCTTATGAAAGTTGAAGAAACAAAACTTAAAGATTGTTACATCATCCACGACACCGTTTTTAAAGACGACCGTGGTTATTTTTTCGAAAGTTTCAACAAGAAAAAATTCGCAGATTTAACAGGCATTGACCCAAATTTTGTGCAGGATAACCAGTCAAAATCTACACGCGGCGTTTTGCGTGGCGTGCATTATCAAACCGGTGAACATGTGCAGGCAAAACTGGTACGTGTGCTGCAGGGTAAGGTATTAGATGTTGCTGTTGATTTACGTAAAGCCTCGCCAACATTTGGCCAGTATGTAGCGGTAGAATTAAGCGAAGACAACCATGTACAGCTTTTTGTGCCACGTGGTTTTGGTCATGGCTTTGTCGTTCTTAGCGAAGAAGCGACCTTTTTTTATAAATGCGATAATTTGTACCATAAAGCCAGCGAAGGCGGTTTTATTTACAATGATGCAGAGGTTGGTATTGATTGGCAGATAGAAACACCAGAAGTTCTTTTATCTGATAAAGATAAAATTCTTCCAACCTTTGGTGAAATCAAAGGCTCATTGAATTTTTAACTTATTAACCATTCACAACTTACAATATGAAAGGGATTATTTTAGCAGGCGGTAGCGGCACAAGATTGTATCCTATCACAAAAGGCATCAGCAAACAGTTAATGCCTATTTATGATAAACCAATGATTTATTACCCCATGTCTGTATTAATGCTGGCGGGCATTAAAGATATTCTTATTATAACAACTCCAGGCGATTCTGAGCAGTTTCAAAAACTGTTGGGTGATGGTTCTGAAGTGGGCTGTAATTTTCAATATGCTATACAGGAAGTGCCAAACGGCCTTGCACAGGCTTTTGTAATTGGTGCAGATTTTATAGGAAAAGATAAAGTGGCATTGGTTTTAGGTGATAATATTTTTTATGGTGCCGGCTTTAGTAAACTAGTGCAATCTTTTAACGATGTTATTGGTGCTGCCATTTTTGCTTACGAAGTAAACGACCCTGAAAGGTATGGTGTAGTTGACTTTGATGCAAATTTCAAAGCCTTATCAATTGAAGAAAAACCTATAGCACCAAAATCAAACTACGCAGTTCCTGGCTTATATTTTTACGATAATGATGTGGTTGAAATTGCAAAAAATATCCCTGCATCGCCACGTGGTGAATTTGAAATTACTGACGTAAACAGGATTTACCTTGAGCGTGGTACTTTACAAGTTGGTGTTATGAACCGTGGTACTGCATGGCTTGATACAGGTACTTTTGAATCATTGGCAGATTCCTGCGAATTTGTTCGTGTTATTGAAAAACGTCAGGGGCAAAAAGTAGGTTGTATAGAAGAAGTAGCTTATCGTATGGGCTTTATTAACAGAACGCAGTTGGATGAGTTGGCAAAAAAATATGCTAAAAGCGGTTATGGTGAATATCTTAAACGCTTAAAATAAAACCATTTTAAATTTATTTTAATGCCCAGCAATATTTGCGGGGCATTTTTGTTTAAACAATTTATAGTTAGTCTTAAACCAACTAAACATTTTTAAGGCAATGTTGTTTTTTATGAAATGAATGCGTTTACAATTAAAGACCTCGAAATCCTATCTGGTATAAAAGCCCACACCATCCGCATTTGGGAGCAGCGTTATTCTTTTTTAAAACCTCAAAGAACAGATACCAATATCCGTTATTATTCTAGCGAGGAATTGAAAACAGTGCTGAATATTGCGCTTCTTAATAAATACGGCTTCAAAATATCACATCTTGACCGTATGACAGCTACAGAACTAAAAGACAGGATTTTATCTTTGTCGCAGGTGCAGGCGCAACAGGAAAGGATTGTGAACGATTTGATTCAATGCATGGTAGACCTTGATTTGGATGAATTTGAAAATACTGTTGACGATTTTATACGCTCAAAAGGGATTGAAAAAACCATCACCTACATCATTTTCCCTTTTTTGGAGCGCATTGGTATTCTTTGGGTTACCAATCATATTAATCCCGCACAAGAGCATTTGGTTACCAATATTATCCGTCAAAAATTGATAGTTGGTATAGAAGGCGCAAGCAGCCGTATAAAGGTTGATAAAACAGTACTGTTTTTTTTGCCTGAAGGTGAGCATCATGAGCTGGGTCTTTTGTTTATGTGTTACTTGCTAAAAAGCCGTGGAGTAAAAACCGTGTACCTTGGTGCCAATGTGCCTGTAAGCGATATTGGTTATGTAGCAAAACTTAAATCTCCGACTTGTATATATTGCCATTTAACAGCAGTAGCAAATAGTTTTAATTTCGAAAAATTTCTAAATCAACTACAGCTAAAGTTACCTGACTTCGAAATTGTTTTTTCAGGTTATTTAACTACAACCTACAAGAAAAAGATTCCTCAAAATATCGTTTTTAAAAAATCGCTACCTGAAGTAACAGAATACCTTTCAGCCACGGCATAACCAAATTTGTAAAAAATGTTCCCCCAATCAATATTTTAGGTTACCGTTTATATAAAAGCTTCTGTTGTTTAAACATCGATTATGACAATGGTAATCAATGGATTATGTAGGTAATAAGCTTTTTTGTTTAACATAAATTTAAAATCGTTAAACAAAAATTTGGATGGGAATGATATTTGAGTTTAACTTTACCATCAATTTATTAAACACATTTCCATGTCTACAATAGAATTTAACCAAATGTTGCTTAACAACACCGAATTCTTAAAGCCTTTTGCTATAACGCTAACACGCGATAACGAACTGGCAAAAGACCTTTTTCAGGAAACATTATTTAGGGCGCTTGCCAATAAAGAAAAATACAATTCAGGTACAAATATTAAAGCATGGTTATACACCATCATGCGTAATATTTTCATAAATAATTATCGCCGCAGGGCTAAACAAAATACCATTTTCGATAGCACTCCAAACGAGTTTTTACTTAATATTAACCAGGGTGCTGTTGCCAATGAAGCCATTGCTTCAATTAATATAAAGGAAGTAAAGGCCGCCATACACGATCTTCCAGAAATTTTTAAAAATCCTTTTCTTTTATACTTTGATGGCTACAAATACCACGAAATTGCTGATATGTTAAACGAGCCTTTGGGCACCATTAAAAGTCGTATACACTTTGCAAGAAAGTTGCTAAAAACACAAATAGAACGTCGCTAATGCCACAACAATTGTTTTAATTTACTGCCTAATGATAGAAAAAAAATTGGTTGTTGTTGGTGCAGGCTTTGCGGGTTTATCAGCCGCAAGTTTTATGGCAAAAGCGGGCTGGCAGGTCACAGTAATTGAAAAGCATCCAACTCCTGGCGGCAGGGCAAGGCAGTTTTCAGAAGCTGGCTTTACATTTGACATGGGACCAAGCTGGTATTGGATGCCAGATGTTTTTGAAAGATATTTTAACCAGTTTAATAAAAAAGTTTCAGACTATTATCTACTTAAAAGATTAGATCCCTCTTACCGCGTGTATTGGCCAGATGGGCCTGTTGATATTCCTGCGGATTATGAAGAATTAAAAAAATTATTTAATAGTATTGAAGAGGGAAGTGGTGAAAAGCTGGATGCGTTTTTAAAAGAAGCAGCTTATAAATACAATGTTGGTATTAATAAACTGGTGCATAAACCAGGGCTATCACTTACAGAATTTATTGATTGGGATTTGATGACAGGGGTTTTTAAGCTGGATGTTTTCAATTCAATGAAAAGCCATGTGGCAAAGCATTTCAGTAATCCAAAGCTAAAAGAGCTGATGGAATTTCCTGTGTTGTTTTTAGGTGCGCTGCCTCAAAAAACACCTGCTTTATACAGCCTTATGAATTATGCTGACATAAAAGGCGGCACCTGGTACCCTGTTGGTGGCATGTATAAAATTGTACAGGGAATGTATGATTTGGCAATTGAGCTTGGGGTAAATTTTAGTTTTAACCAAAACGTAAAAAACATAATTATAAATGATGGAAAAGCAACTTCTATCATTGCTGAAACTATAATTAATGGCGTAAAAAAAGATGCCATTTTTGAGGCCGATGCTATTATTTCAGGGGCTGATTATCATTTTACAGAAGCCAATCTTTTAGAAGAAAAATACCGCACTTACAGCGAAAATTACTGGAACGAAAGAGTGATGGCGCCATCCTGCCTGTTGTATTATGTGGGCTTGAATAAAAAGCTGGATGGGATAACACATCATTCTCTGTTTTTTGATACTTCGTTTGCATTACATGGCGAAGAGATTTATACCAATAAAAAGTGGCCAACCAGCCCTTTGTTTTATGTAAGTGCCACATCTGTAACAGATGCTACTGCTGCGCCAGAAAATTGCGAAAACTTGTTCTTGCTAATACCTGTGGCTACTGGCCTGCAAGGCGATGATGAAGCTTTGCGCGACACGTATTTTGATATGATTATTGAGCGAATGGAAAAGCATTTAAAACAATCCATCAAGCCACATGTTATTTATAAAAAATCATTCGCCCAAAGCAATTTTATAAGTGAGTATAACGCTTTTAAAGGCAATGCTTATGGCCTTGCAAATACATTAATGCAAACGGCCATTTTAAAGCCATCCTGCAAAAGTAAAAAGGTAAGTAATTTGTTTTACACAGGCCAGCTAACAGTTCCCGGCCCTGGTGTGCCACCAAGTTTAATAAGTGGCGAGGTGGTTGCCAAAGTAGTTCTAAATCAGTTTAATTAAAAATTACCTCTTGTTTTTTTAAATTGATGAAGCAGTAATTTGAATTTAATTTATTACCGTTAAACAAAATACCAAATTGATTATTAGTGTATTATATTTAAGGGATAATACTTGTGAGATAGCCAATATGAATTATCCACAAAATAAAGTGCAATAAAGTTATAAACTTACCAATGTACTCCACTTGATAAGAGTACTTTGAACATTGAAGTTTAATAGATAACTAAAAGCCCGTTTAACAAAAAGAAAGTCACATGACTAATATGCAATTGTTTCACGACGTAAGCCAGCAGTGCAGCAGGCATACTACTGAAAAATACAGTACCAGTTTTGCATCGGCCATAAAGCTTTTGCATAAAGAGCTGCGCCAGCCTGTGTACAATATTTATGGCTTTGTTCGGTTTGCCGATGAGATTGTTGACACCTTTCATGGGCACGATAAAAGTGCTTTGCTGGATGAATTTAAAACCGCTACTTATGAAGCTATTAACAGGGGTATAAGCCTTAATCCTATACTTCATAGTTTTCAATTAACAGTTAATCAATATGGTATTGATCATAAGCTGATTGATGCTTTTTTATACAGCATGGCGCTTGATTTGGAAGAGAAAAAATACGATAGGGCAGGTTACGAAGAGTACATTTATGGTAGTGCAGAAGTTGTAGGATTGATGTGCCTGTATATTTTTTGTGGTGGGGATAAAACCTTGTACGAAAAATTAAAACCAGGTGCAAAAAGCCTTGGGGCTGCTTTTCAAAAAGTAAATTTTTTACGTGATTTAAAAGCAGATTTTGAAGGCCTGGAACGTGTATATTTTCCAGGTTGTGATTTTAGAAATTTTACAGAAGCTGATAAAAATGCAATAGAACTGGATATACAGCAAGATTTTGATCATGCGTATGCAGCCATTTTAAATTTGCCTTTAAAAGCAAAATTTGGTGTGTACGTGGCATACAAATATTACCTCTCACTTTTTATGAAAATAAAACGTTTGCAGCCGCAAAAAATAATGGAGCAGCGCATACGCATACCAGATTACAGCAAAGTTTTTATTGTAGCAAAGGCAGGCATACGCAGCCAGTTAAATATGATGTAGATTAAACATAGCTTAAAGCTTTTAAACATAACTTCGCGGCCTTATAAAGCATAAAATCAATGCTTACTTTTAATAAATGGAACAAGTGATTTTAGTTGATGAGAACGATGTGGAGGTTGGTTTAATGGAAAAAATAGAGGCTCATGAACGCGCTTTACTGCATAGGGCTTTCAGTGTTTTTATCTTCAACAAAAAAGGTGATATGCTGATACAGCAAAGAGCATTGCGAAAATATCATAGCGGAGGTTTATGGACGAATACCTGCTGCAGCCATCCACGGCCTAGTGAAGATACTTTGAATGCTGCAAAACGAAGGTTGAAAGAAGAAATGGGTTTTGAGACACCTCTTACAAAAGCTTTTGATTTTGTATACAAAGCCGAATTTGACAACGGATTAACTGAACATGAATTTGACCATGTTTTTATTGGTACTTATGATGGTAAGATTGAACCAAATTTTGATGAAGTAGAAAGCCATTCTTACCGTTCCATTCCAATTCTTGAAGCTTATATGAATAAGCACCCCGATTTTTTTACTGAATGGTTTTTGATAGCATTTCCTAAAGTAAAAGAGTGGCTGGAAACTGCAAAAAGCAATTCAGCAAAGTAATATAGCTGCGCAGAAACGTATATCTTACGTACCAAATTCTATTTTAATGTCTCAAAAAAAAGCAATTGTAATTGGTGCAGGTATTGCAGGTTTGGCAAGTGCTGTAAGGCTTGCGGTACAAGGTTTTCAGGTACATGTGTTTGAAAAGAACGACTATCCTGGCGGAAAGCTTAGCCATTTTGAGAAGGATGGTTACAGCTTTGATGCTGGCCCAAGTTTGTTTACACAGCCACAAAATATAGAAGAGCTTTTTGCTTTGGCAGAAGAGCCAATAGAAGACTATTTTTCTTATGAAGCAGTACCTGTAACCTGCAAATATTTTTACGAAGACGGCACTGTAATAAATGCTTACACAGACACAGATAAGTTTGCTGAAGAACTACAACAAAAGCTTGGTGAAGATGGCAATAAACTAAAAGGTTACCTGCAGCAATCAGAACTTGTTTACAATAATATTGGCAGCATTTTTTTAAATAATTCACTGCATAAAAGAAGTACCCTTTTTAAAGCGCCTATACGCAAAGCTCTTGCATCAACAAAAAGAAATCATCTTTTTAAAACCATGAACCATGTAAATGAAACATCATTTACAAAGCCACAAACAGTACAGCTTTTTAACCGTTATGCAACTTACAACGGCAGCAATCCTTATAAGGCTCCTGGCATGTTAAGTTTAATACCGCATGTAGAACATAATGAAGGCGTGTTTTATCCAAAAGGCGGTATGGTTTCTATTACAAAGGCGGTGTACAACCTTGCTTTAAAAAAGGGTGTAAAATTTCATTTTAATACTGCTGTAAGAAGTATCATTCATCATGATGACCATGCAAAAGGCGTGGTGATTAATAACGATAATCATTACGCTGATGTAGTGGTTAGTAATATGGATGTATTTTTTACTTACCGCGAACTTTTAAAAGATCATCGCAAAGCAAAACATATTTTTAAACAGGAGCGAAGCAGCAGTGCCGTTGTTTTTTATTGGGGAATAAAAAAAGAATTTCCGCAGCTTGACCTTCATAATATATTTTTTGCACAAGATTACAAGTCTGAGTTTAATTCAATTTTTGTTCGTAAAAACCTGTATAATGATCCTACGGTTTATATAAATATTACTGCAAAAAATGAACCTGGTATACATGCACCAGAAGGAAAAGAAAACTGGTTTGTAATGGTAAATGCACCAGCAAATATTGGGCAGGACTGGCCTGCATTTATTCAGCAATACCGCAAGGTGATTATTGCAAAACTTAACCGTTTGCTGCAAACAGATATAGAACCTTTAATTGAAACAGAGCAAGTGCTTGACCCTATAACAATTGAAGAAAAAACATCTTCTTTTATGGGTTCTTTATATGGCAGTAGCAGCAATAGCAGGCTAGCGGCATTTCTTCGTCATCCCAACTTTAACAACTCAATAAAAGGCTTGTATTTTGTTGGTGGAACGGTGCATCCTGGTGGTGGTATTCCGCTTTGTTTGCAAAGCGCAAAAATTGCTGCAAAAATGGTAAAAGAAGATTTTGAAAAACGTAAAAAGGAGCATTAACATCTACTTATTTTGCGGCATCGTTACAAAAACTAGTTACTTGAAAACTTTTATAACTCCTATAAACACTGCTGTTTTTCTTGCGTTACTTTTTCACATTAGCGGGGCTATTGGTATTTTATGTACGCCTTACAAAGATTGGTTTATACAAAATACACCACTTAATTTATGGTTAATGACGGCCTTATTGTTTTGGTTACAGCCGCAAAAAAACCTTTCCTTTTTTCTTTTTTTTGCAGCCTGCTTTTTAGTAGGAATGACTACTGAAATGATTGGCGTAAACACGGGCAAACTCTTTGGCAATTATGCTTATGGAAACCTAATGGGGCCAAAGCTAAATGGTGTTCCATACCTTATTGGCATTAACTGGTTTGTTGTAGTTTTTTGCAGTGGGGTGATTATTGAAAAATACAATAACTTGATACAGGCTAAACTGGTTGCTTCAGGCATAAGGGTAAGGCCAGCTTTGCAAACAATAACTTTTGTTTTTGATGGCGCTTTGCTTGCAACACTTTTTGATTTTGCTATTGAACCTGTGGCTATGAAAATTAATTTTTGGCAATGGCAAAACAACAATGTACCCACTTATAATTTTGCTTGCTGGTTTGTTATAAGTGCCGTTTTGCTTTTGTTGTTCAGGCAGCTCAAGTTCAATAAGCGCAACCATTTTGCAGTTCACTTGTTTATTATACAATATCTTTTTTTTACAGCCTTACAAACTTATTTATAATGCTTTTTTACATAGCAATTACACTGCTGGTTTTTTGTTTAATGGAGGGTATTACATGGCTTACGCACAAGTATATTATGCACGGTTTTTTGTGGTACCTGCACGAAGATCATCACCAAAAAGGCAAAGGTTTTTTTGAAAAAAATGATGCCTTTTTTCTCATTTTTGCCGTACCAAGCTGGTTGTTAATTATGCTGGGCAGCATGCACCAAAATTATGTTGCAGTAAGCATTGGTTTTGGAATTGCAATGTATGGCCTTGCCTATTTTATTGTACACGAAGTAATTATACACCAGCGTTTTAAATGGTTTTCAAAAAGCAATAATCGTTACATAAAAGCCATTCGCTGGGCGCATAAAATGCACCACAAACATTTAAATAAAGAAGAAGGTGAGAGTTTTGGAATGCTCATTGTAGCAAAAAAATATTGGGATAAAATTCGTCGCGATGAAGCAATGAAAAAGGGTTTTATGTAACCAGCTTTTGAATATTAATGTTACTTCGTTGCGTCGCACACTGCGGCGCTTTGTTCTTTAATCAACAATATAAATCTGCAACTTAATAACATCTCTCTTTGCCTGAAAGTTTCCCATATAATAACACAGTTTCAAGCAATACTGAAACCAATTTCGACTACATTATTGCAGGTGCAGGATGCGCAGGCTTAAGCCTTGTATTACGTATAATAAAGCAGCCCCTTTTACAAAAAAAAAGAATACTAATAATTGATTCTTCTACTAAAACTGAAAACGACAGAACCTGGTGTTTTTGGGAAAAGGGGGAAGGTTTTTTTGAAGATATTGTACATCATCAATGGCCACAGTTATTATTCCATTATGGTAAACACAGCTTGCCCTTAAACATTGCGCCTTACAAGTATAAAATGATTCGCGGCATTGATTTTTACAATCATGCAATCAACATCATTAGCAAACAAAAAAATATTACATGGCTTAATGCCAATGTTGAAAAAGTTGGTAATGAAAATGGTAATGTATTTGTAATTGCAAATGGTAAAAAATACACAGCCCAATACGTTTTTAACAGCATACTTTTTAAGGAAGAAAAGGGGGCTTTTGAAAAAGATAACTGCTATAAATTGCTACAACATTTTAAAGGCTGGATGATTGAGACGCAACAGCCTGTTTTTAACCCTTTGCAAGCCACTTTTATGGATTTCAGGGTAAGCCAGCAGCCTAGTGCTGCTTTCGTTTATGTGCTTCCTGTTTCGCCTGTAAAGGCATTGATTGAGTACACTTTCTTTAATGAAAAATTGCTTCAGCACAATGAATATGATGTTCTACTAAAAAACTATCTCCAAACATTCTGGAACCTGCATAATTATAAAATATCTGAAACCGAATATGGCGTCATACCAATGACTGATCATAAATTTAAAACGCACCATGGTAATTTAATAAATATTGGCACCGCAGGCGGTTGGACAAAGCCTTCAAGTGGTTTTACATTCCAGTTTATTCAAAAAAAAACAAAAGCAATTTCAGATGCTTTGGCCAACAATTGCACACCTGTTGTTACAACTTCTCTTTTCCAAAAACGCTTTCATATATACGATGCCACGCTGTTAAACGTGCTGCACAATAATAAAATGCAGGGCAGCGAAGTGTTTCATCAATTGTTTGCCAAACAAAAGCCTCAAACTATTTTCAGATTTTTAGATAATGAAAGCAATTTTATAGATGAACTGAAGATTATGAACTCAATGCCCATTACAATTTTCTTGCCCGCTGCAATTACAGAGCTGATTAAATAGTTGGCAGTACCTGCTTTCAATTTCCAAAATTTCACAACACACATGTAAGACAGTTCTGCAATGTGTAAATAGTTTTATATGGTTGCTGTAAACAGCACTTAAAATTTTGCAGATGCTTTTTTGGCATAAAAAAACCTCCATAATTTAGCTGGAGGTTTAAAGCTGTAGGGGAAGGGATCGAACCTTCACGAGGAAGTTAGCCGTAACACAAAGTTGAGTGGTCTACCCTGGTCGCACCCGTATTACTACGTGTGCGGCTCTATGCTATGTTTATCCTTTTATCCTCACCCCCGAGACAAGAGGGCATGTCTGCCAAAAATTTCATCACCCCACAGTATAAAGAACTCTCAAATGATATATCTTTAGCGATTTGAGAACACAATATTAAAGAAATCATTTTATTCATTGCAAATATTTCAATGAATATTTTTAAAATATAGATTTTGTTTAAATATTGCTATATTTAGTTGAAATAAATTCAAAAATAAACCCAAATGTCAAACAAATTAAATCTTGACAAGTTAGACTTACAGATTATCCAGGAAATGATGAACAATGCTGAGATCTCTTATGCCGACCTTGGTAAGAAATTATTTGTATCTGGCGGAACCATCCATGTGCGTATAAAGAAACTGGAGGATTCCGGAATTGTCAAAGGTAGGCGTTTATCTGTCGACTTGAAAGCTTTAGGGTATGATGTTATTGCGTTTATTGGCGTTTTTTTAGAAAAAAGTTCGCTGTATGATGCGGTTGCCAAAGAATTAAAGAAAATTCCGCAAGTGGTTAGGGTGAATTATACTACAGGAAATTACAGCATGTTTGTTGAAATTATTTGCAAGGATATACAGCAATTGCGCTTTGTTTTGCATGATGAACTACAGAATATTAAGGGTATTGAAAGAACAGAAACACTTATTTCTTTAGAAGAAAGTTTTAGCAGAAATGTAATGGTTGCTATTGAATAATTATGCCTTTTCACGCACGTTAAGTGCGTCCCTCAAACCATTGCCCAGCAAATTAAAAGCCAGCACCAGTTGCATAATTGCAATGCCTGGTGCCAAAGCAAGCATAGGGTTGTTGGTAATAATAAAATTGTAGTTCTCTTTAATCATTAACCCCCAACTTGGCTGTGGTGGTTGAACGCCCACCCCTAAAAAACTAAGGCCAGCTTCAATAACAATAGCTGATGCAAAATTGCTGGCACCAATTACTATTACAGGCCCCATAATATTGGGAAGTATATGTTTTATAATAGTTCTTGTATGGCTGTAGCCTAAAGCCCTTGTGGCCTCAATGTATTCCAGTTCTCTTACTGCCAAAACCTGGCCTCTTACCAAACGAGCCACATTAACCCACATAGTAAGGCCAACTGCAATAAATACCTGCCAAAATCCCTTACCCAAAACCAGCGTAATAGCAAATACAAGCAGTAAAGTTGGTATGCTCCAAATGATATTGGTAAACCACATAATTACATCATCAATCCAGCCCTTAAAATAACCCGCCAAAGCACCAAGTAAAACGCCAATAAGCAGCGAAATTGCAACAGCAATTAATCCTACACCAAGGCTTACCCTTGTACCAAGAATGAGGCGGCTTAAAATATCACGACCAAACTTATCTGTGCCTAAATAAAATGTGGCTTTTTGGGTTTTGCCTGAAATTAATTCAGTTTTTAAAATGGCTTTTCTGTCGCTTATACCATCATCTACATATTTGTAATAAACAATGCTATCGCCCTGTTGGGCAGATAAAATAACAGGAACCAGATGAAATTTTTCTTCTTCACCTTGCAGCATCTTTTTTAAAAAACTTTCTCCAGGTTTTTTATCTCTTTTTACAAGAAGAAAATTTATGGAAAATCCTGGGTGTTTACTGCCAATTTCAGGGATTATTCTATTGGCATTTGGAGAATTATCAGGCGAAATAACATAGGCAAATAAGGCAAGCAGCATGTTAATGGCAATAAGTATCAAACCAAAATTGGCGGCTTTGTGGTTTAAAAGCTGTTTACCGAAACGAAAAGGGCTTTTACCTATTTGCATAAAAAGCAAAAGATGTTTTAAGGTTTTTTAAATAATATTGTGACTGGTTACAAAGATGTTTAATACCTTTTTAAACTTTCTGTTGTCTAATATGTCTACTGAGAAAATTTTATATCATGCGAAACGTCCTTTTATTGCCTTTTGTGCTTATCGCTTTAATTGCAACAATAATTTATGCCTGGTGGCCTGAAACAACCAACATAAATGAAAGATAATCACTTTACCTGTCTTCCCTTCCACTGGTATTGGCCAAACATACCCAACCAGCCTGCTACTACTGTATAAATAATATGCGGCACCTGTAAAAGTGGGTGCCACCACCTGAATTCAATTTTAAAGAAAGCTGCTATTTTAAAAGCAAACGAAGCTTCCACCCAGGTTTTTAAAACTAAAAAGAGCAACCAGCAGGCTAAAGATGCAACGTTGAATATTGACAAAATGGGAAGTAATAACAAAGCAACATTCAGTAAATATATCAATAGCAATACCCAAAAAACACTCCTGTCTTTATAGGCATTTGCTTTGCTGGCCCATCGTATGCGCTGATTGAAAAAACTTTTCCATGTTTCCATTGGAGTTGTTTTTACAATTGCTTCTTCATTGTATGCAAAACCAATTTTTTTAGGGTAACGGGTTTTAATCTTATTCATCAGCAGCATATCATCGCCGCTGGCAATATTATCAATGCCTTTAAAGCCGTCAACTTCGTAAAAAACACTTTTTTTATAAGCAAGATTGGCACCATTGCACATAGCGTGAAAACCAGCTGAAACTGCCGCCGCCGTAATGCCCTGCAAAGCCATGAAATCTATACACTGAAAGGATTGCAAGACAGAACCATCATTGGTAAAAGCAACCGCTGCACCCACAAAAACAGGATCATTTTTTTGAATATAGGCAGCATAAACTTTTAACCAGTTTTCTGTAACCAAACAATCGGCATCTGTGGTAACAATCCAGTCATTTTTCGAGCTTTTAACTGCCAGTTCAATTGCTTTTTTCTTATAAGAATTAAGTTGTTTTTCTTTAAGAATATCAGTCAGCTTTATCAACTGCAAATTGGTGTACTGCTGTTGTAGTTGCTGAATAATAATGGGAGTTTTATCAGTAGAATGGTCATCAACCACAATAACCTCGTACAAGTGCGATGGATAATTTTGCTGTAAAATGGAAAGCAGGCAGTTGGCAATATTGTCTTCTTCGTTTCGTGCAGGGATAATGATGGAAAAACTGGTTTGCGGCTGTAAATCTGCCGATACTTTAAATGGTTGTAAAGCAATAAACCATTTTCTGTACAACAATATAATAGTGGCATAAAGTATAAAAAGCAGAAAAGTAATAACTACAAAAATGTTTAGCCACATAATTACAAAGAAACAATTTACCGCCTAAACACCAACCTCAATTTTAAACCGCTTTTGTAAATTATACTTCGCAAAAATTAACAGTGTAATTATTTGTAAAATCAAAACTACCTTCTATCTTTGAATAGTTGCATAAACAACTATATGCCAGACAACCAATTTAAAAGAGGTGAACTTTACAGTGTTATAAATGGAATGGCAAGTATAGCTGTTGCAAGAAGGCTGCAAAAGAATTTCCGTAATGCAGGGCTTGAAATTACCATTGAACAATGGAGCGTTTTGTATCATTTATGGAAAGAAGATTGCCTTAGCCAGCAGGAATTGGGCAACCGTACTTTTCGCGATAAGCCAAGCATTACAAGACTGATTGACAACCTGGAAAAGCAAAGCCTGGTAAAACGTATGCCTTCATCAACTGACAGAAGGATTAACCTGGTTTGTTTAACAGAGGATGCAAAAGCATTACAGCAGCAAACGATTGACCTTGCCAATCAAACCATGAACGAGGCATTGATTGGAATTAAAAAAGAGGAGATTGAAACAGTTAAAACGGTTTTGCAGAAAGTGTATGATAATTTGAGTCTTTTGCCCGCCCCTCCTGAAAAAGAGTAAATTCTAAACATAAATTACTTCTTAAAATCAACCATATGAAACTTCAATCAAGTAACAGATTCTTCTTTTCACCTGTTGAAGGACAGGCAACTTCAAACCCAATTCAGGTGTTGGGGATTAAAGGCGGTGAATTTATTATTAAAGAAAGCAACGCTTTTGAAACATTTATTCCTGAAGATTTTGATGAAGAGCAATTGATGGTAAGGGAAATGTGCTACCAATTTTTGCAGGCAGAAGTTGACCCAATACTTGACAGGATTGATAAAATGGAAGCTGGCTTAATGCCATCTTTAATGGAAAAAGCTGGTGAGCAGGGCTTGTTGTCTACCTCTCTTCCTGAAAACTTAGGTGGTTTGGGTAAAGATTTTGTAACAGCTACCATTGTGAATGAAGCATTAGGTGGCGGTCATTCTTTTAGTGTTGCCATTGCAGCACATACAGGTATTGGCACATTGCCCATTTTATATTTTGGAACAGAAGAACAAAAACAAAAATATATTCCAAAACTTGGCAGTGGCGAATGGAAAGGTGCATATGGCCTTACAGAACCCAATAGCGGTAGTGATGCACTTGGTGCAAAGACCAATGCTGTTTTAAGTGAGGATGGCAAACATTATCTTTTAAACGGCCAGAAATGCTGGATAACCAATGGTGGTTTTGCAGATGTGTACACTGTATTTGCGAAGATTGATGGCGATAAATTCACTGGTTTTATTGTTGAACGTGGCTTTGAAGGTTTTACGCAAGGGCCAGAAGAACACAAAATGGGTATTAAAGGTTCATCTACCGTGCAACTGTATTTCCAGGATTGTAAAGTGCCTGTTGAAAATGTTTTAGGGGAAATTGGCAAGGGGCATATTATCGCCTTCAACATTCTTAATATTGGCCGTTTAAAACTGGATGCTGCTGCATTGGGTGGTGCAAAAAGGGCAGCAGATGCTGCTGTGCAATATGCCAATACCAGGGAGCAGTTTAAGTTGCCTATCTCAAAATTTGGTGCGATAAAACATAAACTGGCCGAAATGTGCATTAGACTTTGGGTTTGCGAAAGCGCTTTGTACCGCACCGCCAAATGGGTAGATGATAAAGAACATGAACTGGAAAACAGCGGCGTACCTTTTAACCAGGCATTGCTTGGCGCAGCTGAAGAATATGCCATTGAATGTGCCATGCTTAAAGTATATGGCAGCGAAATGCTTGACTTTGTAGTAGATGAAGGCGTGCAGATTTTTGGTGGCAATGGTTTTAGCGATGAGTATAATATGAGCCGTGCTTACCGCGATAGCCGCATTAACCGTATTTACGAAGGCACCAACGAAATTAACCGTTTGCTTACTGTTGATATGGTATTAAAACGCGCCATGAAAGGCAAGCTTGATTTGATGGGGCCAGCTATGAACGTACAAAAAGAACTGATGAGCATACCAGATTTTGGTAATGAAGAAGAAGGGGCTTTTGTAAAGGAAAAGAAATACATCAATAATTTTAAGAAAGCAATATTAATGGTGGCTGGTGCCGCAGTGCAAAAATTAATGATGACCTTAGATAAAGAGCAGGAGATACTGATGAATATTGCCGATATGTCAATTGAAGTTTTTCATGCAGAAAGTGCTTTGCTACGTTTGATAAAGCTGTCTGATAAAAATGGTGAAGATGCAACAGCCCTTCAGGCTGATATAGCAAAGACTTACATTTACGATGCTGCAAATAAAATAAACAAAGCAGGTAAAGATGCGTTAAACAGTTTTGCAGATGGCGATGAATTAAGGATGATGCATATTGGCCTGAAACGTTTTACCAAAGTTGAACCATTTAATGCCAAAGAGGCAAGAAGAAGAATTGCCAATAAAATGATAGCTGACAATAAATACGCTTTTTAGTACACTAAAAGCAACATGAGAAAATCCACGTTAGCGCCCCGCAATTTGCGGGGTTTTTTGTTTTAGGTTTTCAACACATAGCATTTTAGCGAAGTTCTATATGCCTGTATATCTATGTGTTTAATTTTTGCTAATAAAAAAGCCACCGCTTTGCGGTGGCCCAATATATAAAACAGATTTTTTTTAAACGATTTCCCAAACTTCTTTGCCTCTTAATAAAGCATCCAGGTTGCCTTTGCCTTTTGTGGCGATGGTTTCTTCAATCTGCATAGCCATTACATCTTCGTAACATGCCCTGAAAGATTCATAGAAAACGCCAAATGGCCTGGGGAAATGCCCTTCTACCCTTGGGTCATCAAACATTCTTACCAGTATCTGTGCTTTATAAAAATCATTTTCGTCGTGTATCCACAAGTCATCAGTGCTTGCACCTTCTTCTAAATTTACCACCACAGGTTTTAAACCATCCAACTTAATGCCTTTATTCCGCGCAGCGCCAAAAACAAGCGGCTGGCCATGTTCTAAAAACAACACTTCGTTTGCTTTGGAAGATTTTTCAGTAAACACTTCAAAAGCACCATCATTAAAAATATTACAGTTCTGGTAAATTTCTAAGAATGATGCGCCTTTATGCTGGTGGCTTCTTGTAAGCAGGGTTTGCAGGTGCTTGGGGTCACGATCCATACTGCGTGCAATAAAAGTTGCATCTGCACCCATGGCCAAAGCCAGCGGGTTAAACGGATGATCGATACTGCCCATTGGCGTACTCTTGGTCACCTTGTTTTCTTCAGAGGTTGGCGAATATTGCCCTTTGGTTAAACCATAAATCTGGTTGTTGAAAAGCAGCACATTCACATCAAAATTTCTGCGCAGCAAATGAATGGTATGGTTACCGCCAATGCTCAATCCATCGCCATCGCCAGTAACAATCCATACACTTAACTCTGGCCTGGTAGCTTTTAAACCACTGGCAATTGAGGTTGCACGGCCATGAATGGAGTGCATACCAAAAGTGTTCATATAATAAGGGAAACGGCTGCTGCAGCCAATACCACTTATGATTACAATGTTTTCTTTAGGTACGCCAATGTTGGGCATTACCTTTTGTACCTGTGCCAAAATAGAATAATCGCCACAACCTGGGCACCACCTCACTTCCTGGTCAGTTGCAAAATCTTTTGCAGTAAGCGCAGGAGCGGCTAACGTATCTGTGTTCATTTTGCAAAAGTATCTGAATGGAGTTTATTAACAAGCAAAATAGAGGTTGATTTTGTCGTTTAACTGTCATTTAACCCATTTTTTTAGTGGACTAATGTTCCGCCTTCCTCAAAGCCTCTTTATCAACGCCTGATAAATTCAACCTGTTAAACTCTTTTGAAGATGGAAGTTCTACCTCTATCGTCTTCATCCTTGCTATCTCAACCTTTGCGTTTTTGAGTATGATGTTTAATACATGGCCGCCTTTACTGGCTGCATCATTTAAAAAATGAAAATGAAAACCTGCTACATTAAAGTTTGACGCAAATTCAGGGCTTAAAAAACCAATCATGGTACCTTTTAAAGAAGGGTAATTAAACAGTGTTTGATTTTTAACTGCTTCGCCAAGCGTGGTAAATGGCCTTTGCTGCTTTGCAACACTTCTCAATTTTAGTGAATCAAAAACACCTGTAATTCTTACAGCATAGCTTTGATTAGGCTGCATTACAGCAAGCAATTTTTTATATAATACCTGCTGGGTAACCATCCCCGTAAGGGTAAAACTGGTATCTGTTTTAAAAAAAGTGGCAAACGCAAGCGGGGTCTTCACAGCGTCAGGCACTTTCTTCACTTTACCGTTGCTGAGTACCTGGTACACAATGCCATCTTTCAAAATCATTTCCCCATCAAGCTCATTAAAAGTACCCAGCCCAAAATTGCCGTGGGTTTTTAGCTGTTTACAGGTAAAATCATCGCTTGAAAAATATCCCTGCTGCAAGGCATTAATAATAGAATACTGAAAAAGTGAATTGCTTTTCTGGGCAAAAATTCCGCTTGTAAAAGCGGCAAGAAAAATAAAGCAAATGCTTTTTTTAAAAGCAAATGGAACTTGTTTTTTGGGGCAAATTATCATTTATAAATTTTAATAATGCAATGCAGGCTTTGGCATGATGTTTAGATAATAAGAAAAAATTTACACCTGTTTTATACCATACGGCGGCTTTGAGGTAAATGTAGAATTATGAACTGGTATAGCACACTTTCAGATATTTTTTATTTCCTGCTTTCAGTACCTTTTTGGTACTGGCTTACAGCAGCGGTTTTATTCCTTATTTTGTTAAAAGCTTCTAATTTTAAGCGTGTACTTATTGTAACAAGCATAGTTATTTTTTACCTGGTAAACAACAGTTTTGTGGTAGATGCACTTATTGAAAGATGGGAGCAAAAACCTATAAATGCAGATATTAAAGTGAAGTATGAAACTGGTGTTGTGCTGGGCGGTTTTGTATCTTTTGATAATGATAACCATCCCTTTCTTAACCCTGCAGGCCACCGCTTAAACGAGGCTATTAAACTGTATTACAAGGGTGTGATTAATAAAATACTTATTAGTGGCGGCTATGGAGAAGGTGCGGTAAAAGAAAGCGATTATGCCAAAGAACTTGCATTAAAAGCGGGCATACCTGAAGGAGATATTATTGTAGAAAACAAGTCTTTAACTACGTATGAAAACGCCGTTTTTACAAAACGCAAAATGGATTCACTGTGCATGAAACCCAATGCCTTGCTTATTACTTCAGCAATGCATATTCCACGTGCAAAAGAAACATTTGAAAAGGCAGGCGTTATAGTTAACGCCTACGCTTCTGATAGTTTACTCAAAGAAAGCAGTGCTTATTTTAACGGCATCAGCTATATTAATTTTGATGCTTTTGATAAATGTAAAAGCTTGCTTAAAGAAGTATTTGGGCTGATTGCTTATAAACTTACAGGCAAGGCTTAAACAGCCAAAGCATCGTATTTTACCGTTTTAACCCAAAGGTCTTTACACTCACTTACAAACTTCTGGTGAATATCATCTTTGTGGTACACGTCAATATCTCCAGGCTTATCAAATACCATTAACAAAGAAACATGGTAGCCTTTGTACTGGTCATCTGCCTTAAAAACCTGTGGCACACCAACATGCGCATATTTTATTTGCTTTACAGTAACCAGCTCCTGTAATCCCTTTATTAACTTTTGTTTGTCAGCTTCGCTCTCAGGGTTTTTAAGCCAGTAATATACCTGGTGCATCAGGCTTCCTTTTATGGGTGCACAATTCGCTTCGCCTGTTAAAGGCGGTTTACTAAAACCAAATGCAGTGGTAGCAAGTGCTGCAAGACCTGCGGTAACTAAAAATTTTCTACGGTCAAGATTGTTCATCGTTATTGTTTTTTACATTGTTGTAACCAATCATTCATACCCAAATATACCTGTTTGGCTACCTGCGTTTGAAAGCTTTTGGTGATTATTTTTTTCTCATCGGCTTCATTGCTTAAAAAGCCAATTTCAACCAAACAGTTAGGGAAATCAGTTGGGGCATTCAGGGCAAAATTAAAGTTGCCAATATTACCATATTCTTCAAGCTTTAAGGTAAGCATACGTTTTAATACCGCCACCGTTAAAGGCTTAAAACCAATATGTTTATAGTAGGTACTGGTACCGCTTACAGCGGGATTATTGGCTGAGTTTAAATGAAAACTAATCAGCAGGTCAGGGTTCTTTTCTTTCAAAAAAACAATACGGTCTGAGTTGTTGATGGTGGTGTCAAACGTTCTTGTTTGAATGATGTTTTTGATGCCAAGTGCACGAAGCTGTTTTTCAAAAGCCTTTGCATACAACAAGGTAAACTCTTTTTCTACAGCATTGGTTTTGTTGCCCCCTGTGCCACTGTTGCTGCCACCATGGCCTGCATCAATGGCAATTTTAAGGTTTTTTAGTGTGGTTAAATCAGGCTGTCTTTTTACTTTAATTTGTAAGGCTTTTGCTGTGTAAGCAATACTGTAACCCCAGTGCTGCTGGTGCTTTAACTCAATGGTCACCTGCATTACATCATCTTCAGTTTGGGTGTAGTAAACATTTTTAATTTCTTTTAGATTCTGCAGTTGTGTTATCCAGTTAGTATTGCTTTGCACGCCATAAATTTCAAGCATTATTTTAGATGGGTTTACCAGCATCCAGCTTTTACAGGGCAGGTGTTCATCTACACTAATACTTACAATATCGTAACAGGAATCTGTGCCTTTTACATACCATGAATTGGTTAAGTAAAAAGGCCTTCGTTTAATGGGCAGGGAATCTCGTTTTACATGCTCTTTATCAATATAAGCCCTATGATTTTTTGATAACTGAATAAGGTAAAGCAGTGGAGTGGAATCAATCACTTTTAAAACAACATTGGTATCAATATAGCCAAGCTTTGCACCACCCAGCCTGTCATCGCCCAAACCATAACTTAATGCAGGCAATTTACCTGTTGATTTTCCCAGCCAATAATGTTTTGCAGTATCCTGCGCCAGGGTTGAAAGCGAGTAAAACATCAAAACCAGCAAAACAATTTTCTTCATGCAATGAAGTTAAATAAATGAATATCAAAAGCAATAAAAAAAGCCTTCTGATGAGAAGGCTTTAAAATTAGATGTGACTATAATTAATCGTAACGTTTTACGTTGGTGTACCAAATATCCCTGTAAGAAAGGGTGATGTTGAACTGGGTATAATTTTCTCTTATTAAGCCGTTATTGGTAGTACCTCTTTTGCCAACCTCAAGGCCAAGCTGCATACCAAGGCTTCCTCTTGTAAATTTCAAGGCATTAAACCCACCGCCAATCGTAACCCCATAATCTTTTAATTGCTCACCTTTAATTTTCAGGTAAGAGTCGCTGTAAAAAACACCTGCTTGAAAGAAATATCTTTCTAAAGCAATCGTATTTCCCTGCTGATCGCGAAGCAATAATTTATTAGAATACTCAAAACCGCCAGAAACCTTCTGGCTGTTAACCAGTTGATAATTAAATCCTTTTGTGTTACTAGCATTCCAGTTCTGAAAATTATAATCTACCGCAAAAGTGTATTTATCTTTTATTGTTGCGGCAACACCTGCACCATACATTACCGGCACTTTAAAATAGGTATTTCTATAGCTGTTGTTTTCAATTATGGTATTACCGCCGTCTGTTACGTTTAGTTTGTAATCAGCCTTTAAATCTGTTTGTAATGAGCCTGTGGCACCAGCCAGCAATTTTACTTTTTTGTTCAGGTTAGTATTAAACTGCAGGCCGCCTTTAAAATTAAAACCACCCGTTTCAATATTGCGTTTTGTTATCAATGTGCTGTCTGTAACATTGGTAAGCAGGGTTTCTTCCTGCTGAAGCTGACCAAACAAATAAGCAGCCTGAATACCCACGGTTAGTTTTGTTGTTTTTGCTTTATTTTCAAGTATCTTAAAACTGTTAGCAAAATAAAACTGGTTTATACTGCCACTGCCTTCGTAATAAGCCAGTACAGGTTCAGGCAAGCCTTCTACATTTTTATTGCCTAAAAAAGAATAATTCTGTGTGCTGAAAGGCAGTAAACCAGCACTTACGCCCCAATATTTTTTTAGCTTTAAAGCAACTGTAACTTTCTTGAACTGAAAGTCAGACGTTTGGCTTTTTGAAGCCGCTGTAATTGGTGTACCAGCATAACTAATACCCTTGTAACGTGCTGCAATTTCAAAGTTGAAATATTTATCATCAAGCGCAGCGTAGGAAGCTGGGTTAGCATGATATAAAAAACGGTTTGAAGATAAAGCCAAACCCGTATGCCCCATGCTTGTAGTACGGTCAAAATAGCTTTTTTCTATATCACCTAACCCAAGAATTGAGTAGGGTGATACATTGTTTTGTGCAATAAGCTGTTGCAGGCTTCCCAATAAAAACAGAGTAACGAGTGTAATTTTTATCTTCATTTCTAACGCCGTTTTATTGCACGGTTGCATAATATATTACTAATTGAATTTTGCTGTCGGCATTGTTGCGGTTACTGCCCGCAATTAAACGGTTAAATGATGTTTCAAAAGAAGGGTTTGGCGGCGAAAGCAGCAAACCATAATTAAGTGTAGTAACATCAGTAATAGCAAATTTTACATAATTGGTTACATCATAACTGTAGCTGGTAGAAATTCCATACAAATAATCTATAGATAAGCTTCCATACTGTGTCATACTGCTGCCATTTCCACTAATAGCAGTTAAATCTGTACCAACATCATTAATGGTATTGGTAAGAGAAAGCCGAAGCAGTGGTGGCAAGATATTTATAGTTCTGTCAAAACTTGCGGCTACTGGTTTTACAAATAATTGCGCTTTTAATATTTTAGCAAAGTTTGGCACTTTTAATATTTCACGCAATGAACTGAAACGTATTTTAGCAATTAAACCTGTAACTGGTTGTATGTAGGCTGCATTATCAGTAGTACTGCTGTGAACTTCTTTTTTGGCAGGGCCAATTGTTCTTAAACCAGCAACGGTAGAAAGGCTTCTGTCAACAGTAATATTATTAAACTGGTGGGTGGTATTTGCAAGTGTAAAAGAAACTGTTTTATCTTCTTTAAACAGTCCTGGTTTGGTGTAATGCAGCCTCATGGTAACACTGTCCCTGCATCCAAAAATGAGGCTTTCGGTTGTGCCGCTACTTAGCTGGATGCCTTTAAAAAAGTTGAGAAAAATATTGCTTTGTTTAAGCGTATCGCTGTTTTTGTTCCTCAGCATCCTGTACAACTCCTGCCCTAAAGCATTATCTAATTTTATAGAAATAGAATCTGTACGGTTAGGGCTTATTAAAATATCGCGTGTACCAATAGTTGCAGGAAAAGCCGCAAAAAAACTGGTATTATAAAGTGTAAAACCACTATTAGGGGCAACGATTGCTTCTGATAATCTTCTTACATCAATATGTACAGGTTTTGTTGTGTCGCCGTAATAGGTTTTGTTTAGTTTAAGAAATAAGGTAAGCGAATCGTAGGTGGTATTGTCGTAAATATCTTCGTAGGCAGGTGGTGTAACTTCAAAATAAGAAGTGGTTTTAATTTTACCAAAAACACCATCGCTGTAACCACCTATTAAAATGGTGCTTTTTGCCGAAGTAGCAAACGAATCTATATAAACCGTACTCAGGTCAGCACTAAAAGTATCTACCTTAACAATTTTGGTGTATTCATTATCCAGGTAATCATTGCCAAATTGTACGTCGGCCTTTGTACAGGCAATGCCAAAAACAATAAAAGAGAGTAAAATTAATAGGGAAAATTTTTGCTGCATCCTGATTTTGTTATTCTTTAAAAGGAGAACTACATCTTTGTATAAGTTTACAATGTTAGTTCCTGCCACTGTTACAAAATTGTTAGTATGGATAAATAATTTATCACGACCGACTAAATCCTTATTTTTGTCTACCAAACCACAAAATATAACTATTGGCTAATTGCTGATTTTTTTTAACAGGATGCAAATATACAGTATAAGTTTTTCAACATTTATAGACAAAAAGCAACTATTCATCTATAAATAGTATTTAAAAATCCATTTTAACGATTTAACATAGAACCCACCCAATAATTTCAGCAAAATTTTTACACGAACATGAAGCATTTAAAGTACTTATTTTTTTTACCGGCAAGCCTTGTTTTACTTGCCGTTTCCTGCAGCAAAGATTCAAGCACAACTTCTACAGATGAAAGTGGGGACTGGATAAAACGTTCTTCTCTTAATGGTGATGCACGTTACGAAGCTGCCTCTTTTGTTATTGAGGATACTGGTTATATTGTTACAGGCTTTAATGGTACCGACAGATATAATGATACATGGGGCTTTACACCCAACTCAAGCTCAGGGCAATGGCTGCAAAAAGCACAGTTTCCTGGTGCAAAACGCAACTCTGCAGTAGGCTTTTCTGTAAATAAAAAAGGATATGTTACTACGGGTTATGATGGTGCCAGGCCTTTAAAAGATACCTGGGAATATACACCGGGTGCTAACGGCGGAAGCTGGGTACAAAGGGCTGACTTTCCAGAACCAGTTAACCCTGGTACAGGTTTAAATTTTGGCCGTTATGAAGCTACTGCATGGTCTTTAACAGCCAATGGCGTTGCTAAAGGTTATGTTGGTTTTGGCCTTAATAGCGGACAAAGTGCACAGAAAGATGTATATGCATACAACCCTGCCAATAACACATGGGCACAAGTAGCAAGCCCAGGTGGTGACAAACGTTCTGCCGCTGCTGTTTTTGTAAATGCCAATAAAGCCTATATTATTTCAGGTTTATATAACAACTCTTCGCTAAACGATATGTGGATGTACAATCCTGATACTGATACATGGACAGAAATGAACAAAATATCAAATATTAGTACAGAAGGTTTTGATGATGACTATACTGATATTGTAAGATACAATGCTGCATCTTTTGTTATGAATAATGGTAGTGTTGTTAAAGGTTATTTAACTGTTGGTGTAAACGGTAGTTTAACCAATAAAACCTGGGAATATGATTTTGCAACAGACAGATGGCTACGCAAAACATATTTTGAAAAGAGTACCCGTACTGGTGCTGTTGGATTTACAATGAAAGGTCGGGGTTTTGTAACAACAGGTTCTGCTTCTGGTTTAACTTTAGATGACTTGTACGAGTTTGACCCTACCAAAACGCGTGATGATAATAATAATTAAAAAATACTGGATCTATATTTTATTTGCCATTTCAGTTGTTATTTTTTTGATTACAACATTTAAAAAAACAAAAAACCAGCAACAGGTTTTTGAGCTGAAAACAATAAAAGTAAGTACAGGTTTTGGATATGAGATCAATAAAAACAATAACAGTTTTATAAAACAAACTGTAATACCTGCTGTTGAAGGTGATAAGGTTTTTGCAACTGAAGCAGAAGCAGAAAAAACGGGCAAACTGGTAATTTACAAATTAGAACATGACCAAATGCCCAGTATTAGCATTAACGAATTAGATAGCCTGAATATTACCAAATAAAATTTAAGGATACCGATACAAAAAACTCTTAGCTTTTGCTAAGAGTTTTTTTGTATCGCTTCATCAAGCACAGGCCTGAAAGAATTACCAATAGGAATATGATTGGTGCCAATGGTAATCTCATTCCTGCTGATAAAATCTATTTGGCCAAGTGCAACTATATAAGAACGGTGTACCCTTACAAAATCATCGGGCGGTAATTTGGTTTCAAATTCTTTTAAGTTTTGCAGTGTTGTTAAAGGTGATGCCTTGCCTTTAAAATATATCTGTGTATAATCTTTTAAACCTGATAAATATAAAATTTCGTCAAGGTTTATCCTGATGAGTTTGTAGTCTGATTTTATAAAAAGAAAGGTTCTTTTTTTCTCAGGCAATTGATTATTGTTTTGCGGCATACTACAATACTAAGAAAAGGCAATTGCATTTTTACAAGATTGGGATTTTATTAAGATTGATAATAAAAAAGACACCTGTATAAGTTATGCTGGCAACTGTTTTAAACCTATGTTCAATGCTCCTCCTATGTTTGTTTTATCAACAATAGTTCTTTGAGAAGATCATTTTATGACCAATAAATTTGAATAAAATAGGTGAAAAAGTATGAGAGTACATATGTTCCCAAACAGCTTTAAGGTATGTTGACACATAGAAAATACCTCATGCTTTTTTATCTCTTCGAGCCGATAGCTATCGGCTTTGAACAGAATGTAAGGGGCCATGCATGTTGTGGTACCCAGAATGTCCAACCAGGAGACAAAACGAAGAGAGATTTTTCACTTATTTGATTTTTTCACATAAAGTCAATAAAATGAGAAAGGTTGTAAAACAAATTGTGGGCATAGACGTAGCACAGGACGAGCTGGTTTGTTGCTTTGGGAAAATGTATGAAGATTTTACATTAGAACTGGCAATAAGGCACACGTTTGACAACAAACAGGCAGGTTTTGCAAAGTTGTCAGGCTGGCTTGAAAAGTTGGTAGATAAGGACACCCAGCTACGTTTTGTAATGGAAGCCACAGGCATATACCATCAATGCTTTGCTTATTTTTTATATGAATAAAGCTATCATGTAAGTATCATATTGCCCAATAAAATAAGCAATTATGCCCGGACATTGTCCATAAAAACCATTACCGACAAAACGATGGCAGATGCCATTGCGCAGTTTGGCCTAGAAAGAAACCTTGATGATTGGCAGCCCCCAAAGGGCATTTACAGGGTATTACAGCAATTGACCAGGGAACGCAGCCAACTGACGGATGAGAAAGTGGTGATAAAAAACCAGCTGCACGCTGAAAATGCCGAGGCGCACCCCAATAAAAAAAGTATTGACCGCTGCAAGATGCGTTTGGCATTAATTAAAAAACAGGTAAAAGAAATTGAAGGGGAGTTAAAGCACCAGGTAGCCACCGATGCAGAGGTACAACGGGTTGTACTATTTATTTGCAGCATTACAGGTATTGCCCTGCTGACAGAAGTAACGGTATTGGGCGAAACCAATGGTTTTGAACTGGTGCGCAACAAACGTCAACTGACCAGTTATGCAGGACTGGATGTAAAAGAAAAGCAATCCGGCACATTCGTAAAAGGCAAACCCTGCATATCCAAAAAAGGTAACAAACACTTACGCAAAGCAATGCATTTACCGGCACTGAGTGCCATCAGTCACAGGGCAAACGCATTAAAATTGCGTTCAGCGTACGAATTAGGTTATGAATTCGTTTTATAAATAAAACGAGATGTCAACATCCTTATTAGCGCATTTTTCTTCTATAAACGACCCCGGAATTAATAGGCTCAAATTACATGCTTTAGAAGACATCCTCTTTTTGACAATATGTGCGGTACTAAGTGGCTGTAATGACTGGGATGGAAATAGAAGAATATGGCATTGAGAAGGAAGCATGGTTAAAAAAGTATATCAACCTGGTGAATGGGATTCCATCCCACGATGCTATTAACAGGCTTTTCAGCAGTCTGAAGCCAAAGGAATTGCAAACTTGTTTTATTAACTGGGTGCAATCTATTGTAGAAAAAAGCAGTACAAACATTGTAAATATTGACGGGAAACGCCTTTGTAATAGTGGTGAAAAAGGTTCAAAATCAATGATACATTTGGTAAACGCCTGGAGTAATAGTAACCAGATGATACTTGGACAGGTAAAAACAGAAGAAAAGAGCAATGAGATTACGGCTATCCCGACTTTACTTGATTTGTTAGCCTTAGAAGGTGCCATTGTGACCATAGATGCCATGGGCTGCCAGACAGCGATTGCAGAAAAAATAATAGAAAAAGGTGCCAACTATATTTTAGCAGTAAAAGACAATCAAAAGTTTTTGCATGATGATATTAAGGATGCCTTTGCCCAAACCCCGGATGTGATGGTGCAAACAACGCTGGAAAAAGCACATGGCAGAATAGAGGAAAGGACTTGTAAAGTAATTACCGATATGGACTGGATCAGCAAGAACGAGAACTGGAAAAACCTGCAATCCATCATCAGTATCGAAACCAACAAAACGATACTGCAAACTGGTGACATACAGACAGAGCAAAGGTTCTACATAGCCAGTTTAATCAGCACCCCAGAAGTGTTTAATCAAATTATACGGGGGCATTGGAGTATAGAAAATAATTTGCACTGGTGCCTGGATATCGTATTCAAAGAAGATTACAGCATGAAACAAGCTGGTAATGCAGCAGAAAATTTTAGCATGATAAGCAAAGCCGCTTTATCAATCTTAAAAAACGACAAAGCATCTAAAAGCAGCCTGAAACGCAAAAGGCTTAAAGCTGGATGGAGTAATGAATACCTTGAAACACTATTGGCTAAAGAAATTTAAATGCGTTTGCCCTGCCATCAGTCACGATGAAAGGTTTAAAGCCATTTATGCAAGGTTAGTTGCCAAACACGGTATTAAAATGAAAGCGGCCGTTGTGGTACAACGCAAACTTTTAGAAATGGTGTATACCATTTACAAAACAGGGGTTGCTTATGATAAAGACTATTTTAAAAAGCAAGATGGCGGGGTTACGGAACAACGATTGGACGCAGCGGCTATATAATAATAGTGGGCAGATAAACTGCCCACTTACAGGCTGGCTTAAAGCCGCCTAAAAAGCAAAAATAATGCAAAAACTTTTGGCTCATATCACAGAATCTTGTGGTAAAATAAAAAATGCCGGGTAGAAACCCGGCACGGAAACCGATAAAGCAACATGAGAAAACTATCGGTGTTATTTTTAATTATTTCTAACGATTTCTTTTTTTCATAGAGGATTGGCAAAGTAAATACATTTCTTTCAATTGTATTTTCAAAAAAGTTGTTGTTTAATCCATGTTTTTACTAATGTACTGTTAACTGTAAAAAATATGGGCAGGAGCTTTACAACAACTGCCCATTTGGATGTATATGTACGTGGTGGATAGTAAAATGTTACAACAGAAAGATTATTTAAAATCTACAGTGCAGTTCTGGCATTTCATATCAATTTTAGTGCCTTTGCCATCCCCAACTTTAGCCGTAAACCTGCTGTCAATATTATTATTGTTACTTTGACCTCCGTATTGTTCTGCAATTTTAAATGCCCTTGATACCGCCCTATTTACTTCTTTGGTTACCTCATCTTCATCAATCATTTTGTCTGATTTTGCCTTTTCTTTTTCTGCTTTTTCTTTTTCTTTTTCTGCTTTCTCTTTATCGTAATCCGACTTTTCTTTCATGGTAGCTGAATAGGATTTTTTACCTGTTACAATTACCTCATCATTCGTTGCAGCCAAAGGCTGTTTCTCAAAGTTGGCATATACACTGCTGTAGGCACCAACATAAGTAACGGTGTAATTTTTAAGGTTACGAAGCGGAAGTCGTATGTCAGCATATTTATTATCAAACTTAATCAGGTCAACAGTTGCGGCAATGTTCCTCACTTTTACATCGGCATTAGTGCCATCCATTTCAATAGAATTGTTCAGCTTGCTTATGCGAAAGTTGCCATAGTTTTTGCGACCCTGAATTACACCGGCTTCTTCAATTTCATACTCATCATTAGTGCTGCGTATGGTTGCTTTTTTTACCGATGCAATTTCTATGGTTGAATACTTGGTATCAATATCCAGGTCTTCAATATCTTTAGCGGTAAAGCGGCCGTTGATAAATTCTACTTCAGCATTTTTAAGATTACCTGTAGTTACATTGGCATATTTTGAACGAAGTGTGAAGTTGGAAACATCCTGTATGTCAAGGCTGCCATTGGTAATGTCTGCACTTAATTTGCTGAGGTTATTGCTGATGGAAATATCAGAATATTTGCTCTCTACATCTACCTTATTACCTTCAGGAATGTACACTGTAACATAGCGTTTTACATTGCTCTTGGTGCCAATATTATCACCATCGCTGTTAAAAATCGCCACGCCTGCGCTTCCACTGCTCCAGTTGTACGTTCCGTTACCTGTAGTATAGCTACCGCTGGTGCTTACAGTGCCAGACTTAACACGAATAGAATTACCCAGTGATTTTACGCTCAGGTTCAGTTTTTCAAACCATTCTTCATCACTCACTTTTGTAGCATCACCTTCGTAATAAACGGTAGTGGTAACCTTAACTTTTGCTTCAGCCCATGTTTTTACTATTATGGTGCGCTGCGTGTTTTCTATATAAATATCTGCAGACTTACTCGCTGGCATTTGCACACTTACTTCTTTGCTTTTAAGGTCTTTAATGTCTTTAGTATAAGTGTCGTTATCTGTAACAGCCAATGCTCTTAAAGAAGTTAATGTTCTTACATGTGGTGGTGCAGGTGCTGCCTTTGGCGAAGCAGCGGCTGGTGGTGCAGGCGGCGCATCGCTGTTAATTGTGTTGTTTTGTGCATTTGTACTTGCTGTAAGTAAGGCCATAGAAGCGGCTGCAACAAGCATTTTGTTGATTTTCTGTATCATTGTTTTTAGTGTATTAAATATTCAGGAAATAGGGTTTTGTTGTATCTATCGGGCCACGATTTTGTTTAAAGCGGTTATTTGTTTTATGAATTTCGTTTTGTAATTGTTTTAAAACATTTAGTTTTTGCTGGTACACATTTATCAGTTGCTCAAGCAGCTCATCTGTTAAGCCCTGTTTTGCTATTTCTCTTTTAATGCCCTTCTCATCTTTTTCCATGCGCCGTATTTCCACTTTAAAATCATTAAAGTAAGATGGACTTTCAGCATTTAAAGGTGTCATGTTCACCTTCGATTTTTGAAGATTTATTACCTGTGTAAAACTGTTTTCTACCTGTCTTAAAGCAGCCCAGTCAACTTTTGGTGCGGCGTTATTGGTTATAGCCAGTTTTGGTTTTACAGAATTGAGTTTTTCTTTTTTAGGTTCAGAAACTTTCTCAAAAAGGGTTCCCTTAATCTTTACATCTTCCTCTTGCTCGTCAGGTGTAGTTTGTTTGTTTTGCGCCACTGTAGGTATTTCTGTACTGGGTTTTACTGCTATGCCTGCAGGTTTTATCTCCTCTTTATTAAGTATGGCATAGCCACCAAATCCTGCAAGAGCTATAACACAGGCAGCAACGGCCCATTTCATATAAACCAATACCAGTTTGGGTTTTGCAGGTTTTACTTCCTGCTTTACTGCCAGCCACACACGCTCTCTTGGCAGGTCAACGTCCATATCTTCGGCGCGTTGACGTATATATTTTTTAAATTCATCCATGAGTTTGTAAATGTTTAGTGATACGTTCTTTTAATAATTGCCTTGCCCTGAAATACTGGCTTTTGCTGGTGCTTTCGCTGATGCCCAAATCGCTGGCAATATCTTTATGACTATAATCTTCCAGCACAAATAAGTTAAACACCTGGCGGCAGCCATCTGGCAAACCTTTTATCTGCTGGTGAACCATCGTTATATCAATTTCTTTCCACCATACTGTTGCGTCTTCTGTAAGGTTTTCGTGATGTGTGTCTTCCCATTCATTCCAATAAAAACTGCGTTTACTGTAACGGATACATTCATTCACCACAATTCTCCTCAGCCACCCACCAAACTGGCTTTCTTCTTTTAACTGGTGCAGGTTTTTAAAAGCAATTACAAATGCTTCCTGCAAAACATCTTCTGCATCAGTACGGTTGCCCGTCATGCGTATGCAGATGTTAAACATCGCTTTACTAAACTGCTCATACAGCCCGCACTGCGCAGCCTCATTACCATTTCTGGCTTTGCTCACAAGTGCTGTAGGTATGTTAGTTGCTGTTTCCAATAAGTTGTTGCTGTATATAAGAGTACAAGTTGTATAAAAGGTTGGAAAAAGAGAAGAAATATTTTTTGCAGGAAGTTTGAATATATGCTGGTGGAAGAAAAACTGTAGTGATATAGATAACGGGGAATTAACTATCAAACTATTTCGCATGAATCGTTTTTAAAAAATAAATGGAACATTTTATTTGTAACATTTTAAAATGTTACAAATAGTTTGTTACAATAAATTTTATAATGGATGTTGTTTAAACTTTTATTCATTACATTTTTGTAGAGCGAGTCTTTTGACAATATCACAGCAATATCTTGTTACCCTTAACTGCTTACTTTTGCGGCGTGAGAAGAAATAAGCCACCAGTTATTTTACAAGACGTTTTAGTAGAGAATTATGCAGCCGAAGGCAAGAGCCTGGCACGTGTAAATGGTAAAGTAATTTTTATTGAAGGCACCGTTCCTGGTGATGTGGTGGATATTCAGTTGGGAAAAAGCAAGAAAGACTGGGCAGAAGCTTACCCGCTTGCATTTAAAAGGTACAGCGATGAACGCGTAACTCCCTTTTGCCAGCATTTTGGCGTTTGTGGTGGTTGCCAGTGGCAAATGCTGCCTTACGAACAGCAGTTAAAATTTAAACAGCAGCAAGTAGCAGATAATCTTGCCCGCATTGGTAAAGTTGAACTGCCTGAAATGATGCCTATTGTTGGCGCAGAAGAAACCAGGTATTACCGTAACAAGATTGAATACACTTTTGCCACCAGGCGTTTTATACCCAAAGATGAGTTTCAGCAGTTAAGGGCTGAAGGACGTGCCGCGGAAGAAATTGAAATGATGAGTGGAGCCGCGGGCTTTCATGCCAAAGGCCAATTTGATAAAGTGGTGGAAATAAATGTTTGCCACCTGCAGGAAGAACCCACTAACGACATTCGTAAAGCCATTGTAACTTTTGCTAAAGAGAATAATTATTCCTTTCATAATGTAAAGGCTCACGAGGGTTGGTTACGCAATATGGTCATTCGTATTGCAACTACAGGCGAAATTATGCTGAACATTGTGCTGGGTTTTGAAGACAAGAAAATGCAGCAGCAATTAAAGGAAATGCTGCTGGAAACCTTTCCACGAATTACTACTTTACTGGTTACCATTAATCGTAAATTCAACGATAGTATTTATGACCTTGAGCCTGAAACATTGTATGGCAAAGGGTTTATAATAGAAAAGCTGGAAGAATTCCAGTTTAAAATCAGCCCAAAATCATTCTTTCAAACCAATACAAAGCAGGGCGAAAAGCTGTACCAGGTAACCCGTGAGTTTGCAGAACTTGACGGTACACAAACCCTTTATGATTTGTATTGCGGAACAGGCAGCATTGGTATTTTTTGCAGCAAGCAGGCCAAAAAAATTATTGGGGTTGAGTTGATTGAAGATGCGATAAAAGATGCAAGGGAAAATGCAGCGTTAAACGGCATTGACCACTCTTTTTTTACAGCAGGCGATGTGATTAATATATGCAATGATGATTTTTTTGCGGCGCATGGCAGGCCAGATGTAATTATAACAGACCCTCCACGTGCAGGAATGCACGAAAAGCTGGTGAAGAAATTATTGGATATTGAAGCGCCACTGGTGGTATATGTAAGCTGTAATCCTGCAACGCAGGCAAGGGATCTTGCTTTACTGGATGAAAAATATATAGTAACCAAAATTCAGCCAGTTGATATGTTTCCTCATACACACCATATAGAAAATGTGGTGCAGTTGAAGTTGAGGAAGCCTGTAAACTCTAACTAGGAACAATTATAGTGGATGTAATAGATTTGATAACAGACCTCTGATATAGAAGAGAATAAATACCCCATCGGTGCTTATGCAGCAGTTTCAACCAAGAAGATTTGAGGTTTTACCATTAGTAGTTAAAAATCTGCTTATTTTAAATGGATTGTTTTTTTTAGCGCAAAAAACAATTGGTAGCCAGTTACCTTTTTCGCTGGAAGATATTTTTGCGTTACATACATGGCAAAGTCAGCTATTTCAGCCGTGGCAATTAATTACCCATATGTTTATGCATGGTGGTTTTATGCACCTGTTTTTTAATATGCTGGCCTTGTGGATGTTAGGGTCTACGCTAGAAATACTTTGGGGACCTAAAAGGTTTATTACTTTTTATATTGTTTGCGGGCTGGGAGCTGCATTTTGCCATATGCTTGTTCTGTATTTTGAAAATGAGCAGTTAATTAAAATGTTCCAATCTCTTAGCTCATTTGATCAGGAAGCAAATCAATATGCATTTAATTCCAGGCTTAATCAAGCTACGCTTGGGGCTTCAGGGGCTGTTTACGGTTGCCTTGTGGCTTATGCTTATTTGTTCCCCAATACTTATTTTTATTTTAGTTTCTTAATTCCGATTAAAGCAAAATATGCTATACCAATATATATTGTTATTGAATTAACAAGTGCTTTTCAAAATTCTGCTGGCGATAATATTGCACACGTGGCTCATTTGGGCGGTGCTTTGGTGGGCTTTTTGCTGGTTTACTTTTGGAACAAAACCAACAAAAAAACGTTTTACTAAAGTTTTACCAATAGGTATCATTGTTATGCCTGAGTAATTATCTTTAACAAAATAAACTTAACAGTGGCAGTGAAAGGATACAATCAAAAACGCATACCCTTGCTTGGGCAGGAAAACAATGCTCTTACATGGCTCATCATTATTAATGCTACGGTGTTTATACTGCTTAACTTTTTAAACATTGTTTATTTTTTTACTGATATGCAGGGCCTGTTTGCTGATCAGGTGTTAAAATGGTTTACACTGCCTGCCTCGCTTGATAAACTTGCTACACGCCCCTGGACAATATTCTCATATATGTTTACGCATATGGGGCCGTGGCAACTAATAAGCAGCCTGCTTTGGTTATGGGGTTTTGGTTACATTCTACAGGATCTTGCAGGCAATCAAAAACTCATCCCAATATATTTGTACGGTGGTTTTATTGGTGCACTTTTCTTTTTGCTCGTGAATAATATTTTTCCTGTGTTGATAAGAAACACAAGTTTTACCCCTGACATGATTGGTGCGGGTTCAAGCTTAATGGCAATTGCTGTAGCCACCACCACCCTTGCACCTGATTACAGAATATTTCCTTTAATAAATGGTGGTATACCATTGTGGGTATTGGCATTACTTTTTGTAGCTATTGATTTTGCTTTAATTGCAAGTGCAGGCGCGGGTGTTGCAGTAGCGCATCTTTCAGGCGCAGCTTTGGGTTTTGTATATGTTAGGCAGTTGCGTAATGGCAACGACTGGGGCGCCTGGATGATTTCATTTCATCAATGGCTTGATGATCTTTTTAATCCTGAAAAAAAGAATGTTTTAAAAAAAGAAAAAGACCGTTTGTTTTATAAAAGCAATTCAAAGCCCTATCAAAAAACGCCTAATATTACACAACAAAAACTGGATGATATTTTAGATAAAATAAACCAGCAGGGTTACCATCTTTTAACAGATGAAGAAAAAGAATTTTTAAAACGGGCAAGTAAAGAAGAACTCTAAAACCTGATGGTAGCAAGGCTTTTACGCATTTTTAAAATTACTTGTATTATATTAATTTGTTTGTACAGTGCAGTTTATCTTGCTGCCAGTACAACGCCATTTATAAATTCCATTTCCTGTAAATATTTTACTTACCTCGCACTTGGTTTTCCTTATTTATTTATTGGTATGATACTGGTTTTTATTGCCAGTATTTTTTTTGTAAAAAAGTATTGGTGGGTATTTTTATTAGTGCTTTTTACAGGCTATAAAAATATTTACACTACTACAGCATTTAATGTAGAACAGAAAGAATTGCTGCATGCACCTTTAAATTCAATAAGGCTTTTATCGTGGAATGTAAACGAGTTTGTTGACTGCCGTTGGTCAAGTGATTTTCCAAATAATCCACGCAGAAGAATATTAAGCTTTATAAAACAGGCTAATGCTGACGTACTGTGTTTGCAGGACTTTAAAGACTTTCCCAATTCTGAAGGCGCCTTTTCAAACATAAAGTATATAAAAGATTCTTTGGGTTACCAATACTATTATTTTTCAAAGGATTATTCTTTTCGTACCACTGGTTTTGGTTACGATTATGGTGCGGCAATCTTTTCAAGGTTTCCTATTATTGATACTGGGCGCACTGCTTACAATTGGCCGCATTATCCTGAGCACATACAGTTTGCAGATATAAAAGCACATGGCCAAACTTTGCGTTTTTATAATACCCACCTACGCTCAATGAACCTGAAAAGTTATACAAAAGAAGAAGGCGGTGATTATAGTTTAAGCCAGGATGATACTGCTGTTATTTTTCATTCAGGCAGGTTTAAAAAGCTGCAATACTTTGATTCGTTGCATGTTGAACAGTCAAAAGTTGTAAAGACGGAGTTAAATAAAAGTATACATCCTTTTGTGTTTTGTTCTGATTTGAATTCAGTTCCTTCAAGTTACGTGTACCATCACATAAGCAAAGGGTTAAACGATCCATTTATTCAACATGGCTTTGGCTGGGGTGCCACCTACGATGGCCTTACACCAACCATACGTATTGATGTGGTGCTTACCAGTAAACAACTTACCACAACTCAGTATTATTCTCCCAAAATTTACGCTTCCGATCATTTTCCTATTGTAACAGATATACAATTCAGATAGTGTTTTGTGTTACTTTTAAGCCATGGCAAAGGGCGTGGTACGTACCATATTTAAAACAACTATTCTTGTGCTTACAATTATTGTAAGCGTTGCTTTTTTGTTTGTATGTATTGTGCCTTTTGCAAGCCCAACTTATTTTTGGTGGGTAGGCTTTGCAGGGCTTTCAGCACCCTATTTAATATTGCTGCTACAGTTTGCAATGATTTTTTGGTTGTTTGCAAAACCAAGGCTGGCATTAATTCCGTTATTTGTTTTAATAATTGGTTACCAGCAAATTGGTGTTGTGTTTGCCTATCATTTTAAAACATCTTTCAGTAAAAAAAAATTACCTGAAACCCTGCGTATAGTTAACTGGAACGTACAAAGCTTTAATGGCCTTACCAATAATAAAAACACCAAAAAACTAGTACGAAACGATATTGCAGAAGGCATTGAAAAACTGAATGCTGATGTTGTTTGCCTGCAGGAATTTAATCATTCTTATAATGAAGAAGGTAACAATATTTCATTGTTTACCAGCAAGTTTCCTTACTATTATTTTTCTAAAGATTATAAGCGCAATAAGGGGGTTTATTATTCAGGATGTATCATCTTTTCAAAGTATCCTGTAATCGATTCTGGTAAAACAAAATATCCCAGGGCCGAAAGCCTGATATATGTTGATATTTTAAAAGGCAGCGATACCATAAGAATTTATACCACCCACCTGCAGTCGTTTAAGTTTAAGCCTAACGATTATAATGATATTGATAAGATAAAAGACCAGGAAGAAAATGCTTTGCTTGCTTCTAAAAACATCTTCAATAAAATGAAACCTGCTTTTAAAAGGCGTGGTGTGCAGGCAGATATTGTGAAGGCTGCTATGGCGCAAAGTCCTTATCCAACAATTATTTGCGGCGATTTTAATGATGTGCCCAACAGCTATACCTATTTTACTATTAAGGGCGAAAAGCAAGATGCTTTTCTTAGAAAAGGTTTTGGTATTGGCCGCAGTTTTATTGCCATAGCACCAACGCTTCGCATTGATTATATTTTGCCTGATAAGCAATTTGAAGTACAGCAGTTTGATATGGTTGATGAGGGCCTGAGCGACCATATTATGCTGGTAAGCGATGTAAAGCTGAAACGTTAAAGTTTTAATGGTACGCAAAAGCTATGTTTATCAGCTCTTCTATCCTACCTACCCATCCATTTATTCTTAAAAGCAAGACAGGTTTAGTTGTAACCAAGGCATATTTTCACAAAAACAGGGCAAGTTTAGTTGTAACCTGGGCATATTTTCACAAACACAAGGCAGGTTTAGTTGTACCCAAGGCATATATTCACTAAGAGAGTGCAGGTATTTTTCTGTTGTGCATTCTTAAAGCATTACAAAACGATAAATGCCATCAATTTAACCACCGCCTTTTTTAATAATCTCCAGCGTTTCATTTTATTCAAGTTCCTATCTTCGCCACGCAATGAAAACCATCTACCATTTTTACTATTGCTGTTGTTAAAGCCACGCCGTATTATCTTGCAGCGTTCACTCTTCGTTGCGTTTCATCAAAAAATAGATAAATCAACAGTAACAAAAGCATCATGTCTTTAAAAGTATACAACACATTATCCCGCAGAAAAGAAGAATTTAAAAGCATTACAGAAGGCCGTGTTGGCATGTATGTTTGCGGCCCTACAGTTAGTGGCGAAAGCCATCTTGGCCATGCAAGGCCCTATATAACTTTTGATGTAGTGCACCGTTATTTAATGCACCTTGGTTATAAAGTGCGCTACGTTCGCAACATTACAGATGCAGGCCATTTTGAAGAAGAGGGCCGCGAAGCTGAAGATAAGATTAGTAAAAAAGCTTTGCTTGAAAGGCTGGAACCTATGGAATTGGTGCAGAAATATACCAACTTGTACCATTGGGCAATGAATGAGTTTAACACCATACCACCAAGTATTGAACCTACGGCTACGGGCCATATTGTAGAGCAGATTGTAATGATAGAAAAAATATTGGCAGATGGCTACGCCTATGTTGCCAATGGTTCAGTTTATTTTGATGTAGAAAAATACCATGCAGATTTTTCCAAAAAGGGGATGCCTTATGGGATGTTGAGCGGAAGAAACCTTGAGGATCAGTTGGATACTACGAGAGAACTAGACAATCAGGATGAGAAACGTAATAAAGCTGATTTTGCTTTATGGAAAAATGCACCACCTGAACATATTATGCGCTGGCCAAGCCCGTGGGGGGATGGTTTTCCTGGCTGGCATATTGAGTGCAGTGCCATGAGCAATAAATATTTGGGTGATGAATTTGATATACATGGCGGTGGTATGGATTTGCAGTTTCCGCATCATGAATGTGAGATTGCACAAAGTGCTGTTGTAAATAATAAAACAATGGCAAAATACTGGCTGCATAATAATATGATTACCATCAACGGAAGGAAGATGGGCAAAAGCTATAACAATGTGATTAAGCTTAGTGAAATGTTTACAGGTACACACCCTTTGTTAGAGCAGGCTTATCATCCAATGACTATCCGTTTTTTCATACTGCAATCGCATTACCGCAGCACTTTAGATTTTGGTAACGAGGCTTTAAAAGCTTCCGAAAAAGCGTTTAAAAGATTGTGGGAGGCCTACCAGGTTTTAGTAAAGATGGCAAATGATGGACTTGTGGTAAAAGAAGAAGGTTCTCTGTCAACTGTAAACCATCATCCGTTATTTGATATTGAACTTGATGAAAAAGTAAATAAGCTTATTGCAGAATTTGATGCGTTTATGAATGATGATTTTAATACTGCAAAAGTGCTTGCCAATATGTTTGAGTTGGCACCTGTAATAAACGGCATTAAAGACAAACACATTGCTGTTGATGCCCTGAAACCTGCAACCATCAAGCTTTTGCAGCAGCAGATGAAAATGTATATTGAAGATATTTTTGGATTGAAACACGACCAACAAGGTGGCGATAAGTTACATGGAGTACTTGAACTGATGATCGCTTTACGTAAAGAAGCAAAGGCTAAAAAAGACTTTGTAACCAGCGATAAAATACGAAATGAACTGGCTGCTTTAGGGGTTTTACTTAAAGATGAGAAAGGTGGTGACATGAGTTACACCATCAACTAAAAATAGAATAAGCCAGTATTTTAAATGCTGGCTTATTCATTTCTGTCTAATAAAAAAGCCATTATAAGCATGCTTATAATGGCTTATCACAACCAATGAAAAATTCTTCTTTTTAATCAATTCTTACCAGTACATCTTCAATTAAAGTGCTACTGATTTTAATCTCTTTTGTTTGCATAAATTTCTCTTTAGGAGCGCTGATGGTAAAAGTTAAAAACTTTGTGTCATCAATTTGTGGCAATTGTACTTTTTTGTAAAACTGTTTGCTGTTGTACTCTTTTTCGTACAATACTTCACCACTTTCATCTTTAATAATAAATGTAAAATAGCTGCCTTTTGGGTTAGCATAACGTACATCAAATTCTAATGCACTCCTGTTGGTGCCAGCATAAGTTACATCAAGCTTGCTTGTTTTTACGCTGTCAACTATTGTCTCATTTTCGTTACCAAGTGCAATGCGTGTGTTTGCTTTTACCTGTTGGGTTAAAAATAAGGCGGCAAGCAATATGTTTCCTAAGAAGAGGTTTTTCGCGATCGTGTTTAATGTTTGCTTTTTCATAACTGTTTCAATTTTCGATTAAAAATAAATACCAAAATTTTTATTCACGCGGCGGAGCAACAGTTAATGAATTTTCTTATGGCTGGCAAACAGTAATTGTTGTTACATAACAACGTAAATAATAGCAGAGGATTTTTTCATTTTAGCAGACAAGCCATTCGTTAAAGTGTGGGTTAGAATTTGGTTTTTTTTGTTCTGCTATTTGCTATTGATACTCAAAGGTAAAAGAAAGTAACCCACGTAAAGCTTAAAATTTACGCAAACGCTTACGTAATAATTGCGTAACACGTAGCCTGAAAGCCCTGTTAATGCTGATTTATACCATTAAAGCGTATTGTATTGGTGTAATTGTTTTGTGCAAGGTTACTCATGGGTTAACCTGTAAATAAGTATTGCAGCACGTTGTATTAATATAGGAAATTCTTTAAGATTAATGGTTTCACCTGGTGCATGCGCCCCTTTGCCAGAAGCGCCTAAACCATCAACGCAATCAAGGTATTTAGCAACATAAGATATATCGCCAGCACCCCGCGAACCAGGATCACCGGCAACTGTAGCACCAATGCCCATTGCTTTTGACACGCCATTAATTACTTTTAAAATGCGGTTATTACCTTCTGTTGGAGCCATACCAGGAATGCCATCACTAAAACTAATGGTTGCTTTTGTGCCTGTAAGATTGTTGGCAACAATGGAACGCATCTTATTACGTGCAGCTTCTTTTTGTTCTTCAGTTAAAAATCGTAAGTCGCCTGCAACAACAAAAGCAGGTGAAATAATATTGGTTTTGCCAACAGCTTCACCTTTGGCTTTAGTTTCATCGTAATTAATTTCAGAACCACCCACAATTAAACCAGGGTTGAAGGTGAGATATTTTTCTGTACTTAACTGCTGCCGAAAATCATTCAGAATACGTGCGGCTTCATACACTGCCCCATAGCCAGAATTATTGGTAAAGATGCCTGATGAATGCCCTGTTTTAGCAGTAACATTTAATCGCCAGCTACTGGAACCACGGCGTGCAGTGGCGATAGTGTTTAACCCTGCCGCACCTTCAAAACCCAATGCTACATCGCATTGTTTGGCGCGTTCAATAAAATCTTTGCGGCTAACACTAACTGGTGTGCCGGCCCTTTCTTCATCACCGGTAAAATAAACTGTTACAGATGCATCGTTCATTAAACCCAAACTGTTCAATGCCTGTAATGCAGCAATAGCAATAACATCGCCGCCTTTCATATCGTTGGCACCCTGTCCTGTAGCGGTAGAATCGTTCAGCATTTTCCACGGGTTGGCGGGCATATCAGGTTCAAACACAGTATCTAAATGGCCAATGATAAACACACGTTTTCCCTTGCTGCCTTTTTTTGTAGCCACCAAATGTCCTGCCCTGCGTAAGCTATCCGGCAGTGTTACCCATTCGCTTTTCAAACCGGCTTTTTCAAGTTCGGCACTATAAATGGCACCCACTTTTTTTACACCTTCAATGTTAAGCGTGCCGCTGTTTATGTTTACAGTGTTTATTAATAACTCCCTTGCCTCTGGTAAATGCTGGTTGATATAAGCAACAATTTTTGCTCTGTGGCCGACAGGTTTTGTGCCTTGCTGACGCTTACCCCGCATAACAAAAAGAGGGGAAATAAAAGTTTCTTCATAAAATGGAATTAATGTTTTACCGGCGGGCAAAAGCAAGAAACGAGTACCCTTTTGCTTAGTATCAAGCTTGTAAGATAAGTATTTACTGTGCTTGTAAGATGACATTTTTATGGTGGGGCGAAACCAAAAACTTGTGGTAGCAAATATATTTTCAGTAATTATTGAAAATTCAGAAATAATGCTTTTATCTTTGTGTTATGAAACTGGCAGAAGCAAAATTACAATTTATACAGAGCTGGGGGGTGCTTGGCGGGCAATGGGGCATTAACCGTACCATGGCACAGGTACATGCTTTATTGCTGGTGGCCGGTAACCCATTAAGTACCGATGATATTATGGCCGAACTAAGCATCAGCCGTGGTAATGCCAACATGAATATTCGTGAATTGATGGACTGGAAACTGGTAGATAAAAGCATTGTTAGCGGTGACAGAAAAGAATATTTTACTGCAGAAAAAGATATTTGGAAAGTGGCAACCTGCATTATGTACCAACGCAAAAAAAGGGAGCTTGACCCGATGCTTAAAGTGCTTGGCCAGCTTACAGATATTGAAGGCGATAAACGCAGTGCAGAGATGAAAGCTTTTGCTGAAACCATTGCCAATATTCAAAAATTTGCAGGGCAGGCAGAGAAAACCTTAGACACTGTAATTAAAGCAGAAGAGAATTGGTTTTGGAGCAGCTTTATGAAGATGTTCAAGTAGCTGCAAAATATAAGAAAAATATGAGGCTGAAGAAATTCAGCTTTTATTTAAACATAAACTTTCATTAATTATTGAAAATATAATAAATTTAGATAACCATGATTATTCAACTGATTATAGCCTGCATTAATTGCATAATAAACACAAACACCAGATTTAAACATAGTAATAAGTAACGCCTTTTATCATAATTAATAATCACAAATAAACCATCATGACCAACTACATTATCCCCACTTACATCACTTATTTAATTGTAACAACATGCCTTACAATATGGGTTGCCAGAACCCTTTTTAAAAATGGAAAAGTGTTTTTAATTGATATTTTTCACGGAAATAAAGAACTGGCAGACAGTGTAAACAATCTTTTACTGGTTGGCTTTTACCTTATTAATATTGGTTATGCAGTGTACACTTTACAGGTGAGTACTGCAATTATAAACCCACAGGATATGATTGAAGCCTTGAGTGTTAAAGTAGGCTTCATTATTTTGTTGCTTGGCGGTATGCACTTTTTTAACCTGTTTGTTTTCTTCAATCTTCGCAAAAAAGCTACAAGAGAAAAAACAGTAGCAACATTAGTATAACAGCCACATCACTTACAGGATCTTTAAAATAAATCCTCATGATAATTATGAAACGAAAATTTCTTACAGCAGAATGGAAGAACCTCGTATTTGCCAATTATATCATCGACCCATCGGTGCTGCTGCCTTACCTGCCGCCCAAAACAGAACTTGATTTGTTTAACGGCAACTGTTATGTAAGCCTTGTTGCTTTTCTTTTTGCCAATACAAAAATTGGCGGCATTGGCATTCCTTTTCATAAAAATTTTGAAGAAGTAAACCTTCGTTTTTACGTAAAACATTTTGATGGCAGCCAGTGGAAACGCGGGGTGGTGTTTGTAAAAGAAATTGTTCCCAAACCTGCTATTTCATTGGTGGCGCAATTGGTATATGGCGAGCATTATTATACCTATAAAATGAGCCATTCATTTTTGTACGATAAGGTGAAGGATCAATTGCATACAGAATTTTACTGGTCAAAAAAGCAACAGCAGTACCATTTTATAACCAGCGGCCCTTTACAAACACAAAGCATTGCTGCCGGGAGTATTGTAGAGTTTATTACAGAACATTACTGGGGTTATACTAAAACAAAAACAGGTGTTACAGGCGAATACCAGGTGGCACATCCAAAGTGGAATGTGTATCCTGTAAACAGTTACCACATCAACTGTAATTTTGAAGCATTGTATGGCAGCAATTTTGCTGTACTTCAACAATCAGCACCTTCTTCTGTTTTTATAGCAGAAGGCTCGGCCGTTGAAGTATTCAGGCGAAAAATATTAATTTAAAACCATGAGAAAGAAAACAGTCATTTTAGGCGCATCTGATAATCCACAGCGTTACAGTTATTTGGCCGCCCAGCGTTTAACGTCGCACCAGCATCCCGTAGTGGCGGTAGGAAAAAAAACGGGCAAAGCGGGCAGTGTAGAAATCACTACAGAACATCCCGCAGAGAAGGATGTTGATACCGTTACGCTTTATCTCAACCCAACCAATCAAAAGCCTTACTACGATTATATCTTATCGCTTCATCCCAGGCGTATCATTTTCAATCCCGGTACTGAAAACGATGAATTATACGAGCTTGCCAAAGCCAATGGCATTCAGCCAATAAAAGCATGTACGCTGGTAATGTTAAGTACGGGGCAGTATTAGGGGTGAGGGGTGAAAGTAAAGCGCAGTTTCTTCATATTTTTTTGCAGGGAAGCTGCGTTATCTGCGCAAAACAAACATTCCTGCAAGCAGGCAGTACATTGTATTGGGTTAAATAATACCATACTTTTCTTCCATCCTCAATTCCACCAATCTTCCCATCCCCAAATTATCCTCTTGCCATTACATTTGTACAAACAGGATTATTGTTATGCAAGTGATAGAAGTTGTGAATGCAGCCACGGAAAAAGAATTTTTACAGTTTAATGCCACCGCAAACGCAGGCAACCCACACTATATAAGGCCTTTAGATAATGAGGTAAAAGATGTTTTTAACAAGTCGAAAAACAAAAACTACAAATACGGCGATACCAAACGCTGGATTATAAAAGACAGTTACGGCAAAACCGTTGGCCGTATTGCCGCTTTTACCAACAGTCATTACATAAATAAAGGCACAGATTTTACTACAGGCGGCATTGGCTTTTTCGATAGTATTAATGACCAGTCAGTCGCAAATCTTCTATTTGATACTGCAAAAAAATGGTTGCAAAACCAAAACTGCCAGGCAATGGATGGCCCCATAAACTTTGGTGACCGCGATAAAAACTGGGGTTTAATGGTAGAAGGTTTTGATAACGAGCCCGTGTATGGCATGGCATATAATCCACCGTACTACCAGCAATTGTTTGATGGTTATGGGTTTAAAAACTATTACAACCAGTATTTCTACAGCATGAATGTAGATCACCCTTTGCCGCCACGTTTTCCTGAACGCCACGCAAAGTTTAAAGCAAAACCAGGTTATGAAGCCCGCCACGCAACGCTTGATAAACTGGATAAGTATGCTGGCGACTTTTCCACTGTTTACAATGCTGCATGGGCGCAGCATGGAGAGGCAAAAGAAATAACCAAAGAGCAGGTGTTAAAACTCTTCAACACCATGAAACCCATTATGGATCCACGCATGCTTTGGTTTGCCTATTACAAAGAAGAGCCCATTGCAATGTTCATTAACATACCCGATGTAAACCAGTATTTCAAACATTTTAACGGCAAGTTTGGCATTATAGAAAAATTACGTTTGCTATGGATGAAAAAAACAGGCTACTGTAAGAAGCTTACAGGGCTTGCGTTTGGCGTAGTTCCCAAATACCAGGCATTGGGCATAGATAGTTTTATGATTTACGAATCAGCCTTATTGGTGCAGGGCAAAGGCTGGTACAATACCTACGAAATGGGCTGGGCTGGCGACTGGAATCCAAGAATGATAGCAATCTATAAAAGCCTGGGTGGCCAACAAAGCCGCCACCTTGTTACCTACCGCTACATTTTTGATGAAACCAAACATCCTTTTGAAAGACATCCTGAAATGCAGTATAAATAACGCTTGTTAAGCGTTGTAGAGAGCTTTTGTTTGTCGTCTAAGAATCATTCTCAGCTTCATATGCGTCGCACACTGCGGCGCTTTGTTCTTTATGGTACTCTGGTGGAATAGACTGAATGTGAAAACTATGTATCAATCACAATGGCCAAAAGTGCCATAAAATAGCGATTTCTTGCGCCAAAGAAGTTGCCATTCCTTACTGTTAATATGTGGAAAATCTGGCTATATTAAACCCCCTCAAACCCTTTAAAACCCTTAACTTCACGCACTTTCAAAAAATACGAATTTATCTTTCATATGAGCGAAGAATTAGACCAGCAACAGCCCGCTTACGGGGCAGACAGTATACAGGTTTTAGAGGGGCTTGAGGCAGTACGTAAAAGGCCCGCCATGTACATTGGCGATATTGGTGTTAAAGGTTTGCACCATTTGGTGTACGAGGTGGTTGATAACTCAATAGATGAGGCATTGGCCGGCTATTGCAAAAATATTTTTGTTACCATTCATGAAGATAACAGCGTTTCTGTAAAAGATGATGGCCGTGGTATTCCTACCGCCATGCACACCAAAGAAAAGCGCAGTGCGTTGGAAGTGGTAATGACGGTGCTTCACGCGGGTGGCAAATTTGATAAAGGATCTTACAAAGTGAGTGGTGGTTTGCACGGTGTAGGCGTTAGCTGCGTTAATGCACTAAGTACCACATTGCACGTAACCGTTGAGCGTGATGGCAAAATGTATGAGCAGGAATACCATTGTGGCGCACCAGCTTATCCTGTACGCGAAATTGGCACCAGCGAAAGAACAGGAACTACTGTAAGGTTTTGGCCAGATGGCAGCATCTTCCAGGAAACCGTTTACAAAAAAGAAATTTTGGAAGGAAGGTTACGCGAACTTGGCTACCTGAACAGAAGAATAAGTATTACTCTTACTGATTTACGTGAAAAGAATGACGATGGTAGCGACTATACCATCAATTTTTACAGCGAAGGCGGCATTGTTGAGTTTGTTGAAATGCTTGATAAAACGGCCAACAGAACACCGTTGATCGCCAATACACTTAGTGTTGATGGTCATGATCCTGCAAGTAATGTAGCGGTAGAAGTAGCCCTTACTTATAACAATGATTTTAAGGAACACATTTTCAGTTACGTAAATAACATCAATACCATTGAAGGCGGTACGCACGTTACTGGTTTTAGAAGGGCTTTAACGCGTGTATTTAAAAGCTATGGCGATAAAGAAGGTTTATTTGAAAAAGCCAAAGTTGAGATTGAAGGCGATGATTTCAGGGAAGGTTTAAGTGCAATCATTTCAGTTAAAGTTCCTGAGCCACAGTTTGAAGGACAGACAAAAACCAAGCTTGGTAACAGTGAAGTAAGCGGAGTTGTTGATAGTACGGTAAGCCGTGTGTTACAAGCGTACCTTGAAGAGAACCCACGCGAGGCAAAAAATATCATTAATAAAGTTATTCTGGCTGCACAGGCAAGGGTTGCTGCTAAAAAAGCGCGTGAACTGGTACAACGCAAAACCGTAATGAGTGGTGGCGGTTTGCCAGGAAAGTTGGCTGACTGTAGTGAAAGAAATCCTGAAAGATGTGAGTTATACCTGGTGGAAGGTGATTCCGCTGGTGGAACTGCCAAGCAGGGTCGCGATAGAAGTTACCAGGCCATTCTTCCTTTGCGTGGTAAGATTTTGAACGTAGAGAAAGCAATGGAGCATAAGATTTATGAAAGCGAGGAAATCAGGAACATTTTTACTGCCATGGGTGTTACCATTGGTACACCTGAAGATCCTAAAGCTTTAAATACAACTAAACTGCGTTATCATAAACTAATTATTATGACGGATGCCGATGTGGATGGTAGCCACATTGCAACGCTTATTTTAACTTTCATCTTCCGTTATATGAAAGCTTTGGTTGAGCAAGGGTGTGTTTATGTAGCCCAACCGCCATTATACCTGGTAAAAAAAGGTAAAGAGCAGGAATATGCTTACAGCGAAGAACAACGTAAACTTTTGGTTGAAAAATTAGGCGGTGGTAACGATAGCAGTGTAAATATTCAGCGTTATAAAGGTTTGGGTGAAATGAATGCCGACCAGCTTTGGGAGACCACAATGGATCCTTCGCGCCGCACATTAAAACTAGTTACTATTGAAAGTGTTGCAGAAGCAGACCGTGTATTTAGTATGCTTATGGGCGATGATGTAGCACCAAGAAGGCATTTTATTGAGACGCATGCTAAGTATGCAAAGATTGATGTGTAAGTAATAATAGGACTGTTATGGGCAATTTTTTTGAAAGAAAGGTAAGATTTGTTTTTATTTCGGTATTATTTTCAGGCATTGCTGCAAATGCTCAGTCTGGGGTAGAAAAGTTATATGCACAAGTTGAGTCTAGGCAATTACAGGCTGGAAAATTGGTGATGTTAAAATCTGAAGTTTGTTATGAGCAGAATGGTAACATGGTAACTCATTTTATTTCGCCTAAGGAGTATATGATACTTACTAATAAAACAGGTGAAATAAAGTTTTATGATCCTGCACTTAATAGCATTTATTCAAATCAAAACGCTTCCTACAGCAGTCAAACATCCCAGTTTTATTACTTTCTTTCAGGAAAAGCAAATGATATGGGCTTAGGTAATCTTGGTTTTATTCCACTTAAAACCTATGTTGAAAAGGGCCTGATTGTAACATTGTGGGGTTTAAAAGTGCCAAACAAAAATGCACCAGTTCAGCAAATAAAAATTGTTCATCAAAACCAGAATCCTATTTATATGGATTATAAGGATGGATTGAACAAAATAATCCGAAAAGTATATTATTATACTTATGTACAGTTACAGCAGTTTGGCTTTCCATCTACTTCTACTGAAATAATTTATAATGGCCCTAACGATTCTACGGTTACAAAAACTGTTTATAAAGATATAAAGCTGAATAATGAAGCTATTAGCTATTTGTTTGGCTATAAAATACCTGCTAATGCAAAAATTATAAAGTAATATTTTATGAAATTGCTTCTTGCAACATTTTTTTTTATGTTCGTAACAAAACTCACTTTTTCCCAACCGTTAAAAGATGATTTGCAGCTTGTTTTAGAAAAAAAGTTGGTTGATCCTCGTGATTTTGACTATTATAAAAGATCAGGGAACGATAAAAAAATACTTGAAACAAAAGAAAAATCATTTATCGCAAAAATAAATCCTATTGCATTGGCTGGTAAGGGCGCAATGGCACTTTATCAAAATGTGATATCGCCACAACTTTTTAAAACCTGCCCTTATGAGATTACCTGTTCTAATTTTAGCAAACAGGCAATTGAGCATTTTGGATTTTTAAAAGGTATTTTTTTAAGTGCAGACAGGTTAATGCGCTGCAACAGAATTGCTTTACTAGATATTCATCAAAAAGATATAAACCCGCTTACTGGTGCCATACAAGACCCAATTACCAATTACTAGCTTACTTATCAGGTTTTTTGTTGTTTACCTGTTGCTTGTGTTTGTTGGTAAAACACCTGCCTATTCTCAGCAATTGTCCTTTCCGTTCCATAAAGAAATTAAATTCTCTTCTTATTTAATAAACAAAGAAGCTTTTAAGGACGCAGCAATCATTTTGCACCGCATTGATACTCTAAATTTGAATGTTAAAGAAAAAGACAGCCTGTTTTACGAAATTGGCTGGCTAGCATATACACAAAAACAGCTTGACACAGCAGCTAATTATTTGTCTAAAGTTTCTTTAAATGATGTAAGGCATAATAAGGCTTTATTTTTTGGTGCTTATTGTTATGCTTTTCAAAAAAAGTATCACCAATCTTTAAAATTATTGAATGATACCATTTTTACTAAAGACAGCTTGTTAGATGAATTAAAAAATTTTGAGCTTGCGGGGCAATCATTACTGCAGAGAAATTATCAATCATATACCGCACATAGTAAATTTTTTACCTACCAGAGTTATATGCTTCAGCAGGAAGAAAATAAGTTAAACTCTATCTCAACTGGCCTCAAAAACTACAAAAAACGCTCACCTTTTGTGGCAGGGCTTTATAGCGCAATTATACCTGGCAGTGGAAAAATTTATGCAGGTAAGAAAAAACAAGGCATTGCTGCTTTTTTTCCTGTATTAGCTTCTGGGCTACTTGCATGGGAGGCACTAAATAAAAGTGGTATTAAAAGTACCAGGTTTATATTGATGGGTTCTGTATTTGGTGTTTTTTATATAGGAAATATTTGGGGAAGTGTGGCCGCAGTAAAAATCCGGGATCAAGAAATAAATAATTTTTATAACAATGAGATTCTTTTTAATATGCACATTCCTCTTAGGAATTTTTATAACTAAAGCACAATCATCATTTCAATTTCTAAAGCAAGCCCAGTATTATTATCATCAGGGCATGTTTGTACAATCAGCTATTAGTTATGAACGTGTACTTTTTATTACTAATTCAGAAGAGGAAATTTTTCCAGCAATTTGCGGAAAAATTAGTTGCTTAAAGCAGATTAGTAGTTTTGCAGAAGCTACATATTTTATTAAACAAAACATTCAGATTATAAAAACTGACAGCCTTAGAGCAATAGTTTTTAAGGAATGGATAACCTGTTCTTATCTTGCTGATCAATTAGATGAAACCCTCTCATTAATTGAGAGAGCCAAGCTTATTTATAATAATCAAATAAATAACAGTTGGCTTAATTTGATTAAAATACTTGCTTTAAATGAACAGACAAAATGGACTGAAGCAAAAAAAATTTATAAAGATTATTTAACTGAACACCAGCTTGACAGTAATTTGGCTGTAGTTTACAATCAACTACCAAAATTAAAAAGTGAAGATAAAGCCCAATGGCTGGCAACTTTAATACCTGGTGCTGGTCAGTTTTATGCTGGTAAACCAACCGAAGGTGTTATAAATATTTTACTTCATGCGGCAGGTTTGTACATAGGCATCAGCGATTTTATCAGCAGGCATTATCTCTCTGCCTGGCTTTTAGGTGGCGGTATGGTTGGATCCTTTCACATGGGTGGTGTTAGAAGAAGCGAAGAATTAATTAAGCAATATAACAAGAAGAAAACCTTTGAGTTTAATACTTATCTACGTTCAAAATTGGTAAGCGAAGGGAAATTTTATTGATTCGCTGAAATAAAATAGGCTATCCAAACGGATAGCCTATTTTTAAATAATAAAACTTAAAACTTACCACATGAAGAACTTATCATTGCCTTCATAAGCACTAATGTCACCCGCATTAACAATCATCACCACTAAATCAACTAAAGGTACAATACCAAAAATACCACCACAGGTTAAGATGTAGCCAATCCATGTGAAGGTTTTTGTACCCAAATAAGCCCTGTGAACGCCAAGTCCACCAAGAAAAAAGTCAAGCAAAATTGCAACTACTGCGCTTTTGCCACCAGCTTTAAAAGCTGCATTGTTTCCTGCGTTTGTTTGCAGGTTGCTTGATAATAAATCATTACCTGATAATGATTGGCTAGCTAATAAAGATACATCAGTGCTGTTAGCCATCAGCATTTCAACCTGTAGATCATTAACATAGTAACTTTCTGTACTTTCAATTGAAGCAGCGTTTGCTTTTACAGCAAATGCAAACAACAAGCAAATGGCGATAATGCCAGTTTTGATTTTTTTCATAAACATTGTTTTGTTTGACCCGAAAATAACATTTTTAATAGTTTGACCAAATTTTTAAAATTAATTTTATAAGAGATTTCTTAAGATCAGCCCTTTAACAAGTCCTTTAATATGGGGATAGTACTTTCTTGTATAACATAAAATGTAACACAGAGAGATAAAAAATCAGAGAAGAACTTGCAACAATGTGTATTGTCATAAAAGAGGCTGCCTTTTTATGAAAGCCTCTTTTTTTGTAATTCAATTAGCTAAATCTTGAGGTTATACTTTCATTAAACTCTTTTTATATCAGCCCCTAAATTCATCAATCTCGTATCAATGTATTGGTAGCCCCTGTCAATCTGCTCAATATTTTGTATGGTGCTTTTGCCATCAGCACTTAAAGCTGCTATAAGTAAAGCCTGGCCAGCCCTAATATCAGGGCTGCTCATAGTAATACCACGCAGGTTATGGTCACGGCCAAGGCCAATAACTGTTGCCCTGTGGGGATCGCAAAGAATAATCTGAGCACCCATATCAATCAGTTTATCTACAAAAAACAAACGGCTTTCAAACATCTTCTGGTGTATTAAAACACTGCCAACAGCTTGTGTTGCCACCACAAGCATAATGCTTATTAAATCAGGTGTAAAGCCTGGCCATGGGTGATCGTAAATAGTTAAAATGCCACCATCTAAAAAGGTAGTCACTTCGTATTTATCCTGTTCAGGAATATAAATATCATCCCCTTTAACTGAGAACTTGATGCCCATCTGCGCAAACTTATCAGGTATCACACCAAGATGTTCAACACCTGCACCTTTAATGGTTATCTCGCTTTGGGTCATCGCCGCAAGGCCAATAAAGCTGCCTACTTCAATCATGTCTGGCAGCATGGTATGTTCTGTGCCATACAATTTTTCAACACCCTCAATTACCAATAAATTACTTCCAATGCCGCTTATTTTGGCACCCATACGTACCAGCATTTTGCAAAGCTGCTGCAGGTAAGGTTCGCAGGCAGCATTGTAAATAGTAGTTATTCCTTCAGCTAAAACTGCTGCCATTACAATGTTTGCAGTGCCGGTTACAGATGGTTCATCAAGCAGCATGTACGCACCATGCAGTTGTGGTGCCGTTAATTTAAAAAAGTGCAACTGGTCATCGTACTCAAATTTGGCACCCAGTTTTTCAAAGCCAATAATATGTGTATCAAGCCTGCGGCGGCCAATTTTATCACCACCTGGTTTTGGTATATACGCTTTCTTAAACCTTGCAAGCATCGGCCCTGCAAGCATTACAGAACCGCGAAGTTTGCCGCCCTTCTTCCTGAAATCTTCTGACGCTAAATAATCAACATCAATGGCATCGGCTTTAAAAATGCAAGTGTGGCGGCTAACCCTGTTCACTTTTACGCCCATCTCCTGTAAAAGTTCAATCAGCAGGTTAACATCTACAATGTCTGGTATGTTGTTAATAGTGATTTCCTCAGCACTTAAAACCACCGCACTCAATATTTGCAGTGCTTCGTTTTTTGCCCCCTGCGGTATAATTTCTCCCTTTAATTGATTGCCGCCCCTTACTTCAAATGATGCCATATGGTATGTACGTTATTGCGTAAAAATAAGGAGGAGTTGAGGAAACAAAGTGGATAGTGTATTAAATAAAAAAGCACCAGATTTTTCTGATGCTTTTAATAAGTATGACTGTTGTTTAAAACCGCTTTTTAAAATTTCTGTTGTTATTGTTTCTGCCTGGTGCTGCACTGTTTCCGCCACCTGCATTGCGGTTATCTCTTGGCCCATTGGGGTTATTGTTGCGTGCTGAGTTACCGCTATTCCTGTTATCCCGCTGGCCGCTGGCATTACGGTTATTGTTGTTATTACCGTTGCGGTTATTAAAGTTATTTGGCCTGCGGTTATTGTTGCCTGCGCGGCCATAATCATCACGCTCAAAAGCAGGTGGGCGGTGTTTGATATATGGCGTGTTGCTATTAAATTCAAGCTCACCATTGGTCATGGTATTCAACTCGTTTTTTATAGTATCGTCATGCACCAGTTCTTTATGCCAGTTGCTGTAGCTAAGCTTCATATAATAAGCAATAGAATTGGCAAAGCCCATTTTCTTTTCAGCATTATCTTCCTTCAGTGCTTTATCAATAACCAGTTCAAGGTTTTTACCAAGATGCGCATATTTAGGATAGCGGCGCGGGTATTTCATTGGGTCGCCCTTTACCTTGTAGGTCTCTTTTTGAGGTATAGGATAGGGACTGTCAACATCAAGTTTAAAATCGCTGATAGCAAATAAATGATCCCAAAGCATATGCCTGAAATCTTCCACATTGCGAAGGTGCGGATTTAAAAAGCCCATCAGCTCTATAACGGCCTTAGCCTGCTGGTTACGCTTTTCACGGTCTTCAATGGTCAACACATATTCCACCATCCTCTGAATATGTCTGCCATATTCACGTAACCCCAAATGGTTACGTTCTGTATTGTACTGCATGTTATCAATCATAATAGAAAAACAAATGTAAGCAATGTAAAGCGTAGCCGTTTTTTTTTATAAGGAGTGACTGTGAATGTAACAGACACCCTCGAAATACCGCTTTACAATAAAATAAAAAAATGAATTCGTAACGCCTTGTAAGGGAAAATTTTGCTGGATACCCTTCCTTAACTATAATTAATCTGTCAAAGGAAGTTTAATAGTGATGGTAGTACCTGCACCTTCAGCAGTATCAATGGCAAGTTCGCCACGGTTTAACTGTATCAGTTGTTTTACCAGGTGAAGGCCAATACCAAGACCCTGCTGCTCAAACTTGCGGCGGTTAAACTGCTTAAACGGCGCAATATCTTCTAAAGAATTTATGGTAAAACCACAACCTTTATCTGCAATGGTAAAAATATAATCATCAGTACCTTTTACACCCGTAATGGTAATTGGATTACCGCGTTTTGAGAACTTAAAGGCATTATCTGCCACTTCTACCACAAGGCGCAGTAAATATTCCTGGCTTATAGAAATGTCTGCTTGTTCAACGTTAACGGTAAGATCAGCACTGCGGTTGTAAATTTCTGTAGCCATTGTTTCCAGCTCACCTTTAACAGCTGAAGGCCAATCCTGTATTGACTGACCGCTGCTGAACATGCTCAGCAACTCAGTATAAACCTCTGCACGTTTAATTTCTTCATACAGCATCAGGTTTGCTAACGAGTGATTAAGGCGTATGGCAGATTTAAGAATTGATAGATGAAGATCGTACACCTGGTTTTCGTTAAAAGAATTGCTGGCATTAATCAACAAATTCAAACCACCAATAATACCGTGTAACGGTGTATTAAACTCGTGATAATAAGTTGCAAAAACGTTGGTATCAAGATCGTGTTTAACCTTGGTGTACTGGTTATTTATTTTTTCGTAACGTTTTAAACGTACTTCTATGGCTGTGGTTAATTCTTTGGCAGAAAATGGTTTGGTTAAATAATCATCAGCACCCAACTCCATGCCCTGGCGTATATCAGCCTTATCTACCTTAGCAGTTAAAAATATAAAAGGAATGTTTTGTATGGTTGATGTTTTACGGATGTACTCCAGCACTTTAAACCCATCCATTTTTGGCATCATTACATCGCACACAATTAAATGCGGCCTGAAATCAATCGCTTCAAGTACCCCTTGTTTTCCATTGGATGCTGTACGCACCTTATAGCCACGGGCTTCCAGCAACTCCTGAATGTTTTCCCTGATTCCCTGTTCATCTTCAATTACCAGTATCTTATTTTGCTGATATTCCATAGCTAGTTCTGCATTAATGCGTTAAAGGTAATAAAACGGTAATAGTAGTGCCTTTATTTAATTCGCTTTTTACAAAGATTTTTCCGTTGTGTATATCAATAAATCCCTTTACGATAGAAAGCCCCAGGCCTGAACCTTCAATCTCATCTGTATTGGCTGAGCGGTAGAAGGGTTCAAAAAGGTTGTTTATATCTTTTGCAGGAATACCAATTCCCTTATCAATTACGTTGATGGTAACAGTATCATCGCCAAAATCTATTTGCATGATAATGTTCTCTTCTTTTGAATACTTATAAGCGTTGCTTAATAAATTTTCGAACGCAAAGAACAGTAATTTTTCATCAAATAATACTTTTTGTTGGCGGCCTGTAACTTGTAAAATTACCTGCCTGTAATCTGGCAGGCGGCTGTTGTATTTTGCTTCTACAAGATGTTCGCAAAAAGCCACAATATCCTGGTAAGAGGGTTTAAAAGGGGTACGCCCTGCATCGCTGCGCCCAATGGTTAGTACGCTTTGCATTAACTCCTGCAGGCTGTTTATTTCACCAAGTATCCTGTTAAACTGGCGTTGAAATGGTTTGCGTTTTTCATCAGGTAAACCCTCAAGGTACATCTCCATTATTTCTACACCGCTTTGTATAATTGTTAGTGGTGTTCTAAATTGGTGCGATGCCATTGATATAAACTTTGCCCTTAAATCGTTTAACTGCTTTTCTTTGGCAAGTGCAAGTTTTAATTCGTTCAGTAATCCATCCCGTTCAGATACATCACGCATAATACACAGCAGGTACTTTTTGTTTTTTACTACAAAAAGGGTAGATGAAAACTCAAAAGGTATTAAACGGCTATCGTCTTTTGATGGAAACAAAATTTCTTTGCTGGTAGGTTTTATAGTGCTTTTACTGGCGTGCTGCAGTATGGTAAAAAAACGTTTGCGTTTACTAAAATCCCAGTCTTTAAAATATTGGCCTTCCCAATCGGCTTTTGTGTAGCCATGGTTTTCGATAGAATTGTTTACGTTTTCTATCATCCCTTTTTCCATATCTACTGTAAAAATAATTTCGCGCAGCGTGTTAAAAATGGCTGACAATTTTTCTAAATTATCTACCAAAAATTCATGCAGCAGCAATGAATTATTTGCGGTATTGGAGGGGAGGGTCATTTATAGGTATGGTAAAGCAATGAAATGAGGTTTAAAAGGGTTGTAGTAAAGTGTGTATTAAACGCTATCGTAAAATTTTCATTTTTACCATTTCAATACGTGTATCGCTTACGCTTAAAATATCAAACTGATAGTCGTTTATAATTATAGATTCTTTTTGTGTGGGTATGGTTTCGTGCTTGTTTATAATGTAGCCGCTTAAAGTTTCAGATTCCTGTTCAGGAAATTCGAGGTTAAACTTTTCGTTCAGGTAATCAATTTCCAGCCTGCCGCTAAAAATAAATTCATCTTCTGCTAATTGCTTTTCTACAAAATCTTCTGTATCGTATTCGTCTTTTATCTCACCAAAAATTTCTTCCAAAACATCCTCCATAGTAATAATGCCAGCCGTGCCGCCAAACTCATCCACCACCCATGCAATGCTTTTTCTTTCTTTGGTAAATTTATTTATCAGGTCTGTGGCACTCATGCTTTCAGGCACTGCTGATATAGGAAGTAGTATTTCTTTTATTGATGCTGGTTTTTTAAACAAGTCAAGCTGGTGAATATAACCAAGAATGTTATCTACACTGTCATCGTACACAATAAGTTTGCTTAATTGTGTAGAGATAAAAGTTTCTTTCGCTTCGCTGATGGTTGCTGTAATTTCTATGCCTTCAATTTCTGTTCGTGGCACCAGGCATTGCCGTATTTTGATGGTTGGCAGGCTTAAAGCATTCTCAAATAATTCTGTGTTCAGTTCCTGGCTGTCTTCGTCTTGTTCTTTGGTTTGCTGAAAAAAATGTTCGAGATCTATTTTGGTAAAAGCTTCATTTTTATCGCCCACTTTTACATTAAACATGTACTTTAAAATCCATTGTGCAATACCTACAAAAAAGCTTGCAAATGGCTGAAACAACCCATGAAAAAAATTCGCCAAAGGCGCAAAAAAGTTTAAAACACTATCTGCCCTGGCTCGAAAAATTGCTTTGGGAATAAATTCTCCTATCACCAATACTATAAATGCAGAAACAATAGTGTCAAAAAAAAGCTTTAAGTAATCGTTGTGAAGGTTCCAAGGGTTCCATAATGTAAGGCGCAGCAATTCATCAAACAGCAAACCATAAATTACCAAGAATATATTTAAACCCACCAAACACGTGCCAATAAACCTTGCAGGATGCTCCATAAATTTAGAGAGGATCATGCCGCTTGCCTTGCCCTGTTTTTTCTTTAATTCTATGCTTAAACGGTTGGCACTTACAAAAGCAATCTCGTAGCCTGCAAAAAAAGCTATAAAGATTAATGTAACTACAATACCAATTATGACCAATGATGTGTCTGAGAACATATTACGAATGTAGTGATTGGTACTAATATGGCAAGATGCAGTGGGGTAGAACGCACTTAAATTAAAAAAGTTTTAATAATACAGGGCATTCTATTTAGCAAAAACTAATTTTCCCTTACTGTCTGCCGTTTGCAAAAGGTTGTAAACGTATTGAACAATCTGGCGTTCGCCATCGTAATTTATTTTATCGCAATTGTCACTTGTTTTATGATAATCCTGGTGCGCACCTGTGGAAAATAGCAGCACAGGCGTATTGGTTTTTGCAAAAACGGTACTGTTATGGGCTACATTAACCGCTGTGTTGGTAAACTTTAACAGCAGGGTTTTATTGGTAGTAGTTTCAAAAATATTGCTCCACAAAGGGCTTGTTCTAAAGCCACCAATAATTAATTTTTGAGTGGTATCGTAACGGCCAACCATATCTAAAGCCACCATATAATTGGTATTTATTTGTGGGGATGAATGGCTAAGAAAATAGTTACTGCCAAGATTATTTAGCTCTTCGCCACTAAAGTTTGCAATAAGGTAATTATTATTTTTTGAAGGTGATTGCTTCAGCATTTTTGCAAGCTCTATTAAGGCTGCAGTACCGCTTGCATTATCGTCTGCGCCATAATGCACTGCATGTAAAGTGTCAAGTGCGTTTTTATCTTCACCATACCCCAAATGATCATAATGTGCTGCAACAATAACGGTGTTTGCTGCATTGTTATTGATGAAAGCCATCACATTATGTACGTTGCGTTTTTTACTGCTGATGCTTACGTTTACATCAATCTTCTGCGAAGCAGAAACATCTTTAAAAAAATTATTAATGCCAGTTGGGGTAAGATAAATAACAGGAATTTTTAAAGCAGCAGAGGTATCGTTTTTATCAAAACAAATACTGTCATTTAAAGAGGAACTGTTGTAAAGAAAAAGAGCCGTTGCCCCTTTTTTAGTTACTTTTTCTGCTGCCTTTTTTATGGCAGTATTAATATTTATTTTTTTCATTGAGCTATCTTCCAGCCAGTCTTTTACATCAAAAAACCAAGGGCTGCCACCTTCGTTTAAAGACAATGCTGCTGTGCCTTTCACAGGTTTTAAAGCACAATAACTTAAAGGGAAATAATCAGTATTAAGCTGTGCTTTTTTATTGTTGATAGTTAGATGTGATAATGGGTCTATTTGCTTTCCTTCATCAAAAGCAAATGCCTGTATATAACCATCGCTTCCCTTAGGCTCAAGCCCCGCAAGCTGGTATTGTGAAATGATATATTGCATAGCCAGTTCCTCTCCTTTGGTGCCTGCCCTTCGTCCTTCTAATTTTTCATCTGCCAAATATTGAATATGGCTTTTGAGGTTGTTGGTTAAAGCGGCATTGGCCTGCTGTTCTGCAATCAGAAGTTTCTTTTTTTTACTTTGGCCAAACAATAACAGGGGTATAAAAAAAACAAACAGTATGCACTGTTTCATATAAAAAATTTAGTCGTCACAAAATTAGTGTTACCAATGATGCTTTTTTTTAATAAAAATAATTACAAGGGTAATTACTGCAATGCCATAATAAACCAAAAGGATGCCCAATTTTTAAATTGTCTGTTTTTCTATAAATTAAAATAGTCCTATTACTTTTTTTGGTTAGAATTCTTAGGTAGTGATTTTAAAATGTACGATGAAGAAATCTTCAATAGTTCCAGTATTTTTTTATTTACCGCCGCCATCCTGCTAGTACTATTATTATAATAGCGATGAGTATAACCAATAAAATAGCGTACACAATACTTATTATTTTACTTATTTGTGCCAAGGTTTTATTGGTAGAGGTGAGTAAGCCGGGCTGTTCTTTTTCTTTTTTCAATGCATTGCTACTAAGCACATACGCTGGTATAATAAACAAGGGGAACACAAAAATGCCAAGCAATGCGAATACAAACCCAAATATTGCATTTTTATTAGCCTTTTCGGCCAGTGCAGGATCAATGGGCAACCCTTTTTTATAACGTACTTTAATAAAAGCCAGTGCAATCTTCTCTTTAATTGTTAACCTGCGCCCTAAAGTATTTTTTATTTTTTTATTGTTAGGGATGCTTATGTAGCCGACATTTTGCGAAGCCTGTAGGGTATCGATTTTTATAATGCTGCTGCCAAAAGCAGGGAAAATTAAAACACATAACAAAGTGGTAATAAGTAATAGTTTTTTCATGCCTCAAAAGAGTTGAAACTGCGCTTATCCGCTGCGCGAAGTGTGTTATTAAAAATTCAATTCAGTACAATGTAAATCATATAAGCTGGCAACGCCGCATCTTCACCTTACCAAAAAAAGGCCGTTCCAAAAATGAACGGCCATTAACAATCAAGTTAACCAGCTCTTTACTTTAACTCACCCACCATTTCAACAGGTATTACCCATTCATCAAATTCTTCAGGTGTTAAGTAACCTAATTTTACGGCAGTTTCTTTTAAAGTACTGTGGTTTTTATGCGCCGTTTGTGCAATTTCGGCGGCTTTGTAATAACCAATTTTAGTATTTAAGGCGGTAACCAGCATCAAACTGTTATCAACGTGTTTTTTAATGTTGGCTTCTAAAGGTTCAATACCAACAGCACATTTGTCATTAAATGAAACACATCCTTCACCAATCAATCTTGCACTGTGCAAAAAGTTATAAATCATCATTGGCTTAAATACGTTCAGCTCAAAATGACCCATACTGCCACCAATATTAATGGCCACATCATTGCCCATTACCTGCGCAGCAATCATCGTTAACGCCTCACACTGTGTTGGGTTAACTTTACCAGGCATTATGGAAGAACCAGGCTCATTATCAGGAATAAACAATTCGCCAATGCCGCTTCGCGGGCCACTGCTAAGCATACGCACATCGTTGGCTATTTTCATCAAACTTACTGCTACGGTTTTTAATGCACCATGTGCCTCTACAATGGCATCGTGTGCGGCAAGAGCTTCGAATTTATTTTCAGCAGTTACAAAAGGCAGGCCTGTTAAAGTAGCAATATGTTTAGCCACATTTTCGCTGTAACCCTTTGGTGTATTTATTCCTGTACCAACGGCAGTACCACCCAAAGCAAGTTCGCTTAGGTGTGCCAAAGTGTTTTTAATAGCTTTTAAACCATGGTTCAACTGGCTTACATAACCACTTAGTTCTTGCCCAACAGTTAAAGGTGTGGCATCCATAAAATGGGTACGGCCAATTTTTACTACGTGCATAAACTGTGTGCTTTTTGCCTGTAGTGTATCACGCAGTTTTTCAATGCCAGGAATGGTTACTTCAAGCAATACTTTATATGCCGCAATGTGCATGGCTGTTGGAAAAGTATCGTTGCTTGATTGTGATTTATTTACATCATCATTAGGATGAACAAACTTGTCTTTATCTGTTAATGCCCCACCTTTAATTACATGCGCACGGTAAGCAACCACTTCGTTCACATTCATATTGCTTTGGGTACCGCTGCCCGTTTGCCAAACCACCAAAGGGAAATATTCATCCAACTTGCCTTCCAGTATTTCATCACAAACCTGGCCAATAAGGTCACTTTTTTCCTGTGTTAAAACACCTGCATCAAAATTGGTTAAAGCCGCTGCTTTTTTTAAGTAGGCAAAGGCTTTAATAATTTCTTTTGGCATTTTATTAATGTCCTGCGCTATTTTAAAATTCTCAATGCTGCGTTGTGTTTGTGCGCCCCACAATACATTGGCAGGCACTTTAACCTCGCCCATGGTGTCTTTTTCAATACGGTAGTCCATATTAGTTGATTTTATTTTTGATTTTTTTTTGCGCTGCAAATGTAGGTTTTGCTGAAAGATATGCTGTTGAAATTAATAGCTTTAAACTGTACAAATATTTGTGCGTAAAGCTTTGCGTGCATTTTTATAAGAACCAAAAATCTTCTCGTTTTAAACAGAGATTGAACTTAATTTTATAGTAATTAAAGTACAGTTAACTTAACTGTATAAATGCAACAGCTTATTGCATTAAATCTATCTTGCAGTATATAACCAGTAACGATTGGATATGGAAAATAAAATGCGCTTGTTTGATTGTATAGAATACCAGTTGGCTAAGTTTCCTAAGAGTGATATGCTTGCAGCGAAAGTAAAAGGGCAATGGGTTACGCACAGTACAGAAACTGTTCAGCAAATTGTAAATAAATTTAGTGCAGGACTTTTAAAATTGGGGCTTAGCGGCCGTGAAATGAATGCTGAAAGCAGCGATAAAATTGCCATCATCAGCAATAACAGGCCTGAGTGGTTGTTTACTGACCTTGCCGCACAGCAAATTGGTGTAATACTGGTGCCTGTTTATCCTACCACAAATCCCAATGAAATTGAATTTATTTTTAATGATGCTGCTGTAAAATATGTTTTTGTTAGCAGTGAGGAAATGCTGGCCAAAATACAGGCACTGGCACAAAAAGTGCCATCAATAAAAGGTATTTTTAGTTTTGATGTTATTGCAGGTACACCAAATTATACCGAAGTAACTGCCCTTGCAGATGAAGCTTCCCTGCAGGAGGTTAGCACTCTGAAAAAGAGTGTTCCCACAACACAAATAGCTACGCTTATTTATACTTCAGGTACTACAGGTACGCCCAAAGGCGTGATGTTAAGCCACAATAATATTTACAGCAATGTAAAACTGAGTAAAGAAAGTTTTCCTTTTGAAGATGCACCACAAAGCAAGGTGCTAAGCTTTTTACCGCTTAATCACATTTTTGAGAAGATGGTTACTTACATTTATTTGTACAGTGGTATTGGTATTTATTATGCTGAAAGCTTAGAAACCATTGGCGATAATTTAAAAGAAATAAAGCCTGATGGTTTTACTACTGTACCACGTTTGCTTGAGAAAGTGTTTGAAAAAATAATGGCTACAGGAAGTAACCTTACAGGTATTAAACGTGGATTGTTTTTTTGGGCAGTTGGTCTTGCTTCAAAGTATGATAACCATGAGGATAAAGGCTTCTTTTATAACCTTCAACTTTCACTCGCCAATAAAATCATCTTTAAAAAATGGCGCGAAGCGCTTGGTGGCAACATACGTTTTATAGTTACTGGCGGTGCTGCCTGCCAGGTAAAGCTGCTGCGTATTTTTAATGCAGGGCAAATACCTGTGTATGAAGGTTATGGCCCTACTGAAAACAGTCCTGTTATTTGTGTAAACCGCAAAGCAAAAGAAGGAATGAAATTTGGCACTGTTGGTCCGCCCATTAACGGCATTGAAGTAAAGCTTGCTGAAGATGGTGAGATACTGGTAGCTGGCCCAAGCGTAATGGAAGGTTATTATAAACGGCCTGACCTTACCGCTGAAACCGTTATCAATGGCTGGCTGCATACTGGCGATATTGGCGAATGGGTAGATGGTAAGTTTTTAAAAATAACTGACCGTAAAAAAGAACTGTTTAAAACAAGTGGTGGTAAATACGTGGCACCACAACCCCTTGAGAATAAGTTTAAGGAAAGCGCTTTTATTGAACAGATAATGATAGTGGGTTCTGAAAGAAAATTTGTGGGGGCTTTAATTGTGCCTTCTTTCAATACTTTAAAAGCATGGATGAAGGATAATAATATTCCTTTCACATCCAACAAAGAAGCCATTGCAAACCCGAAAGTAATTGAACTGTTTAAAAGCACTACAGAAAAATACAACCAGTTCTTTAACCATGTAGAGCAGGTGAAAAAGTTTGAACTGCTGCCGCAGGAATGGGGTGTTGAAACTGGGGAGATGACGCCCAAGCTTAGCTTGAAACGCAAAGTGGTAATGGAAAAATGTAAAGACGCTGTTGAGAAGATTTATTGCGAATAATATAAATAAAAAACCCGGTTTCTTCACCAACATCTATTATTTGGGAGAGGAAATACCGGGACTGCAAGACTGTAAAAGTAAGAAATCTATGCTGGATATAATGGTTTACAAAAAAGTTTTTTCAGATAGCAGGATGCAAAAATATTTAGATTACCATGAGAATGATTCAAAAGCCATTGCGCACTACAACGCAAATATCAAAGTATCTCAATCTTTTTATCCGTTGCTTTCAATTTTTGAAATTGCTTTAAGAAACTCTATGAACAGGGAGCTTATTACGAGTTTTGGCAATGATTGGTACCTGAAATTAAATCACCTGCCAGGATTAAAAAATCTCAATGCAAAAGTAATAGTTGCCCAAAGGCAAATTATAAAGCGTAATGAAATCATTAATTCTGACAAAATAGTTGCAGAATTAACTTTTGGATTTTGGACTGAGTTGCTGAATAGTGAATATGAACAAGTTTTGTGGAAACACCTTCGGCGGGCATTTCCTTACCTTGAAAAAGCTAACAGAAAAAGAAAAAACGTAAGTTCTCCAATTAATCAAATCAGGGTTTTTCGCAATCGGGTTTACCATAACGAACCTATAAGTTGGAGTGAATCTTTTTTAAAAGATATTCATCAAATAATTCTGGAAACAATTTCATGGCTTAACAGAGATATTCCTTCTTTAATACCAGAATTTGATACGTTCATGGATACTATTGAAGCAACAAAAATTACTTTCAAAAAATAAAACCTATCGCAAAAAAATATTCATCGTACAAATACGATGAATATAGATTCCTTCCATATATTTGCCTTATCGTACCAATACGATAATCATTAATGGCAATTCCAAAATCATCAGAATTTACACAAAAAGAACAGCACCTTGCTGCTTTTGCAAAGGCAATAAGCCATCCTGCACGAATAGCCATACTTAAAGTTTTGGCCAATAACAACGAATGTGTTTGCGGCGAAATAGTAGAAGTATTACCGTTGGCACAGGCTACTGTAAGCCAGCATTTAAAAGCATTAAAAGAAGCTGGGCTTATCAATGGTTCTGTAGAAGGCCCCAAAAGCTGTTACTGCATTAACTGGAAAGCCTTTGACCAATTCAAAAGCGAATTCGACCTTCTTTTCAACAATTTAAAAATCAATAACAGCAAAAGCTGTTGTTAACCTAAAAATTAAACAAATGAAACTTTCTGAAATTAAAGAACATCTTGCCACAGCAGAGGCTGTAAATTTTGTACTTGCAGATGGTACACAGGTTCCTGAACATTTTCATGTAACAGAAGTGGGTTTTGTTACCAAACACTTTATTGATTGTGGTGGTACAGAACGCCTTGAAAAAGTAGTCAACTTTCAGCTTTGGGATGCCAACGATTTTGAGCACAGGCTTAAACCCACCAAATTGCTGCACATTATTTCGCTTTCTGAACAAAGGCTTGGTATTGGCGATTTAGAAATTGAAGTAGAATACCAAACCAACACCATTGGCAAATACGACCTTGATTATGATGGTGTAAACTTTTTGCTTTTGCCAAAACAAACAGCCTGCCTTGCAAGTGATGCTTGTGGTATTCCCCCTGCAAAACAAAAACTGCCTATGGCAGAATTACAAACTGTAGAAGCAGGCTGCTGCACACCAGGTGGAGGTTGCTGTTAAACTGCTGCTATGGAAATAAAAAACTTTACAGCGGCAGATTATACTGCAATAGCTGCCATTTATATGCAGGGCATTGCCACTGGCATCGCAACCTTTCAAACTGTAGCACTGGTTTGGGAAGACTGGGATAAAGCACATTTGCCGTTTTGCCGTTTGGTTGCCCTTTGCGATGGACAGCCTGCAGGTTGGGCAGCGCTCTCACCTGTATCTGCAAGATGGGTTTACAGGGGCGTTGCAGAAGTGAGCATTTACATAGCAGAAAATTTCAGGGGCAAAGGCATTGGCAAAACCTTGTTAATGGAGTTAATAAAGCAAAGTGAAGAACAAGGCATCTGGACCTTGCAATCAGGTATTTTTGCCCAAAACAAAGCAAGTATCCATTTGCACCAGCAGTGCGGTTTTCGTGAAATTGGCTATCGTGAAAAAATAGGTTTCCTTAACGGACGGTGGTATGATAATATCATCATGGAAAAACGAAGTACCATAACAGGTGTATAGCAACAACAAATACCAGTTTATTTGCAGCCAAACAACATCATGAAAAAATATTACACCGAATTTATAGGCACATTTATCATGATGTTCTGCGGCACAGGTGCCATGATAATTGATGAAACCACCCATGGAAGCGTTACCCATGTTGGCGTTGCCATTACCTGGGGGCTGATTGTGATGTCGCTTATTTATGCCTTTGGCGAAACTTCAGGCGCGCATTTTAACAGTGCCGTTACCATTGCGTTTACAGTAAACAAAAACTTTCCGTTAAAACAGGTATTACCTTATTTGTTAAGCCAGTTTATAGGTGCATTAACCGCTACGCTGGTGCTTAAAATATTGTTTCCTGCCTCTGTTTTATTGGGCGCCACACTGCCAGCAAACACCAATATGCAGTCGTTTATTTTAGAGTTTGTACTCAGTTTTATACTCATGACCATCATTTTAAAAGTAGCAAAAGGCTCTAAAGAACAGGGCATGTTTGCAGGTATTGCCATCGGTTCTATTGTAATGTTAGAAGCCATGTTTGCAGGCCCAATATGTGGCGCCAGTATGAACCCCGTTCGCTCACTAACACCAGCCCTTGTTTCAGGCAACCTGTCGCAGGTGTGGATTTATTTAACAGCACCAATCATTGGTATGATAGCAGCCGTTGGCTTTAATAAATTACTGGTTTGATGGCTTTAAAGCGCAGCAGTGGTACAGTGACTTTTTACCACATAGACACATAGGCACATAGGTTTAAATCCTTTAACAGTGCGGCTTTTCTATGTTTCTATGTGCCTATGTGGTTTACATATTTATTAATCATTACAAAACATACCTATCAATGAAAAAGAAACTGCTTTTTGTTTGTGTTGAAAACAGTAACCGCTCACAAATGAGCCAGGCATTTGCCATTATACATGGCGGCGAAAACATAGAAGCTTACAGCGCAGGCAGTAAGCCAAGTGGTATTGTAAACCCCAAAGCCATTGCAGCGATGAAAGAATTGGGTTACGACCTTAGTACCCACGACAGCAAAAGCCTTGACGAAGTAAAAGCATTCGCTCCTTTTGATGCAGTAGTAACCATGGGTTGTGGAGATGCCTGCCCCTGGATGCCCGCAAAGCAATTTGTTGACTGGCAAATACCTGACCCCAAACACATGGAGCCTTCACAGTTTAATGAAGTAAGGGATTTTATAGAAGGTAAGGTTAAGGAGTTGATTGCTCAATTATAAGAAATATAACAGTGGGCTTAAACGCTTTTTCGAATCCATATTCGTCATTCCGAGGCACGAGGGATCTAACTTTAAACTCAATCAGATGTCTCGTACCTCGACATGACGACCCTTACAAAATGCAAAAAATCAATTAAAACTGACAAAAGTGCTCCTTTTATAGCTTCTTAGCGTGCGGTTGTTGCTTCTTAGCTTGCTCCCGTTGCTTCTTACTGCCCTTTTGTCTCTTCTTAGTGTGCGGTATTAGCTTCTTACCGTGCTTTTGCTGCTTTTAAGTGTGCGGTTATTGTTTCTTAGGTTACGGCTGTAGCTACTTATTGTGCTTTTGTTGCTTCTTAGCTTGCGTTAGCGTGTTTTTGTATTGGTAAGGCATTAGCAATCTGTTCAAGTAGTTTTTTAAATATCTTTCGTTCTTATCACCGCAATGGCTGCATTGGCAGCTATAAAATGACAGTAATGAAATTCATAATCTCTTTTATTTTTTCAAGCCTCTACTTATTTACGATAGGACAGGCTACAACTGTTTCGATAAATTCTCTCAGTGATACTACTTTGGCTAAGAAAATTACAGTTTCAGGATTTTGCCTTTGTCAAACAAATTTAACAGACCTTAAAAAACTTGATAAAGACCTTAAAGAAATTGATGTTGAAGAAATGGAGTTATGTAAAGATGGATTTGTTCAAGATGCAAGATTTGTAAATAAAAAGGGTTATTCGTCCAGCAGGTATCCAGGAATAGTCTTTCAAAAAGATAATGGCAATGACTTTATCAGCAAAATAAGATTGACAAGGGATTTTATTGGCTTGTTGCCGGACGGAACGCCAATTAATATGAAAACGCTGACTGGAAAAGATGTTTTAAAAGCCTATCCAAAATTTGACACATGGAAATCAAGTGGTTGTTCTGACTATTGGAATTTAACTAATGACACACTTTCTTTCTTTGTGAAAATTGACAAAAGTAAAAAGCCTCAATATCCAGTTGATGAAGCTTATTATTCAGAAAAGCAAATAGAAGGAATTGACCTCGTTGTTTCGTGTTACAGTATTTTGGAAAAAGCAAATAAACCATACAAACAATTATTTGACGAGCCTGTATTCTTCATTGACAGTTTAAATGTTACACGAATTGAATTACAACAATATCAACCAACAGAGATTGCTGCAATGACAATTTATAAAGACACTAACGCAATTAAACTTATTGGACAACAAGGTAAAAATGGCGTGGTGTATATAGAGACAAAGAAATTCGCAAAAAATAGATATTGGAATTATTTCAAACAAAAATCAGCATACTATTTAAACGCAATACCCAATCCTCAAAGCGATAGTTTAGTTGCTTATATTCTTAATGAAAAAGTATTGACAACAAATTACGAAGGTGACCTTTCAGCAATAGACGACAAGATATTTATAGACTTGAAAGTAATAGACAAACAAATACTACTTAAAGATTATGGTATTACAGACAAAACGTATGGCATTTTGATAAAAACAAACGTGAAAACTAAATAACGAAAATCGAATTAGCTACATAAAGCTACTGCTACCAATATTCAATTTCTTCTGCTCACGGTCAGTCCTACCCATCGAAATCTTAATAATTATTGCCATTACTACATTATAGTATTTTACATTGCCATAAGTAATTAACAAAGCCATTTTATGCAATTGCAATATTCCGCCCTGCTTCAGTCTTCTTCCTTTATCAATAATAATTTTATAGGCAGCACTGCCGCTACTTTTCCTGTGGTTAATCCTGCAAATGGAGAAGTTATAACTAATGTAAACGATGCTGATGCAAGCGATACACTTCATGCTATTGAAGCGGCTTCTACTGCTTTTGAAACATGGAGTAAAACCACGGCAAAAGAGCGCAGTATAATTTTAAGAAAATGGAATGATCTTATATTAATACACACAAATGACCTTGCCTTACTGCTTACCAGCGAACAGGGAAAGCCACTGGCAGAGGCAAAGGGTGAAGTGCAGTATGGTGCCAGTTTTATTGAATGGTTTGCAGAAGAAGCGAAGCGTACTTATGGCGATATAATACCAACCCCTGCCGCTTCTAAAAGATTGTTTACCATTAAGCAGCCCATTGGTGTTGTGGCAGCAATTACACCGTGGAATTTTCCTATAGCCATGGTTACCCGTAAACTGGGGCCTGCCATCGCCGCAGGCTGTACCGTTGTTTTAAAACCTGCAGAAGACACGCCTTTATGCGCCCTTGCTTTGGCACAACTTGCCTTGGAAGCAGGTTTGCCCGCAGGTGTGCTGAATGTTATTGTTACCACAAAAGCAAAGGAAGTTGGCAAGCTGTTAACCACGCATCCTGCCGTTAAAAAAGTTTCGTTTACAGGCTCTACAGAAGTAGGTAAAATATTAATGGAACAATCTGCATCTACCCTAAAAAAACTCTCGCTTGAACTTGGCGGTAATGCCCCCTGTATTGTGTTTGATGATGCCGATATTGAAGTGGCAGTTAAAGGAACTATTGCCAGTAAATACCGTAATGCAGGCCAAACCTGCGTTTGCGCCAACAGGGTATTGGTACAGCGTAGTATTTATGATGTTTTTGTTAAAAGATACATAGAGGAAGTTAGCAAATTTAAAACCGGCAATGGCCTTGAAGAAGGCGTGGTTATTGGCCCTTTAATAAATGAAGATGGACTGAATAAAGTAAAACGGCTGTTGTTTGATGCGACTGAAAAAGGAGCAGAAACATTGTTAGGAGGCAATGTTCATGAGGCGGGTGACCTGTTTTTTCAGCCAACAGTTATCACCAACTGCACTACAGAAATGCAGTTAAGCAACGAAGAGATTTTTGGCCCTGTAACTGCCATTTATTTGTTTGATACAGAAGCTGAAGCGGTTGCACTTGCCAATAATACACAATATGGTTTGGCGGCTTATTTCTTCTCGCAAAATATAAACCGTATTTGGCATGTAGCGGAACAGTTGCAGTATGGTATGGTGGGTATTAATGAAGGTATCATCTCTCATGCAGAAGCACCTTTTGGCGGTGTAAAAGAAAGTGGTTTTGGTAAAGAAGGTAGTTTTTATGGTATGGAAGATTACCAGGTTACAAAGTATATCTGCATTGGTGGATTATGATAATTCCACTAAATAAAACAGGCCATTATCGTAATGATAACAGCCTGTTTTTATAGATGATAGTTAGTAAACTTACTTAAGGTATTTTACAATCTCCTCGCTGTTGGGTTCTACTTTGCTTCCAAAGTAAGCAACCATTTTGCCGTTTTCATCCAGTAAAAATTTATTAAAGTTCCATGCAATAGTTGCATCTAAAACGCCGTTCTCTGTTTTGCTGGTCAGCCATTTGTAAATAGGTGCAGTATCATCTCCCTTTACGCTTACTTTACTTGCCAAAGGAAAAGTTACACCAAAACGGGCTTTGCAAAAACTCTGAATTTCACCATCACTTCCCGGCTCTTGACCACCAAAATTATTGGCAGGAAAACCAACAATTACCAGTTTGTCTTTATGTGCTTCGTACAGTTTTTGTAGGCCTTCATACTGCCTGGTATAGCCACATTGAGAAGCTACGTTTACGACTAGTATTTTCTTTCCTTTAAACTTAGAAAAGTCAATGGTATTGCCTTCAATGCTTTTTACTTTAAAACTGTGTATACTGTTGTTGGCGGGTAAGGTAAATGCAGCAAGCATAACTACGGTTACAAGGGTGAGTAAATATTTCATGTGTTTTATTTTATAAGACAACAAATGTGATACAATAAAAGTTCAGCGGCATACCGCTGGTAAAAGACTTGCCCTATGTACGAAAGATTAACGGATATGGTTGCTTAAGGTTGTTTTTCATAACAGCCAAGGTCTGTACCATTCACGTTTCTGTTATTGCCATCAAGATCAAGCCCTGTAGCAACAATGCCAGCGTTAATTGCTGGTGAGGTTGATTTTAAACGGAAATTATAAAATCGCTTGCCAACATCAATACTATCAAACTGCGGCAATTGGTTTTTTTTAGATGCTGCGTTCACGGTAGCATCGGCGGAAATATTGGTTTTTACTTTATACAGCACATTGTTTAACGTGGCAGTAAATGCAAGGGTTGTAGGTTTTTTAACCACAACAATTTCATCATCAACAATACCGCCTTCGCCATAAACAATACTGTTTTGCATTAGCAGGTTTAAAGGCCGTATATCGTTGGTAGCATTACTGTTGGTAATGGTAACTGCGGCATTTTTATGTTCTACAAAATTATTTCCATAACTGGCAAAAGTGCAATTGTTAAATATATAATCGCCACCGCTTTGTATGTACAGGTTAAAACCACAATTGCTTACGAGGCAATTAGTTGCTGCAATGCTGCTGTAAGTGGCACCAATGGCTACATCGTAAATATTATCAAGTATGCACTTGTCAAGTGTTACTTTATAAACATTATTGGTAGATGGATTTTCAGCAATAATGCCCTGGTACGCATTTTTTAAAACACAGTATTGCAGAAAGTTATTTATACTTTTTGTGGTGAAGTAAATCCCAGGCCATGAACCAGGATAATTGCGGTAGGGTTCATCAATCCTGTCGCTTTGAAAAGTAATGCGTGTGCTGTCGAATTTTTCACCAACTGCCTGCAAAGTTCCGTTTACAATTAATGGCGCATCTGCATGCAGGTAAACTTTAGTGCCTTTATTAATGGTAAGGGTTCTGCCTTCATTTACAGTTAATGCGCCAAGTACAACAATGGGTAAATTATTTGTCCAAGTGGTATCTCTTGTTACCATTCTGTTACTTAAAAAAATGGCATTTTGACCAAAAGCTTCCAGTTGCATAAAACGGGTATTGCCATTGTATTGAATCTTAATACTGTCCCTTACTATAAAAGGAAGGTTGGCTGTGGTGGGATCTATCTTAACCGTTACAAAACCATAAATACTATCGTTGGGTTCAATTTCAATATTGGTAAGGTTTGTACCAGAAAGACCATCAATATTCATCTTAAAAAAAGAAGCATTGCCGCCCATTAACTGCAGGCTGCTTAGTAATAGTTTTTGGTTGTTTTGGTTATAGATTTTAAAATATTGCGTAGTAGAACCTGTGGTAGTAAAAACGGTATCAAAATGAAGCGTGTCTTCTGATAAACGCATCAGCGCATCAGGGCTGGTAATAAAACTTTCTTTTTTACAGCCTGCTGAAAATATGATGTAAAAAACTGCAACAATTGCAGCAACAGAACAAAATTTTAAACGGTTCATTGTTACCAAAATTAGCGTTGGCAGTTGATACAGCCAAAGTTGAATTATATGGTATAGGCAACGGTGAGCAGACTAAGCTTTAAGCCATTAATTTTTAACAGTTCTGCACCGCAGGCTTCAAGGGTTGCACCTGTGGTGGTAACATCATCTACCAGGGCAATATGTTTCCCTTCAAGTTGTTTGTAATCTTTTAATTGAAAAACACCGTCCATATTTTCCCAGCGGCTGGTGCGAGTTTGATGGGTTTGTGTTTCAGTATAAATGATTCTTTCAAGTGCAGAGGTTACAATTGGTTTTGGCCAAACTTCAGCAATGCCTTCACAGATTAATTGCGCCTGGTTATAGCCACGTTTAAATTCCCTTTTAGCGTTTAACGGAAGTGGCACCAATACATCAATATCGTTAAACCTTTCTGTTTCGTTTAACTGGTAGCCAAGTAGGTTTCCCAAATAAATGCCCACATTTTTATTGTTGCGGTATTTTACCTGGAAGATCAGGTGCTGCATTAAACTGTCTTTGGTAAAATAGTAAGCAGCACCAGCTTTTTCAACATTCATCCTGCCATAAAAAGCTTTTTCTACTGGATTTTCTGGTGTATTGATGAAACCTGTTACAGGCAGATTGTACAGGCATTTGGCGCACAGAAAAGCATCTTCGTTTACAACATCGGTGCCGCAGCCCTCGCAATTATGAGGGTATAACAAGTGACTGAAATCTTTGAGATAATTGGTTAATGCAGAGAGCATAAAGTTTTGGGTTTTGAAGTGATGGGTTAACCAATAATTTGTTTAACAAGTTTGAGAAGTGTCTCTTTTCTAATGCTTTCTTCTTCTGATTTATCGTAGATGGTGATAAGGTAAATAATCGTTTCTTCTTTTGTTCTTACAATTAAAGATGTTATTACCCTGAATCCGCCACTCTTGCCCCTTCCTTTACTCTTACTTGCGACACGGATTTTATAAAGATTATCCCCTAACGGTATTCCTGTTTTAGGATTCAATAACAACTCATCTTCTAAAAAAAGTAACTCTTCTTCTAAAGACGGAAATTTCTTGTGAAGCCTCTTAAGTTTATTTTCAAAATAAGTAGTAGTAATTACTTTATTTTTCACTGAAGATTTCTTTTAAAGATTTTCCTTTTAGTTTTCCTTCTTCAATAAGTTTAACCTCCCTCAATCCTTGTTCAATTTGCTTAAGTAAAGGCACTTTGCCCTTTTTTACAGCATTTTTCTTTTCCTGTTTAACAACCTTGAAATCAAGATACTTAGACAAGTCTTCCAAAGCCTGCAGGCTTTGCTTGTTCTTATATTTAACTACAACTTCGGGCATCGTTTTTCTTTTAAAAGTAAGGAATTTATATGATTTTATGCTATCGTGCCAATCATTTAAAAAAGCAGCTGATACACTTCATGCACCTGTCCTGCGGCAATCACCTGTATTTTAAATGCTTTAGGGTCAAAGCTTTTTTTATTGTATTTGCTTACCACAATTTTTTCAAAACCAAGCTTTTCTGCTTCTGCAATACGTTGTTCAATGCGGTTAACAGCGCGTATTTCACCATTTAATCCAACCTCGCCAGCAAAGCAAATATGTGGTGGTAAAGGCACATCTTCATAGGATGATAGCAGTGCACAAATTACCGCAAGGTCAATACTTGGGTCTTCTACTTTTAATCCTCCTGCAATATTTATAAACACATCTTTTGTTCCAAACAAAAAGCCACCGCGCTTTTCAAGCACAGCAAGTAATAGCTGTAATCTTCTTAAATCAAAACCACTTACGGTACGTTGTGGTGTGCCATAAACACTTTGCGTTACCAGTGCCTGAACTTCAATCAGTAGAGGACGCATTCCCTCGAGCGAAGCGGCAATGGCACTGCCACTTAACTGGTCATCTCGCTGTGCGATTAGTATTTCTGAAGGATTGGAAACTACACGCATGCCATCACCCGTCATCTCATAAATACCCAATTCTGCCGTGCTGCCAAAACGGTTTTTTAGGGTACGTAATATGCGGTAGGCATAATGGCGGTCACCTTCAAATTGAAGCACGGTATCAACCATATGTTCTAAAATTTTAGGGCCTGCAATGCTGCCGTCTTTGGTTATATGACCTATTAAAAAAACGGGAATATTGGTCTCTTTTGCAAAGCGCTGAAATTCAGCAGCGCATTCCCTTATCTGGCTTACACTGCCTGCTGATGAATCAATTAAGTTGGATTGTATGGTTTGAATAGAATCTACAATTACCAGTTGCGGCTGCAGTTTTTTTATTTCCTGAAAAATGGTTTGAACAGAGGTTTCTGTTAACAGGTAAAAATTATCATTGGCAATCTTAAGCCTGTCAGCACGCATTTTTATTTGCTGTTCGCTTTCCTCACCGCTGATGTATAGTACCCTTATATGCTGCATCATAAGACCATGCTGCAAAAACAAAGTACTCTTTCCAATGCCTGGTTCTCCACCAACTAAAACAATACTGCCAGGCACAATGCCACCGCCTAAAACACGGTTTAGTTCAGGGTCTTTGGTAACAATTCTTTTTTCTTCAGTAGCTGTAACCTGGTGCAGCGCAATGGTTTTTGCCGCACGCTTTTCGCCGTTATATTCTTTCCAGTTTTGATCTTTGTTGCTGCCTTTATCTAATACTTCTTCTACAAACGTGTTCCACTGGCTGCAGCTTGGGCATTTGCCTGTCCATTTGGTACTTTCAAAGCCGCAGTTACTGCAAAAAAAAGCCGTTTTTGTTTTGCTCATTTGGTAAAGATAATTAAGTGAATGGTGAGTAGTGAATGGGAACACGGAATACGCGGATTGAATGGATATACACAGATTTTGACCTTTAATGTTAGAGCCTGCACTCACCACTGACAGCTCACTATTCACCACGCACCGCTCTCACTCCTTATCTTCGCTGCATGTACCAGCTACTGAGAGAATTGTTGTTTAAATTTCCTACAGAAGATGTTCATTATTTCAGCATGAACAGCCTTCAAAAGCTTTGCAGTGTTGATGCTATAAAGAATATTATTGCTAGCAGTTTTACTTATAATCATCCATCACTACAAAAAGAATTGTTTGGTTTGCAGTTTAAAAACCCTGTTGGTTTGGGTGCAGGTTTTGATAAAAATGCACTGTACCTGCGCGAGCTTGAAACCCTTGGTTTCGGCTTTGTTGAAATTGGTACTGTTACCCCAAAACCACAGGCTGGCAATGACAAACCACGGCTTTTTCGTTTGCCACAGGATAAGGCAATTATTAACCGTATGGGTTTTAATAATGAAGGTGTTGATGCTGTAAAACAAAGGCTTGCGGCATGGACAGAGCGTAAACAGTCAACCAACAACCATCAACTTATTGTAGGTGGTAATATTGGCAAAAATAAAGTAACTGCCAACGAAGATGCTTGGAAGGATTACGAGATTTGCTTTAATGAATTGTTTGATTTTGCTGATTATTTTGTGGTGAACGTAAGCAGCCCTAATACGCCAGGCCTTCGCGAATTGCAGGAAAAGGATTCATTACTTAAAATATTGGGCAACCTTCAAAACATTAACGAGGGCAAACCCAAACCCAAACCTTTGCTGTTAAAAATTGCACCAGATCTTACAAAAGAGCAACTGGATGATATTGTTTCGCTTTCGTTTGAAACACAGTTAAGCGGCCTTGTTGCAACCAATACTACCATCAGCAGGGAACATCTTTTAACACCATCTACAGAAGTAGCAGCTATTGGTGCAGGCGGTTTAAGCGGCAAACCTGTAAAAGAAATGAGTACTGGTGTAGCAGCGTATTTATCAAAACAAACAGGCAATCAAATCCCCATTATTGCAAGTGGTGGTATTTTTAGTGCAGCAGATGCCAGGCAAAAATTAAATGCAGGTGCCTCATTGGTGCAGGTTTGGACAGGTTTTATTTACGAAGGCCCTGCAATTGCAAAAAATATATGCAAAGGGCTGGTATAGAATTTATACATTCTTTCTGCAGCAGTTATATTCGCACAATAACAATTATTTATGACAGACCTTTTTACCGTAGACGCCCTGATAAGCCTCTTAACGTTAACAACTTTAGAAATTGTACTGGGTATTGATAATGTAATCTTCGTATCAATACTAATTGGCAGGCTAAAAGACCCTAAACAAAAACTTAAAGCGCGCCGCACCTGGATGTTTGCTGGTATTGCAGTACGTATTGCATTATTAATTGGGCTTAGCTGGCTGGTAAAAAATGGAAGCAAGGAATTATTCTCACTTTTTGGCTACGGCTTTAACCTGCGCAATTGTATCATGTTTGTAGGTGGTCTGTTTCTTTTGTACAAAACCGTAAAAGAAATACATGAAAAGCTGGAAGGTGATGAAGGTGAAATAAGTGTAAAGCCTGGTGCCGATGCCTACGGTGCTATACTTGCACAGATTATTTTGGTTGATATGGTGTTTAGTTTTGACAGTATTATTACCGCCATTGGACTTGCAAAACATGTGGAAGTAATGATGATTGCCGTTGCCATTGCGATGGTTATTATGTTTGTGTACTCACAAAAAATTTCTGATTTTATTGAGAAACACCCTACGCTTAAAATTTTGGCACTTTCGTTTTTATTAATGGTAGGTTTTAGTTTATTTTTTGAAGGGCTTGAACCTATTCATAAAAGCCACATTGATAAAGCATATATATATGTGGCAATGGCATTTTCTTTTGGTGTTGAGTTACTGAATATGAAAATGAAAAAGAACAGTAAAAATGCAGTACATCTTAAAGGGCCTAAAACCGGGCAGCCTTCTTAAACGTAGTTCTTTAATAAGAAAAAAGGGCTAGCATCCCAAACCTTTAACTTCGCAACAAACCAACAGTTACACAACGCATGGCATTATTTAACAGGATGGGTACAGGCAGAGAAGAGATGAGTTTTATAGACCATCTTGAAGAGTTACGGGGGCATATACTGCGAAGTGTTGTTGCCATACTGGTATTTGCAGCGGCAATATTTATTTACCGCGACTGGGTGTTTGATTATGTTATTACAGGCCCTATCAATCCTGATTTTATTACTTATAAAGCACTTTGCAATCTTAGCCATACACTGCACATGAAAGATGCATTGTGTATGCCTCCCGTAAAGGTAAATATGCAAAGCACCACTTTTGGCGGGCAATTTATAAGCAGTATTACTATGGCATTTATTGGTGGTTTTATACTTGCCTTTCCATATATTTTTTGGGAATTCTGGCGCTTTGTAAAGCCTGCATTAAAAGAAGCCGAATTAAAAGGCACCCGTTTTATCATTTTCTGGGTTTCTTTCTTTTTCTTTTTGGGTGGTGCTTTTGGTTTCTTTTTACTGGGGCCATTCACCTTTAATTTCCTGGCAGGCTTTCAATTAGGCACCAATAATATGCTTGAAACAAGGCCCACGCTTACAGATTATTTCGACAATCTTACCAATATTATACTTGGTTGCGGTATTGCTTTTGAGCTGCCGGTATTGGCCTATGTGCTTACAAAAGTGGGGTTGGTAACGCCAATGTTCCTTAAAAAAAGCCGCAAATATGCTATTGTAATCATCCTGCTTTTATCTGCTTTTATTACACCAAGCCCTGACTGGATGAGCCAGTTAATTGTATTCACCCCGCTTTGGATGTTGTATGAATTAAGTGTGGTACTTTCTTCAAAAGTGTATAAAGAAGATGCAAAGAAAGAGGCTGAGGAGTGGAGTTAAATTGATAGGAACACGGATGATGCGGGTTTTAGATTGATGAACACAGATATATATCCGATAGCCATCGGATCAGCATTGCAAAAAAATAGTGAACTACATAGGCACAGTAATAAAGGTTTGTAAGCTATGTGCCTATGTATCTATGTGTTAAGGAAAATGCAGACTTAATTGTTTTTTGAATAATCCTGCAAATCCGTCCCATCTGTGTCATCCGCGTTCCAAATTCCAAAAATTAAATTTTCGTCTACTGCTTTTATTTTACTCAATAAACCCTACTTTTGCCGTCCTTTCACAAACAGGGGTAATGGTCGCCACCTGCGTAGCTGAAAATATATTGTTGGGTAAGTAAAAATTAAATCAATGAAACAAACATTTCAACCGCATAAAAAACGCCGTAAAACAGTACATGGTTTTCGTAAGCGTATGCAAAGTGCAAATGGCCGTAAAGTATTAGCAAGCCGCAGGGCTAAAGGCCGTAAGAAACTTTCAGTTTCCAGCGAGAAAGGATTAAAATAAGAAGAATGCTATTTTATAGAAGATACCAAAGCTGCCCTTTAAAACGGGCGGCTTTTTTATTGCGGTAATTGCTATCATAACTTTAATTACTTTGCTTTTACGTGAACACCAAACCTTCATACACTTTTAACAAACAGGAAAAACTTAAAAGTCGCAAGCTTATTGAGCAACTGTTTGCCAAAGGCAAAACCTTCCTGGTGTTTCCTGTAAAAGTGGTGTTTTTAGAAGTTGAAGAAGCAATGGATTTTAATGTAAAAACAGGTGTAAGTGCCAGTAGCCGCAACTTTAAAAAAGCGGTTGACCGCAACAGGATAAAACGTTTGCTGCGCGAAAGCTACCGCCTTAATAAACAACCTTTGCATGATTTTGTAACAGTAAACAACAAGCAGGTTGCTGTGTTTTTGTTGTATATTGATAAAGCATTGCCCACGCATGAACAACTGCAAAAAAGAATGCCGTTGTTAATTGATAAGCTTATAAAAAATATTGGTGAGAGCAATACTGCAACTACTTAGCCTGCCTTTTATTGTACTGATAAAAATTTACCAGTACGCCATCTCGCCATTGCTTGGCCCTAAGTGCCGTTACACGCCTACATGCTCAAACTACGCATTAGAAGCTATTAAAAAATACGGCCCTTTTAAAGGTGGCTGGCTGTCACTAAAACGTATTATAAGTTGTAATCCCTGGGGTGGGCATGGGCATGATCCTGTGCCATGATTGAACTTTGACGTGGATTTTTGGGAATATAATTTCTAAAAGGAATTAAAAATAGAATTGAACATAGGGCGAAAGCGATATGCTTTCTGCAATATCAGCAGTAATGTTATAATGAAAGCGGGTTGCAATACCTAAATATACTGTTGGTTGTATTTTATGATCAAAAGAAAAACCAGCCACCATCCCAAGGTCTTCTAAGCCATTTCTTTTCACATCTCTTTCCTCAACATTTATTGAACCATCTGGAAATATATCTATTTCGTTTTGCCTGAACCGCATATAGCTTCCCCCAAGAGTAACCCCAAACCTGTTTTTTTAGTTTCGTAATAGCGGGTCTACTCTATATTCCAAAAGTTATTAAAATGGCGTATGGTACTGCTAATGCTTACTATTGTATTAGGGTAGGCTTTTCGGAAGTTTACGTCTTTTTTGTTTTCCTGGCGGGTACAGCCAACACTAAGTTTCCATTTTTTGTTAAAGTAATAGCCTGCCGCGAAACTTAAATTTGTACCAATAAAATTCTTCTTTAAAAAAACGGTGTCTGTAATAACTCTCCCCGATTCTTCGTAAGAGCGTACGAAAAAATTGCCGTTAAGCCCATAATGTGCTTCAAAAGAAAAGTTGTTTTTTGTTTGGGATTTTGTGTGTAAGGATGAGAAAAGGATGAAAGAAAGAAAAGCAAATTTCATGTAAAGAGGTTTGGAATGGTGAAGGGTTGCAGAGTTTAGATATTTTGTAATAGCATACTTATAGCAATAAAAAACGAAAGTAAACAACTAATTAAACCATACTTGAATGATACGACCATAGTCCCGCGTAATGCCCATCTTTATTTATCAACTCATAATGTGTTCCTTCTTCAACAAGCTTTCCTTCTTTTAATACAATTATATTATCGCAGTTTCTTATAGTAGATAAGCGGTGTGCAATAATTATTACTGTTTTGCCTTGCTGTTTAAACCATTCAAGCGTGTCCTGCACTTTTTGCTCACTTGCTGGGTCGAGGCTTGCAGTGGCTTCATCAAGTATTAATATTTCAGGGTCGCGATATAAAGCCCTTGCTATAGCAATTCTTTGCTTTTGACCACCAGATAAATTAAATCCATGTTCACTAATAATACTGTTGTAGCTGGCTGGCATTTTTTCTATAAACTCATTAATGCCAAGCATAACAGACAAGCCTAGTACTCTTTGTATATCTGGCTCAAATTCGCCAATAGCAATGTTTTCAATTACGGTTCCTTGAAACAAATCAATATGCTGTGGTACCACGCTTATTTGTTGCCGCAAACTTTTGTTTTTTATGTATTGCAAGTCCAGTCCTCCAATAGTTATATTGCCTTCCTTTAGCGGGTATAAATTCTGTAATAGGGAAAGCATGGTAGACTTGCCGCTACCACTTTCGCCCACAATCCCTGTAGTTTCTCCCTTCTTTATTGTTAAGGTTAAATTATCAAATACCATTGCCCTTGTGCCATATCTAAAACTTACTTTATTAAAATGTATATCGCCAACAAGTTCAGCGGTCAACTCAACTTTATTTTCATTGGATGATTCTGTTTCAAGGTCTATAATCTCAAACAAACGGTCAGCCGCAATCAGTGCATCCTGTATACTTTTATTGGCGCCAATTAGTGAAGCCGCAGGCCCGGTAAAATAACCTACCAAAGCATAAAAAGAAAGTAATTCACCTGGTGTTAATTCTCTTTGTATTACAAAATAGCTGCCTGCCCATAAAAGAACAATGGTAAATAATTTGGTAAAAAAATCAGAAGCAGTACCTATATACAAACCATAAGTGCCGCTTTTATAAACTGAGCGCAATAGTTGAATGAATTTATTTTCTGTTTTTATATTGGCATATTCTTCCAGACCAAAGCGTTTTACTGTACCTGCCGCATTTAAACTTTCAACAAGCTGTGTTTCAAGTTCAGCCGAATGTTCCATCAGTGTTCTGTTCCATTTTTTATTTACTTTATTGTTAATCCAGTAAACCGCAGTATATACAGGCACAATGGCAAGCATAATTAAAGCGAGCTTCCAGTAATAAAGAAACATTAAGCCAATTGAAAAACAAACAATCAAAACATTTACAACAATATTCAATGCTACATCATTTATAAATACCCTGATTTTTACAGCATCGTTTACACGGCTTATAATTTCACCAACACGCATGGTATCAAAAAAACGTTGGGGTAACTGTAGTAAGTGTTTGTAGTAACCGAGAATTAATCTTGCATCTATCATTTGCCCGGTTTGTAACCCCAATAAAGTTTTAAACGTACCGATGAATAGCTGGAAAATTAAGAGTACAATCATTATACAGCTTAAAAGGTTAAGCAGTTTTACATTGCCTTCAGGCAAAACAAAATCTATTATTTTTTGCATATAAATAGATGATGCCAAGCCTAAAATAGTATACACCAATGCTCCTACCAATGCCTGTATCATTATACCGCTGTGCGGTCTTAACAATTGCCAAAACCTTTTTGTGTTTGATACCTTTTGATCTTCTTTTTGAAAAGATTCTCCAGGTAATATCAAAACAATTACACCGCTCCATTTTTCTTTAAATACATCTATCTTTTCTTTGTGTATGTCTCCATCGCCAGGATCCATGTACACAATGTGTTTTGTGTTTACTTTATAAATAACAACATAATGGTGCAGGCCATTCTTTAAAACAACGTGGGCAACTGCCGGTAACGGAATTTTATATAAACTTTCAAGTTGCCCCTTTGCGCCTTTGGCCTGAAACCCCAATCTTTCCGCAGCTTCTATCAATCCCAGTACATTAGTACCTCGTTTATCTGTGCCTGCGTATTGCCTTATCCTGCTTACTGGTAAATGCAATTGATAGTGTGCCGCAATTGATGCCAGGCAAGCGGCACCGCAATCGGTAATGTCCCTTTGCTTTATTTTAATAATACGTTTCAAGAATAGTAATTGCTTAACAGTGATTGGGAATGCTTTTAGAGACGTGACTTTAAATGCAGTTATAATACGGCTTTAACGGGTGCTGCGGGATTTAACCAATCATCTACCTTGTCCCAAAGTAGTTGCCACAAACTTCTGTTGGCAACCATAAACCTGCATTGAAAAGTGAGGCCTTTCTTTAAATCGCCTGCATAACCATTTTTCAAGTGTACCTGCGTGTTATCAAAACTACAGCGCACTTTAAACATAGGTTTATTATCAACCACGGTATAGTCATTATCTATGCTTTGTACTTTGCCCGTTACCACACCAAAATAATTGTAATCAAATGCATCTATTTGAAACCTTGCTTCCTGTTTTAATTTTAGTAACCCAATATTAGAAGCTGGTACATAACATTCTGCCAAAAGTGAACCCGAAGGCGAAATATTACAAATTACTTCATTGGCCTGTAAATAGCCTCCTGCATAACGGTTGTTAATGCCCTGTATAACGCCACCAACAGGGGCTTTTACTTCGTAGTAACTGGCATCGGTAGTTATCTGGTTGGTTTGCTGCTGGTATTGTGATAGTTCTAATTTATATCTTGCCAAATCCTGTTGCCAATTGCTTAACTGCTCCTGTATTAATGCCTTGCGTGAAGATTGCTGCCTTTGTTCCTGCATCTGTATATCAAAAAATTCTTTAGGGCTTATTACTTTGTCTTTAGCCAGAGATGTGTTCATCTCAAGTTCCTTCACGGCTTTTTTAAGCAAAATATCCTGTTCTGCTTTTTGATGCATAAAACGCGTAGCCTGCTCTTTGTATAAAGGGGAAGTAAGTTGGTTGTTAATACTTTGAAACTCAATATCCTGTTTGTAGAAATCTTTATTGCTTAACAGTTGCAGGTCTTTAATAAACTGTTGGCGCTGGGTTATTTCAAAATTATTGAGCAGCGTTTTGCTTTTAGTGCCTGGGTCTTTAAGGCTAAGTATTACCGCATTTTGTTGTATGGTATCACCTTCTTCATAGTTTAATTTGTTAATGATGCCGCTTATCACAGGCTTTACTTCGGTACGCTCGCTTACGGGGCGTATAATGCCGCTGCTGCGCACAGAAATATCGGTTCGGATGAAAGGAAGCAAACCAAGAATAAAAATCGTTGTAAAGCTTATTAGCCAATAGACAGAAAAATATTTCCGTTGTAATATGAAATTATGTGCGAAAGTGGTTTCTGAAATTGAATTGTATAACATTTTCAGAGCTAATTACTTTTATTTAAAAGAAATTGTTTATCAAAAAAGCGGTCAGATTATATATTGAATGACATATAGAAACATTTAAGACTGGGTTGCTTTTTTTAAATCTAATACTTATATAAAGAATTCCATAAATAACACCTGAAATTAACCCTTTTAAAAAGTACCCGATATTGTAAATATGCATAATTCCAAAAAGGATTCCACATGATAATATTATGATATTTAAATTATTGGTTTTTTTTTCTAGAATGTTTATTAAGATATGCTGAAATATGTACGTCTCTAGAATCGGCGCAACAATTACTGCAATAAAAAACTCTTCACCTAGAGTTGAAAATTTATAACTATCTGTCGAATTTTTAAAAAGCAAATAAGAAAATATTGATGAAATAAGTACATCTATTAAATAAAATAGAATAACAATTTTATAGTTGTCTAAATAGCTTATATTTTGAATTAATTTTTTAAGCATGGATTAAATTTTAAAATGAAATACCTTATCAAGTAAAAAAAGTATCAGTAAGAAAAAAATAGTCCATAAAAGGGTTTTGGTAGATTCAGCAGATAATTTCATTATTTACATTTTAAAGAATAAGCCTACAGGCTTTGCTGTAGGCTCAAAACTTATTTTTTTAACGAAGAAGGTAAAGATTGTTGGTATTCTCCTCCAGCTCGACCTATCTCATATATTGCATGAGCTGTATAGCCAATTGCATAAGCCAAGTCATGCCAAAAGCTGCCACCGTCAATGTTTATTAGTTCTTCGTTAGTTAACATTACTAATTCCAAGTTATTAGTTTTCATGATTTTTTTTTAAATATTAATGTAATCCGTTCCATCCAGCTTTTAAACCTGATTTAATTTCATCCCAATGATCAATTATTTCTTTACCGATGACGGCTACTGATAAACCTTTTAACCAACTAGCCCATTCACCGCCATTGATTTCTTCTGTATCAATTACACTTATAGATGTTAATCCCATCCTGTTTAAATCCAATGTTTGTGTGTTCATTGTGTTTACTATTAAAATTTTTTCCTCCCCTGTCTAACGCCATGGTTTGGATGTTCGGCGGTTTTTGCCTGCTTGTCTGCAGGGTTTCCGGTTTTAAGCAATGCTTATCGGCCGTGTTTGCTCCCCGATACTGTGTGTCGTACAGCAACGCCCTTTTTTCTTTTTCTTTGAGTGTATTAAGGGTTAACGTCTCTCAATTTGTAGCTACACAATATTTTTTGCCTTTAAGTAATGCAGTGGCATCAACCCTCAGGTATTTTATTAAGCTTTACTG
>JANPIP010000055.1:0-53103 GCA_031424995.1 Chitinophagales bacterium | reverse complement strand
GCAAACAACCGTACACCGCAGGAATGTAAGCGTACACCGCCAGCAACCAACCATACACCACGGGAAAGTAAGCGTACACCACCAGCAACCAACCATACACCACGGGAAAGTAAGCGTACACCACCAGCAAACGACCATACACCACGGGAAAGTAAGCGTACACCGCCAGCAACCAACCATACACCACGGGAAAGTAAGCGTACACCACCAGCAAACGACCATACACCACAGGAAAGTAAGTGTACACCACTAAGAAACAAACGTACACCGCAGGAAAGTAAGTGTACACCACCAGCCCACAACCCTACACCGCAGGAAAGTAAGCATACACCACCAGCAATCGACCGTACACCACGGGAATGTAAGCGTACACCGCCATTCAAACAGTATTCGCCAGCCCCCTTCATTTTTCCACATACCCACACCATGCCCGCAAACCCTTTGGGTATCCAGTACATTTGCAGTTATGCAGGTAGATGTACAACTAATTGGCTTGATTGTATTTATTGTTTTTTGTGTGATTGTGGTGATACAAACCTGCTACTATTTATTTCTTTTCAAAAAACTGGCGGTGTACCAGCCACCGCAAAAAATGAGCAGTGTTGAGCAGCCTGTTTCCATTATTATTTGTGCAAGAGATGAGGCAGAGAACCTGGCGAACAATCTTCCCGGCATTTTGGTGCAGGATTATAAAACCACCCACGAAATTGTGGTGGTAAACGATAACTCGGTAGATGAAAGCAAGTACCTGCTGGACGAATTTAAAAAGAACTTCAAAAACCTGAACCATGTGCACCTTACACAGGAAGCCAAGCTTATTTCAGGCAAAAAATTCCCTTTATCAATAGGTATTAAAAGTGCCAAATACGAAACCCTCATTTTAACTGATGCAGACTGTGTGCCTGCCAGCGAACACTGGGTTAAACATGTACAAGATGCTTATTACGACAATACTGAAATTGTTCTGGGCTATGGTGCTTACCATAAAAGGCCGGGCATTTTAAACAAGCTCATCCGTTACGAAACCTTTCATACTGCGTTGCAGTATTTTTCTTATGCCCTTGCGGGGATGCCTTATATGGGCGTTGGCCGTAACCTTAGTTACAAGCGTGAAGTATTTATGCGCAGCAAAGGTTTTTCTTCTATTAATATGATACCAAGTGGAGATGATGACCTGTTTATAAACAAAGTGGCCACCAAAGAAAACACGGCCATTATGATAGAGCCTGAATCGCACACACTAAGCGAACCAAAGAAAACATGGGACGACTGGATGCGCCAGAAATACAGGCACTACACTACCTCAAAATATTATAAACCCAAACATAAATTATGGCTGGGTTTGTATGCTTTAACACTTGGTTTAATGTACCCATTGTTTGCAGCAAGTGCCGTATTATTTATATGGTGGGTGGCTTTACCTGTACTTGTTTTAAAATGGATTATACAGGGCATTGTACTGCATAAGAGCATGAAAAAACTGAACGAAAAAGACCTATGGCCTTTTTATATTTTGTTTGATATGTGGATGCCTGTGTACTACATCGCTTCCTTTCCTGCATTGTGGCGCAGGCCGCAGCAAAACTGGAACCAGAACAGGTAGCTTCTTTGTCATCCGATGGCTATCGGATCTGAGGAACGAAGAATCTGCCCGGGTTATAGCAGATGTCTCATTCTTCGACATGACGTTCGCCATTAAACTCTTTAATACTAATCCATGGAAACAATACTGAAATACTTTGCAGATTTTACTCCTGAACAATTACAGCAGTTTAATGCACTGGAAGGTTTGTACAAAGAATGGAACGAAAAAATCAACGTGGTATCACGTAAAGATATTGATAGTATTTACCTGCACCATGTACTGCATAGCCTAAGCATTGCTGCCTTTGTTGAGTTTCAGCCAGGTATGGAAGTAATTGATATTGGTTGTGGCGGTGGTTTTCCTGGGGTACCACTGGCCATCTTTTTTCCTGAAGTAAAGTTTCACATGGTTGACAGTATTGGCAAGAAATTAAAAGTAGTAGAAGCTGTTGCAGCAGGTGCCAACATTACCAATATTACCACACAGCACACCAGGGCTGAGGATATTAAAGGGCGCAAATTTCACTTTGCAGTAACTCGTGCCGTGGCCCCTTTAAAAGAACTTTGGCAATGGGCTAACCCGTTACTAAGAAAAGGCAACGCCGCTGAAATTGAAAATGGCCTGATCTGTTTAAAAGGAGGAGACCTGCACCTTGAAATTTCAGAAAGTAACACACGCCCCAAAATGATTAGTGTGTACGATATTTTTAACGAAGAATACTTTAAAGAAAAGTATTTGATTCATGTAATAAAGTAGCCATGAATTAGCTGTAGATAAGGATTTTTAGCATGTAAGAACGATTCATAAGCCCATGCTAAATTCTTTACATCTCACCAATAGGCAAACTGTGTATAATAGGCAAGCCCCTATTGCTGTCTGAATTAGCAACAAAGGCTTGCATGTAGGTAATTTAATAGTGTGCTAACTTATTGTTTTATTAATTGTGCTTTATATACTCCCTCCTTAGCTATTAAAGCTACATGGTAATACCCTGCCGTTAACACCGCTAAAAAGAATAATTCTACTCTATCCTGAATTGGAAAACCATGGGCTTACAGATATAAACTGCATACAAAAAGGATATTAAAAAAAGTGGCACTGGCAGTATAGACAAATCTCTTAAAAAAGTGCAGGAAATAGAACATCATTGCTGTTTATGGATTTATACGTGTTTTAGTACTGAAATCATTACTCTTAATGACAACCGTCATTTATTTTTTGTTTTAGTACAGATATTTTTGTTACATAAAGCAGCGATAATGTATATAGAATTTGACGACAGCATGAAAATTACCACCATTCAACAGGTGTTTAATGATGTGTTCCCTTTTTTAAAAATCCAGTTTTTTGAGAAAGACCTTAATATAAATGGCATAATCGCCACAAGAAGGCATATCAGTAATGGCAATAGAAAACTGATTGAATTCAGGCCCATACTGCACGATGCATACAATATTGTTATTAAGCCGGAGATGACGGTGTGTGAGCTGGAAGAAAAATTCAACAAACTGTATAAACTACATACACAGATATTTAGGAGGTCGGGTAATGTTTGGCTTGAAACCACAGTTACAGATGCCTGGACATTAATGGAACAAAACAGGCAGGGCGAAATGATTTCTGCGCAAATAGGAATGGCTAAAAGTAGTGTGGCTTAATTGCGCATACCACTTAGTTTGCTGTAATCAAGTACTGTAATTTTTCCTGCCTGCACATCTACCAGTTTTTCTTCTTTAAAATCGCTCAAAGTACGTATAGTGCTTTCAGTAGCAGTGCCTGCAATATTGGCTAGGTCTTCCCTCGAAATATTAATACTGAACGATTTTTGAGTTTCCTTATTAAACCTGTCGTACAAGGTTACCAACGCATCAGCTACTTTTTTACGTACTGAGTTGTAAGCTAGTTTAACCAACTGGCTTTCTTTTTCGTTCAGGCTGTTGCTCAGCATTCTTATAAACTTGGCAGCAACTTCCGCATTACGGTAAACAAGCGCATTAAAATCTTCTTTTGGCAAAAGATATATTTCAGCATCTTCCAGCACAATGGCCGTTTCGTTATATTTTCCATCTTCTAAAAGAGCCAGGTACCCAAAAAAATCCCCTTCTTTGTACAGGCCTGTTATCAGTTCCTTTCCATTATCACTTTGCTTGCCTGTTTTTACCCTGCCTTTTTCTATAAAATAAATGCCCCTTGGGTAGCTACCTTCTTTATAAATTTCTTCCTTCTTCTGGCAACGTTTTAATTCTCTTTCAACAGCCAGTTGTTTTAATGTATCTATTCCTTTTACGCTGGTAATAAACTCGTTTAAGCCTTCTAAATTTTTACTGAACTCCTTCTTTAGCACTTCTGATTTTCTTAACCTGCTTTCAATGGCATTCAGCAGTTCCACGTCATCAAATGGTTTGGTAAGATAATCATCTGCACCCATTTCCATTCCCTTTCTAAAATCTGTTTTTTCTGCTTTTGCAGTAAGAAAAATAAAAGGAATACCTGCGGTACTTTCCTGGCGGGATAGCATATGCAGCACCCCGTAACCATCAAGCACAGGCATCATAATATCACATATTATCAGGTCTGGCCTGTTTTTTTGCGCCTGCGCTACACCTTCTTTTCCATTGCAGCCTATGGCTACTTCATAGCCTGCCAACTCCAGTATTTCAGCAATGTTTTCACGCATGGCCATATTATCTTCTATCAGTAAAATCTTCTTTTTCATAATAACCTGTTTGGGAATTTTATAGTAAAGGTGGTGCCTTCATTTAGTTGGCTTTCCACATCAATGGTACCATCTATCAATTCAATATATCTTGCTACAATGTTCAGGCCCAGGCCTGTACCCTGAATATTGGTTACATTATTACCTCTAAAAAAACGTTGAAACAAGTGTTCCCTGTCGTTATCGTCAATGCCAATACCATTGTCTTTTACTACAATTTCAACCATCGCATCTTTTACTTCAGTAATAACTTTTACCAACGCATTTTCAGGCGAAAATTTTATGGCATTTGATATAAGGTTGGTGAAGATGATACGCAGAAATTTCTGATCAACAAACACTGCCTCGCCTCCCTTGTGATGGTACTGAATTTCCTGCCCATCCAGCGAAACAGCCTGCATATCCTGTATCACATCTTCTGTAAACTCTTTGATGTTTATCAGCTCAGGCACAGCATGTATTTTACCTTCTTCCAGCTTGCTTAACGAGAGAACATCATTCAATAAATCGGTAAGATTTGTTACTGATGCTTTTATGCGCTGAATATGTTTTTGCTGTTTTTCTTTATCATCAATTTCGCTATACCTGCTTACTAAACTTAATGATGATTGTATGGTGGCAAGGGGTGTTCTGAATTCATGCGAAGCCATAGACACAAACCTCGATTTCATTTCATTCAGCTCTTTTTCTTTTTCCAGTGCAACACTCAATTCTTCTCTTGATTGTTCCAGTTGCTGCAGTGCTTCCTCTAAAATCATGGTTCTGTCTTTAACCCTTTTTTCAAGGTCAAGTGCCAGTTTTTCAAGCTCTTCTTTTTGCTTGCTTATATCCGTTTCATGCTTTTTACGAATGGTAATATCAATAATAAAAGCAATTACAAAACCACCTTCGTTGGTATTAAAGGGGCTTAAACTAACTTCTACAGGAAACTCACGGCCACTCTTTGTAATGCCATACAAATCCCTGCCAGTACCCATTGAACGGGCATGCGGATTTTTTTGAAAACCTTCCCTTAAATGAACATGATGTTCAGCAATGCGTTTAGGAAGCAATATCTCTACTTTATTACCAGAAAGCTCACCAGAAGCGTAATCGAACAAACGCTCTGCTGCAGGATTGGACACTATGATAGTACCAGCAGCATCGGCCACCAGTATGCCCTCACTGGCATATTCAAACAGTGCTTTAAACCGTTCCTCGTTATTAGTAATATTATTATGCATACTGGATAAAGTTATGGATTTGCCCAAAGAAGAGGCAACTGATTTATTACTGCGTAAGAACTGACAACCGTCATTTATAATCACCCCACTGCTTTTTAATTTGCGGTATAATTCACTTGTGTTTATGGCTAAACAGGCAACTAAAACCAGTTTACAATGTTACCACTGCGCAGAAGATTGCAGCAAAGATGCCATACATGCACACAACAAAGATTTTTGTTGTAATGGCTGTAAAATGGTGTATGAAATACTGAATAAAAATGGGCTTTGCAATTATTACAATATCAGCAACCACCCTGGTGTAAAACAACGGCATGTAAGGGATGATAAATTTGCTTTTTTGGATGATGAAAAAATACAGGTTTCTCTAGTAAGTTTTAAAGATGACACACAAACCCATGTACGTTTTTACCTGCCGCAGGTACATTGCAGCAGTTGCCTTTGGTTGCTTGAAAACCTGCACAGGCTTAACGAAAATATTATTGGCAGCAAAGTAGATTTTGAAAGAAAGGAAGCCACAATTATTTTTAACCACAAACAAATATCGCTGCGCGAAGTAGCTGAAACACTTACTGCCATTGGCTATGAACCTTATATAAGTTTAAACAATTTAAACAAAAAAACAGCACCAGTAAACAGGGCTAAAATATACAAGCTTGGCATTGCAGGCTTTTGCTTTGCCAATAGTATGCTGCTCAGCTTTCCTGAATATTTGGGCATCAATGCAGGCGAAGCTTATCTTATACAACTGTTCCGTTACATAAATGTGGGGTTGAGTTTGCCCGTGTTTTTTTATGCACTATCTGAATTTTACAACAGTGCCTGGAAGAGTTTAAAACATGGTTTTTTAAATATTGATGCACCTGTTGTACTAGCCGTAACAATTACATTTATACGAAGCCTGTATGAAGTATTTACGGCGACCGGCGGCGGCTATTTTGACAGCATGAGCGGCATCGTTTTTTTTATGCTTGCAGGCAGGGTTTTGCAGGATAAAACGTATAATGCCCTAAGCTTTGAGCGTGACTATACTTCATACTTTCCTATAGCTGTTACAAAGGTTACAACCACTGGCAACCAGGCTGTTACATTGCCAAACATACAGTTAGATGATACCCTGCTGATACACCATGAAGAACTGATACCTGCCGATGGAATACTTACCAGGGGAAGAGCCATTATAGACTATAGTTTTGTTACAGGCGAAAGTATACCCATTGTAAAAGAAATGGGTGAGATAGTCTATGCAGGTGGCAAACAAACAGGCAGTAATATTGAAATACTGGTTATTAAAAAAGTGGCCCAAAGCTATCTTACCAGCTTATGGAACAGGGATGAACTGCAAACAAAAAAGCAAGGCTTACCAAGCTCTTTTGTGCATCTATTAAGCAGGCATTTTACATGGGCTGTTATGGCAGTTGCTTTTATTACAGCCATTTACTGGTGGCAGCAGGATGTATCAAAAATATGGGCTTCAGCAACTGCTGTACTTATTGTGGCCTGCCCTTGTGCATTATTGCTCAGCAATACATTTACCAATGGCAATATTCTTCGCCGTTTAGGCCGCAATCATTTCTACCTGCGCAATGCACAAACCATTGAAGCCATTGCGAGCACTGAGTATATAGTGTTTGATAAGACGGGCACTTTAACAATGGGGCAGCATCAACACATTATTTATGAAGGCAAGACCTTAACCAAAAAATTAAGAACACAAATAGCCACACTTGCTGCACAATCAAACCACCCTATGAGCAAAGCAATAGTAGCGTGGCTTAATGAAATACAACAAAGCAGCATACTTGCTTTTAAAGAACATGCAGGCAAAGGCATTGAAGGTATTGTTGATGATGATCTTATTGCACTTGGCTCATTAAATTTTATTACAGGCCAGCCGCTGGGCGGCAATGAAAGCATGGTACATGTGGCCATTGAAGGAAAACCATTGGGCTGTTTCCGTTTTAAAAATAATTACCGCGAAGGAATGCCTGCGCTGATGAAGCAACTGAAAAACAAATTTGAACTGGCAGTATTAAGCGGGGATAATGCAGGCGAGAAAAACTTTTTGCATCAAATACTTGGCAACAACGCTGTTATTCTTTTTAACCAAACACCTGAAGATAAAATGAACATGGTACAGCAACTACAGCAAAAGGGTAAAAAAGTAATGATGATTGGCGATGGCTTGAACGATGCAGGTGCATTAAAAGTAGCAGATGCAGGCATTGCTGTTGCTGAGGATTGCAACAGTTTTACCCCAGCCAGCGATGCCATTTTAGATGCGGCTCAACTACCTTTTTTATACCGTTTTATACTCCTGTGCAGGATCAATAAAAAAATAGTAGTTACGGCATTTGTTGTTTCTATTTTCTACAATGTTATTGGTCTTTATTATGCGGTGCAGGGAACGCTTGCGCCCGTTGTAGCTGCTATACTAATGCCTGCCAGCAGTATTACAATTGTTCTGATAACTTTTGGGATAAGCAATGTAACAGCAAGAAAACTAAAGCTTCATTAAACGCATTTACTTTCTTAATAAAAACAAACACCATGAAAACAGCACACGACATTCTTCAATTGAAGCAGGTTACTGAAAATATTGTTCACCCAGACAGTAATGTGCTGGACGCATTGAAAGCGATGAAAAAAACAAATCAGAGTTACGTAATCGTAATTGAAGATGGAAAGTTTTTTGGGGTAATGGCTGAAAAAGATTATTCGCAAAAAGTAATACTGCTTAACAGGCATTCTGAAGATACCAAAGTACGCGACATTGTTGAAAGTTTTTGTCCTGTAATACAGGCAACCGACACGTTGGACAAATGTCTTGCAATGATGGAGGTTTTTAACACACGGTACCTTGCAGTACTTGATAATTTTACATTTATAGGGGTAATTACCATGCATGATCTGATAAAAGACAATTTTGAAGAAAAGAGGTCAAATGATGCATTGCAGTTCTAATATAGTTTTTGTAAAACAGCTTCTGTAACCCTGCTAAATAGCGGGGTTTTTTATTTGCTTCTCCCTGGTAATAATGACATCAATCATCATTAGCATTGACAACCCTCACTTCCTGCCCAAACAGCCATGTTTACTTTTACATTAGAAAAACAGCATAACCAAAGGCTGCTTTTTTAAACCAATATGAATATTACAAATCATCTAAAAACGGGCAGATATTTTCTTAGCCTCGCACTGTTGCTCTTAATGGCAACAGCATCTTTTTCACAATCAGAATATACAGTAAAAGAAGGTGTTAACATCGTTGTAAGCGGCACTTCAACTATGCACGACTGGGATATGAAATCTTCTTCAGGCACCAGCAAGGCGGCCTTTGCAGTTAACAGTAGCGGCCATATTACCGGCCTTAGCTCTCTTAATTTTTCGGTACCAGCAACCAGTTTACAAAGCGGAAAAAAGGCCATGGATAAAAATGCCTGGAAAGCTTTAAAAACTACAGAACACCCAAATATTGTATACGTATTAAGTAATGCTGCTGTAGCAGCAGATGGTACTATAAAATGCAATGGTAAACTTACCATAGCAGGCACTACGTTAGATACTGACCTTGTTGCAACAAGTAAAATAAATGCCGACAAAAGCATTACGGTAACAGGCAGGAAAAAAATATCAATGAAAGATTTCAAAATGATTCCACCAAGCTTTATGATGGGTACCATTAAAACAGGTAACGATGTAACCCTTCAGTTTGATGTAACCTTTAAAAAATAACCACATTATCATTACAAGTTTAACAAAAAAATCATGAAAAAAGTACATGCAATTACGCTGGCAATAGCCCTGCTTTTCACCATCATTATTCCTGCTACCCTTACTGCACAGCAGCCAAAAATTTCTAACTGGCGTCCTTATGACCAAACAGGTATAAATGTTTTTGAAACGGGCAAAGCAGACAGTGTAAAATTTGACGGGCTTAAAGTAAGATTTGGCGCAGGTTTTACACAACAATATCAAAGCATTAAACACGAAAATACTGGTGCCATAAACAACAGTGGCACTGGTGCCAACAGGCTTTATCCTATAGCTCCAGGTTTTATGACGGCACAGGCCAACCTTAATATGGATGTGCAACTTGCAGAAGGCATCCGCTTAAATGTTACCAGCTATTTATCATCCCGCCACCATAACGAAACATGGGTAAAAGGTGGTTATATACAGTTTGACAAAGTGCCTTTTAAAAGTGAATTTTTAAGGCGCATCATGGAAGTTGCTACTGTTAAAATTGGACACTTTGAAGTTAACTACGGCGATGCGCATTTTCGCAGAACAGATGGCGGACAGGCACTGTACAACCCTTTTATGGAAAGCTACCTGCTTGATGCTTTTGCCACTGAAATTGGTGGTGAAATTACCGTGCAAAAAAATGGTTTATTTGGTGTTGTTGCTGTTACCAATGGTATGATAAAAGGCCATATTGATTCTGTTTTTGAAACCATACAGGATAAAAACACCAACAGAAGTCCATCTATTTATGTAAAAGGTGGCTTTGATAAAAAAGTGGGCGATAAACTAAGGGTACGTTTAAGCGGCAGCTTCTATCACAATTCAAGCGCAGCAGGCAGTGGGCTTACTTTATATGGTGGCGACCGTACAGGTTCTAACTACCAGAACGTAATGGAGAAAGGTGTTCCAGGTGCTTTACCAGCTTCAACCGTTGCTGCATTTTCTGGACGTATTAATCCCGGCTTCTCAAAAAAAGTAGATGCTTTTATGCTGAATGCCTTTGTAAAAGTGCAGGGGTTTGAATTGTTTGGAACTTATGAAGCATCAAAAGGAAGAAACAAAACAGAAGTGGATGACAGAAAAGCCTCTCAGTTTGCAGTAGATGGTATTTACAGGTTAGGCAAAGCAGAAAATCTTTTTGTGGGCCTGCGTTACAATACAGCAAATGTGCGGTTTGCAGGCTTTGTAAGCGATGCAAAAGTTAACCGTCTTGCATTTGCAGGTGGCTGGTTTTTAACAAAAAACATTATGATGAAAGCTGAAATAGTTAACCAGAAATACCTTGATTTCCCTACCACAGATTACCGCAGTGGTGGTAAATTCAGTGGCTATGTAATTGAAGCAGTTGTTGGTTTTTAGTTTGTTAGTATTATAAAAGGCCAGGGTGAAATATTCATCCTGGCTTTCTTTTTATACAAAACAAATATGATAGCGTGGATCAGTTTTTTAATAAGAATATTTCACTCATACAGGCACATAAACACATAGGGAAATGCGTATTGGTAAAGGCTTTAAGCTATTGCCTGTGTTTCAATAGGTTATAAAAAAGTGCAGTACTGCTTGCAACTCTTTTCTTAGTGCCACAAATATTCATAACGTTATGTTCACACCTAAAAAGTATTTTGTTATTGGTGCCTATTGCTTATTTGCAATGGCCTTCTCACCAAATAGCCAATTGCAAAAATGGGTACTGGTGCATGGCAGCAGCCTTAAAATTGATGGCAGTACCAATGTAAACCATTTTACCTGTGAGATTTCCAACTACAGCGAACCTGACACTTTAACCGTACACAAAAACAGTAACCATAAAGACCAGTCATTACCCTTTAAAGGAGTACTAACACTTGATGTAATGAACTTTAACTGCCACAATGCAATGATGACAAAAGACCTGCGCAAAACCTTAAAAGAAAAGGAGTTTCCCAGGTTTCATATCCGCTTTAGTTCCATAAGCAGCCTGCCACAACTTAAAGCTGCACAGGAAGCAATTACAGGCGTTGTAGAGATTGAACTGGCTGGTGTTATTAAACAATTCAATGTTAATTACCAGCTATCGCTGGATGCGCACAATACTATTCATCTTGTGGGTAAAAGAGCAGTTACCTTTTCTGATTTTAACCTGCAACCACCACGTAAACTTGGCGGTATGATACAGGCAAAAGATAAACTTGACGTCGAATTTCACTTACTAATGAAAGAAATCAATTAACATGAAAAAAATACTTACCTATGGTTTAATAGCCGGCATCATACTAAGCGTTATCAGCTATGGTGGGCTGTTTCTTGCCATTATGTTCCTGCCCTCTTTATTTGTAGATTATAACAACCCACTCTTCAACTCAAATGGCAGCAGGGATCTTATGTTTTATGCACACGCATTCATTATCAGCTTTGCTTTATCATGGTTTTGGGAAAGATTTAAAGGCCAGTTTCATGGCCATTTTATATGGCGTGGTTTAGAGTTTGGTTTTGTATATGCCATGATTGCATTACTGCCTGTTATGTGGATCAGTTTCAGTGCCATGGATATTACAGTGCAAATGGTACTAAGCTGGCTGCTGTATGGCTTTGTACAAGCCTTCGCAGCAGGGGTTTTGTTTGCTAAATTAAATCCGTAAAATCTGCGTACTATCGTCTTTAAATAACAAGCTGCAACATAGCAGGCTTAATAAGCCTGCTATGTTGCAGCTTGTTTGCAATAGAATGCGATTTACATTATTTTTTTATAATCTTCTGCGTTGCGGCTATGCCATTAGCGCCTGTGAATTGTACGTTGTAAACACCAGCTGGCCAACTGGAGGTTGGTATTACTGATTTTAAATGTTACTGCTTTATAAACGCCTGGTGTTAATGTTAGCCCGCCAAGTTCGCCAGCACCCGGATCTATACCACCTGGTTGCGAAACCGGTGAAATACTGTTGTATGCAATAGTTGCATCTGCAAGGGTTTGGGTGGCAAACGTAAAAGAAGTGGCCGTGCCTGGTGCAGGTACATCGGTATAAATGCCACCAGTTGCATTACCTGCGTTGGCACCTGTTTGGGTATATACTGCCCCTGTAACCCCGTCGCGAAAACCAGTAATAAATGTTGAAGCCGCCGTAGTACCAATACTACCGTGCATAATAGTATTAACACCCTCATTGGTAATACCTGCATCACCTCCAAAAGCAGCGAATGTAGCTGCCTTGCCAAGAAAGGGTGCTGTTGCCGCAGGTGGCAGTGCCAGTAATACGTTCGTAAACAATAATGCCACAATCAAACAGTATTTTTTTGCCTGATGTACAGAATTGCCAAAGGGGAATGAAAAGTTAAATTGGATCATAAATTATTTATTTGAAGCATACCGAAAAACTATTGTGCATATAATCAACAGCCCTTACACAATGCTCTGAATAATTTGTATAATTCCCACAAAGAGGTGTTTTGGAATGGTATGATTTTTAAACCCTTATAGTTTGCTACAATTAATGAGGTACGGCAATAAACCCCATATTAAGCGTGTCAGCTTAAGAAATAAAACCTCAAAAGTGAAACTTTACATTAAGAACATGGTTTGCAGGCGCTGCAAGATGATTGTTGCACGCGAATTAGAAAATGCTGGCCTTTATGTTAGTTCAATTGAGCTTGGGGTGGCAGAAGTGCCGGAATTTTTATCGGCTGAAAAAAGGAAAGAAGTGCATTTGTCTTTGCTGGCCTGGGGCCTTGAATTGGTAGCAGATCGAAAAACAATACTTGCAGAACGGATTAAACACGTCATCATTGAACAGGTTCATTTTTCTACAGAACCCTTAACAGTTAATTTATCGCATTTCCTTAGCGGGAAACTTAACTACGACTATACTTATCTTGCTAATCTTTTTTCAGACGTTTATGGTACCACTATTGAAAAATATATGATAGCTGAGAAAATTGAGTTTGCAAAAAAATTGATAGCGGTTAATGATTTGAACCTGACTGAAATAGCTGATAGACTGCATTATGGAAGCGTATCTCACCTTTCCGCACAGTTTAAAAAAGTTACGGGCCATACCCCTTCCTTCTATAAACAGGTTATGATAAAATAATTGGTCGTTACCTTTTTTTGGTACAGAGTAAACTCTTTCACCTCTCACTATTCACTACTCACTACTCACTACGCACCTCTCACTTCTCACCATCACCTCCTCAAATCTTTCCCAACACCTTATAAGCTTCTGCCGCCAAGGCTTCCCTATGATCAGGATGTGCAACATTTATTAAGGCCCTTGCTCTTTGTTTCAGGTTTTTGGCATACAGTTCTGCTATACCAAATTCAGTTACAACATAATGTACATGCGCCCTCGTTGTAACCACATCAGCTCCCTGCTTTAAATAATTTACAATTTTAGATACACCTTTTGTAGTTACGGAAGACAATGCGATAATGGGTTTACCACCTTCTGAAAGAGAAGCACCACGTATAAAATCCATCTGGCCACCAACGCCTGAATATTGCATAGGCCCAATACTATCAGCACATATCTGCCCCATCAGGTCTACTTCCAATGCGCTGTTAATAGCTGTAACTTTTGGGTTTCTTCTTATCACGGCGGTATCATTTACATAGCCTATATCAAGCATGGCTACCTGCGGGTTATCATCAATAAAATCATACAACTTTCTTGTGCCTATTACAAAACCAGATACTATTTTACCCTGGTGGTTACGTTTGTTTTCACCTGTAATTACACCTTGCTGCACCAGTTCCATCACACCATCAGAAAACATTTCAGTATGTACACCCAGCCGCCTGTGATGCTTCAGGCATTTAAGCACGGCATTGGGTATGGCTCCAATGCCCATCTGTAAGGTAGCACCATCTTCTACCAGCGATGCTACATGCTCGCCTATCTGTAGTTCTGCCGCAGTAGGAGTTGCAGCATGGGTTTCATGTATAGGGTCGTTAACTGTTACCGCAGCATTTATTTTACTGATATGGATAATGCCATCACCATGGGTACGCGGCATGTTAGGATTAATCTGCGCTATCACACACTTTGCGCTTTGTACCGCAGCCAACGATGCTTCAACAGAAACACCCAAGGAACAATAACCGTGTTTGTCAGGCGGTGAAACCTGCACCATTGCTATATCTAATGGAATAATTCGCTTACGCAGTACATGCGGTATCTCGCTGTAAAAAATAGGAATATAATCTGCCAGGCCGCTTTGCACCGCTTTGCGCACATTGGCTCCCACAAAAAAAGAATGGTCATGAAATATTCCTGCAAACTCAGGTTTAACATGCGGCGCATCACCTTCAATATGCATATGGTATAAATGCACATTGGTAAGTTCACTGGCACGGCCTACCATGGCTTGCAATAATTTGCCCGGCGTTGCGGCAGCAGTATGCAGGTAAATATTATCGCCCGGCTTAACAAGTTTTACTGCATCTGAAGCGGATAAGGCATTGTATAATGAAGACATAAGTTGATATTTTTTTAATAATGCTGATGGCGCAAAAGTATACGCCATTTAAAACAAAACAGATGATGCATATCAGCTTATAATACAAAAACATGCGTTTGCACAAACTGTTTAAAAACATGACAAAGATCAGTTTACGGGATGAGCTGCGTCAGTAATGCCCTTACCGTGGGCAAATAGTTTTGCCATGTCAATAATGCTTAAAATCCCTCAACCAAAATGAGTGTCATCATCATCCTTTTAACAGTAAGCATTTCAGTAGCCGCAGCCTTTTTGCTGGCTTTTTTATGGAGTGTAAAAAGAGGGCAATATGATGACGAAAAAGGCCCGGCAATAAGAATGCTTTTTGACAATACCGCTATAAATAAAGATGCTTTAAGCGAACCAGAAAATAAACTTCATTAAATCCTATGCTTCATCAAACAATACTCTCACCAAACCCTGCCGCAACTATGCAGCCTGATAAGTTTTATTACGATAACGAAACGGTAAAGCTGTTTACGTATGCTACCCTTTTCTGGGGCGTAGTTGGTATGCTTGGCGGCCTGCTTGCTGCCATTCAAATGTATCATCCTGCAGCCAATTTAGGTAATGAATACACCAGTTTTGGCAGGGTGCGTCCAGTACACACCAATGCAGTAATTTTTGCCTTTGTGGGCAATGGTATTTTCATGGGTGTTTATTATTCATTGCAGCGTTTGTGCAAGGCAAGAATGTTTAACGATGTGCTGAGTAAAATTCACTTTTGGGGATGGCAACTTATTATTGTTTGTGGTGCAGCATCACTGCTGCTGGGCTATACTACAGGTAAAGAATATGCTGAACTTGAATGGCCTATTGATATAGCAATAACACTGGTATGGGTGGTGTTTGGTGTAAACATGTTTGGCACCATCATCAAACGCAGAGAAAGTCATTTGTATGTAGCTATTTGGTTTTATATAGGCACCTGGGTTACTGTGGCCATGCTGCATATTGTTAACTCTGTTGAGTTGCCTTTTTCGTGGTTTAAAAGTTACAGTTGGTATGCAGGTGTGCAGGATGCGCTGGTGCAGTGGTGGTACGGGCATAATGCGGTGGCCTTCTTTCTTACTACGCCATACCTCGGCTTAATGTATTACTTCCTGCCAAAGGCAGCCAACCGCCCTGTGTACAGCTACAGGTTGTCTATCATTCACTTTTGGGCTTTGATATTTATTTATATCTGGGCTGGCCCGCACCACTTGCTTTACACTGCCTTGCCTGATTGGGCACAAAGCCTGGGCGTAGTGTTCAGCATAATGCTGATTGCACCAAGCTGGGGCGGTATGCTTAATGGCCTCTTCACACTTCGTGGCGCATGGGATAAAGTAAGGGAAGAACCCGTACTTAAATTTCTTGTAGTGGCAGTTACCTGCTACGGCATGGCCACTTTTGAAGGGCCGATGCTGAGCCTTAAAAATGTAAATGCCATTGCGCACTTTACTGACTGGATTGTGGCGCACGTACACATAGGTGCATTAGGCTGGAACGGCTTCTTAACCTTTGGTGTTATTTACTGGATCATACCTAAAATATTCAATACCCCTTTATATTCTGTAAAGCTTGCCAACAGGCATTTCTGGATAGGTACGATTGGCATAGTTGTGTACACGGTGCCGCTGTATTGGGCAGGATTTGCCCAGGCTATGATGTGGAAACAGTTTACAGAAGAAGGCCAATTAAAGTTCCAGTTCCTGGAAACCGTAACCCACATTGTACCAATGTATGTAACAAGAAGCATTGGCGGTACCATGTACCTGTCTGGTGTATTTATAATGGTGTACAATATTTACAAAACAGTTAAAGCGGGTAAACTGGTTGCTAATGAATATGCAGAAGCACCACCATTACCAAAAGACATTGTAACACATGGCAAACAGCACTGGCACAGGTGGATTGAAAGAAGACCAATGCAGTTGATGGTGTTCAGCCTTATTGCAGTAGCCATTGGTGGCCTGTTGGAAATGATACCCATGTTCCTGGTAAAAACAAATATTCCTACCATCACTTCCGTTAAACCCTATACACCGCTTGAGTTACAGGGTCGCGACATTTATGTTCGGGAAGGCTGTTATACCTGTCACTCACAAATGGTACGCCCTTTCAGGGATGAGGTAGCACGCTATGGCGAGTACAGTAAAGCAGGCGAATTTATCTATGATCATCCTTTTCAATGGGGTAGTAAAAGAACAGGGCCAGACCTTGCACGAATTGGCGGAAAATATCCTGATAGCTGGCATTACAACCACATGCTGGAACCACAAAGTATGAGCCCTGGTTCTATTATGCCCGCTTATAGTTGGTTGTTTGATAATAAAATTGACACGGCTGTTACACCTGCCAAAATAAGGGCTATGCAAAAAATGGGGGTGCCTTACCCACAGGGCTTTGATATAGCCGCTAACGCAGATTTATTGGCGCAGGCAAAAAGAATAAAAGACAACCTGCATAAAGACAAACTTGAAGTTGCCGCCAATGCTGAGATACTGGCATTGATTGCCTACCTGCAGCGTATGGGTACAGATATAAAACTGGCAGTAAAACAAACCAGTGACACTACTAAAAGCTATTAACCTTTAACCTTATCCAGTTATGAAATTCATTCACTATCTCGAAAAAATATCAGGCGTTGATATATACGCCCTTACCTCATTTTTTATCTTTTTCGGCTTCTTCATTATCATGTCTTTATGGGCATTTAAGGCCGATAAAAAACTGATAACAGAAATAAGCGAATTACCATTGGCACAATAAAAACAACCAGCTACCATGTTTAAGTTATTAAACAATAAATACTGTAAATCAGCAGCAGCATTTATTACACTCTTTCTTACGCCTACCTTTTCATTTGCACGTTATAACGGGCCATCATCAATGGATGATACACTGGCGCAAACCCTTGTTATTATTATAGTTGCTTTGCTGTTGGTAATAGGTTTGCTGGCTTATGTGTTTAGCGGTGCTGCACAGTTATATGCAGAACGTATTAAGGAAGAAAAGAAAAACAAAGAAGGTGTTGCAGTTGAACTGAAGATTACTTCCATTCTTGCAGCATTGCTTATCAGCGGCAGCATATTGGCGCAGGAAGCAGTTACTGCGCCTGCCTCAACAAGTACAGCAGGTACAACTTTGTCGTCTGTGGCTTTTTTTACACTGGTTTCAGTAATAGTGCTTGAGCTGGTTATAATATTCGCATTGCTGTACAACCTGCAGTTACTACTGCGCAAAGAAGTGTTGGTTGCAGTAACAGAAACAGTACCTGCGGCAGAAAACAAACTGGCCATATGGTGGACCAAAATAAACAGCTTTAAACCTGCAAAAGAAGAAGCTGACATTGATCTTGGCCATGATTATGATGGCATACGTGAGCTGGATAATAACCTTCCACCCTGGTGGAAATATGGTTTTTACTTATGCATTTTTATAGGTGTTGTTTACTTGTGGCGTTTTCATGTATCGCAAACGGCACCACTTAGTAAAGAAGAGTATGAAGTTGCAATGAAGGCAGGTGAAATTGAGAAGGAAGCTTACCTGGCTAAAGCAGCTAATAAAGTAGATGAGAATAGTGTTACAATGCTTACTGGCAGCGACATTGAGGCGGGTAAAAAAATGTTTACAACGGTGTGTGCTGCCTGCCACCTTGCAGATGGTGGTGGTGCGGTTGGGCCTAACCTTACTGATGATTACTGGATGCATGGAGGTAGTATGAAAGAAGTATTTATCTCAATAAAATATGGCTGGCAGGAGAAGGGGATGAAAAGCTGGAAGGATGATTTTTCTCCTGTACAAATAGCCCAGATAGCAAGCTATGTAAAAAGCCTCAAGGGCACCAAACCAGCAAAAGCAAAAGAACCGCAGGGTGAAGTTTTTAAAGAATACAACACCAGCAAAGACACAACTGCCAGCAAAGCCGTGGCAGTAATAAAGTAATTGGTATTATGAAAGCATCCACCATAAATATTACAGAAAACTTCAGGGACAGGATAGCAACCGTTGATGAAAATGGCAAACGCAAATGGGTATTTGCCTATAAACCCAAAGGCCGTTTTTATGCTGTACGTAGCTGGCTTAGCCTGTTGTATTTTGTATTATTTTTTGGTATGCCTTTCTTTTATGTTAATGGCCGCCCGTTTTTTTTATTCAATATCCCTGAAGCGAAGTTTATTCTTTTCAGCAAAGTGTTCTGGCCACAGGATTTTTTTATTCTTGGCATCACCATGGTCACTTTTATTTTCTTCATTATCCTTTTCACGGCAGCCTTTGGGCGTTTGTTTTGTGGATGGGCCTGCCCCCAGACCAATTTTATGGAAATGATGTTCCGTAAAATTGAGTTTTGGGTATTAGGCGATGCACCTGCACAACGGCAGTTAAAAAACAGTCCGTTAAAAGGTAAAAACCTGCGCAAAATAGTCTTAAAGCACTTCCTGTTTTTATTGCTCTCTTTTCTTATCGCTAATACTTTTCTTGCTTACATCATTGGGGTTGAAAGCTTATGGCAAATCATTACTTCACCTGTTTCTACACATCTTGCGGGCTTCAGTTCACTCATCATTTTCAGTCTTGTTTTTTACGCCGTCTATGCCTTTTTTAGAGAGCAGGCATGCACCGTTGTTTGCCCTTACGGGCGATTGCAGAGTGTACTGATGGATAAAAATTCAATGATTGTAGCCTACGATTATAAACGTGGCGAACCAAGGGGCCACGCCAAACTTACCGACCTGAATGCGTTGGGTGATTGCATTGATTGCCACCAGTGTGTTAAGGTTTGCCCTACAGGTATTGATATAAGAAACGGTGTGCAAATGGAATGTGTGGGTTGCACAGCTTGCATTGATGCCTGTGACAATATCATGGAAAAAACAGGCAAGCCCAAAGGCCTGATAAGATACGCCTCTGAAAATTCTATTGCCAATGGAGAACCTTTGCACTATACCACACGGATGAAAATGTACACCCTGCTTTGTGGTGTGGTATTATGTGCATTGGCCTTTTTACTGGCTACGCGAAAAGATGTAGATGCCACGATTATGCGCACCCCTGGCATCCTTTTCCAGGAAAGGGGTACTGATAGCATTTCTAACCTCTACAACATAAAAGTAGTGAACAAAACCATGCAGGATGTACCGCTCACCATCCGTTCAGAAAACGATAAAGGCCGCATAGAAACCATAGGAAAAGCGTACATCAAAGTAGCCAAAGAAGGGCAGGGTGCAGGCTCTTTCTTCATCATCCTGCCTAAAAGCAGCATACACGAAAGAAAGACCAAATTAAAGCTGGGGCTGTACGAAGGCGATAAAAAAATAACCGTAATAGAAACCAATTTTTTAGGGCCTGTTGGATAGGAAGAAGTCAGTAGGTCATTGGTCAGTAAGTCAGTAAAAATATCCTATGATTATCCAACACTCGTTTTCACTTTTTATCTTTCATATTTCATTTTTGACCATTGACTTAATGACTTACTGACTTCTCACCACTCACTACATAAATCAAACAACATATGAACTGGGGCAACAAATTAATCATCGTTTTTATTGTGTTTGCAGCCTTAATGGCAACACTGGTGTATAAAGCCACCCATACAAAGTTTGAACTGGTAAGTAAAGAATATTATAATGATGAACTTACTTACCAGGACAGGATTGACGGTGCAGCTAACAGCAGCAAACTAGGCGAGCTTTCAGTAACAAAAAATACTGCTGGCGTATTGCTTTCTTTTCCAAATCAAATGAAAAACAAAATAGTAAAAGGTGAAGCCTGGTTTTATTCAAAAACCGATGCCACACAAGACAGGAAAATTGCTATTACTATTGATGAAAACGCACAACAGTTGATTGCTTTTGACCAGTTGGCAAAGGCGGGTTATACTATAAAAATTAACTGGACAGAAGGCAACAAAAAATATTATTCTGAAAAAGAAATAAACCTGCGCTGATGCAATGGGCATTCATTATAACAGGCCTTGTATTGGGTGCCGTAAGCAGTTTCCACTGCGTGGGAATGTGTGGTGCCATTGCATTGTCATTGCCAGTAAATAAGGTTACAGGCTTACGAAGAACGCTTTCAATAATACTTTATAATCTTGGTCGAATTATTACGTATTCCTTACTGGGCTTGGCTTTTGGGCTGGCAGGCCGTGGATTGTATATTGGCGGTTTGCAAAAATGGTTTTCTATAATAGCAGGTATGCTGTTGTTATTATTTGCAATAAGCAACCTTCTTCACAGCGGGTTAGTACGTGTTTCTTTTCTTCAAAAAAACATTTACCGTTTACAGGCATTTATTGCTAAAATGATGGCGCGGCAAAGTTTTTTATCTGTATTTTTTGTTGGCATTGCAAATGGGTTATTGCCATGTGGCATGGTATATTTTGCAGTAACAGGTGCTGTTGCCGCAGGCAATGTTATGGATGCTGTTTTTTTTATGGCGGCCTTTGGTCTTGGTACTTTACCACTAATGATGGCAGTATCTTATTTTGGATTTATTATAAGCCTTACCCTTCGCAACAATATAAAATCCCTCATCCCTTATTTTATGATTGCCATGGCAGTAATGCTGGTAATGAGAGGGGTAACTTATACCAGTGCTGCAGCAGGTAACACCGATATTATACCCTGCCATACATCGTTTCCATAAGATGATAATTCAACAAATCAGATGACTTCTAATAGCCACCTTATCCGTGTAAATCTGCGATATCTGCGGGTAATTAAATCCCTGTGAAGCATTGGATTTATACCTCTTAAAACGAATCAGTTTTTAAGCATAAATTATCCGCCATTTCGTCACTTTTTCAACAGCTCTAATAAGGCCATCAGTAAAGCACGGAGCATACATTGAGCATACCCATAGCATACCTTCAGCCTCTTGTTGCACCATGAAAGAATGTCAGATGCTTCTTTGTTACTTCTGTGTCTCAACCACTTTGTCCAACCGCTCAACTGCCGTAAGAATATCCTGCAAAAACGTAAAGGCTTCTTTTTTAAAATGCGTAGCAATGTTGCGATAGTAGGCAATCCCTTTTAACAGGTTTTCATGAAACGTATGTAATTGCTTGGTTCGCACTGCATTTAGTCCATCTGCATTTTTTACAATCTCATTTTCAAAATAAGATATATACATGTTCAGCTCATTAATAAACATATGGCTGCGTGGTACCTCATTAAGAATGTTTGTTCTTCCATAAATATGGTCTACCATCTGCTGCAAAGAAAATATACCAGAAAAATAAGCCAGGTTGGGACCAGGGCAAATAATAATACCCGTATTTGCTTTACGCAGTAAAGGGATATCATTTACGGCAAGAGCAGCATTACCAAGCCCTTCGCAAAGGCAGTCTTTTTCCATTATGGCTTCCTTTTCTTTCTCAATATCCGCATGTGCATTTGAAGGATTGCTCAACTGCTGAAGTTTAAGGTTTTGGTACTTGCGCGATGCAGTACAAATAGGCAATTCAGTAAACTCAGTATTTGAGATAAGGTATTTTTTGGTACATGGATTTCCAGGTCTTCCCTCATCAATACGCCTTGTACGTTCCGTTTCTGAGGAAGCCTTTTTAAAGCTGTTAAAAGGTACGCCAAGGGGCGAAATATTACTGGTATAATAATCTTCAGGCAATGCACAGGCAAGTTGTTCAAGTGTAATTGCATCAACATTTGTAACTTCAGGTATCAGTAAAAACGGGCTGCCCCAACCAGTACTTTCAGCACCATAATAATCCAGCAAAAATTGCTGTTCAGCAGCAGTACCTATACCACCCTGAACAGTAATGCGCAACGTTGGTTGTTCCTTAAATAGTGGCTTTTCTTTCGCTGCAAGCGCAGCATTACACATAGTAAATAATTCCTGCTGTAAAGTGGTTTTGTTGTTCTTAAACTCTTCCATTATTGGCCCCAGCAGTAACCCATCTGTAGCAAAAGCATGGCCGCCACAATTTAAGCCAGATTCAATGCGAAACTCTGCTACAAGTATGCCTTTCTTCGCCAGTATTTTTCCCTGCACCAGGGCAGACCTGTAATCACTTACTTTCAATATTACCTTCTTTTGCGGGCCATTTTCTTTGGTTGGATAAAAGGCCGGTAACTGTTCAAGATAGCTGTATAACCTTGGGTTATACCCTGCGGAAAAAACAACAGATGAACCAAGTTTACTGTTGGCAAAGCCACGCAATCCTGCCGCTGCATCTGTATATTCAGGCGGCAGCAACTCACCTGTAGCACTATAATTATTTTTATCCACCTTGCTCATCAAGTTCACATCTATAGCTCCCGGCACAATGGCTTCGCGAAGTTGAGCCTGTAATTGCTTTTTAATAGTTTCGTTGCTTTCCTGCAACATTTGGTAATACAACTTTTTAGCTTTACAACTATCAGGTAACAGTTCAAAATACAGGTTAATTTCAGCGCCATTTTCAAAAGGCAATTCTTTTAAAGTAACTACCTGTGCATCTACAATTTGCTTGATCAGGTTCAGGTAGGCTTCAATGCGCTTTGCACGGTAATCATGTTGAGTGTTGCTGATAAAATGAAAAGGCAGCAGGTACTTCTCGCAGTAAAAGCAACGCATTTGTTCTGTCAGTTCATCTTCAACAATTGATATAACAGAACTGATTCCAAACCTGGCTACTTTAACAGGGGTATCAATGGTATAACCAAGGCCCATAACAGGAATATGGAAATTATGCTGGGTTTGTTGAATCATATAAACAGTTTTAAAAGTTGCCTTTTCGTTAAAGCAACAAAACTGTCTTAAACCTGTGTTATAAGAAATGACGGTTATCAGTTTTAAGGGGGAAACAGCGACTATTTTACATGTTATCTTAATCTACGCATTCAAACGCAATTCTTCTATATCAAGTTCACGTTCTACCTGCTTTATGGCTTCATCACTAAAACTGCCATCTTTATGAATTTGTATCAGTAAATCGCGTTGAAACTTTGTAATCTCAAGCTGCGCAGCCAGCAACTGCCTGTGTGATGTGGCCATTGGGTCTTTACTAACCGGCCTATTTTTCCCCAGCAGGCCAATATCTTTATTCAGCCCTGCAACAAGCATTTCATAACGCTTTTTTACCTGGTCGCGCACACGTAACTCAAGCGTAACAGGAAAATCCTTTTCCAAAAATTCAAGCGTATTATTTGCCATCAGTAACTGCAGTTCTTTGTCTTCCAGCGTATTCAGGTGCTGCTTTTTCACACCCAGTATCTTTATCAGAAGTGGCAGTGTTAAACCCTGTACTACCAGTGTTACAAAAATCACCACAAAAGCAAGAAACAATATGATGTTTCTTGAAGGAAAAGTACTGCCATCAGCAAGCGTTAAAGGCAGCGCCAGTGCTGCCGCCAGCGATACCACACCCCTCGTTCCCGTCCATGCAACTATTAGCACATTCTTCCATGGGGTTTCTTCTGTTTCAGCATCATCTTCTTCTTTTACTGCCAGCTTTTTATACTTAAATATCCTGTGGTTATAGATACCTGCAAATACCCAAATAATGCGAACTATAATAGTGACTAAACTTATCTGCAAACCATAACCCAACGACTGTAAAAAGGAATAATGTTTTATCTCTTTAATAATAAAAGGAAGCTGCAAGCCAATAAGAATAAACACGACACCATTCAACAAAAAAATAACAGTATCCCATACAGCCCTTGTTCTTATTCTTGTTTGATAAGTGAAAATTTCAGGCGCACGCCAGGTAACCAGTAAGCCTGCACATACTACCGCAAGCACACCTGAAACATGCAGCCGCTCTGCTGTAATATAGGCTACGTATGGGGTTAGCAGGGTAAGGCTGGTTTCTACAATTGAGTTGTTGGTTATTTTTTTATGAACGAAAACAAAAGCATAACCAATAATAACACCTGCGGCAATACCACCACCAGCTACAAGTAAAAACTCAAGGCTTGCCTTCCATAAAACAAAAGTGCCAGTGGTTACAGCGGCCACTGCGTAGCGGTAGGCAATCAATGCAGAGGCATCGTTTACCAGGCTTTCCCCTTCAAGAATGGTGATTACTTTTTTGTTCAGTCCAAGGCCTTTGGTAATGCTTGTAGCTGCCACTGCATCTGGTGGTGAGACAATAGCACCCAATACAAATGCCAGCGGCCAGCTAAACCCCGGAATAAAATAATGTGCACAAATTGCAACCACCATGGTGGTAAAAAACACAAGGGTAACTGCCAGTGTTGTAATTGGTTTTATGGCTGTTTTAAACTCATGCCAGGATGTTTTAAATGCAGCATCATAAAGCAGCGGAGGTAAAAAGATAAGAAATACAATTTCAGGATCCAGTTTAAGATCAGGCAGTACGGGAACAAAACCAATAATCACGCCTACAGCAACAAGCAGTATAGGATAAGGCAGCTTTATTTTATCTGCAATGGCCGACAATCCAATAAGTGTGGCCATGATGAATATGACTATCTCAAAACTGTGCATTGAGTTAAAGCTAAGTAAAACAGGGCAACCACAAATACACCTTATTATAAGCATCTGCGCATGCAATCATGCTTTTCTTCTCAAAGGCAGTCATGATGTTTATCTTTGAATTATTATGGAAGACATAACAATAAAAATTGGCGATTATAATACTTTGCAAGTTGACAGGATTGTAGACTTTGGCGTTTACCTTGACAATGGCAAAAATGGCATTTTACTTCCTGCACGCTGGGTACCAGAAAACACCCAAAAAGGCGATACCATTACCGCCTTTATTTATCATGATAATGAGGACAGGCTGATAGCAACCACCATGACGCCTAAGGCAGTAGTGGGCGATATAGCATTGCTTAAAGTGGCCAGCATTACCGACTTTGGTGCGTTTTTAGAATGGGGTGTAATGAAGGATGTGTTTATTGCAAAATCGCAGCAGGTAAGCGATATGGAAGTGGGCAACAGCTACCTGGTTAAATTGTATATAGATGAACGCAGCACACGTGTTGCAGCCACCGAAAGGCTCGACCCATTTTTAAGCAACCACCCGCTTACAGTTGCATTGGGCGATGAGGTTGATATGATCGTTTACCGTAAAACCGAAATTGGCTATACCGTAATTGTAAACAAACTGCATAAGGGTATGCTGTACCTGAATGAAATTTATCAAAAAATAAATATTGGCGATACTTTAAAGGGCTTTGTAAAAAAGGTATATGATGATGGGAAACTGGATGTATCTATTGGAAAACAGGGCTACCAGCGTGTTGAAAATGAAACGGAAAAAGTATTACGGCTACTAACGGAAAATAATGGGGTGCTTCCTTTTAACGATAAAAGCGAACCAACCGCCATTTACGATTTCTTTGGTATGAGCAAGAAAACCTTTAAAATGACAACAGGCAATCTCTACAAACAAAAAAAAATAGCTTTTACAGAAAAAGGAATAGAACTGGTGTAAACGTCACCTCTTAAAACACAGTAAATAAAATAGCCACCTCATTAACAGGTGGCTACTTTATTTATTTACAGATAACTTTTGACTCAATGACTACTCTTAATTGGTGCCCTTTATCTGCTTTTCAATCATATCATACAAATCATCTTCTTTAAATGGTTTGGTTAAGTAACCATTCATTCCAGCTTCAAAATATTCTTTTTCCATACCCATTAAAGCGTTTGCAGTAAGTGCTATTATAGGTGTATTTTTCTTTTTTTCGTCATCCATACGGCGTATTTCTACGGCGGCTTCAATGCCATCCATCACAGGCATTTGTATATCCATCAATATAATATCAAATTCTTCAGCAACCATGGCATCAACAGCTTCTTCACCATTATGGGCAAACTTTGTAATAAAGCCCCAGCGCTGTAGCATCGTCATTGCAATAAGGCGGTTAATATCATTATCTTCTGCCAACAAAACTCTCAAAGGTCCAAGGGTGTTTACTCTCATAAAATATTGCGATAAATTGATTCGGTAAAATTACAGCCTGTTATTACAAAAATAGGTGCTTAAAACAACTGCCCGAAGATAGGTTATGGTTAATATGGTTGGTTAACAAATTGGATTCGCGATAAAGGAATGAATAAAATCCCATATTGCCCATAAATATCGTTTTAATCTTGCATCCTTTTCAGCTATTTTTGTTTGTATGGAAGTTACAACTGAAATGATAGATAAACTGGCGCACCTGGCAAGGCTCCATTTTACTGATGATGAAAAACTGGCCTACACTGCTGACCTACAGAACATGATTGCCTTTGTAGAAAAGCTAAAAGAGGTAGACACCACAGGCATAGAACCCATGCTGCACATGGGCGATGCTATTAATGCCCTGCGGGAAGATGAAGTAAAAGGCAGCGTATCAAGAGAAGAAGCTTTATTGAATTCGCCTGCAAAAGATCCGCAATATTTTAAAGTGCCAAAAGTGATTAAAAAATAAACACCACCCCAACCACATAACGCTTATGGAATCCATCATTCATTTAGATAATATTCAGAAGGCTTACTTTATGGGCACCCAAGCCATTCCTGTGTTAAAAGGCATTTCGCTTGATATTTTCAAGAACGAATACGTTGCTCTGATGGGACCCAGCGGCAGTGGTAAAAGTACCCTGATGAATATACTCGGCTGCCTCGATTCGCCAACAGGCGGCAAGTACATTCTTAATGGAAAAGATGTAAGCAAAATGCCTGACGATGACCTTGCAGAAGTGAGGAATATTGAAATAGGTTTTGTGTTTCAGCAGTTTAATTTATTGCCGCGTTTAACGGCAGCAGAAAATGTGGCGTTGCCCCTCATTTATGCAGGCATCAATAAAAAAGACAGGCACGAACGTGCTTTAGAAGCCCTGAGAAAAGTGGGCTTGGCAGACAGGAGTCATCACAAAAGCAATGAGCTAAGCGGTGGGCAAATACAGCGTGTGGCCATTGCACGGGCGTTGGTAAACAATCCTTCACTATTATTGGCAGATGAACCTACAGGTAATCTTGACAGTAAAACTTCAGTAGAAGTAATGGAAATATTTGGCAAGATACAGGAGGCTGGAAATACCGTTGTACTGGTTACACACGAAGAAGATATCGCACGCTATGCCCAGCGTGTTATCCGTTTAAAAGATGGCCTTATGGAAAGCGATAAAAACAAGGAAGAATTTATGGCTACGCTGCACGGGCATTAAAATAGTCAGAGAGTCATGGGTCAGTAAGTCATTAGTCAACTTACTTTTTCACCAAACTATTTATTCAACACTACGTTATTAATTCAATGACTCATTGACCAAATGACTTATTGACTATTGACTTATTGACTTATTGACTATTCACCACTCACAACTCACCATGAAAATATATACAAAAACAGGCGACCTTGGAAAGACATCATTAATAGGCGGCACTAAAGTGCCTAAAAGCCATTTGCGCATTGAAAGCTACGGCACGGTTGATGAACTGAACTCTTATATTGGCCTTGTAAGCGACCATTTTGAAGAAGTGCACAGCCGTACTGTTTTAAAAGAAATACAGGACAGGCTGTTTACCATTGGTTCTTCTTTAGCCTGCGATCCGGACAGGGAGCCGCTGATGAAAATTCCCGACCTTAAGGAAGAAGATATTACCATGCTTGAGAAAGAGATTGATAAAATGAATGAAGTGTTGCCAGCCATGAAATCTTTTATACTTCCTGGTGGAAGTATAGCCATCTCTACCACACATGTTGCAAGATGTGTTTGCCGCCGCGCCGAACGCTGCTGTGTAAACCTGCAGCAGCAGGAGCTTTTTGTAGAGCCACTGGTAATAAAATACCTTAACCGCCTCAGCGATTATTTATTTGTACTGGCAAGGTTTATTGGGCAAACAACAGGTGTGGCAGAAATAGCATGGAAGCCACGGGTGGGGTAAGCAATGTGTGAGAACCTTATTTAGAATAGACTAATGAATGCCAGTATTTTATATCGTCTTTCTTCATTGACTGCACCCACTCTTCTGTTTTCCTTTCCATGAAGTATAAGTTTCCAAGTTTCTTCTGATCGAATATTTCACATAAAAGTGCATGTGCGTAAAAGTCTTTAGTGGTATCATTTAAGAGACCAACCAGTTGTTTTGCAACAACCTGTTTAGTATACTTCTTTACCAAAAAGTCTATACCCCCTAATGAATCAATGAAAGATGTAACTGTATAATACTTTCGTTTTACTAAAGTATCATCCTTTGGTTTTTTAGGTAATACTTTACCTAAAAATACAGATGGAAAACTGATCCAACCAATGTCTATATCATTATTGTTGATTGTATTTAGAAACTTATTAAGTTTTGTTTGTAAGTTAGTTTTAGCTACTGCTACATTTATTTGCACCGGCGACTGTGCCAATGAAAAATGTACCAACAGAACAAAAAGTAACATCATGTTTGTCTTCATACCTAAATTTTTATTGGTTATTCCAGCACTAACGCCACAACAGCAAAAGCATCAATCAATAAAAGCGGCAGGCCAATTTCTTTGTATTTTCCTGTAGCTAGTTTTAATATCGTCCAGCTTAAAAAGCCCCAAATAATACCTTGTGTAATAGAATAAGTAAACGGTATCAACACCATGGCAATAAATGCAGGGATAGCTTCATCTGCCAGTTGCCAGTTAATTTTTGTAACAGGCTTAATCATAAAAACACCTACCAAAACCAACGCTGGTGCAGTTGCAATGGCTGGTACTACAGACAGTAAAGGGGCCAAAAATAAAAAAGGAAGAAACAACAATCCACCAACCGCAGCAGTCAATCCTGTTTTTCCACCAGCCTCAATACCAACTGCAGATTCAATAAAAGCGGTGCCTGGGCTTGAGCCAAATAAACCAGCAATAGTGGTAGAAACAGCATCGGTCAACAATGCTTTTTTTAGATTTTTAGGATCGCCATTTTCATCTGTAATATTAGCTGCTTCTGCAAGCCCCACAAAAGTGGAAAGGCTATCAAACATATCAGTAAACACAAATGCAAAAACCACAGGCGCAAGGCTCCATTGCAATGAATGAATTAGGTCAAGTTTAAACAGCAGGCTAAAATCAGGTACTGCAAAAATGCCATTTACATTAACTAAAGCTTCGCTGCCCCACCAGCGTCCAATTGGGTATGCAAATAATGTTGTGATGATGATACCAATTAATATACTGCCTTTTACTTTTTTGGCTATTAGTATAGCCGTAATAAAAAGCCCCAGCAAAAAGGTACAGAGTGTAATATTAAGTTTGCTAAAACTGATAATAGTTGCAGGATTGGCAACAATAAACTTTGCATTTACAAAGCCAATAAGCGTTATAAAAAGCCCAATGCCTGCGGCAATGGCATAACGTAAAGGCGTGGGAATTGCTTTTATAATATGTGTTCTTATATTGAATATAGAAAGAAGAAGAAATACAATACCAGACCAGAAAACAGCACCTAACGCTGTAGCCCACGGCACTTTCATACCAAGCACCACCGTAAATGCAAAAAAGGCATTTAGCCCCATACCTGGCGCAACCAGCACAGGTGTTTTGGCATACAGTCCCATCATTACACTGCTAAAAAAAGAGACAAGTATAGTTGCCGTAAGCACGGCAGAAAAAGACATGCCACACTGGCTTAAAATACCAGGGTTTACCACAATAATATATGATGTAGCAAGAAAAGAAGTTGCCCCTGCAATTATTTCGGTTTGAAGGTTGGTATTATTTTCTTTAAGCTTAAAGTGAGACAGCATAGGCATTGGTTAATGCCCTCAAGATAAGAAACTACCTGTATTATCAGCCGCTTGCGTACTTTACTTTAGCGTGCCATTATTTCTTTTAACCACTACTTCTTATCCTCTTCTACAAATAAGTAATAGCACATGCAATAAAGCGTATGTGCTATTACTTATTGTTAACTATTTAATTTTTTGGTTCAGGTGGCGGTGGTGCATTTTCGCCAGGCTTACCAGGGCGTTGGGGGCGCATGGTTTTTTCCAGCTCAACATATTTTTTGTATTGCTCTGCGGTTAGTGACTGCTTTACTTTAGCATCGCGTTCTGCACTTAATTTATCTGCAATTTCTTTACTTACAGGTGGTGGCGGCGGTGGCGGCGGTAATGGTTTGCCATCTTTACCTTTTGGTTTATTCTTTTCAATAGCTGCAAAAAAAGTTTTGTAGGCGGCCATTACTTTTTCTTTTTGCGCCGCAGAAAGTTTCAGGTCTTTATCCAGTTTTTCTGATACACGCTTTAACCTTTCTTCTGGTGTTGGCGGCTTTGGTGGCTGAGGCGGCTGTGCTTTTACAATGGTTATTAAAAGAAGCATTGCGGCAAGCATCATTTTTACTTTTTTCATGATGGTAGTTTTTATTTAAAGAATGTGGAATTAATTAGAACACTGGTATTAGTAATTAACAGCCAGCCCAAAAAGAAAAAAATTGGCCCGTATTGCAGGGCCTTTCAGGGGTTAAGGGTTGAACACTTTGTTACTGAATCTATTGTGGCGGCGGCTCATTACTATTACCGCCGTGTGGCGGTACACCTTCAGGCATTCCATCTCCATTTTGTGGCGGCGGACCAAAAGGGCGGTGTAAACTATCGTTACCATTACGGCGTGGTGGCCTTTGCGGCCCCATCATCTGCACCACTTTTTTTATAATACCATCAAATTTTATTTTTTGTTCATCATTGCACAATGCCCTTACCTCTTTAAAATGATGAAATGTAAGTACATCAAGCTGCTGCTCTATACCAGCAGTTTTTGAAGCGTATTGGTTAATGGTTGCTTCATCTACCTCTGGTGAATTTAAAAGATTAAAAAAAACGTCTTTCGCTTCTTTTAACTGGCGGCGTATTGCTTGCATTGATTGCTGGTGCTCCTCACGCAGTGTTTTATAAGCGGCCTGCTGCGCAGCATCTAACTGCAATTCTTTGGTAAGATAAGCAGCCGCACTGCCACGGTTACCTTCGCCCTGCGTCGGCAGATCTTTTTTATTAGATACCCAAAAAAATACCAGGGTTGCTGTATTGATGAGTATCAGCAGCAATACTATCAAGGGCCAGAGTTTATTGTTTGAAAAATAGTTCATTGGGTAATGATTTTTTTAAGAATATTTTACCACATAAAGAATTCATGCTTGTAAAGTGTTTAAGCTGTGTGCCCTTGTTTTGATGTGTTAGAAAAAACACAAAGCTTGCTTAAGATTCGTCATTGATAAATGGTTGATACAGATAAATTGTATTCTTCTGAAAAGCCCTGTATTGTTGCATTTGAACTTGCCTGTACCGCCTGCTTTTTATGATTTGCCGTATTTATGGCAACAATATTCATCACTACAAAAAAAGATAAAGCAAGCACCGCAAAAACCGGTTTGGTGGTTATTGCCAGCCATTGCTGTAGCCAGTTTGCTTTTGCAGATTTATCAAGTTGTGCTATTAAACGGGTACTGAAAAAAGGCCGAATTTCGGCACGCTGTATTCCATCAATACTATGTAAAGTGGATTCAATTTTTTGCTGTATCGCCTTTTCGTTATGCATATAAAGGGGTATTTTATAATGACTTATAATAGGTTTCCAGTTGTTTACGTAAATTTTGTTTTGCCCTGTGCAGGTAAGCCTCAACTGAAGCCACCGTTACATTCATCACATCTGCCACTTCCTGGTAGCTTAATCCTTCTACCTTGTTAAGCACAAAAGCAATTTTTTGGTTATCTGCCAATTCATTAATTGCTTTAAACAATATGGCACTTTGCTCTTTATTTTCAGATGCAATGCCGGGGTGAAAAAAATCACTTGCCTCATGCTGTACTTCATTATTGCTGCCAAACAGGTTTTCAATAAAGGCAAACCTTTTTTTGCGTTTTTTATGCCGCTGCCAGTCAAGCGATTTTGTAATAGTGATACGGTACAACCAGGTTGATATTTTGGCTTCGCCTTTAAAATGTTTAATCGACTGATGCACCTGTATAAATACTTCCTGCGCAATATCTTCTGCCTCCTGCTGCTGCTGCACAATACTTAATGCAGTGTTGTACACCATATGCTGGTAAGCCTCCACCAATTGGTTAAAGGCTGTACCCATATTGTGCTGCAGCTGCTGTATCAGTAATTGTTCGTTCAAAACTATAAGCCCGGGTTTGTGAGGTTAGACGGCAAAAGGTAAACAAACCTTTGGTGGGGAGGAAAAAATTGTTGGTTACACTTTAACTACAACATTATTGCCGACCCTGCCCCATCTGAATACTTCCTCAAGTTTTTCAAGGACGTTCTGGAAACTTTGCAGGACGTACTCAACATTTTCCAGGACTTCCTGAAACACTTGCAGGATGGCATGGAAAGTTTACAGGATGGCATGGAAAGCAGCAAATACATCCCTGAAACCACCAGGGATGTATTTTAAGGCACCCAGGATGTGTTTAAAAGCTTTGAGGATGGCATTATTTTACTTAATACATTGATTATCAACACTATTACGTACGAAATAACCCGCTAAACCCTATAAAAGCGTAGAACCAATACCAACACCTATAAATTAAATATAGCAAATAGAAATAGTGGGCTTTTCTTAAAAAAAGCATAACAACGGGCGATTACACGGTACGTATACACCGTAGATATACGGTGTTTTAACCCGTGTATTTACGGTATTTTTACCGTATATCTACGGTATTTTTTTACCGTGTATTTACAATATGCATTTATAATTAATATCATTATACATATTATTTTTTTACACGTGTTTTTATAAATTTAAGCACGTGTTTTTTGTATTTATATTTTAAGCAGTTTTAAGCATTGTTTAATCAAAAAAAACTGTTTATGGGTAAAGATTATGTACCAACATCAGATAATGCTAAATTAACGTGGGCAGATAACCTGAAAAACAAACTACCGGCTTACACCACCACACTTGGCCTTACCGCAGCAGAAGTTACAAGTTACCAAAACCTTTGCAAGGGTATTACAGATGCTATTACCAGCAAGGCCGCCGCACAGGCCAATGCCAAAAAAGTAAACCAGGAAAGTGACCTTGCCATTGGCAACAGTGTAAAGCAATTGCGCAGCGGCATACAGGGCTGGAAGCAACAACCAGGTTATACAGATGCTATTGGTGCCGACCTGCAATTGCTTGGCAGCGGTAGCAGTTTTGATGCGGCCACTTACAAAACCACCCTAACGGCAAGCGCCTACCCCGGCCGTGTAGAAATTGCCTTTGCAAAAAATGGAGTAGAAGGGATAAATATTTATACCCGCCTTAAAGGCCAGCCAGGCTGGCTGAAATTAAGCTTTGATGCCCACAGCCCTTATGTAGATAACCGCCCGCTTGCCATTGCCAACACCCCTGAACACAGGGAGTTTATGGCCATTGGCGTGATAAACGATAGTGAAGTTGGCCTTAGCAGCGATATAGTAGAAGTGGTGTATGGGGGATAGAAGAAATGCTTTTATTTTTTAACAATTAATATTTAACCAAATGAAGCTGACAAAAATTACAACAAACATTACAATAGCAGTAGTTGCTATTATTGGGGTTACCTTATTTTTAATTGCATGTAAAAAAAATAATACAGAACAGTTAAATGAAGCCTTTATGCAAGAGGCAGCCAAAGAATGGTACTATGGCACCTTTAAAAAATCAAGCGAATGGAGTGCAAGTAGTGAAAAAGGAAAAAAACTGCCAGACTGGAAACATGGGCAATACAGAAAAGTGGGCAATATGGAAATTGTAGAATTTCCTTTACTGAAAGAAAGAACTGCTTTGCCCATCCCATCCACTGCTTCTTTAACAACCGCTGAAATACAAAGGGTAGCAGATGCATCGCTTACGCGCATTGCATTTATAAAAACAAAGAATGCAATAGAGGTCAGGGAAATTGATTATATACCAGACCTTGCTTACGCAAAGGCGAATGGTTATGATTTAAGCAGCTATAACTTTGGCTCAACAGCACAAGACTTTTCTGGCAGGATGGTTATAAAAAAATGGAATGGAGTAGTTATGAGTTACAACACTTTAAGCAATGGAAAAATTACTAAGCGGGGAAAAATAAACAAGCAGCAATCTCAATCTGACACAAAGGCTACACTGGATGAAAATGTTACTCTGTCGGGATCTGAAATTTGTGAATATGAAAGATATTGTGAAGAAGAACGGCAGGGTGACGCATGGGTACCAATAGGTACCTGCACCCCATGGACACCCACTGGTAATTGCTGGCCTATAGATGACGTAGATCCAGGTGATTGTAATTATGGATTGACAGAATCATGTGCATGCCAATTGTATGGATTGGGTTGTGATAATGGGAATCCGCCTGCTCAAGAACAAGATCCATGCGTAAAAAATTGTGAGGATAACGCTGCACAACTATCAAGCAGCGCATCCGTTGCTTCAGAAACAGAAAGTATAGAAGTTACAGATATTACAGCTTTTAAAAAACATAAAAATACAAAGTGGACTTGTTTAAAAAGCTTTCCTTGGATATTAAGTTCACAGGAAGAAGGTATAGTAGAGTTGGTAGATGCTGCTAATAATACCTGGAATTGGTCATCTTTAACACATAAAGATATTAAGCTTACTGGTATGCCGGTAGGTGGGACTGTAACACCAGATGCAGGAACAGGAACACCATCTTTTGTAGCGGGAAATTCTAATGTTTTATACGCTAGCATGGCGTTAGATTTCAACGTAACTTATGCACCTGTTTGTAATTGTCCTGTCGTTAATGTTGTTGCACCACCGTACACACTTAATTATAAAGCTAAGAGTTCATTTTGGGATGCTAAACCTTAAATTTAATATTAAAAAACATTGATGAGGTCAATAACTAATGCTAGAAATAAGGTAGCCTTGGCTACCTTATTTTCGATTATTTGTAGTTACAACTACAGTTGCAGTAAGTTGAAAGGGAAAAATATCAGTCAATTAAATTTAATGGTCAACTACCCTATAACTGTAATAGATAAAGGCAAAATCACCTTCTTTAATTTAACAGATACTATATACATCTTTTATTATAAAGATTTTATTGTTTACAAATTAAAGCCACAAAGAAGTTTAGAAAACAATGAAAAAATAAAAGGAACAGAAAGTTATTTTTGCTATGAGAAAGATAATAAATACGGTCTATTTTTTAAAAATTCCTACAATAAACATGACAGTATAAAATTACCTGTAGATTCTCTTTTAACAAAGGAAGCCTTTAAAAGTGCCAATTTTGAGGTTAACAACAATCTTTACTTACATGAAGCAGTTGAAGAAAACAATAAAAAGGAGTTACTGGAAAAATATTATTTTAAAATCAAGAATGAGAACTTATACGATTCTATATATTATTATTATAGTTCTTCTTTTAAAAACATTGAATATAGTTTGTCAAAAACTTTGGACAGTGCCAAGCATTTAAAGCTTTATAAAGCGAGGCTAATGTATAATCAAAAATTTTCCACTCAACATAATTTAATGATGCCTAAGAGGGAATATTCTTTTGAAATTAAGGAAGTTCCATTTTCGAATGATTCGATTATCAAGCAATTTTTTAGTAGAATGGAGCTTTATAAAGAATAATGAAATTAGTTTTTTATGCACCCAATACTTTGGACACAATGCCTTGCGATAGTTATTATTGGTTTATTTGTTAACTGCAATGCGCAACGAGTGAATGCAGAAGATATCCGTTGCTTACAGGGCACACAAATTTTTCCAAATTTTGATGAATCGTGGCAGGTAAAAAGTTATGATACTTCTTATAACCTGCTTTATATGTACCACAACATTTCAATTTATGAAATTGAATATACATTAGGAGGTTATTTAGATGAAGAGGGCTATTTAACAGGCGGCAAAAAAGTGAACAGATATATATTACACGAGAAAGATAGTGTTTACGCTTATTGCTTTGATAAAAACCTGAATGAGCATAATAAAAAAGTTTTGGCAGACTCAGTTTTATATGGTGAATGGATGGTAAGCAACAAGCTTTACGGAGCTTTTACAACCAACGAGGTTAAATTATTGTCAATAGATACAAATGAAACACGGGGAATCATCAACTATGTTTATGAATTTAAAAACAATGATTCCAACAAATGCAATTCGGGTATAATTGATTTAAGTTATAGTAAACAACTAAAGAAAAGCAGTTACAGCTTGTTACCAGAAATGGATACCATTGAAGGCAAGACCATTAATCGTTTTAAAATATTGGGTCACAAGAAATATTTTCCTAAACAGGATATTCTTTGGGGGAGAATTTTGATGAAAATATGGTAGTGGAAATATCAGTACCCAATAAAGAAGAAATCACAGGTTTTATACAACTGCATTTTTCTAAACATTAAGATAAAGTAGCTGTTCTATTATTAACGGAGCAGCTACTTTACTTTTTCTTAACTACCAATTTTGACTTTTCCAAAACAACACTTGAAAGAATACTTCTTTTTGGATAAAAAATTAAGAGTAATAGCGTGAATAATAGCTTAGTAGAACCAGAATCTTAAAATCTAATTCTTCTTTTTCTAAAATTTAAAAATGTATAAATGTATTCTATTTGTATTTCTGCTAATGGGATTTTACACTTGTATTCAGCTAAAAAAGAATTATAAAAATTGTGCTTATACGATAAGTGCAAATTACGAACAGCGTACAAATAATACCGAGATGAATGATAGAATTATTTATCCTTACTTTTTATATAAAAATCAGCTTATAGAACTTGTTTTAAAAGAAAATATTAATACAGAGATATTATTAAGAACTGATTCTGCAACAAAATCTATTTTAGGTAAACAGACGAAACAGGTAATAACATATGATACAATCGGTTTACAGATTATTGACCCGATTAAAAAAGAATACACCCAAATTGATAGTTTTCAAATCGGTTTTAATGTCTTACAAAAAGGTAATTATAAAGATTCGCCCACTGGCTTAAAAATGAACCTAACTAACAATTTTAACGATACTGTTCATTCTAACTTTACAGATACAGTTATTAGCGATGAAGCGTTTAAATACAATACAAATTATACAAAAGATAAAACTGGCAAAGACTCTATTTTAGTAAAAGGTTACTTTCTTAGCCGAAAAAATTTCTTAACCATTTTTAATGTTGAAGGTGTAAAAAATCCCTCACCCACCATGGCGTTTGCTGGCTTTAGTGCTACCTATTATAAGGAAAATTTTAATTTAAGTATACGTGTTGAAAATGTACGCGCTTTAACAGAAAGAGAAATTTTGATTTGTGAAGATATTTACCAAAAAACACGACAGCCAAAGTAACAAATATGCATTAGGGGCTATTTTAATTTTAGCCAATGTAATTTTTATCATTTATGTAAACATACCCTTTGCCCAGGAATATATCTACGTTAGTGAACCGTTATTATTGTTCCTGATTTCTGTTTGCACATTAATTTATTTTTTTAAAACAAAGACTTTAGTAGCTATAACATACTTTGAACTCATCTATCTTATTTTTATTTTCTACATTCTTTTGCAAAATGTTATTTGCACAAGAACATATAATTACAATGCCTATTTAAGTATTTGGTTTTTATGTTTATACTTCAGTATTAAGGCTTTAATTATTGATAATCAAACCAAGGCTTTACGTGTAATTTTTTTATCTATCGTTGTCGTTTTAGCAGTTTATTTAATTGCTTATTCCTGTCATCTAAAGCAAACCATTGATTCATTTTATCTTCCCAACAAAAGCATATTCAGTATTTTATTAGCAGCTCAACTCAGCTTTCTCTTGCCTTTTTTGTTTACTGCAAACAAAAAAAATAACACCAACCCGTACTACATTTATTTTCTGTTTACACTAATGTTTTGTTGTTTGGCTTTGCTGGTTTTAACTGATGGCCGTTCGGGCTGGATTGGTTTTGCTACAGCACTATTTTATACAATTTATCAATACATACAAAAAGATAAATGGCGTAAAATACTGGTATCATCAGCATGTATCGTTCTAGTAATCAGTTTGCCGTTCTTGATTTGGTATAAAGCTGCATCCTCAAACGGGAGGTTGTTGATTTACAAAATATCATTCAATATATTAAAAGACAATTGGATTTGGGGGATAGGCAATGGGCAGTTTAAGACGATGTACAATCATTATCAAGCAGCCTACTTTACAATTAACAGTATTGACAGCAAAGAGGCTTTATTGGCTGATAATACCTATTATGCTTTTAACGACTTCTTTCAACTAATAATTGAAAATGGGGCTGTTGGATTTTTATTTTTTTCTGCAACACTAACTGTTTTATTTACCCAAATAAAAAAAAACGCGGCTTTTACAAATAAAGGGTTTATAGCCGCAACAGCTTCACTTATTTGTATTTGCACCTGTTCTTTATTTTCATATCCTTTTCAAATACTTCCTGTTACTATACAGGCATTGTTATGTGGTGTTCTAATCAATTTCTATTCCAAGTCACATACAATTGTGCTCTCACAAAGCATTTCAAAAGGCTTTAAATATGTTATGGTTTTTATTTGCCTTATTTCGAGCATGCACTCATTTGTGTGGATGTATTATAAAATACAAAGCCAAGAAGCATTTGAATTATCAAGGATGGGCTTTAAAAAACAGGCACTAAAAAAATATGAGCAAATAAATTCTTTATACGTTAAAGATGGTAATACAATTTACCAATATGCCACTACGCTTTATAACAGTAACAAATTAATTGAAGCAAATAATGTGATAAGCGAAGCAACCAACTATCTCGTAAATAATGATTCATATAGACTTAAAGCACAAATTGCGTATGAGTTAAAGGAAGATAAACAAGCTGAAAAGTATTTTAAGTTAGCTGTTTATATAGTCCCTAATCGTATGAAAAGCAGGTACGATTTATTAAATTATTACACAGAAATAAAAGATACATCCCATGCTATTTACTGGGCAGCTTCTATCTTAAATATGCCAGTTAAAGTGCCCTCTAAAACGACCTATTTATTGCAACAAAAAACAAAAGCAATATTGTTAGGTTTACAATCATCTCACAAGGATATACCTATTTCATTCTCTCCCCATACACCTTCAAAGCCTCCTGCAAACAATCCATCGCAGCATTAATATCATCGCGGTTTAGCACGTAAGCCAAACGTACCTCTTGTTTACCAAGGCCTGGTGTGCTATAAAAACCTGTGGCAGGTGCCAGCATTAAAGTGGCGTTGTTATAGGCAAAATCTTCCAGCAGCCATTGGCAAAATACATCTGCATCATCAATGGGTAGTTTGGCAATGGCGTAAAACGCTCCGCCAGGGTTTGGGCAAAAAACACCTTCCATCGCATTAAGGCGCTGTACCAGAAGGTCGCGGCGGCTTTTGTATTCTGCTTTGGTACTGTCAAAATAATCAGGCGGCAAATCAATGGCAGCCTCACCTGCAATTTGTGCAAAGCTGGGTGGGCTTAACCTTGCCTGTGCAAATTTCATCACGGCATCCAATACCAGTTTGTTTTTGCAAACAAACGCACCTATCCTTCCGCCGCAGGCGCTGTAACGCTTGCTGATGGTATCCATAATAACAATATGATCATCCACACCATCCAAATGCATGGCAGAAGTATGCGTTCCTTCGTAACAAAATTCGCGGTAAGCCTCATCACTAAACAGGTAAAGGTTGTGTTTTAAAATCACCTGCTTTAACTGCTCCATCTCCTCTTTACTATAGAGGTAACCTGTTGGGTTATTGGGATTGCAGATAACAATCGCCTTTGTTTTGGGGGTTATCTTTTTCTCAATCTCTTCTACAGGCGGCAGGGCAAAACCGCTTTCTATATAAGAGGTTACTGGCACTACCTGCACCCCTGCTTCTACCGCAAAACCATTGTAATTTGCATAAAAAGGCTCAGGAATAATTACTTCATCACCTGCATCCAGGCAAGCCATAAAGCCAAACAATATTGCTTCGCTGCCGCCGGTGGTAATAATAATCTGTTGATGGTTTACATTTATACCAACGCTTTTATAATAGCCTGACAGCTTTATACGATAACTTTCGTTACCAGCACTATGGCTGTAGGCAAGTACTTTAAAATCGCTGTGGCGCACCGCATCCAGTACCATTTTTGGCGTTTCAATATCGGGCTGGCCAATATTAAGATGGTACACTTTAACACCCCTTTTCCGGGCCGCTTCATCAAAAGGTACCAGTTTGCGAATGGGAGATGCAGGCATTTCTTTACCACGGTTGCTGATCTGTAACATGAAGGGTGTACTGTTTAGTGTGTATATAAAAACAAACTTTCCAAAAGCAGGGCGGCAAAATAAGCCAATGCGCCAGCTTTTGGAAAGTTTATTATTTGAACTGTACCAAATAGGGATAAACTGTATTTATCTCAGCCTGTCTGTACTTTTTACCAGCTTTTCATCTTTCCATATATTACGAATGGCCAGTAAAAGAAAAACAGGAATAAAAAAAGTAAGCAGCGAAGTAAGATCTAACGACCCCTCATTTGGTACAAATTTTTTTGACTGTAGAAAATAAATAACAATATTAATTACAGCTACAACAGCAATGGCGGCAACAACCATCAACTGGCGTTTCCTGTCTTTATACAAGAAAATTGCAACCAATGATGCCACTGCTACAGAAACTGTAAGTACCGTTAAAATAAGATTGTCTTTTGCTACTGCATTTAACTGCTGAAATACTTTGGCATTGGTAGCAGCATCTATAATATTACCGCTGTAAAACGAAAACTTCATGGTTAAGAAAGCAAACACTGCTGCCAGCAAAAGCCATATTGATTGTATACGTTGTATCATAAAACTAATTAAACGTGTAAGCCAGTTAATTCCTCAATACTATACACTTCATCTATTGCGAGAAATGAGAGATTGGAATGGTCTATTATTTCAAAATCATTTCTTTGTTCTATGCTTAACTGCTGAATAGATGGGAATTTTTGAAGAGGAACAATAAACAACCTGTCATTGTCCAACGATACCAGCAGATCGTTCTTTAAAAAACTAATCGCATGTATAGCAGGTTTGTTGATAAGTGTGTTCATAATCTTATTGCTTTTATAGGCTCACCTTTATAAAATTTTTCCAGTTGATCCAGCAGTAGTATTCTGTTTTCTTCGATTATCCTTGCTACTTCTCTCAATTCAACTTCAGTGAAATTACCTTTTTTATTTTCATCAAGTTCTACAAAAGGTTCCATCCAAAATTTGCACGAAACCTTATAACCTTTAAACCCATAAGGTTATTATTTATACCTTCCAGTGCCTACAATTCAGGATATAACACAAACTGTTCCATAAAACTGTTCACCTTGCCTTTAATCTTGGCTATAACAGCTTCGTCATCCGCATTCATCAGCACATCATCAATTGCATCTACCACAAACTGCATATCGGCTTCTTTCATGCCCCTTGTTGTAATGGCAGGTACACCAAAACGGATGCCACTGGTTACAAACGCACTCTTATCATCAAAAGGAACCATGTTTTTATTGGCTGTAATATCAGCCTTAACCAATGCCTGTTCTGCCTTTTTACCGCTGATATTTTTATTGCGAAGGTCAATCAGCATCAGGTGATTATCAGTACCACCACTGATAAGATGATATTCTTTATCTACAAATGCTTTTGCCATAGCCTGTGCATTTTTTTGCACCTGCTGCTGGTACACTAAAAATTCATCTGTCAATATCTCACCAAAAGCAACCGCTTTAGCAGCTATAACGTGTTCCAACGGACCACCTTGAATACCAGGAAAAACAGAAAGGTCCAGCAGACTGCTCATCATTCTGTCATTGCCTTTAGGGTCTTTTACACCAAAAGGATTTACAAAGTCTTTACCCATCATAATTACGCCACCACGTGGCCCGCGTAAAGTTTTATGCGTGGTTGAGGATACAAAATGGCAATGCTCAAACGGGCTGTTCAGTAATCCTTTGGCAATTAAACCTGCAGGGTGGGCAATATCAGCCCAAACTAATGCACCAACTTCATCAGCAACAGCACGAATGCGTGCATAATCCCAATCGCGGCTATAAGCACTGGCACCACAGATAATTAATTTTGGTTTTAGTTTACGCGCCTGAGATTCCAGCATTTCATAATCTACCAACCCGGTTTCTTTTACAACACCATAAAAGTGTGCGTTGTATAGTTTACCACTGTAATTAACCGAACTGCCATGCGTTAAGTGGCCACCCATACTAAGGTCTAACCCAAGGGTAACATCACCCGGCTGCAATACTGCTAAAGCAATGGCAGCATTGGCCTGTGCCCCGCTATGTGGCTGCACATTGGCATATTCTACATTAAATATTTGCTTTAACCTGTCAATAGCAAGCTGTTCTGTCTGGTCTACAATTTCGCAGCCTGCATAGTAACGGCGGCCAGGGTAACCTTCAGCATATTTATTGGTTAATACACTTCCCATGGCCTGTATTACCTGTAACGAAGTAAAATTCTCGCTGGCAATCAGTTCTATGCCGTGGCGCTGGCGTTGTAACTCTTTGTTAATAAGGTCGAAAACCAAAGTATCTCTTTGCATTGATGGGACGATTTACAAATTGAACGTGATGTATTAGTCTTGAAAATGGAACTGTTTTCAATTTTGAGCCGCAAAAATAACAGTTCGCAGGCAGCAGGCAATGTTTTAATAAAGATGTTTTACACGCCGTGTTTACAACCGTTTATAAGATATTGAGTAAATGGTTGTGATTAAGATATTTACCTTGCTTAGTATTTTTCGTGTTCTTTGTGGAGAAGAAGAAGTCAATAGTCAATGGTGAGTTGTGAGTTTGCGATGGACGATAAACGATGGACGATAAACGATGGACGATAAACGATGGACGATAAACGATGGACGATAAGCGATGGACGATAGACAATGCACAGGAAGGTTTACCGATGGACAATAGACGATAAACAATGGACGCAGTTCAAAAAACAAACAATGACAAAGCAAAAAGATTTAAAAAGAGAACAGGCCCTGGAATACCACGCAATGGGTAAGCCTGGTAAAATAGAAGTAATACCTACCAAAGAAGCCAAAACGCAGCGCGACCTTAGCCTGGCTTACAGCCCTGGTGTTGCATGGCCCTGTAAAGAAATTGCAGACAACCCTGAAGATGTTTATAAATACACAGCAAAAGGCAATCTTGTTGCCGTAATAAGCAATGGTACCGCGGTTTTGGGTCTTGGTGATATTGGCCCTGAAGCAAGTAAACCAGTAATGGAAGGCAAGGGCGTACTCTTTAAAATATTCGCTGATATTGATGTATTTGATATTGAGATTAACGAGAAAGACCCTGTAAAATTTGTACAAATAGTTAAAGCACTGGAACCCACTTTTGGCGGCATTAACCTTGAGGATATTAAAAGCCCTGAATGCTTTTATATTGAACACGAGTTGAAGGAACAGATGAAAATTCCTGTAATGCACGATGACCAGCACGGTACCGCCATTATAAGTGGGGCAGCCTTGTTAAATGCGCTTGACATACAGCATAAAAAAATTGCTACTGCCCGTTTTGTAATTAATGGTGCTGGTGCAGCAGCCATGGCTTGCGTACAAATGTACATTGCCCTTGGCGCCAACTACGAAAATTTTATTCTGTTTGATAAAGACGGCCCTTTACATGAAGGCCGTACAGACCTTGATGACATTAAGAAAAAGTTTGCCTGCAAAAGTGCTGACTGGAACCTGACCTCTGCAATTAAAGATGCAGATGTATTTGTAGGCCTTAGTGTTGGTAACGTTGTTAGTGGTGAGATGGTAAAAACCATGGCTGCCAATCCTATTGTTTTTGCCATGGCAAACCCTGACCCTGAAATTACTTATGAAGAAGCAATTGCTGCACGTAAGGATCTTATTATGGCCACAGGCAGAAGCGATTATCCTAACCAGGTAAACAATGTGCTGGGCTTTCCTTATATATTTCGCGGAGCTTTGGATGTACGTGCAACCAAGATAAACGAAGCCATGAAACTGGCTGCTGTAAAGGCTTTGGCAGAATTGGCAAGAACCGCAGTGCCTGATATTGTTAACCTTGCCTATAACCAAAAAACATTAAGCTACGGCCCTGAATATATTATTCCAAAACCTGTTGACCCACGCCTGCTGAGTACTGTTGCTCCTGCGGTTGCAAAGGCTGCCATTGCAAGCGGCGTTGCACAAAAACCAATTACAGACTGGGATGCTTATGTAGTTAGGTTAAATAAAAGGCTGGGGCTTGATAACCAGTTAATGCGTGTGATAAGTGCCAAAGCAAAACGCGACCCCAAGCGTATTGTTTTTGCAGAGGCAGATAACGTGAAGATTTTAAAAGCAGCAAGCATTTTGTATGATGAGGGAGTAGCCTACCCTACCCTTTTGGGCGATATCAATAAAATAAAACGCATTGCAGATGAAAACGATGTTGACATAAGCGATATGCCAATTATTGACCCACGTATGGATGACACAGAAGACAAGCGTAATTTTTACGGCAAGCTCTTCTTTAAAAAACGCCAGCGCCGCGGCTTTAATGCTTACGAAAGCATGAAGATGATGCAGGAGCGCAATTATTATGGCTGTATGATGGTAGAAACGGGCGATGCCGATGCTATGATTAGCGGGCTTACACGTAACTACGCAGAAGCCATACGCCCCGCCTTACAAATTATTGGCACTGATGAAGGCGTTAAGAAAATTGCAGGCATGTACTTGCTCATCACCAAAAAAGGCCCTTTGTTTTTGGCAGATACTACGGTAAACTTTAACCCCACGGCTGAAGAACTTGCAGATATTGCATTAATGGTAGCCAAAGAGGTACGCAGCTTTAATATCACCCCACGAATTGCCATGCTTAGCTACAGCAACTTTGGCAGCAGCGATGGCGATGAAGCAAAACTGGTTGCCAAAGCAACGGCTATTTTAAAACAGCGTAACCCATCTTTAATCGTTGATGGGGAAATGCAGGGCAGCCTCGCTTTTAACCAGGAAATTTTAAAAGAAAATTATCCTTTCAGCGAGTTGGTTGATGAAGATGTGAACGTACTTATTTTCCCTAACCTTACGGCTGGTAATATTGCATACAATTTATTAAAAGAACTGGGCGGCGCAGATGCCATTGGCCCAATTTTATTGGGAATGAAAAAACCAGTGCATGTGCTGCAGTTAGGCAGTAGTGTTCGTAATATTGTAAATATGGCATTGGTGGCTGTGGTAGATGCCCAGGCTAAAAATAAGCTTGATACAGAAGCTGAAGTAATGAAAACCCAGTGGTGGAAAAAGCTGAAAGAAAAGAAGAAAACGTTGTAGTGGTGAGTAGTGAATGGTGAATAGGGAGTAAGGTCTACGATGGACAATAAACCATGGACGATGGACGACAAGCGATGGACGATCGACGATAACCTATTAAATATATTTGAATGAAATTTTTAAATCATTTGGGTGCCTACATGTTAATGTTGAAGGGCATGTTTAAAAAGCCCGAAAACTTTAAAGTGTACTGGAAAGAATTCATGCACCAGTGCGCTGAAATTGGCTTTGGTGCGTTACCCATTGTTGTTATCATTTCGCTGTTTTTGGGTGCGGTAACAACAGTACAAACAGCCTACCAGTTGGTAAGCCCATTGGTGCCAGCATCTACCATTGCGCAAATTGTGCGCGACTCAATGATACTGGAACTTTCACCGACGGTACTAAGTATTGTATTGGCTGGTGTTATTGGCGGTAAAATAGCGAGTGAGCTTGGTAATATGCGCATCAGCGAGCAGATTGACGCCCTGGAAATAATGGGTATCAACACCAAAAGTTATCTCGTAATGCCCAAAATTTTGGGTGCTTTATTGGTAATACCAGCGCTTATTGTTATCTCAATTGTATTGGGTATTTATGGTGGCAGGCTTGCAGGAAGCATGGCAGGTATTATTGCCCCCGATATTTTTGATATTGGTCTTCGCCAAAACCTTAACCTGTACAATATTAATGTGGCACTTTATAAAGCCTATGCCTTCGCCTTTATAATAAGCAGTGTTTCTGCTTATTATGGTTACCATGTAAAAGGTGGCTCGCTCGAAATTGGACAGTCAAGCACCAGTGCTGTGGTGGTTAGCTGTATCCTTATTTTGTTTGCCGATTATTTTCTTGCAGCATTGCTGTTATAATTTAACATCCCGCCGCATAAAAAAAGCAGAACAACATTTGTGGAGTTGAAAGAGATAATCCTTTGTCTTTAAATTCTTTACATCATTTAAAATTGCGCAAATAAAAAATTACGTCACACAAAACATAGTTATTATTTAGGTATTACTCCTATAGAATCACTACTATTCAGGCACTACCAGTTTATTGTTGCCCCTGTTTATATCAGCCATTCGTTGGGTAGGATCAATTTCAATACTTTTTAAATCGCGGATGCTTCTTGTGGTAGTGAAGCTATAATCGTTATGTGCCCAGCGCCATTCAGTTTCTACAATTCTTAGTGTTGCAGTTTCAGATGGCTTTTCGCCATACATCAAATTCAGTGGAATATAATGCAGCTCCTGTGTGCCATCTTTAAACGTGAGCAATACATCAATAGGCATTGGCATTTTACCAATACGTTTCAGGGTTATCTGTGTTGTATTATCAGCAATATCAATATTGCCAACTGCGTAATCAATGGTTCTGGTGCTGTTTACCCAATACTCTTTATACCATTGTAATGCAAGCCCACTTTGCTTTTCAGCCACACGTACAAAATCATTTACATTGGGATGTTTAAATTTCCATTCGTTGTAATAAGCCAGTAAAATATTGTCGCGCACTTTATCGCCAACTATATAACCCAATTGGTTTAAGAAGGTGGCACCTTTTGCATAAGCCGCTAATGAGTAACCATAATTGGTATTAAAATGATCAGCATGTGTGGTCATTGGCTCTTCGTAAGGGCTGGTGGCAAGTTTAAAATAGCTTTTGTAACTGTCTGCCTGTATAGCTGGCATTTCTACTTTATCTTCTGCTAAAGCCTTTACTACAGCAGCTTTACCTGCCTCTGAAAGGTAAGGCGATTTCAATGCCCAGTTTTCATTGTACCATGCCGTTACTTCCCCTTCAGCAAAGGTGGTAAAGCCCTCATCCATCCATGCAAAAAGACTTTCGTTGGTGCCTAAAATATGCTGGTACCAGCTATGCATCCACTCATGAAAAACAGTACCCAAACCACTACCTTTTAACAGCGTAGCCATAGCATATTCCATACCGCCATCACCACCCTGTATAAACGAATATTGGGGGTAAGGATATTTACCAAAACGCGTTTCTATATAAGGCAATACTTTTTCAGCAGCCCATAACACATTGTTCCAGGCACTGTCTGCCGCATCACCTTTGGCTTTATAAAAAGCATGCAGTGTAACACCGCCCACTTTTTTAAAAATATGCTTATACGCATTATCAGCAGCCCAAACAAAATCATGAATGTTCTCGCCCTTAAAATTCCAGGTTAAAGTACTGGTGGCAGGTGCAGGCACTTTGGTACCTGCTGTTTCAAAGCCATAGCCAATAATATTGGCATTCTGCAATACGCCTGTAGCAGCAATCATGTAGTTTTTATCAATATTTATCTTTATGTCATAATCACCCCAAACACCATAAAACTCACGTGCTATATAAGGGTTGGCGTTCCAGCCCTGGTAATCGTACTCTACCATTTTAGGGTACCATTGGCTCATACTGTAACGTATGCCCTCTGCATTATCGCGGCCACTGCGGCGCACCTGCACGGGCACCTGTGCTTCAAAAGCCACGTCAATAGCTGTAGTTGTTTTAGGCAGCAAAGGTTTATCCAATTTTACTTCCAGTATCGTTTCATACTCACGAAGTTGCTGTGCCACGCCATTTATCTTAACGCTTTTTACACGCTGGTAACCAATAGCAGTATCGGCAAGTTTGCTTATTCTGTCTGTAACCCTTGTATCCCAGTCGTACACATTGTTGCCTTTTTTATCCTGGCCAAGCAACAGCTTGCCAAGCTCACGACTTCGTGCATCCATACTGCTGTTGGGCTGAAAAGCATTCCAGTACAAATGCAGGAACAACTTTTTTAAAGTATCGGGTGAGTTGTTGGTGTATTCCATTTTTTCGGTACCGCTGAAACGGTTGGTGGCCACATCCATCTTAACATCAATGGCATATTTTATGCGCTGCTGCCAGCGGTCGCTTTGCGCTAAAACGGTTGACAGTTGACAGTTGACGGTTGACAGTATCAGTACAGCAATAAAATGTTTCTTCATGTAGTAGTTTTTATATAACGGGTTGGGATGGGAAAACAGATAACGTTGTTTGAATGGATCTACGCAGATCAGTTTCTGTAAGTACAAAATCCGTTTTTATCTGTAAAACCCGTGTTATCCGTGTTCCTATAATCTGCAAACGTAAATATCTTTAAATAAAAATAACAGCCGACCCTAAAATGGATTAACGGCGTTGTAAATACAATAAAATTACATGGGAATTATGCATTGGACTATCAACTCCTGTAGCCATACATACGTTCTACATCTTTTACAATGGCTTCCATAACTTTATCCTTATCAGCAGGATCGTAATTCTGTTTAAGGCTGCTACCAAAAACAAACGCTACAGATTGCCAAACTGCGGCATTGAAACTGCCTTTGTACTCATCAATAATTTCGTAGCAATTGCTGCCTGTTTCGCGGTAAATCAGTTTCATTAATACTTTGCCCTGGTAAACAGAAAGCTGTGTGAGTTTGCTGGTAAATTCTTTCTTTAACTCTTTTTCCCTTGAATGAATAATGGCGCGGCGCTGGGCTTTGTCTGTTACGTTTACCAACTGCGCATTTATTTCACGCATTATACGCCCTGCATTTTTTGCATACGGATAAGTAACATATACAGCGTTACGCAACCTTGTCCACTCAGCCCAGTACCTTCTTAAATGGGGTGGCATTTTTACAAACACTGTAACAGGTAACATATAACCTGTGGGTATAGTATCGCCTTCTGCGGTGATTTCTGCGTACACTTTTATAGTGTCAGCATCCTGCGATTGTGCCACAGTTTTGTTTAACATACTGGCAGCAAAAAACAGGAAGACAGTAAGTAATAGATATTTTAAGCGGGAAAACATTTAATTTTAAAAATAGGATAAGTTTTGATAATTGAGGCTTAATGTTTTTGTTAAAGGTTTGGCGTAAGGATAAAGATGCATTGATCTTTGCAAACGAGCATAATCTCTAATCAACAGTTCTATTGAATAATGAGTCTGCTACTACGCTACTTCCTGAATTTTATAGCCTTCAGCTTCAATATAAGATTCAACTGATTCAATGAATCTTTCCAAATGTTCAGTTATATAATTTCTCCAATCATTTAATTGATTGTAGTCATAGTCTTGACCGATTTCCGAAAAAGACTTTTCACCATGAGCTAACCAATTTCGCTTTTGACAGACTTCCTTTAATGCGGCACCATGAGTAAGTTCATTATAACCAGTTTGTAATTTCTGAATATTTATTCCAAGTTTAGTAGCAGTTGCACGAATATTTCTAGCGTCTAAAGAACCACCATAATCAATATATGTAGAAGCTAACGTCAGTGTTTCATTAAATATCTTAAGTGCTATCTGCATAAATGAATTGATAACAGAATCCTTTTGTATTCTTTCATCATGCTTATAAATATTATTTAACCAATATCTTTTAATCTCATCAATCACATGATTATACTTATATCCTTTTTCTTCAATTGAATCAAATATAGCAATGACAGAATTGAAAATTGTTGACTCAACTAAATTATAGAGCAATAAAAAGGCACTCGCCCGAAATAAATTCTTTCTCTCAGAATCGAACACTATTTCAACCTGCTTCTCATTGATGCCATCAAATGCAACCAATTTAGGTTTATCAAACTTGTCAATTGAAAGTAAAATATCAAAGTAAATTTCAACTTCTTTGCTTCGTCTTTGAAAATCATCCTTAAATGTCATAGTTTAAATCGTTTACATTGATTTTGGATAATAAACAATCTCTTACAAATTCAATTCTTCCAACTAATTTACTTTTATTATTTGCCGCGTCTGAAGTGGTATGCTCTCTAAATTCTTTAGATTCAAGCCATTTTAAATCTGGATCTTTCAAGTCAGGCTTTTCTTTAAGAGCTAAATTTACACCTACTGAAATGGCTTCAAAACGAACTCTTGGTATTGATTTCGATCCCTTAGATTTTCTAAACCCATATGAAAAATATTTTGTTACAAATTCTAAGGTCTTGTTTAATTGCTGCTCTTTTTCAATTTTTTCTGCTTCTGTAAAAACAAGGCCTTTAGATACTATATAATCATCTAAAAAACCTTTTACGGAATGAACAAAATTTTCATACTGATCAGAATACGCAAAAAAACGAGTTAATAATTCTTCTTTTTCACCTTTCAATTTTTCACTTCGTTGCTTCGTTGCAGAAAATAAATCTGAAAAATTCTTTTGCCTAATTGATTCTAAAATGAAGTCATAAAACTTATTATTAATAAATTTCCCCTTTCTAATTTCTGCAGCTTCTAATTTTAATCCAGTATCATTAATTCTTCTAAAAATATCTGCTCTTACCCCCTCATCAGTTTTTTCATTTAAGATATACACCCTAAGACTAGTATTTAAGAACTTTCTTCTTCTTGATACCTCTAATTCACTGAAAAAATATTTATTTAATGTATCAAGTTCAGTCAACTCATTAAGCTGCAATGTATTACTGACAAAGCTTTTTATTGATGATAGCCTTTGTACACCATCTAAAAGTTCTAAATTTCCTTCCTCGTCTAATTCAAATGCAAATAAAGGCTGAATAGGTACCCCCATAAAAATTGATTCAATAAACTCTGACTGCATTTTTTCATGCCATTGAAAATCTCTTTGATAACTAGGTACAAGCAGAAACGACATACTCAAGTCTTGCTCAGTCACATCTTCATTTTGTAATTGATAACTTTTAGTTCTAAACTTTTTAATAAGTTCACCAATAGAAAATTCAGTAAGCCTATATCCGTAATCTACTTGCGTTTCTTTTATTTGCTCTTCTACCTCAGCTAATGAAGCCTTAAACAATTGCTCACTCATACTACATATTTTTTCAAATGTTCTTTAATACTTTTGGCAATCACTTGTCCTAATAATACTGGAACCGCATTACCCAATTGTCTTGCAATAATTACTGAAGAAAACCCTTTCTTTTCATCGAAAAATTTATAATTATTGGGGAATGTCTGTAGTAAAGCAGCTTCCCGTAATGACATTGCCCTATCCTGTACGGGATGCCCGAACCGTCCGTTCCCATATCCAACGCAATGAGTGGTAATGGTAGGCGATGGGTTTTCCCATGTCATTCTTCCATATACGCTTGGGTACGACTTCCCTGAATCTTTTTTGTGGCACTCCAATTTCAAATCTTCACTCCAATTAATCCAGCTACCACCGTAAGGGGTACTTCTTATCCTCTTTTTATTAAGAGGGCTTAGTTTCCTGGCAAAATGAAATTTATCTTTCTCGCAAAATTCTCCGTCTTCAATTGCAGGCAAATCGCCAATTGCGTCTTTTACAGTAACATACTTATCTGGTGTATGCGTTTTTGGTATCAATTTAATTTCACCGAGTTTTGATGCTAATAAAACCAGTCTTTTCCTGTTTTGTGGAATGCCATAGTCAGGGCAATGAACAACTTGGTAGTCAATAAAATATCCCTGCCCTTTTAATTCTTTTAAAAAGTCTTCAAATACAGGTGCTTTAGTGAAATTTAGTAATTGAGCAACATTCTCCATTGAAACAATATGCGGATCCGTTTCTCTTATAAGCCTTGCAAACTGGTATAACAGAGACCATTTGTTCTCATTTTTTTCCTTATCCTTAAATGTATAAGAAGAGAAAGGCTGACAGGGCGCACAGCCTACAAGAATTTTAATTTTTGTATCCCTGAAAAGATTATTAATTTCCACGCCAGATACTTCTGAAATGTCTTTTGAAAAAAAGTGGGATTTATTATTTGCTTCAAAAGCAAACTTACAAGTCTCATCAATATCAAATCCGCCAGCAATCTTAAAGCCTTCATATTTAAATCCGTGAGAAAGGCCACCTATTCCGCAGAATAGATCCACTACTTTATAATCTTTAGCACCTAATTTTGACATTTGGTAAAGTTGCAAAAAATAATATTAATTCTGATATAATAGAAACACATACTCCACAAAAAAATTTCATTCTGAATAACTTATTCAGAGCGCTGCATAATCAAGCAGTAAAGAAAATTTGTGTCAAAATAGTTGTGTCAAAATAAAATGACACGAAAAAATTGACACAAAATGACCCGTCCTGAAAATAGTTGACACTTTTTAGAGGTAATCCTGTATTTGGTTTACAGGAAGGTGTTAATCCTACAATGGCTTTACAAAGAAGTTCAAAAATAGGGAACATGCGGGTTTGATTGATTTTG
>JANPIP010000054.1:0-55314 GCA_031424995.1 Chitinophagales bacterium | reverse complement strand
CGAAATATTACAAATCCTGAGCATTACGTTACTCAATAAAACTCAGTTAAATCAACTGTTTCAGCTAACCTGTCAACAGAATTTCAAAGAACTAAACTCAAATCAATTGAGTATGAACAACTTATGTTAGGATGATAGTGGTGATAAATAATGTTTACTCTTTTACCAGTTTCTGCGTTGCAACCTGTTTGCCACCGCTTAACAGTTGTACGTTATAAACGCCTGCCGCAAGTTTGCTTACATCAACATTTATATTGCCCGTAGTTGTATTTCCACCACTGGCTTTTTTTACCACTTGACCTAATCCATTGGTTATGGTAACCGTAGTGTTATTGGCAGTTGCTGTTTTAAAAATTACCTGCAATTGGCCTTTTACCGGGTTGGGGCTTAGTTTCAAGAACAATTGATTGTCCGCAACATCGGCCACCGATCCGTTGGCGGTACCACCAAAAACCACCATAAACCTGTCTGCGACACTTGATGCCGTTTCGTTGTTGATGGTAAAATCATAATTGGTTTTTCCTGCAAGGTTAAGTGGCAGACGGGTATTAGTGAACTTGTCCTGTAACATGGCGTTGCCCGCTGTAAAGCCCGTACCATCTATGTTTAAGCGGTATTGGCTTTTACTAAAGTTGGCTAGGTTTACAAACAAGGTATCGTTTTGTGCCAATGGCCTTTTCTCAATACTTAACAATTGTTGGTTTCGCTGCAAGGCAACCGTCTCATTAAAGTTGCTGAACTTGGCGGCATCCTGTCCATCAACGTTTGCATGGTAGTTGCTGCCGAAGAGTGCAACCGCACCATCCACAAAAGCACTGTCCTGCATTTTATAAATGTTCAGGTCCAGCTTTGCTGGTGCCTCTTCATTACCAAATACCGTATTGGCCGTTGCAGTTGCCACACTTGTTGTCTTAGCGGTTTCTGCAATGGAAAGTGAAGGTGCCGTACCTGTACCATTGTTCTGTATAAATAAAGCTTGACCGCTTTGTATGTAGCGCAACTGCTGTTGCGATGCCACCGATGGTGATAGGGTAACACCATCTGAAGTTACAAATACGCCAAGATTTGGATCGTACACCGTGAACGAACCTGCCAGTTGTGTTTTGGTAACACCTGCCGACAGCCAGTCTACAGCGCAAGGGAAAGGGTTTGCTATAAGATTGTACTTATTGGCACCCGTGGTAAGGCCACTTGTGGTAAATGTGCCTGAACTTAAAGTACCCGTTGCCCTTAATGTAGTATTGCTGGTGTTGCCTGTCACCGGCCTGTTCTCTGCCCTATCGCCACGTACATACAACAAATACCCTTTGCCAACGCCAAGCGTACTGCTATTTGTATTGCCGAGGCCTACCCATTTGCTGCCGGTAACATTGGCATCGTTGTAAGTGAAGATAGATGGTTTGCCAGATGCACTTTGCCCATCGAAACCATTGCCGGCTGCTGCGCCCGTAATTTGTATGCCATAACCTGTGTTGGTATTTATACCGCCCTCTTGCCAGGCATTATAAATGGTAGGATTGTTTACAGGGCTGGTAACCAACGTATATTTTTTACGGTTATTGCTTGGAATATACCTTTCTACATTCACGTTGCCATTTATATTACCTGTACTGGTACCAATCTGCGCAGTACCAGCCGCATTTGATTGTAAAGTAAGGCCACCAGTTGTAGTAAGCGTATTATTTACGGTGAGCGTGCGCCCCGGTTGCACAGTAAGACTGCCTAAACTAGTAGCGGTGCTTATAACTGGTTCATTGGTTACGCCTGTACTTGGTATCACCACACTATCTGTACTTGATGGAACTGTATTTCCATTCCAATTAGTGGCAGTAGCCCAAGTAGTGGAGGTTGCACCCGTCCACGTAGGGGGAAGTAGTGTTGCCAACTGGTATTTGCTTGCTGCATTTAAGTACTGAAAATATAAGGTACTACCTATAAAAATAGCGTTTATATAGTATCCTGGGTCATTTATAGAAGGATTGGGTATTACTGTTAAATTAGTACCATCGTATTTCGCCAATTGATTTTTCCCATCTGCATTTCGATACAGAAAATACAGGGTGCTGCCTTGTATGATAGGAAGACCTCCACTATATCCATAGTCGGATACCGAAGGATTGGTAATTACAGACAAAGTGCTACCATCATATTTTGCCAACTGATAGCTAAGTCCTGAGTTATACTTAAAATAAAGGGAATTTCCCATTGTTGTGGGGTAGCCATTATATCCTTGGTGGGCTGTTGATGGGTTGGCAATTACGGTTAAATTGGAACCATCGTATTTTGCTAATTGGTAATTGCCAATAGCATTTCTATAACTAAAATATAGTGTGTTTCCAATTGAAATAGGATCTTGATCATATCCAATGTCAGATGCTGACGTATTGGGGATTACGGCTAAAGTCGTACCATCATATTTCGCCAACTGATATTTATTTGCTGCATTCCAATATCGAAAATAAAGAATACTGCCAATGGCTAAGCTATTGCCAATATACCCATTGTCAGTTGTTGAAGGGTTGTTAATTACGGTCAAATTGGAACCATCGTATTTTGCCAACTGGTATTTGCCAGCAGCATTTGAGTAACAGAAATACAATATATTATCCACAACGGCAGGGGGCCAGCCAAAATATCCAGGATCATTGACCGAAAGGTTGTTAATTAATGATATTGTTATACCGTCGTATTTTGCCAGTGAATATTTGCCAGTCGAAGTTTGATACCGAAAATAAAGTACGTTACCAATCGCTATAAGATTTCCAAGATATCCAAGGTCAGTCGTATTTGGATTGCCAATTACCAATAAAGTTGTACCATCATATTTCGCCAATTGGTAGTTACCCGCAGCGTTTTTATACTGAAAATAGAGTGTATTACCAATAGCTATAGGCGAAGTATTGTATCCAGGGTCATTTATCGAAGAGTTGGGGATCACTGATAAAGTTATACCATCGTATTTTCCCAGCAAATATTTTCCACTAGCGTTTAAATATTGAAAATACAAGGTGTTACCAATGACAAGGGGTTTATCGTAGTAGCCAAGGTCAGATGCAGACGGATTGGCTATCATTGTGAGTGTATTGCCATCATATTTTGCCAACTGGTATTTGCCTGCTGCATTGCTATATCGAAAATACAGGGTACTGCCTACGGCTACGGGTGGGACACTGAAGTCAAAACCAGGGTCCGATGCAGACGGGTTGGCTATTACAGTGAGTGTACTGCCATCATATTTTGCCAACTCGTATTTGCCTGCTGCATTTCGATACCGAAAATACAGGGTGCTGCCAATTGCTATTGGATTGCCATAGTAGCCACCGTCAGATGGAGACGGGTTGGGTATAAGGGAAATGGCTTGTGCGTTTAATTGCACAAATGAAATTAAATAACAAATAACAATAAGAGCAACAGGAAGAATTTTTTTCATGTGTTTTACTATAAAGGCTTAACAGATTGGTTATTAAATTTTGTACTAAAATTTCTTGATATAGTCTGTTGCAACCCCTACCTGTCCAGCAGCCTAACCCTTGCTAAGCTATTTTCAGTAGTACTATCATCATAAGTTACTTCTACTTCAAGGTTTTTACAACAGGCCAGCTCAAGTGCTGTTTGTAAGGTGTGACTGGTGGCTGTTACCTGTATATAGTTTTGATCGTCAACATTTATAAACGCCTGACACCTTGGTGCAAGGCCAGAGGTTACTTGTGCATCAATGCCATTTACTCTTCCTGTATAGTTTTTCATCACATTTAGTTTTATTAATTAATATGCGCCTGTTCTGTTTATTAAAAACTTAACGCCTTAAGTATTTAACTGTCAATTCTTAACCGTTCAAAAAATAAAAAGCCGGTGGTGGAAACCACCGGCCTTTGAATAATTCAAATCCTTTAAAATAGAGTGAAGTCTTGGGCCTACACCCAATAACATATTGCATTTGCTGCTTACTCTTTTATAAATTGTTTTTGCTGTAATCCTTCACCTTTCACTATTAGCATGTAACTCCCTTTGGCCAAGTGGGATGTTTGCAAACCAATATTGTTGGTGCCTGCATTTAACTGCACCTGCTGCTGTATTAACACCTTGCCCTGCATATCGTTAATCTGTACAGTAACCTTTTCTGCTTTAGTTGCGGATACCTGTGCAAACAATGTTTCTTTTACAGGGTTCGGATAAATGTTCAGCGAAGCGAAGCTGTTATTCACCATTACAATTATGGTATTGCTGTAAGTGATGGTACCATCCCTGTCTACGTTTTGCAAACGGTAGTAAAGCACGGTTGATGCCGGCAATTGAACATCTGTAAACTGGTAGTTCTGAATTGATGAGCTATTGCCCGTCGCCACTACTTTACCAATTGAGATGAAATCTTTGCCATCTACTGAACGCTGTACATTAAAGTGGCTGGCATTCACCTCATTAGCTGTTTGCCATTTGTTTGTTACTGTACTATTGTTTATTGCCGCAGTATAGCTGACAAGTGTTACAGGCATAGTGCTTAAAGCAACCGCTCCTGCTCCACCACCGCTTAAACTGTTTACCATAAACTCAGCCTGGTGACGGTTGGTACCAAGATCGGTATACACCCAGTTGGTAAGGGATGCAGTGCCTGCAGATGTATAGTATCCAATAGCTGTAGCGCCTGACCAGTTGGTGGTTGGGTCGGCATTTCCGCCCTGTAGTTTGTACATGCTAAGCTGGGCATGTGTTGAGCCGCCGGGATAATCACCGTTTATATCCGTAAGATCCTGTGTATTGTAATAAAACCTTACACCAATTGCAGACGTTGGTTGTGTAGTTGGGGTAATATCCCAATAACGGTTCATACTATAAAAATTGTTGCCCGCAGTAACCAGTGTGCTGTTTACCTTAACCGCACGGCTGGTACCAGCCCCAATTGTTGCAGCAACCTTAACCTGGAAGCCACCAACACCAATGGTACCAATACTATTGCCATTTTTCTTTAGCGATAACAAACGCACATCGTCACTGTAATCTGTAGGCGTGCCGTTGCTGAAGTAGTAATGTGTCCAGCCACTTGCATCGGTGCATTCCCTGTCTGCTATCCTTACCAAAGCACCGCTTGTCGCCACCGTTGTTATTGGTGTACTGTTTACGGTAATGCTGGCAGTGTCTTTACAACCATTGGCACTGGTTACAATTAACTGGTAACTACCTGCCTGCACAGCCGTTGGGTTTGCTGTGTTATATACAGTACCTGTAAACCCTGCAGTGTTGTACAATGCAGTAATATCAATGGTTCCGCCGGTGCAACTGATGGTTACGGTTTTATCGGCACCAAGGTCTGGTTTTGCAAAATTGCTAACGGTTACCAGAGCCGTATCCTTACATCCGTTTGTATTGGTAACAATTAGCTGATAAATTCCAGCGGATTGTACCGAAGCAGGATTTGGGGTGTTCCAGTTTACTGTTAATCCAGTGGTAGTAAACAGTGTGGTTAAATCAACAGTTTCAACCGCACACTTGCTGATGGTTTTATCTGCACCAAGATCTGGTTTTGTATAATTACTGATGGTAACAAAGGCCGTATCCTTACATCCATTTGTATTGGTAACAATTAGCTGATAAACACCAGGTGCCTGTACCGAAGCAAGATTAGCCGTGTTCCAACTTACTGTTAATCCCGTTGTAGTAAACTGTGTTGTCAAGTCAATTGCTTCAACGGCGCACTTGCTTATGGTTTTATCTGCACCAAGGTTTGGTTTGGCGTAATTGGTTATAATTATGGTTGCCGTATCCTTACAGCCAATGCCATTTGTACCAATCACCTGATAGGTTCCTGCATCTACACTGTCAGCCCTTGCCAGCGTACCAAATACATCGGTATAATAAACATAAGTTAGCGAGGCATCAGTATAATGCTGCATCAGGTTGTAACCAAAGCCAACACATTTGCTGCGCGTTAAATCGGCCCCTATATCAGGTTTAGTAATATTAATGGCAGCGGAAGTATCGCCAACAAAATTGCCCGTGCTGCTCAATAACCTTATGTGGTAATTAGTTCCGTTTGGTATATTACCCGGAATAGTTGCAGTAATTACGGCAGTTTGATTTACCCCATTACCAACCAATGCTGTACTGCCAATTGCCTGTGGTGCAGAGAATGATCCCAAACCATCGCTTAATTGTGCGGTAATGGTATTACCGGTAGCAAAAGCCCCATCTGCATTAATATTCACCGTAATACCAAATGCTTTACATGCAGCAACAGGTACAGAAACGCCTGTACGAAGTTTATAGATGGTGGCAGTTAAAGTGCTTGTATCACCAGCACAGCCATAGTTGGTTTCTATCAGTTTAATGGTGCCTGTAGCGGTTGTTGCTAATGGTTGTGTCCAGGTGGCTCCAATGCTGTTTGTATTTGTACCGCTTGATTGTGTTCCACCGGACACTATCCATGCCCAGGTACTATTGCTAACCGCGGGTACATTGTAGGTATAATTGAAAGTACCATTCACATTCACCGGCCCAATTATAGTTTGTGGCAATGACCTGTTACCAATAGTTAAGGCATCTGTACCAGCCAAACCTGTAACCACAGGATTGGTACTGCTTACACGTACCCTAAAATTAGTACCACCTGTCAATGTAACAGGCAGTTTACAAGGAATGATGGCACTGTTTGTACCCGTATAAGAACCTATAATTACAGGAGATGCAAAAGAGCCTGCGGCATCACTCAACTCAACATTAAACATATTGCCGGAATTGTAAGTACCCCTTGCATCGTATGATATGTTTACACTATCCCGTGCGCACATTACTTTTTTGGTAATGGCATTTACGTTTATAAATGGCGCAGTAGCTGTTGCCGCAATAGGGAAGGTATATACGTTGGTAATGCTCCAGCCAGAAGCCGAGCGGCTACGTATAAACAACCTGTGGTTGCCCACTGCAAGACCCGAAATATTAATTGGGGCTACAAAATCTGCGATGTTTGTTGCCGCGTTTATGGCTATTGGAACCGCCTTGCCTATTCCGGGATCGGTATCTATAAAATATTCTACCTGTGTAATATTTGCAGGCGGCAAACCTTTTGCAGGGTCTGGCTTGTACAATATTTGCCTATTTGTAACGCTCCAGTTACCAGCAGCATTTTTACTGCGGATAAACAGTTGGTGTACCCCAACGGAAAGTAAGCTTATATCGGCATTAAAGTTTACATTCTGTACATCGGCACCAGGTGTTAAGGTAATATTGGTGGCATTGCCAAAACCAGGGTCGGTATCAAAAAAGTATTCGGCTTTTACAATATTGCCTGCGGCAGAAGCACCGGTAGCATTGGGTTTGTACAATACCTGTTTGTTGGTAATGCTCCATCTGCCATTGGCATCTTTACTGCGCAGGTACAAGGTATGTACCCCTACAGAAAGCGCATCTATATTGGCGGTAAAACTTACATCGGCTACATCGGCACCTGCGGTAACAGGTATATTGGTACCGTTGCCAAAGCCTGGATCGGTATCAAAAAAATATTCTGCCTTTACAATATTGGCGGGTGCCGTGGCCGAAGCCAATGATGGTTTGTAAAAAACAAAGCGATTGGTAATACTCCACCTTCCAGTGGCACTACGGCTGCGCAGGTACAGGGTGTGTACCCCTGTGGTAAGTGAGCCAATGGCAACACTAAAAGTATTGTCTGTTATATTGGCTGAAGGTGTTGTAATAGGTATGCTTGTGGCTTTGTTAAAACCAGGGTCGGTATCAATAAAATACTCGGCCGCGTTTATATTGGGTTGTGCAGTGGCCTGCATAAACCAACACCAGCATACTATTACTGCAATGATTTTTTGCATGGTAATAGTTTTTATAGTTGCCCTATAACAGCCGCCTGTAGCCCAATGGCTAAGAACACTGGCTGTTAATGGTTACCGTGTTGGTTTAATTAATTATTGCTCTTGGTACTAAAAGTTACACTAAGTGTATTGCCAGCAGGTGCAGCAGGTGCCTGTATTTTGTATATGGCAGGTATGGCGGGCTGAAGTGCGATTTTAAAAGGCGATGCACCACCATAAGCACCAAGGTTAACTCCTGAACTGCCGGTACCTATTGCAGGACTACCTGTTTTTAAAACAAAATCACCATCGGTGGTACCATTGGCATTTACAAAAACAGTACTCATCGCAACACTATTTTGATTGCCGTTGCCCGCTTGAAGAAAATTTGATGCGCTCATGTTATATTGAACGGTAGAATTGTTGAAAGTCAAAGCAGTAGTCTTGTTAAAGATATTATTTTCAAGGATTGAATTGTTTATCGTACCAGAGCCACCGACTAATGCATTAAAAACATTATGTGTAATTACTGCGGATGTTGCACCAGTCCCCACACTTGGATAAGACCCAAAAATGTTGTTTGTTACAACAACACTATTACCATTGTTTATTGTTAAGACACCGGTAATAAATGAGTTTATTATAACAATGCCTGTAGTGGCCCCATATCCATAATTCTGGATACTAACGCCACTGGCATAAGATCTGTCAACTTTTATATTCGGGGCATTTATATCAATTGATCCCGTTGCATATATATGAAAAACTGAACTTGAACAAGATGGGAGATAAGCTGAAACAGAAGTTAATTTCCCTATATTTTGTGAATATTGTTCATTTGGGTATAGATCTAAAAAAGCACCTGTACTTATCCAAACCAGCCTCTTAGTACAGTTCACACTACCATAGTTGGTAATCGAAGGTTCTAAATGAATGGTATCCCCGTTCAAAACGTTTACATTGTCATTAGCTGCTTGTGCTGTGGTAAAATCAGCCGTAACACCTGTGTTGTTGTTTACACGCCAGATTTTGGCAAAAGACATGCTGCAGGTTAGTGTGGCAGCTACACTTAATAGTACTAATTTTTTCATGGTGTGTTAGGTTGCTCGCAAGTGCTTTGTTTTTTTGCACCGGCAAAGGTTTAAAATGTATTTGTGGTTAATAAAATGCGTATAGGGTTTGGCTGCATCAATTATCGTTGTGGTTGTTCATATACCATAAAATGGCTTCTGAGCGGTTACGCACTTCAATTTTTTTGTAGATATTGGTAGTGTGTTTTTTAACCGTATCAAGGGCTATGGTTAATTCCTGGCTTATCTCTTTGTTAAGTTTTCCCTTTGCCAAAAATTTAAAAACCGCTATTTCCTTTTTTGTTAGCTTGGTATACATACTGTTGTAATGTTTTTTAAAATTGACCGATACCAAAGCATTAGAAAATAGCACTTTGGTGTATAAAACAAATTCACATTTATAAACACATGTATCATGATGATTAATATAACTTCAATACGATGTATTTTTTTAGAATGTTTTAAAAATACCTACTTGTAGGTAGTGACTTTTGGCGTTAAATTGAACTTTTACACCTAAAGACGTGTATACATGGTAGCTCGCACACTCCCTGCGCCCACGTCGCATACTCCTTCTCCCCACGGTATTTGTTTCTTCGCCCTACGGGATTTTTTGATTTTCCCTATTAGGATTTTATATTTTTCCCGTAAGGGATTTTTTGTTTCACCCGCAGGGGTACCGGTTTTATAGTTTGGTTGTTCTTACTTTAAAGTGAAATGTGCCTGTAATTGGTTTGCGGTTGGCAGTATTCCCAAGCTCATAAGCCATCATTTTATAGCGGCATTTTACCTGCCACAAAGCATAGTTGGTTTCATTGCCCACGTATTTTATTTCTGTCACTTCGTTGTAGCTGCTGTCGCTTATAGCACCGCCACTGCTTATCAGGTAGGTAGCGTTACCATCTGTAATGGGTACTTTTTGCGAAAACTCGAAGGGTGCTGCATTCTGGCCAAAATTTTTAATGGAATATTTTTTAAGATTGGAAGCCAGCACCATTTTTGAACTGTCTTTGGGAAGCGAAAAATTAAAACTTTCCCTCGTAGAAGCAGATGTTGCTGCAAAGTAAGTAGTTGTTGCATTAATGCCAATGGGATTCAAGTCAAGCAGGCTACAGTCAATAAAACGGTTCCAGTCTGGGGTAGTAAAACTCAGGTGCAGGCTGTTACTTACTTCACCATTGGGTGTGGTTCCGGAATTTTCTCCGTTGTCGTCTGAATTTTTTGTGCAGGAAAAGAGAGCTAAAGAAGAGCTAATAGCTAGAAGAAGGTAAAGCGATTTTTTACGCATTTATGATTGGGTTTAGTTTACATATAAGATATGACAAACGTATTATCCTTTAAAGGGTAGCAAGAGGGTATTTTTCCCCTTTTTTTACGGGGTTTTCCCCCAGGATTTGCATACATTCTGGATTCACTTTCAGTTGACAAAATAAAGGCTGGTTAAATCCTTAGAAAATACCTACTTTAGGTATTTTTAACACATATTTGATTTATTAATGTCTTGTAACCCTAAACTATCTATGCAGAACCGAAACTTATTTGCTTTTTTTGACAAGTATAAGTCTACCGCAACTACCGTAACTGAAGAAGAGGAAAAAGAAATTGTAAACCAGGCTAAAGTTGTAGAACAATATATAAGTGCAGATGATACATTTATTATCGTATGGAATAGATTGAAGAACGAATTTGTGTATGTAAGTGATAGTGTAACTAAAATGGTTGGATATCACCCCTCTGATTATATGAGCGAGAATGGAATGATGTTCACCATGTCAAAATTTCATCCCACACACCAGGAGCCTTTTGTTTCTATTTACGAAAAAATATGGGAGTTTTATATCAGTAAAAATATACAGGGTGATAGCGACTATTTAAGCAGCCACAATTTTTTATACCAAAAAAGTGATGGCAGTTACATACAGTTTTTACAAACTACAAACGGCATAAGAAATGATAAAGACGGAATGCCTTTGATTTCATTATCAGTTGCACGAAATGTCTCCCATCTTAAAAAAAACAATTCTATGGATTTGGCAATTTGCTCACCTAGGGATAAAAATTTCTGGTCATACAATTTTGACCTTAAAAAAATGGAAGTGGTAAGTACATTAACCAAGCAAGAAATTAAAATATTAAACTTGTTGCATACCGGTATTGAAAGTAAAGAAGTTGCCGAAATATGCAACACAAGTATTCATACTATTAATACCCATAAAAAAAACATACTACTAAAAACGAATTGTTTAAATACTACTGCTGCCATTACTTACTGCAAGTTTGTAGGATTGCTGTAGAAAACTAATTTAATAACCTAATTCCCCCGCGTCCAAACCTCCGTTCTACCCAACAACGAAATTCCAATATATCCACGCACTTTAAGGGTATTATTATCTTTCAGCGATAAGTAAGAACTGTAGGTTTTGCCGCTTTCAGGGTCGTAAATAGTACCCTTCCATTCATCGCCTTTAAATACAAATCCATTCAATAATACCAGCCCAACAATTGGGTTGCTGCGCTTTGTTTCATCAGGATTATGCTTGTCTACTTTGGGCTTGCCATTCTCATTGGTCGGGGTTTTTAACCATACAATCTTCCCGTAAAATTTTTCACTGGCTTTGTATATCTCAATCTTTGCGTCTTTATTGGCTGTAAACCAAAAGCCAATAATATCACCTGGTTTTACCTGTGCATTTAGTGCATAGCTGAACAACATAAGGGCAGCAAGCAGTACTAAAAATTTTCTTTTCATATGGGTAGTTTAATTCTTTGCTGTATTAAAAGTATCACTATAAATTTTATTGCGAAGCGATAGAATATAAATGGCTATCACACCTTGTAAAATCATAAATTTCATCTGTCATCAAGCATGTGTTCCTTCTTATTTTTGAGGACATTCGCTGTAAGAACAGCCTTTTTATTCATTCTTTTACAATAATCAAAAATTATAAACATGAAAACCAAAACCCCTGAACAATTAAAAGATGGTGACCAATGCAAGGTTGTTGGCGGCACACATGCAGGAAAATCAGGTACAGTAAAAGACATTAACACCAGCAAAACGGGCCATATTACAATAACCGTTGTGCAGGCAAACGGGGTACGGTTTAAAACACTGGGCAAAAATGTTGTTGTTGAAGCAGAACAAAGCGGATTGTAAACAGGTTGCTGAGGTTTAAAAAAAAAGCAGTGCTAACTTAAGCAGAAAAGAAAATTATACCCCTAATTTGTCAGCCATATTACTTATGCTTTGTACCATGCTACAGCTTTCTTCTTTACCAAAAATACTGGTGTAGGTTTCTCCAAAATGATTGGCACATTTTACCAGTTCTGGGTGTAATTGTTTGGCTTTTGAGGTTGGGTAAACATTGGTTATTTTCCCCTCTGAAGTTCTTGTTACCAGCTTTTTTTCCTCTAGTTTTTCTATTAAACGCGTAATGGTACTTGGTGTTAACTGCAATTGGTTAGATATATTGCCAGGCTGTACACCAGGCTCTTCTATCACCATTAAAAGTACGTATGCATGGCTTGGCGAAAGGTCAACAGGTTTCCAGCTTTCAACGGCAAGTTTTTCTACTTTTCTTGCCAATGCATTTGCTGAAAAATAAAGGCATTTACAATATCTGCTTTCTGATGTTTTCATTTATTGCTGCAAATATAACTGCATTTCATTTGTATGTACAAACACTTTCCTTTGCTGTAAAATGAGTTACTTATTGCGACGATGCGATGATTTGAAAATTGAAAATTAGATGATTTGAAAATTTAAAATTGTAGCATACCCTGGAAAATAGCTTAATACTGAATAAAGTGCTAAACGTAAATGCCGATAGCTATCGGCAGTGCGACGCAACGGAAGTTGAATTAATTACCAAAAGCCCATGCCAAAAAAACTACTCAAAAAATATTCTTACCGTTTGGTAAAACCATTTGTTTTGTATGGATGCACCCTGTAACTGCATTTTTTCGTTAAAGCCCTGCAGGCCAAAAAGGCCAGCCATATTGCCCTTGTTCATGGCAATTTCAAGATAACCAGCAGAATTAAACCATGCCACTTTTTCGCCTTCAGGCACTGATGAATAATTGGCACTGATGGTTTCTATTACTTCGTTTCTTTTAAACACAATCTTAAAAGCACGGTCTTTACGCTGCTCTTCAAATTCCTGTTTGGTAATGTTTATAACAACGTTTTCAAAATTGTCTATAAACAGTATTTGTCCCTCCATCCAATCTGCACCAATAGTGGCACGCAGCGGGTATTTTTCATTAATGGTTTCAGTTTTTTCGCCTACCGTTTCAAGGTTATTGGCATGTACAATGGTAGTGATGGCTTTAGCTATTACCTGCGTTCTGGCAAGAAGCGTAAAGTGTGGCTGCACTGGTATTGCCATGATGTTTGCGGGTTTTGTTCCTGCAATCATGGTTAGTATACCGTTATCAGGGCAAATAATATACTGGCTGTTATGCTCTGCAATCAGCAGGTTTTTGTAAGCATTTTCAAAAAAATCGAGCAGAATAATATGAAAAGTGCCTGAAGGAAAATATTTAAAGGCATTGGAACAAACATAGGCTGCCTGTGGGTAATTGGCCTGCGATAAAAAGTGGGTAATATCTACAATATTAAAGCCCTCGTGATGCGATAGTAGCTGCCCTTTTACAGCACCAACTATAAAGTCCTGCTGGCCTATATCTGAAGTTAAAGTTACTATGGGCATGAGCTTGGTGGTAACGTAAATATGCCTTGAGTTATTTTACCAACTCGCCGTTTTTATAAAAGAATTTTCTTACCAGTTTGTCTGCTATAGCAGGGAAGAAGCGGTTTAAAAGCACGGTTTCTTTGCCTGTTTTGGTTAACACAATAGTGCGTTTACGTTTTTCTATGGCTTCCACAATATGCTGGGCGCATTCTTCGCCACTCATCATTTTGCCTTCATCCATTGGTGTTTCGCCGAGAGCATTACCATTTTTGTCAAGTGCCGCAACACGTATGTTAGAAGCTGTAAAACCAGGGCAAACCCACATTACATTCACACCGCTTTCAAGCAACTCTGTTCGCAATGCTTCTAACCAGCCATTAACTGCAAATTTACTGGCGCTGTAACCGCTGCGGCCAGGCAAACCACGAAAACCTGCAATGGATGAAATACCAACAACGGTGCCCCTGTTTTGTATAATATATGGCAGTGCAAACCTTGTACAATAAACGGAACCCCAAAAATTTACATCCATTACTTTACGCAATGCATCAAATTCCACATCACTAAACAATGCACGCATAGAAACACCCGCATTGTTAATCAATATATCAATAGTTCCAAAATTTTTAATCACCGCATCAATAAACATTTTACAATCCTGTTCTTTGCTTACATCAGTGCTTTGTATAAACAATGGCCTGCCGGGGTAGGTAGATTGTAAGTGATACAGTTTATCGTAGTTTCTGCCACAAGTAGCAACCTTTGCCCCTAATGCTAAAAATGCGTCAACAAGCGCTTTGCCTATGCCCTCGCTCCCTCCTGTTATCACCACTACTTTATTGCTGAATACTGACATAAAATTGTACTGTTATGAAGCAAAAGTAAGCTGCTGAAGTTTTACAATTTCAGCGCTAATAAAATAGTTTTCAAATAATTGAAAAAAAATTTGGCTCAGAATACCAAACTCCTATTTTTGCACTCCCAAAATAAAGAAATACTCTTTAAAAAGGGAAAAAAATAGATCTTGTAGCTCAGTTGGTAGAGCACATCACTTTTAATGATGGGGTCCTGGGTTCGAGTCCCAGCGGGATCACAGAAAAGGTACTAACCGATAAGGTTGGTACCTTTTTTTGTGTTTAAAATCAAGCAATAAACGTAATCCATCATTGAATGCTTGGCATTAATGATGGATTACGTCCAATGTACCTCTGCATATTGTACCTGATGAAGCAATACTTTCCTGGGACGCACAGTTATTATCAGATGCTGACTTTCTTAAAAAAGAAACGACCCTGCACTAAAATTGAGTGGGTGGGAACAAGAGGTATCCTCTTTATAAATAAGATTTTAATAGAAAGCCCGGCTCACTGCCGGGCTAATTATTTTAATGATGATATCAAATACCAGTATTTTTAGGATGATCTACACTATTCCTTTTTAATAAACCTCTTCTTATAAAATGAGGAAGTATAAACTGCCTTAATTGCATATGTTCCCATTTATACCCATTTTATTTTCCGCTTCCATTTCTCTTTTCCTTCAACTTTTTAGCCCCATAGCCAACGCCTGCAGCTACCAGTAAACTCAGGCCGCCATCAATGGGTGCATCTGGGTTGCCATTGTCTGGAAATGGATCAAACTGTGCTGAAGCAAGCATTGGAAATGCTATGATAGCTATAACAAGCATTAAAGCCGATAGAAATTTTTTATATACTATTTTCATTTTTTAGATGTTTTATTCGTTTTTAAATTTTCATTTCAGTTAGCCACTGGTAATCTTTATTTCATTACCAGTGACCTGCTGACTTACTGACTTTATTTGACCCAATGACTTCTAATTCTTTACTATCTTCTGCGAAGCAATTTTTTTATCGCCACTTATCAATTGTACCGTGTACAAACCATCTGCAAGGCTGCCTGTTGGTATACTGATATTGCCTGCATTTACTTTGCCTGCATTTACCGTTTTTACTGTTTGGCCAAGGCTGTTGATCACTTTAATAACCGTGTTTGCTGTTGTTGCAGTTTTAAAGTTTACTTGTAGCTGATTGCTTACAGGGTTGGGGCTTAGTTTTACAAACAGGTTGTTGGTTTCTGTTGTTTCGCCTGCGGCGATGTTTGTAGTGCTGCCAAAGGTTATCATAAACCTGTCGTTACCTGCTGATGCGGCATCACCGTTTACAGTGAAGTTGTAGGTGTTGATTCCTGCAAGATCAATCGCTGTTTTAGTGCCTGTGTAGTTGTCAATTAAAGTGGCATTGGCTTCGCTGAAATTGCTGCCATCTATCTTTAAAACATATTCTTTTTTGCTGAAATTGTTCATGGCAAAGAACAGGGTATCGTTGCCTTTTATTGTTGGCCTGCCTTCTATACTTAACCTGTTGTTGTTTCTTGTTAAAGAAAAGTTTTCATTAAAGTTGTCCATCTTGCCTGCATCTTCTTTTGCTATACCTGCTTTGTAATTGTTGCCAAATATGGCTACAACACCATCTGCCAGTTCATTGCTTTTATTATAGATATTAATGTTAAGTTGAGAAGATGGGGCATCATTGCCAAAAACTGTATAATCACTTGCTGTGCTTGCAGTGGCCACTTTTGATGCTTCTGTGAATATGATAGATGGCGTGCCTGATGCTGCATTTTGTACAAAAAATGCCTGGCCGCTTTGTATGGTATCTTTCTGTTGTTTACTATCAGAAGGTGAAAGTACATCGCCTACACTATTGTATGATACAAATACGCCTTTATTGGGATCGTATGTATAAAACGTTGTTGTAAGAAATGCCGTTGTTAATGCGCTCCATTTTACCGCACAGGCATATGGGTTGGCAATTAAGTTGAACTTGTTGGCAGCAGTAGTAGTTAATGCTGGCGTTACAAATACATCACCAATTGCAACAGTACCTGTAGCACGTAAAGTAGTATTACTTACCGAGGCTGAACCCGGTGCAATGGTTCTGTCACCACGTACGTACAACAAATAACCTTTTCCAGGTGTTAAAATGTTTACATTGGTATTGGTAAGGCCAACCCATTTGCTGCCGGGGGATTTTGTATCGTCATAGGTGAAAATAGATGCAAAACCGGAAACACTGGTGGTATCAAAACCATTGGTAGCTGCTGTTCCCGCAGTGCCACCTGTTATTTGTGTGCCATAGCCTGTAACGGTTGTACCATCTTCCTGCCAGGCAGCTTTAATGGTTGGACCGCTTACAGGGCTGCTTACCATGGTATAACTTTTGCGGTTATTAGATGGGATGTAGCGCTCTACGGTTACGTTGTTGGTAATAGTTGCAGATCCGGGACCGCCACCAAGAGAACCTGTGCCTGTGGCGTCAGAAGTAATAGTGAAAGCCCCGCTGGGTGCTGTAATTGTACCATTATTCGTAATTATGCCAGAATTTTTTAAAAAACCTGTAATTGTAAGTGTCACCCCTGGATCAACTAACAATCGTCCGCCATTATCTATTATTAATGATACAAGAGTTTGATTTACGGAAACTTTCAGAATTCCACCAGTTTGAACAATAATACTGTTAGCACTAGGCAGAGTAGCCCCCCCTGTTTTATTAAGTCTTAATGTGCCGCCACTTACGGTAGTTGTTCCTGTATAAGTATTTGCACCAGTTAAATTAAATATACCTAATGAGCCATTTGAATTAGCAGTAAAAGTAATATTTGCACCTGTTCCTGAAATTACCCCGCCAAAAGTCGTTATTCCAGAATTTCCCAGTGTTAAAATACGGCTAACGCTTCCCAGGACCATGTTATTCGTAAAAGTTAAATTAGCGGTATTACTTGCCCCAGTTACTACTGTACTTACTTCACCAAATTGAATATTTCCGTTAACAGATATGCCACCAGCATATTTAGAACTTAAATCCCTTGTTGCTGTACCTGCAAGAGTGCCACCATTTATCGTAAGGCTTCCGCCAGCACCCATTGCATTAACACCCCCAATCAACATTGTTCCAGCATTTAAAGTAAACCCACCTGTAAATGCATTACCATTAGATGATTGATAGGTACCATTCCCGCTTTTAATTAAACCTGTCCCAGCAGCGGTTGAAATACCTCCACCAGCCAAATTAAATATTTTCCCAGAAGCCACATCAATTGTAATAACAGTACCACCAGTGGTCAAAGTTCCCGAAGGGGAGGAATGTGTATAATTTTCAGTAGCTATAATTCCACCTACACTAATACCAACAGAACCATTGCCTGTACCATTAACTGTACAAAAATTGGCAATATTGCCTGCGACAAAAGCGGAAGATCCCCCTCCACAGGACGAAGACCATTTACTTGCTGTAAAAGCGTTTGTGGCAGAGGCGTCAAAATATTGATTGATTTGGCCAAAACCTATATTTGTTACAAACACAACCAAAAAAAATGTGATGACACCATGTAATCTTTTCTTCATAATTAAGTTTTCGATTTTATGCAAAGTATAGCATTAAAATATAGAAACACAGAATCAAAGTTATTTTTTTATGAATTAAACTTGCCTAAAATAAAAAAAGTAGCGAAAAACCTCTGTTTTTTTTCAATAATGGCAGCATGTTTGATAAAATCCTTACTTTAGAGGTCATATACTTTAAATAACAGTTACAACACACTCATCAATATTTACAAAAAAATTAAATCATGGTAAAAATTTACAAACTTTTCTGTTGCGTTTTATTAGTCTGCATTTTTAGAACTGGTAATTCGCAGGTTTTATTAAGTGAGAGTTTTGAAGGTGCTACATTTCCCCCTACAGGATGGACGAGAATTAATGCTGGCACAGGAAATAATTGGGGAAGGGTTTCAAATACGCAATTCTCCAATGCAGGTCTTCCTTTCACGGCACATGACGGAAGTAATGTGATGCTGTATTCGTTTAACTCCACTAACAACGCAAATGCATGGATGATTACCGCAGGCGTTGCATTAACTGCAGGAAAATCATATACCATGTCGTTCTATTATACCACCGCAGCTGAATTGTTTGAAGGAGATGATATTTACCCCGAAAAAATGAAAGTTACAGTAGGCGGTGCTGCTACTATTAACGCACAAACAACTACGTTATGGGACAATAACGGTGATATTGATCTTTTTAATACGGTAGATTGGGAAAAGGGGACATTTACTTATACTCCTGCAACTACCGGTACTTTTTATTTTGGTTTTAATTGCTATTCAGATAAAGATATGGGCTATATGCTGGTTGACGATTTAACTTTTCAGGTAACTCCAACCTCTGCCCCTTCCTGCGTAGCAGCTATTAAACCTGCAAATAATGCTGCTAATGTAGAAACATATCCTTTTACAACTTTAAAATGGACAAAAAATGCTACCGCAGATGCCTACAGGATATATATATCAACCAGTAACCCGCCCCTTGCTGGCGATACGCTTGATGCAGGCGGTACGGTAACAGAGGACAGCCTTGATATTTTGTTACCATACAGCACAAAAATTTATTGGTATGCGTTACCAATAAATAAGTTTGGAAGCCCGACTGGCTGTAAAGCCGACTCGTTTACTACCAGGGCGGCACCACCTGCACCTGCTTGTGCTGTAAATGCAAGCCCCGCTAATAACGCAACAGGTGTATCAGCACTTCCTTACCTTGATTTAACTTGGAAAAAAAGCAATTTAGCAACAGATTACATGCTTGTATTTGGAGCCACAAACCCACCAACGGATACACTTGGTTTCTTCACCGATACAACAGTATCGTTAACAAACCTTCAATACAATACAAAATATTATTGGTATGTAGTGCCTTTTAACAATGATGTTATCGCACCGGGCGGTTGTACTTCCAGCATTACTTCGTTTACAACACAAAGTCCACCTGCTCCACCAGCAAATGACAATTGTAATAGTGCTGTTGCACTAACCCCAAATTACATTACAGGTATTACAGCGGGTGCTACCCAAACCCTTCCTGCCGACTCGTGTTCAGGGGATAAGGGTGTAGCTGATGATGATATCTGGTATAAGTTTACACCAACCAATAATGGCAATGCTACCATTAATGTTATACCATACGGCAATTTCGATTTTGTGGTGCAGGGTTATTCTGGTTCATGTGGCTCTCTTAATAAACTAACTTGTAGAGACGCAGTAGGATTGGGTGGTGCTGAAACACTTACACTTTTAAATCTCGTAGGTGGGCAAACTTATTATATAAGGGTCTTCACCTACAGAGATTCGTTACAGAATACAGGCTCATTTATTATCAATGTTTCAGGCACTGCTTTACCTGTTTCTCTCACTTCATTCACTGGTAAACGTCTGCCCTCAAACAATGTAGAACTTTTATGGTCTACCGCTTCTGAGCTTAATAATAAAGGCTTTGATATACAGCGTAGTATTGATGGCATAAGCTACAGCAGCATTGGTTTTATAGACTCTAAATCATCTAACAGCAGCAGCACTTTAACTTATGATTTTGTTGATGCAGCACCAGTAAGCAGCACCACCTACTACAGGCTGCAACAGGTTGATAAAGATGGCAAAACATCTCTAAGTAATGTTGTTGTAATTGATGGTATAAAATCAACACAACTTGAAGTTGCTTCTGTGTATCCAAACCCAGCAACCAGCGAGTTGAATATTATTATTACTTCCCCTGATAATGATAATGTAACACTTGTTGTTACTGATATTACTGGTAAAACAATTACTACAAAAGCAATTAAAGCTATTGCTGGTAATAATAAAACAACGATTAATGTTAACTCACTTGCTAAAGGTTCATACCTTATAAAAGCACTTTGCACTAAAGGTTGCAACAGCCCAGTTAAGAAGTTTGTTAAAGACTAATTTTCAAATTCAATTAACAAAAACGGTCTGCAAATTTTGCAGACCGTTTTTGTTTTACTTTATCAGTAGTTATAGTAGTTACAAATACTTCCCTGTATAACTCTGTTTCACTTTCTTAAGTCCAGCAGGCTCACCGCTGTACACCAAAGTACCACCTGCATCACCAGCTTCAGGACCAAGGTCAATTACCCAATCAGCACTTTTAATTACATCCGTGTTATGTTCAATTACAATCAATGAATGCCCCTGTTCTATTAAAGCATTAAAGGAAGAAAGTAGCTTCTTTATATCATGAAAATGAAGCCCTGTAGTGGGCTCATCAAAAATAAAAAGTACATGACCAATACCTTTGCCTTTACCAAGAAAGGAAGCCAGCTTTACACGCTGTGCTTCGCCGCCACTAAGTGTATTGGAACTTTGCCCAAGTTTTACATAGCCCAAACCTACATCCTGCAAAGGTTGTATGGCTTTTGCAAGGTTCTTCTCGTCTTTAAAAAATTCAATAGCATCATCTACACTCATTTCAAGCACATCATAAATGCTTTTGTTTTTGTAGGTAACTTCTATCACTTCTTCTTTAAAACGCTTGCCACCACACACTTCACAGGTAAGATGTACATCTGCTAAAAACTGCATTTCAACAATCTGTTCGCCTTCGCCTTTACAGGCATCACATCTTCCCCCATCAACATTAAAAGAAAAATGTTTGGGCATAAAGCCACGCAGTTTTGAGAGTGGTTGTTTGGCATACAAATCCCTTATTTCATCGTATGCTTTTATATAAGTAATTGGGTTGCTTCGAGATGATTTACCAATAGGATTCTGATCAATCATTTCTACCTGTGATATATAATCCACATCGCCTGATACCTTTTTATGCAAGCCAACTTTTTCTGAAAATTCGCCTTTTATTTTCTGCAAAGCAGGATATAAAACCTGTTTAACTAAAGTGGTTTTACCGCTGCCGCTAACGCCTGTAACCACACATAATAAATCAAGCGGAAACTGCACATTAATACCTTTTAAATTATTCTGCCTGGCATCTTCAACAGTTATACTTCTGTTCCATTTTCTAACCGCTTTTGGCGGTTCAATTTTAAGTTCACCTTTCAGGTATTTGCCCGTTAAACTTTTGGGGTTGGCCACCAGTTCATCATAATTCCCAACAGCTACTACTTCACCGCCAAGGTGTGATGCCAGCGGCCCCATATCAATCACATAATCTGCTTCACGCATCATCATTTCATCGTGCTCTACAACTACAACAGTATTACCCAATGCCTTGAGTGATTTAAGCACTCCAATTAGTTTTTCAGTATCTCTTGAATGCAAGCCAATAGACGGCTCATCCAATATGTACAGCGAGTTGGTAAGGTTACTGCCGAGACTTCTTGTAAGCTGAATACGCTGGCTTTCACCGCCACTTAAACTGTTGGCCAAACGGTTAAGGGTAAGATAGCCCAAACCCACATCTATTAAGGTTTGCAGGCGTTGATGCACTTCTATTAATATACGTTTTGCAACCTGCTGGTCATGTTCACTTAACTGTATTTTATCAAACCAAACCTTTAAATCTTTTACCTGCATTTCACACAGTTCGCCTATTTGTTTTTTATGCACTTTTACATACAAAGCTTCTTTACGCAAACGGTAACCTTCACAGTCAGGGCATTTGGTACGCCCTCTGTAACGGCTTAATAAAACACGGTATTGCACTTTGTACAAATTGGCTTCTACTTCCTTAAAAAAAGCATCAATGCCAGCAGCATAACCCGCACCTTTCCAAAGCAGTTTATATTGCTCTTTGGTGAGGTCAATAATGGGAGTATGAACAGGAAAGTTTATAGACGATGCCGCACGTATAAATTGTGTCTTCCACTCACCCAGCTTCTCCCCTTTCCACGGGGCCACGGCACCTTCATAAACACTTAACCTTTTATCAGGAATCACCAGGTCTTCATCAATACCCAATACCTGTGAAAAGCCTTCGCAGGTAGGGCAGGCACCATAAGGATTATTGAACGAAAAAAGATTAGGCACAGGCTCTTCAAACTGTATACCATCCAGCTCAAATTTATTGCTGTAATGCAATGGTTTTGCACCATCTACTTCTACATACATTTCACCCTCACCTTCATAAAACGCAGTGCCAATAGAATCGCTTAAACGGTGCAAATCATCTTCATCAAACGCTTTGATAACGACGCGATCGACAAGAATAAAGGCCCCGCCGCCCCCCGAAAGGGGGATTTTGGAACCTTTAGCATCAAGCTTTTTTGCTAATGCTTCATCCTCCATTTCAAGGAGCTCTTCAATCCTCAGCAGTTCATTTGATGGTTGTCGGTTGACGGTTGACAGAAGGTACATCCTACTGAAACCCTTTGCCATCAATATATTCAGCTCTTCTCGTATTTCACGTTTGGCATGTTGTTTAAAGGGAACAATAATCACAACCTTGCTACCATGTGGCAATTGCTTTATATCATTTACCACATCATTTACATCATCTTTCTTTACTTCTTTGCCACTTACCGGCGAGATGGTATGGCCTGCACGTGCATACAGCAAACGCAGGTAATCGTATATCTCCGTCATGCTGCCAACGGTACTTCTTGGCGTTCGGGTAATTACTTTTTGTTCAATGGCAATGGCAGGACAAAGGCCTTTTATAAAGTCCACATCAGGCTTTACCATGCGTGCCATAAACTGCCTTGCATAAGCACTTAAACTTTCTGCGTAACGGCGCTGGCCTTCTGCAAAAAGTGTATCAATAGTAAGCGATGATTTACCACTACCACTAACTCCTGTAACCACTATAAATTGGTTGCGGGGAAACTCAACCGTAACGTTCTTAAGATTATGCGTTCTTGCACCTTTTACAAGAATATTATTATTGGGGGAATTATTAACCACTGAAGGCGGTTTTGCAACCTGCTGTTTTACTTTACTTGCCATAACTAAAGCAATATAAACACATCACCTATAACTTATGTTCAGAAAAATTATCAGCCTTAAGAACGGCTGATGCAGGGCTTTACACAAATTATCTGCGGGCAGCGCCACCATTGATTTCTGTGGATAATGCAAACCATTGATAAATACTTGTAAACAATCACAATAAAAAGATAACATGTTAAAATAAGCCCCTTAATATTACGTTAGAATACAGTTAAACCCTAATCCGGCCATGCGTATTCCCTATCCAACTATCCTTTCGTTTTCAATCAATCATTTCCAAAAACCGACGCTATGAAAACGTTTGCGCACGCAACGGATACACAATTAATTAATATATTTCAAAGTGGAGACAACGACGCTTTGGAGACACTTGTGTATCGATATAAAGACAAAATTTTCACCTCTATCCTTTTTCTTGTAAAGGATAAGTACCTGGCTGAAGATATGTTCCAGGAAGTGTTTATTAAAATAATTGACACTTTACGCAGCAACCGTTATAACGAGGAGGGAAAATTCCTTCCATGGGCCTTGCGTATCTCTCATAATTTATGTGTTGATTATTTTAGAAAAATAAAACGTACCCATTTTATAGGAAGTGATGAGCGTGATATTTTTGAAGCAATTGGCGCCGTTGGCGATGCCGCAGACAGCAGAATATCGCAAAGCCAAACACATGATAAAGTAAGAAGAATGCTTGACCTTTTGCCTGATGAACAGCGTGAGGTAATTGTGCTGAGGCATTTTGCAGGTATGAGTTTTAAAGAGATTGCAGATATTACAGACAGCAGTATTAATACAGCTTTGGGGCGTATGCGTTACGGGCTTATTAACCTGCGAAGGATGGTGGTGGAGAAACAGATTGTGCTTTAAATAGCCTTTGTTAATTAACAATAAATAAATATTCTGATTGCATTTGGTAACAAAAGAAGTTCTTACTTAGCAGCGTGAAAAATTGATTTAAGTTCTTGTCATGCTGAAAGTGTTTATTGACAAAAGCTGTACAATGGCTTGCAACACGATAATCTTTTACAGCATGACAGCCTAACTATAAAAAATCCTGCTTCGTTAGCCGAAGCAGGATTTTTGTTTTTAAAAGGTTTGTAAATTCTTATGCTTTTGTAAACAACTGTGCAAGTAATTTTGAATAATAAATTTTAGTTTATGCGCTGGTTGATATTGCCCTTATTGTTATTGAGCTTAAATGTTTTTGCGCAATGCAAAAGTTACCGCCTTGCAAGTAATGGTGATACACTTAATTGTACTGACAGAAAAGGTTTAAAACAGGGCAAATGGACGATACGGCTGGAAACGGTACGCGGCGAGCCTGGTTATGAGGAAGAAGGCATTTTTAATAACGACAAGAAAGAAGGCCCCTGGCGCAGATACACGCTGATGGGAGATTTTATAGCACTGGAAAATTACCGTTGGGGCAATAAAGATGGTATAAGCCAGTATTACACCATTGCGGGTTTAGAGCATGTTGAAAACTGGCGCGCCATTAATCCTGATCAACCTTTTGATACCATAGATGTACCAGATGTATATGATCCCAATAAAGTTGAAAGAAAAGTAATTAAGCGTGAAGGCAGCGCTTATAAAAATGGCATATGGACTTACTACAGGCCTGGTTCTTTATCTATTTTAAGAACAGAAAGTTATGTAATGGATAAGCTTCAAAGGCCTAAAGTTGAAGGTGAAGCTGTGGCAATGGCAGATACCATTGCCATAAAAAAAGCCGCCCAAAAAACGCCGCAGATGCTGGAATTTGAAAAGAAGAATTCAGGTAAAAAAGCTGTTAAAGTAAGGGATGGAAGAACGGGAGGGTAGTTTGCAAAGTTTATAAGTTAAAAAGTTTAGTGCTTTATGCTATATGCTATATGCTGCTTAAAGTCCTGAACGTTGCAGTGAGTGACACAACAGGCGTTGAGTAGAGTTCGCAAGCCCGTTCCCAAAAATCACCCCTTTGCAGTGCAATTGAAATAAAAACTATTCACCATTCGTCCCCAGTTTTCACCACTAACTATTCGCACTTACATACTTACCTTTCTTCCCTTAGATTTGCAAATATGAAGATATCGAACGAAACGAAGGTGGGCGCATTAACTGCAATCGCCATTACTTTATTGATACTTGGCTTTAATTTCTTAAAGGGAAAAAGCATTGTAAAAACAGGTAATTACCTGCACGCAAAATTTAAAGATACCAAAGGCCTGAAGGAATCTTATATAGTAAACGCAAAAGGTTTTTCCGTTGGCAGTATTATGGAGATAGAAGCCACTGACGCTAACCTGAATGAGTTTATTGTTACCATAAAACTTAATGCTAAATACAATATACCTGCTAACTCTGTAGCAAATGTTGAGGGCAGCCCACTTGGCTCCCCATCTATTAATATTGTACTTGGTGATAGTAAAACTTATTTAAACTCGGGCGATACAATAGCAACTGCCGATGTACCAGGCCTGTTGAGTGGCCTTGCAGATAAAGCAGGCCCAATTGCAGACCAGCTAAAAATTACACTGCACAGCCTTGACAGTGTATTGAACAATGTAAATTCTATTTTTGATGCCAATACCAAAAGCAACCTGCAGGGTACTATGGCCAACATAAATAAAACCACCGCCAGCCTTGCAGTTTCAGCGGCTTCTATACAGGCAATGCTTAACCAGCAATCAAGTGCTATTAATCAAAGCATGAATAACCTTAGCAGCTTTACCAAAAATTTAGCAGCCAATAACGATAAGGTTACAAGGATGATGACTAACATTGAAAAAACAACAGAAAATTTATCTAAGGCTGATATTGACGGAAGCATTGCATCGCTTAAAAAAGCAGTGGATAACCTGAATTCTCAGATTGATAAAATTGGCAGTAAAGACGGCACCCTTGGTATGCTGATGAACGATAAACAATTGTATTATCAATTATTGAATACGGTGCGTAGCGCCAATATTTTAGTGGATGACCTGAAAACGCATCCCAAGCGTTATGTAAATATTTCTGTGTTTGGAGGAAAGGATAAGAGCAAGCCATTAATGGCACCTCTTAATGATACGCTAATACTTCAAAAATGATTTTTTTGCAACGAATTTTACTGCTGGTGCTTTGTATAACGGCATCTGTTTCTTTATTCTCTCAAGCACCTGTAAAAGATACTTTAAGACAGGGAAAGACCATTATTATTCTGGCGGCTGACAGGTATAATTTTCAGCAACTGGATTCTGCAACCCAACTGGCATCGCTTGGTGGCAATGCCAAAGTGCAGCAAGAGAATACTTTGTTTTATGCTGATAGTATTGCGTTAAATCAAAAAGATAATACACTGGAAGCCTTTGGCCATGTGCATATTAACGATAACGACAGCATTCATACCTACTCAGATTACCTTAAATATGTTGGTAAAGAAAAGAAGGCCTACCTGAATAAAAATGTAAAACTTACTGATGGCAAAGGCACATTAACGACCAACGAACTGGTGTACGATACCCAGCTTAAAATAGGCACTTATTACAAAGGCGGCAAAGTAGTAAATGGCAAAACAGTTGTCACCAGTACGGAAGGTTATTATTACGGTGAAACAAAAGATATTTATTTTAAGAAGAAAGTAGTTTTGGTTGACCCTGAATTTGGTCTTACCACAGATACGCTGCTTTACAATAACACTACAGGTATTGCCACCTTTCTTGTACCCACAAAAATTAAAAACGGCAAGCGTACTGTTACCACGAGAGATGGCTATTACGACACCAAAAACAAGAAAGCTATACTTGGGCAACGCCCTTTTTTAGAAGACAGTGTATCTACCATTGTAGCAGATCGTGCAGCCATTGATGATGTAACAGGTTTAAGCGAATTTGACGGCAGCGTGGTGTACAGGAGCAAGGATACTTTGGGCTATGATTTGATAGCCAATAACGTAAAGACCAATAAGAAATCAAACTCTTTTCTTGCTACGCAGAAACCCATACTGCTGATAAAGCAAAAGGCAGATACACTGTACGTTTCAGCCGACACTTTATTCTCTGCAAGATTGAGTTCATTAATGAAAACCAAAGAGATTCCGTTGGTGAGAGATACCGCAGATGGCAAGGTAAAAGTTTGGGATTTTAGCAAGGATAAAGACAGCAGCGGCGACCGTTATTTTGAAGCCTATTACCATGTAAAAATCTTCTCGGATTCTTTGCAAGCTGTTTGCGACAGTATGTTTTATTCAGCGCAGGATTCTGTATTCCGTATGTATAAAGAACCTATTGCCTGGGCTAAGGAAAACCAGATTACAGGCGATACCATGTACATGTACATTCAAAATAAAAAGCCTGAACGCCTGTATGTATTTGAAAATGCAATGAGCATACAAAAGCTTACCAATAAATATTTTAACCAGGTAAAGGGCAATACCATTAACGGCTTTTTTGTTGGTGGACAGATTGACCATTTACGTGCCAAGGGAAATGCAGAAACCGTGTACTATGGTGTAGATGAAGCAGACAATAAATTTCTTGCAGTAAACAAAGCCACCTGCGATGTGATTGATATGTATTTTAAGCAGCAGGCCGATGGGAGCAAACCTCAAAAAATTGTACTGCGCAATAATCTAGAAGGCACCGCCTACCCTATGCGCCAGGTAAACCACGAAGAACTGCGCCTGCGCAAGTTTAAATGGCTGGAAGCTTTAAGGCCAAAAACCAAGTTTGATATATTGGCGAATTAGGGAGCGATAGATAAATGGGTGATGATAAACATCCTGCTTTATGGCATGAAGATGGACGAATCGTTTGAGGAGTTTATTATAGGTGAAGATTATTTAGGATTCTTAGTAACAAGAAAAAATAAAAATATTGATTTATGAAGATAGATGAACTGAATAAGGCAAAAGTTCCGATTGTAAAAATTGATAAAACACTGGAACGCTTTCGTGGTAAAGTTCTTTTCCCTGAAAAATTAGCCCTAGCAAATAAAATGCTTGCGAATGCAACATTGCCCAAACTGCCGTCCTCTAAATAATACTCAACAATAACCTGGATTGCACTACCGCCTACCCCATGCGCCAGGTAAACCACGAAGAACTGCGCCTGCGCAAGTTTAAATGGCTGGAAGCTTTAAGGCCAAAAACCAAGTTTGATATACTGGCGAATTAAAAAATCATTGATTATCAGCTTCTTGTATTTTAAAAGTCAGTTCGTGGAAATTCCACGAACACTCCTACGTTTTCCACGAACACTCGTACGTTTTGCATGAACACTCATGCGTTTTGCATGAGCACTCGTTGGATTTCCACGAACACTCGTGCGTCTTCCATGAACACTTATGCGTTTTGCGTGAGCACTCGTTGGATTTCCACGAACACTCGTGCGTCTTCCATGAACACTCATGCGTTTTGCGTGAGCATCAAGACAAAATGCACGAACCTTATTTTTAATCTTATGAACAGCCATCCCATATAAACTAACCAAACTGCTTATCTTCCTTCAGTGAAAACTTTTATACAGGAAAACATCATTGACCCGCTTCGGCATTTTATTCACGACAGTAAAGCCATTGGCATTACGCTGCTTAGTTGTACAGTTGTTTCGTTGCTGCTTGCCAACTGGAATGTAACAGCCAGCAATTATCTCAACTTGTTTACAAAAGGTTTTGATGGCACTACAGAACATCACATTCACATCGGCTTTTTATCATTACCAAATTCGCCACTGCTTATCATCAACGACTTTCTGATGGCCTTGTTCTTTTTGTTGGCAGGCATGGAAATAAAAAGAGAAATGGTGAACGGAGAACTCTCTTCCATAAAACAAGCTGCCCTGCCTGTGGCAGCAGCATTGGGTGGCATGCTTTTCCCCGCAATTATCTTTTTACTGTTTAATAAAGGCACGCATTTTCAACATGGCTGGGCCATACCAACTGCCACTGATATTGCATTTACACTTGGTGTTGCTTCTTTGTTGGGCAACCGTGTGCCAGTGGCGTTAAAAGTGTTTCTTACAGCCCTTGCCATTATTGATGATTTAGGCGCTATTGCTGTGATTGCTTTGTTTTATGGGTCGCAGGTAGCGGTGGGTTATTTACTGGGTTGTGCTGGTTGTATAATAGCCTTATTAATCATTAATAAATGGAAGAAAAAATTTGACTGGTTGAATATTATTATTGGCGTTTTATTATGGTACTGTATGTTTAACTCAGGTATACATGCAACAGTTGCAGGGGTTGTATTTGCTTTTCTTATTCCTGTTAATTTGTTGGAAAAATTTGAGGCCAAACTACACATACCTGTGTACTTCATCATCATGCCTTTATTCATCCTTGCCAATACAGCTATTGCCCTACCTGCAAATAGTTTACAAGCACTCAATTCTACTTTAAGCCTTGGCATTATTGCAGGTTTGGTTATTGGTAAACCTTTGGGCATTTGCGCAGCCTGTTATCTTTTTACCCTTAATAAATGGGCAGAACTGCCTACGGGTACCAACTGGCCAAACCTTGCAGGGGCTAGTATTTTGGCAGGCATTGGTTTTACCATGAGCATCTTTATTGCAACTCTGGCATTTGATGAACAGGAGCAAATCACCATCTCTAAAATATCTGTATTAACAGCGTCTTTTATAGCAATGGCAGCGGGCTATGTTTGGATGATGATAGTAACAAGGAAGTGAATGTTGAATAGTGAATAGTGAATGATCAATTACTAGTATTTTGGATGCATATTGAATGCTGTACTACGCCCGCTAAATGTAAGGTCAGCTATTTTAAAGTTTCCAGCAGCAGGGTCAACCCATAATTCTGCCGCTTTGCAGTTAGAGGTTGTAATAGATGGAAAATCTGTACTGTTGGTATCATTAACATGATCTGCAGTGCGGAAATTATTTGAGCCGTTTACTATTGTGGTAGAAGATGCCTTGTAATCTTTTACTACCTATGTGGTACCACTTAACCTGCCAGTACCAAATATGCAGTTGCTTACAGTAATACTACCAGTAACAGTGCTTGTATTATAATCAATACAAAAGCTATTGTTACCAGAAGGTGCATCATTAAAAGTGCAGCTTTCTAAAAGTATTGAAGTTGATGAAGTTGGGGTGCTTCCTATCATTTTTTCACATTTATAAAAAGTGCTGTTGGTAAAACTGATATTATTGGCTTTAGTAGAAGCTACCGCTACGTTTTTTTCGACAGTTTTTGTATCCCACCAAATTTTAAGATCATCCATCCTATTGGGTGCAAAAAAGCCATAACCATAAACCACCATGCATAACCATGACCTTGCACTGCTGTTAATATTGGATTGAGTATTATGTGCAACCCTTTATCTAAAAATCCTGCTGCTTTTGTTGAAGGACCAGAAATCATGGAAGCAACAATAGTATTCATCATAATACCGCCAATGGTACTACCTGCAGCCACTACGCTAAAAACAGTTCCAAGCGAATGTTTTGGCACAACATCTAACACCAACGAGCTTATATTAATTAACCAAGCTAATGATGCTATTACCGCACAAATAGCAATTGTTAAAGATGAACTTAACCCTGTTACTTGACTAATAAATGGGGAAAGCGGCATAATGCATGCACAGCCTAACATTACCCATAACCTACTTTTTACTGGTGCTATTCCTTTTTTTATAAGACTACCCGACAACAAGCCGCCCGCTAAACTACCTACGCCTGCAGCTGCGTAAATAACCCAAGTAATTTTTAATTGTTCTTGCGACAAATGACGATCGGTGCTTAAATATTTTGGAAACCAAAATTGGTAAAAATACCACACAGGGTCAGTTACAAGCCTACCAATAAGCAGTAACCAAGTACCCCTAAATAAAAATACTTGCTTCCACGACCATGTGTTTTCTTTTGCAGAATCGGCAGGGTCATCTGTTGCAACATCATCATTAATAAGTTGAAGCTCTGCTTTAGAAATTAATGTAGATTTTTGAGGTTGCCTGTAAACCATTAACCAAGGAATTAACCATAACAATCCGGCTAAACCAGTAAGTATAAAAGCTAATCGCCAACCTGTACCCTGCCCTAGCCAACCGGCTATTACAGGCATTGTTGCTGCATAATTATAAGTGGCAAGCGGAATAACAATGTAAGGAGCTACCGTTGCCCCTATGGTTGCACCCATTGTATATACACCAATAGCAAATGCCCTCTCTTTTTTAGGAAACCATTCAGAAACCGCCTTAGAAGCTGCTGGCCAAATACCTGCTTCGCCCAAACCCAAAGCAAACCTGTAAAAACTTAATGAAGTGATGCCTCTTGCAGCAGCAGTTAAGGCATTTGCAATAGACCACCAGGCAACAAAAATAAACATACCTTTTCTGGTACCTATTTTATCTACAATGCGGCCAGATAATAAATAAGCAATAGTATAAGCAACCAAAAAAATATTAACCACATTGGCATAATCTTGCTCATTCATGCTTAAATCTTGCTGAATTGTAGGAGCTAATGCCGACAAGGTTTGCCTATCAATATAATTTAAAACGGCTGCAAAAAAAAGTAAGCCTACAACCCACCAACGCATGTTTTTAAATTTCATTTTTTTTACATTTTTGCATAATCAAGTAGCATCATGCAACATTTTTATGCTTGGCAAAACAATGATTGGCACTTAATGATGATTGCTACATTACACAATAATCTCAATCTTACTTACGTTTAAACACCCTTACATAATCTACTTCCATAGCTGTGCCATCTAAAACATCTGTTACTTTACCTGACCATGTAATGATGGCCAAACTTAGCCAAATAGGCGAAGGGCTATAACAGAATTCATTTTTCATCCTGCGTATTTCTTTACCATCAAAATAAAAAACCAATTCTTCTTTAGACCAATCTAAACCATAGGTATGGTAATCTTTTGCAAAATTATAGGCCCCATTTTTCAAATCAAATGTGCCGATATCTATCCAAGTGTTTCCATTCCAATATTGAATTTTATAGTCACTCACCAGCCCTTGCCAATTACTACCATTTAACCAACCATTTAAAAACTGTATACAACCAATTGTTTTGTTTTCATTAAACTCAATCTCTAACCATTTTTCACCTTCTTTCTGTGTCGTCCAACGTGATTCAATTTTGCCATCGGCCAAGTTTTCTTTTTTAAAACCACCTTCTGGCCTTAGTACGCCACTTACATTTATTCTTGTAGCCACATCTCTTACATAATTAATCAAGCCAGTTACATCCTTATCGGCTGTTACAGATAACGCATCCGGATACCCTGCTTTGTTAACATTATACACCCTAAATTCACCCACATTAAAATGTGCTGGATTGTTGGAAACCATTCGAATTTTTTTGGTAGTAACTGGTATTTCAAGTTGTATACTAAAATCTGGTTTTGTACCAAAATGAAAACCTTTGCTATAGGAGTAATGACTTTTTTTATCGCCCTGCATAAAAAAATCTGACCAATTGTGAACGTTGGTATTTACCTCATTAGGATAATGCCCCTCATTGATATCAATTTCAAATTTTTTACCTTCAGTTGGTATTATACCTTCTGTCATTAACCAAAAAGAATTATTGGTAGCCGGTGCAGCAGCGTATTTGTATTTACATTCAAAGTAACCGTATTGAAATTGTTCTTTGGTCCAAATATTACCTGATGTCCATTCCTGGCCACCTCTTTGTTCTTTTTTATTTACCAGCTTTAATGAGCCATTGTTTACCACGGCATTTTTACGCCAACGGCTACTTAAAATATGCCCGCTTGGCCCATTTTGAGACATCCATTTTGTATCCAATTTGTTATCAGCATAAGCAAATTCATCATTCCAAACCATTTGCCAATTTGCACTGTCTTTTAACAACGGTTGTACCTTTTTTACTTGCGCCTGAACATTTAAAACGCAAGCAAACAAAGCTATACATCCAATTTTTTTATATATCAACATGGCATATTTTAAATTATGGTAAAATACTTTGTTTAACAAAATGTGAGTTTGAAAAAATGATTATTGGATTTCAACCAGTTCAAAATCATCTACAATTACCTCACCTTTATTAATACCTATTGAAAACTTAGCTTTATCGTACTCTTTACCAATAAAATTGACGGTTATCAACTGCCACTCATTTGTTTTTAATTTCGCGCCATTGGTACTTATCAAAATATCTTCATCTTGTTTAAACCCTCGAAGGCCATATACCCTTAATTCAATGTGTTTTGCAGGAACTGTTACTTTTAACCAAACCTTTAATTGATACTTTTTTTCGGCCTTAATGGAAAGCGGTTGTTCTTCTGGCTTTGTAAAAAAGAATTTAATTCCCTTACCTTCTATAGTAGATATTTTAAGCGCATTTTTTCCACTGTGTACGTTATCTGTTACTATTTCAGTTATACCATCTTTACTATCAAAATACCATCCCGTTTTACCCGATTCAAAACCTGAATTTATGGTTAACAAGTTTTGGCCAGATGCCTGAAAACCTACACAACCAATAGCTGCAATACTCATAATTTTTACAATTTTGTTTTTCATATTTGTTGTTTTTTTTGATTATATTTTACAGAATTTTTATTTACACAATATTATTTTTCAAGTATAATTTAATGAGCATGTGCTTTAAAAATGGCTGGATACAGTAGATATGTACCAGTGCTTTTTTTGTAAACCTTATTCTAAAATATTATCAGGAATTTCATTTCAGCACTAATTTATTTGCGACAAAACTGTCATAAATTTCAATCGTTTGAATTTTTGGACTGATGTTTTATTAATAATTCTTCCTTAAGCTTATTTGCATTATTTTACTTTTGGTACTTTTAATGGTAGGGCTACATTATAATTGTCTTCGCCATCATACACGGCACAAAATAAAACTGTTGGTACGCCGTTTTCAATTAGCAATTGCGGTCTTTCCAATTTAGAAACTGGTTTTGTTCCAGTTTTCCAGGATATTTTAGAAGTAGTAACTAATGGATATTTGGCAGGTTTCCAGTCTAATCCGTCAGGCGATTCGAATAATGCCAAGCTTAGGCCGGCATTTGTAAATGAGCCCTTAAAATCTTTTACAATTGCCCAATATTTTTCTTTTTGGTACCAAATAAAAGGGTCTTCAGCAGCGAATTTTACTGTATCTTTTACAAATATCCTGTTGGGCTGTTTTACAAATGGGCCTTCTGGCTTATCAGCAATAGCAGCACCATGCAATACTACACCGCCAAAAGGTATTTTACCATCGCTTACGCCTTTATAAATCATTAAATATTTACCGTCTGTTTTTTTTACAACAGCAGGATTTGCTGCCATTAAATGATCAAAACTTTTATAAGAAGTATCTATAACAGGTTTATCAAAACGCTTCCAGGGGCCTAAAGGATTATTTGCTACTGCCACCCCAATACGTTGGTGGTTTCTATGATTCCACCACTCACCATTGCCATAGTTGCCCATGTAGTACAAGTAGTATTTTTTACCAAATTTGTATACCGTGGGATTGTGTGTTACATCGGCATCCCAATATTTCTTATCCCTTTTTGGCAAAACAACTTTTACGTGTTTAAAGGGCCCTGTTGGTTTGTGTGCTACTGCTACGGCTACCTCACTATGTGTAACCCATGCCTGGTGGGTGGCAGTTCTTGGCCAACGGCTATAAAACAAATAATATTTACCATCATTACCTTTTACAGCACTACCACACCAAACCATAAAACTATCAAGGCCAAACTTTGCGTTTGCTGGTACAGGCTGCATCCATTTGGCCACATCTAAATCTTGTGCAACAAGCTGCGCACAACTATTTAAAAAAATCAGCAATAAAAGAGTTGTTTTCTTCATTAGTATAATTTTAAAAGTATCCTTTTGATGTTTTAACTATATTAAAAATTGCTTCCATTAAATTTATTTGTAGCAGTAATACCATTTACAAAGCATTTAAAACGAACAGTTAAATCACTTGTATTAAAAGGTTACTTCTGCATTACCTTTTTCATCTGTAGTAACACCCCCCATTCCACACTACATTTTTTCCAGCAGCTTTAGCACCAACAACACAAGTTTATACTTACATCTTCATGCTACCACCAATTGTGATATAATACTTTTGACCACTGATTGCAGGCGAAAGCTGTGATAGTTTTGAATAGCTGAAAGCGGCTTTAAAACATAAGTTGTAAACCATACTGTTTCACTTGGCGAGTACACATTTTTATCAAAATGGGTGAAAAGAATATTTGCTTAAACTGCCATTCAATTTTTTTCAAAAGTGTTTATAACAAAGGGTTTTGTTGTGCTTGAGCTTTTAAAAAAAACAGCTAACAACAAATACTACTTTAACTATCAGAAATTTAATGAAGGATTTAGTCATAATTAATTATTCAAATTACCAGCTTTCTATAAACTATTGTGCATAAAACTTTACATCGTCAACTTGTAACCAACCTGTTCTACCGCTATTAAATTTAACATAGAAGGCTATTCTTGCAGTGTTATCTACCACTTCTATGTCTTCAATATTTATATTAATCCAAGATGATTGTTGATATTGCACTGTTCTTTTGCTTACTGCACCATCTACTGTATTATTCAGTTTTGCATTTAATAATTGATAGTCACCACCTAGAACAATCATCTGAACCTTATCACCTAGTGAGAAGTTTGGGTTTGAGCATTTTATCCAGGCTGATAATGTGTACTTACCATTTGGTAAGTAATACAAATACTGCCTTGCAACTGCCGAATTAACAAGATTTAATGCGTAAGAACCAACTTTTACATCGTTATTGACGATATTAGTATTTGTAATAACACCACCATAAAGTGTGGAACCATTGTATGTGATAGCATAATCTGACCAAGAAGGTGCATTGGGCGCTGTGGCTGCGTTAGCATTTTGGTTATAAAGCAATTCAAAACTATTATTGCCTAGTAAGTTTACACTAGGTAGTCTTTTTGCAGAATACGCCACATTTTCTACCTGCATGGATGCATAAGTTTCTGGTATTGTTGGCAAAACATCACTTTGCTGCAACTGCAGAGGCAAGCCTGTGATATATAAATTACTAGGTGCATATACATCTAAATTATTGCCATAACTATCCGTATTAAAAAAGGTATTGTTTAGCTGACCATCAACAAAAAAGTTAACTCTATCGGGTAGCCACTCATAGCCTAATGTTTTCCAAACACCATCGCTTGCTTGCCAGCTTGAACCAGCCATGTTGTTACCTATATAGGCTGCATTAGCATGTTGCGTACTTGTAAGATTGTATTTAATATGTGATGGTAACCACCTATGCTTACAATTTCTAAATTCGTTATGCTTGGAGTCAAGTTCAAAACCATCTACTTCTACTTGTGGGCTTTTAGACCAGAAACTTTGGTGAAATCCATACTGATGGGTGTACACTTTTACCCTCGCCTCATAGTAACCATAACCAAATTCTTTGTCAGATATAATTCCACCCCCAAAATATTGATTGTTAGTTTTATCAAAAGAAATATTAAGCTTACTTGCACCAACAGTTACATTGGCACTTCGTGAGTAACCGGTAAAACCAGTATACCAATAGTATATACTTTCAGTTCTATAATTCCACCAGTTGTTGTTTTGATCTATATTATTAGCATCAAATCTATCGGTAAAAAGCATTTGATAGGAGGCAGAGGGTTTAAAAGATATAAATGTATCGTTAGAACTATTTGCACCACTTGCTGCTAAGCTAAAAGTGCTTCTTTCTAGTACTTCTGAAGTGCCTGAATCGTAAGATTTCTTACAGGAAATCGTAGCTAATAAAAATAAAACAAGGATAATTGTTGTGTTCAATTTCATATGGCTTTGTTTTAAAAAATTATATCGGGTTTATATCAATACTGGTAACCGTATTACTTGTGTTAAGAGTAAGACTAACTATTTCTACAACAGATTGATTAATTATAAACACTTCTTTCCCTTTATCGGTATTGCATATTATCTGATAGCTTGTGGCATTTTTTGATGGGCTTAAAAACACAATTACTTGCTTGTTTAGCTGCTTAAAACCATGAACAATAGCCTTACCATATTGATGGGATTTATTGGGTACAATTGTCTTTATTTCACTCCATTCACTAATAGTGTTTGTAAATGCAGGTCTTCGGCCTATTTGATAATAATACGTTTGATTGTTCGTTAAATTAGGTACTTGCATCATACCGAAATTATTAGAAGCAATCACATTCCAATGCGCTCTATTTGCAAGCGATGTACCATATCTTATATCGTATTGTACATCTGTGTAGTGATAACTGTAGCCAACAAAAAAACTTTTATTTGCTGGTTCAGATTGCCAAATAATAGGTGGTAAATTTTTGTAGCCCGCTGTTGGTGTAAAATGGTAAATAGCTGATGGCTTACTTTCTCCAATAGCATTAATCCCGGTTACCCAAATCTCATACTTTTTTCCAAGGGATAAACTTGTAAGGTCTGCATAATGATCGATAGTTGGCTTTAGAGATTTTATGGCATCATCTTCTCCTTTGTATTTAACTACAAATTCTTTTGTAAAATCACTTTTTGCAAAAACTATCCTTGCTTCTTTAGATGCTGTTATGAAAGATTCTACCGTTGGTGCTGGCGGTACTTGTAAGTAACAAACGGTATCTAATACTGAATAGCCCGTGGGCGACATTAGTGATACTTTAAAAAAGCCCGCATTGTCATTTGCACAATCAATATTAAATACCAAACTATCTGCACCTGGTTGAATATTTGGCAACGAAATACCCCCGGCATCAAATACTTTATTATCGCTGTTTCTTAATTGCCATACTATATTGTAACCCTTTAAAACATAAGCAGGAATATCTTTTTTATACCGTGGATGCAATACAATCTTCGCTTGTATTTTATCACCACTACTTGGTTTTGCATTAACTATCAATTGTCTTACTGGTGCATAAAATTGTTGCATTTGCGCATAAGCCCTTTTCTTGTTTCTATACACATCTACAATACCCCATTGACGGTTTTGATGCACAGGTGTAGTTGTTAAAGGATTAGGCGCTTGATAGTTACTTCTGTAGTCGTTAAAAGTCCATATAGAATAACCAAACAAATTTTCTTTGGCTGTAAGATTATCAACCATTAACGATTTGAACGTTGTTTTATCTGGGGTATCATAAATAAGGTTATCAGTATGACTACCGTATTCTGACATAAATACAGCTTTGTTAGGGTAACGCTTTTTCAGTTCATCTACACCCTTTTCGTAGCTACCATATTTATTAATCATGATTACATCACAAAATTGTGCAGCATCATTATCTTGAAAATCGGCAGTATTTGAAACGTATGTTACAAGCCTTGAACTGTCAAGATTTTGTTTAATATACTTAATGATTGAAGCGGTGTAATCATTCACTTGAGGATAGTCTTTTAAGCTACCATTTTCATTGCCAACGCTCCAACCAAAAATGCAAGGATGGTTGAAATTTTGTTGAATTAATTTAGTAGCAAAAAGTTCTGGCTCTTTACTACTACCATTCATAAATTCTGGCCAGTTATTAAGTTCAGCCATCACTAAAATGCCTTTTTCATCTAGATAATTCATCACATCTTCTGGTAAGGGCCTGTGCGATAAGCGAGCCATGTTTGCACCTGCAGCCTTCATTAAATCTATATCTTCTTTATACCTAAATTCTGGCAATGTACTGCCAGTAGTTCTATCATCAGCTACCCAATTGTAACCAGCCAATCTTACAGACTCACCATTTAACTTAAATTGAAATCCATCTATCTCAATCTTTCTTATTCCAAAACGATTTTGCTGTTGATAGATAATCTTATTGCCTTGTGAAACAGAAACAGCACTCGTATAAAGATTTGGATAATCGAAATGCCAAAGGCTTACTTGTTGTTTAGTTAATTTAGTAGTTAAAGTATAGTTAGCTGTTGTGTTTGCAGGAATTACAATTGAGCTAGTGTCTATCGTTGTTGTTAATGTACCATTGAAGTAAATGTTCTGCGCAAGATTGAATTTCTTTGATAACCTCGATGTATTTTTTACCACTATATTGGTTGTAATAATAGCAGTTCCATTTACTAAATCTGGCTCAGCTACAACGGCCTGTCTTTCTATAAATAATGGCTTTTTTATAGAAAGTTTTACTGGTCTTCTAATACCACCCCAAGGCCAATAAGCACCCCAAATCAAAGCGTTATCAACTTCAACTGCAAGGTAGTTTTTACCTGTTTTTATTATGTGCTTTGTAATGTCAAATTGCTCTTCATAATTACCGCTAAGTATTTGTGCTACCAAGTATCCATTTACAAATACTTTATAGCTCATACCAACTTCACCAAAAGCTAAAAAAATACGTTCATCATTATTAGTTGATGGTACTACAAAACTTGTTCTATACCAAGCTTTACCTTTATAATTGGCATGTTCATTTATCAAATCCCAGTTACCTGGCACATCAATATTTTCCCAATTTTTATCGTTTAATGTTGTACTAAACCATTTCTCATTTTCACCAGTAGCAGACGCATCTGTTTTAAACTTCCATACATCATTTAATTCCACTTGTGTTTCGCCTACGGTAGCACCTAGCTTACTATTAAATTGTTGAGCATTAATGCTAACAATGCAAAAGGACAATAATATCAGGAAAAAAAATCTCATTGTTATTGCTAGGTATTTAATAGAATAGTATATATACGAATTTGATCTTTAAGTTACTAAAGAGACAAAACAACCGTAAATTTCAGAACTAGAATGTAGCCATTCCATAAGGTCATCCGTTTACGGTTGCGTGTCATCTCACAATAGAGGGTAAGCGAAAGGATATTGGCATTTTAAATTCACAACAAATCTCGCATGACGAAATTCTACTGTTTTATAAACATTTGATGGTATCGAGTATTATCAATAATTACTTCTACATAATAAGTACCTACTGCTAAATTTGACACATTTATTGATGTAGTAACAGTTGAAATATTTTTTTGAATTACCCTTTGACCATAGGCATTGTAGACAGTTGCTACCAGTTTCGCGTTACTATTATTCGTCAAATTTTTAACACTCAAATTCACATAATTAACAGCAGGATTGGGTGCTATTGAAATCAATTTATTGGTAGTCGCCGCTTTCACTATTACTACTTTTGAATAAGTAGCTTTACCATCTACATCTACTTGTTTCAAGCGATAATAATTTACGCTACTTGGATTATTATCTACAAAAGAATAGTTAGATGCAATAACAGCAGCAGCAACAAATCCAAGTTGGTTCCATGCATTATTATCAATGCTTTTCTCAACATAAAATCCTTTATTATTCACTTCATTTATAGTGGCCCATGTAAGCGCAGTAAAACCATTTGTGTAAGCTGCTTCAAAAGACGTTAATGTAACAGGCAATAGTCCTGGGTAATAAGCGATTAACTGTGTATTGGATGAATTTTTTACATACACCCAACCTGCAGGAAGATTAACTGTTGGTGTACCATTTAAAGACGCTGTACCAGCAGATGCAGTTACAAAAATTACCGAATCGTTAGCTAAAGGTGTATATCCACTAGCTATCGATACATTAAACACCATGTTGGTTAAATCTACTTGCGCATTGGTATTAGTAAATGCAATTCTATCCCATAATGTAGTGCTTTTATTACCACCAATTTCTATTGTTACTTTCGTATTTAGTGCTACTGTTGTACCAACCAAATTTGTAGTAGCATACTGATTTGTAGCACTTGTAGGTGATACTGTACCAGTAGAAGTTAAAAAAGCTCCCAGCGCACCGCTAGTTGCTGCTAAAGTGGTATTGGCTAAACCAATTTTATATGTTCCATTATTAATGAACGGTACAGTAGCGCCAATAAATGTATTGTTAGATACGATGTTTTCAGAAGCATCTAACTCACCATTATTAATGAATTTACCAAAAGCGTTACCACCAATTTTACCTTTTACAACTACTTTACCATCGTTGTTAAAAACTGGCGAAGCCGTTGCAGAGCCGCTTATAGCAATAGCATCTAAATTGGTAGAAGTACCCGTTAATCTTGCACGAAAAACACCAGTTACTAAATTATTAATTGTATACACAGAAGTATTACCACTGTTGCCATAAATAGCGCCTGAAGCAGTTGTACCTGAGTTGGTATTTTCTATGTCTATCAACCCAGAATTATCTAGTACAATTGCATTTGGTGCTGGTGCAAATACACGTATAATACCCATACTACCAGAATTCTGAAAAGCACCTTTTAAATTTATAGTGCCATTGTTTACAAAATTGTAAGTTAAAGATCCACCAGATGTAGTACCAGGGCTGATATTGATACCATAGGTGGCAGTAGTTACAGAATTGGATTGTGGTGTAATTGTTATTGTACCATTGTTTGTAAATGTGCTTGTAACGCTGGCTGTTGCACTTGCTACACCACCCAATACAAAAGGATTTATATTATTGTTAAAAACTGTAAAATTTACATCAGATGATAGTGTTACGTTAATTGGAGTTGTTAAAGAAACACCTGGGTTAACGTTTATTAAACCACCGGCACTACCAGTACCACTTGCACCTAATATTGCAGTTATGCCAGAAATTAACACATCACCTGATGTAACTGTGAAAAGATATGTATTACTGGTTATTACATTAGGCAAAATTGAAAATGAACCAGCATTGGTAAGTTTTGCAATACCAGTACCATTTGATTGCCCAAAAGAAAATCCATTAACAACATTGGTGTTATTGGATGAATTAAAATTAATAACACCTCCTGCCAGGTTTTCCAGCCAACTATCTGCATTGGTATTTGTACCAGATGTAAAACGCACAATACCATTAGAAAGTGAAACAGCGGCTGAGTTAATAAGTAAGTTGCCTGCATTACTAATTTTACCACCCGATAAAATAACTGCGGCAGTAGAAGTACCAACAGAGCTAATATTAATATTTAAAGTTCCATTGCTTAAAATGTTTAAAGTTGATTTATTGGTATTTGCACTTACAAAAATTCTATTGATTATAAAAGATTGAGCAGATGCAATGTTTACAACTACATCACCACTTGTTGCTGTTGATGCAATTGTTACATCTACAGCATTGTTGCCAGATACACCAGGTATTAATGTAGCAGGCATACCCTGCGGGCTTTCCCAGTTGCCCAAAGTATTCCAATTATTGTCTACACCACCTTTCCAAAAATAGGCGGTTTGTGCGTTTAGTTTAAATACACCAATTAGTAGTGCAAAAACGATTAAAATCTTTTTCATATGGCGTTTAATAAAGAGTTATTTATATTGATTTTGATTCATTTTTATATCTGTAATCGGGTTTACAAATGCCACGTTATAAAACCCGTTTGCTTGATATTAAGTTATATGCACGTGATATTACTGGCTATAACAACGCACTGCAAAAACTGCTGCGAGTGTGTTTTTTGATGGATGTTCGACCTCCAAAAATAGCTTTGCAGTATTTATAGGTTGTTCTAATACTATTTTATTGATAGTTTGATAATTGCCCTTTTTTTCATAAAAAACTTTACCTTCATCATCAATCAACTTATAGTTTCTTACACAAAAAGGCATTACAGTTTCTGGATGTGTCATTAGCACAGATTCCATTGGGTGATCGTAATCTGCATCAAAAAAAAGATCAATAGACTTTATGGTTTGTGGTTTATCCCAAGTAAAACTAATCACAGGCTTTTCATCTTCAAAAGCAGCTACCCAAGCATTAACAGTTGTGGTTGGTCTGTCTATACCATTACTTACATTCCTGGCTTTAAAAATAGCCAATGGTTCGGCAATTGAAATAGCTACGTTCTCGCCTTCTGGTCTACGTTTAGGACACCAAAATTCAAATTCATCAACACCAATATCTTCGGTTACAATTTGTTTACCATAGTTAGATACGGCTAAATTTATGTGGTTAAAAACTGATAAAATACCTGTGATTCTTTGTTGCGAATAGTGTAACGCTACATCAGCATTTTTTAAGAATGTGATAAATACGTAGCCGTTAGACTGCTTGATATATGAAGGTGATATTTTCAGGCAATTTCTGCCAGGAGTTATTGGGAGCAGAAATTTTTCAACTATAATATCAGGGGTGTAATTTGCCTCTTTGCTACTAATGCGTATTTCTACTTCAAACTGTGTATGAATTTTAGATTCGGCGTGAAATACCATCTCCGGTATTTTTCCCATTCCAATGGGTAACATTTGGGCAACGGAATAGTCAAGTGGCTTAATAATATTTCCATCTGCTAACGCTGTTAAAGTAAATTCGCTGGAAGCCTCAATAGTAGCAATTTGTATTATATCTGCTTCCTCTTTTAAAACGTGGTTTGGTATATACTGCCCAGTTTTAAGCAAAGCCGTTTGCAACTCTTTAATAATGTTTGGTGCTGCAATATCTTTTGGCTGCAACCCTTTTTCTAAACAAAGTTTAGCAGCCACTGCTACTGCCTGACCAACATAACCACTGGTAGCCATTACGCGTGTAGAACCAAATGCTACATGCGATACACTTATAATTCTACCCGATAAAAATAAGTTGCTGACATTGCGACTGTACAAACTGCGATATGGTATTTGGTAAATGCCCTTGCTATGCCATTGATTACAACCAGATTTTTCACTGTACAAACCGTCAGCAGGGTGCAAATCAATACTCCATCCACCAAAAGCAACCGCATCATAATGTGTTTTTTGCTCCACAATATCTTGCTGCGTCATAATGTAATCACCTTCAAAACGCCTGCTTTCTCTTTTGCCTGGTATTGTGCCCATCCATTCAAGTGTCATATTTTCAGCCTCGGGAAATTTGCCTGAATTTTTTATGTAGTTCCATACACCATACACCACTTTCCACAATTCCCATTTAATGGTTTCGGTATCATGTATTGTATCTAACCTTCCCCCATACTCTATCCACCAAAGCTTACAACCAAATTCTTTTGTATTAAAATTTCTGTATCGTGGTATTTTGGTAATATCGTCTAAAGCAAAAGATGGTGCAGTAAATTTTACAGGCTTACCAGTATCTTTTGTGTAGAAATATAAAGAGTGGCCCAGCAATTCACCATATTCCTTTGATGGTGCAAATTTTTCACCAAATTCTTGTTTACTTTCAGCACCCATTCTAAAAGCTGCCCCTGCCAAAAACGCTACAATTCCATCACCAGATGCATCGCAGAAGTAAGGTGCCTGTAAATTATAATTAATTTGGTTTTGGCTACAAAACGCATCAATCGATTGAATTTTATCTTCTGATAACTTATTAACCTGATACACAGCAGTATTTAGCAACAGTGTAATATTCGGTTCAGATATTGTTTTATCTAATAAAATACTATCAAAAATAATTGGGTTTCCTTCGGGGTTTTTGTAAGTATTTTCTATTAAAATCTCATCAACTACACCGCCTTCTCTGGCCCACCTGTTATTGTTGCCCATATGAGAGGTAGCACCAAGTACCCATAATCTTACCTCACTAGAAGCATTGCCACCTAATACTGGCCTATCCTGTACCAGAACAACTTTTATACCAGCCCTTGCAGCGGTGATGGCCGTGCATACACCCGCCAAGCCACCACCAATTACTATAAGGTCGGTTTTCAATTCGTCAATTTGCAATTTTCTTTCTGCAACACCATTTTCTTTAATCATAAAAACATATTCTTAGGCAATAAAATATTGGTAATGAAATTTTAGAAAATTAATATCCAGGGTTCTGAGGTCTTAAATTTGGGTTAGTGGTTATATCAGAATATGGTAATGGTAAAATGTTATAATGATCATCTATATAATCGTAATTAGGGGATGCTGGCAAACTGTTTTGAAATGCTAAATGAGCCTTCATGGTTGTGATGAAAATGCCCCAGCGTTTTAAATCATAATAACGTTGACCCTCGTACATAAATTCTTTGCGTCTTTCAACACGATACTTATCTCTTAAATCATTCTGATTAATGTAAGTTAAATCAGCTAATGTGCTACCACCATGTGTTTTGCGTACATTATTTATAATTGCCAACGCAGCATTTAAATTTGTTGTGCCACCCAGTTCAATCAAAGTCTCTGCATACATCATCAACACATCCGAATAACGAATAATATGAAAATCATCTGCATTATCGGTCGTTGCTACTGTTACATTATCAATGTATTTACCAATTTGTGATTGTGCAGCATTCATATTAACAGCCTTGCGTAAGTCGCCAACTTCAAACAAAGTTTTTACTTCTTTACTTGGTATTACAAAATTGAAGGTAACTAAACTGAATTTTAACCTTGTATAACCTTGTGAGGCTGGAGGTAAACCAGTAGTGCCTCTAAAATAAAATAAATTTTCTTTATTTGTAGGTTTTACAGATACTTTAAAAATATCTGCGTAGATAGGCATTAAATCTACCCCGTAAGTTGCCTTATTGGTAATCACTTCATTTAGTTTATCGGCAGCCAATTGCAATTTAGAAACATCATTTAGCGGCTTACCAGCCATAGTTAAATAAACCTTGCCTAATAAAGCTTTTGCGGCAACTTGCGTTGGCCTACCACCATTCTTGGTATCTGTGTAGCTATAAACAGGGTCAAGATTAATTTCTGCGTATTTTAAATCGTCGATGATTTGATTGTAAACCGCAGTTGACGGCGTTCTTGAGGGCAAAACATTATCGTAGCTGGATGCTTCAAGCACCAACGGTACATCGCCCCATAATTGAACTAATTTAAAGTAGTTATAGGCACGCCAAAATCTAGATTCCGCAATTACTCTTCTACAGGTAGCAGGTTTTACCTTTGAGCTATCAACAAAACTTATTACGTTATTGGCCCTGTTAATTACTTGATAGCAATTCGTCCAAAGTGTTCTAATAATTGCATGTGTTGAAATAAAGTTGAGATTATCAACTTCCAGCCTTTCGCCCACAACGGTGCCACCCGAAATACCATCATCTGTAATTAGTTCAGCAAAAAAAATAGCAGGTATGTTTGGGCCAACCTCTAATCTTGCAGCTTGCATAACACCATTGGCACCTGCAATAATTTCACTTTCGTTTTGAAAGAAATTGGTAGATGCAACCAACCCTTTTGGATCTTCTTCTAAAAATTTTTTGCAAGAACACAAGCTTAACATTGCTACAGAAAAAGCAACTAAAATATTTTTATTTTTCATATAAAAGCAATTGAAATAATTAAAAATTAATATTAAACCCTGCACGGAAACTTTTACCAATTGGGTACGTACCATTGTCCACACCTCTGGCCAATCCGCCACTGGTATTAACTTCGGGATTTATACCAGAATAATTAGTAATGGTAAATATGTTCTGGGCTTGTATATAAAACCTGATGCTTTGTAATTTGTATCGCTTTATAAAACTATCCGGTAAGGTATAATTTAGTGTAATATCTCTACAACGTATAAATGACCCATCTTCAATAAAAAAGTCACATACATCTCGGGGATCTTGATTGGTACCTGGTGTGGCCACGCGTGTAACGTTGTTATTTGCTCTAATAGCTTCAATTAATTTAGGATCCGTATCGCTATATATTTTTTGATAACGGGCATCAAAAGCTGCCTTTCGGATATTATTAGTACCATTCATGGAACCAATATTCATATCAAAATAATTGAATATCTGATTGCCCATCGAAAAGTTAAAGAATGAAGTAAGTTCAAAGTTTTTATAAGTGATAGCTGTATTAAAACCACCTGTATATTTCGGGATGCCTGTACCTAAATATACTCGATCCGAATCGGACAATTTACCATCCTTGTTAAGGTCTGCAAAACGGCGGCCACCTTCTAATACACCCTGTTGAAATGTTGCAGGTTTGGTTAAGATGGTTTCATTTGTCCAAACACCAATTGATTTGTATCCAAAAAATTGACCAATTGGTTGACCTGGTGTAACCCTAAATAAAGTTTGCAAGCCAGAACCTTGGTCAACATCTACATAATCGCCAGCTGAACCTGTTAGCTTCTCAACTTTATTTTTATTAAATGAAATATTAAAGCCAGTAGCCCATTTGAAGTTTTTAGTTTTAACATTAATTGTGTTTAAACTAAGTTCTAAACCTTCGTTGCTAATGTTAGCAATATTTGCTGTCATTGTGGTAAAGCCAGATGTTAAAGGAACAGCTACATTGTATAATAAATCGTTTGTTTTTTTACGGTAAATATCTGCTGTAAACGTAATCCTGTCCTTTAAAAAACCCCACTCCAACCCAAGGTTGGTTGATTCTGTTTTTTCCCACTGTAACGTAGGATTTGCTAAACGAGAGGGTACATAACCCACAGCAGCAACACCACCCAAAGCCGTACTTACAGTATTAAAAGTAGATAAAGTAGAATAAGGGTCAATACCTTGATTACCTACTAAGCCCCAACTTGCTTTGAACTTAAAGTCTGAAACAGTACGGCCAGTTTTATCAAAAAACCATTTTTCTTTATTTACGCGCCAAGACACACCAACAGATGGGAAAAACCCAAACCTGTTATTATTTTGAAATTTAGAAGACCCATCATAACGGCCAGACACAGATAAGTAATACTTATAATTATAGTTGTAACTAGCTCTAAACAAGCTTGATACCAATTGGTACCCACTATAACTACTTCTGGGCACATCTGGTATAGTGCCTGCCTGAATAGCATTATACCCAGTTGCATCAGTAGGAAAACCAACAGATGATGCCACTTGCCCCTTAGAAACATATTTTTCAGCTGTGGCAACTACTACTGCATTTAGGTTATGCTTTTTTGCAAATGTTTTAATATAGTTGCCCGATATCTGGTATAATAATTTAGTATTTTGAGAATTACCTAACGAAGCCAAACCTGCAGCTGTTGAAAAGGGTAAAATGATATTAATAGGAATATAGTTTTCTAATAAAGAATTATACATTGTTATGCCAAGTAAACCATTAACTGATAACGCTTTATTTAACTGATAATTTAATGATATACTTCCAAGAATTTGATTGGAGGTGTTAATGTTACGTACTCCCTTTGACGAAGCATATGATAAAGGATTATTGGTACTTACAGCACTTACAGATGTTGCGGGAAAACGGGAATTATAGTAAATAGAACCAAATGTAGGATCGTTATAAATGGAAGAACCTGGGCCATACAAATAGTTGGATATCCTATTTAGCGACCCATCAGGATTTTCTAGTGGTGATGTTGGTGCCCACTTTAACGCAGCAGCTTGAAAACTACTCGTTGGCGAACCATTTCTTTGTACATTGGTAATTGTAAGGCTGGTGTTTAACGTCAATTTTGTAGATAAATTAACTTCATAGTTAAATTTAAAATTATAACGTTTTAAACCTGTTGTAGGTACAACACCTTGTTGGTTAAAATATTGCCCCGATAAGTAATATTTAGATACCGCATTACCGCCAGATACACTAATATTCAAATCAGTTGTTTGGGCAGTACGTTGTAATGCTTTTTGATGATCATAATCAGAAAGCGAATCAATTTCAGTATCTAAAAAAGGTTTTTGTGGCAAAATACCACCTATGCCCATAAACGTTCTAAATCGCCATGCCTCATTTACATAAGTGATATAATCATTTTTTTGCAGTACATTAATGGTTTTTAGCGGTTTTGCAAGCGCAGTATTAACACTTATGTTAATTTTAGCTTTCCCCACCTTGCCACTTTTTGTTGTAATAAGCACAACACCATTAGAGCCTCTTGATCCATATATAGCAGTTGCTGCTGCATCTTTTAATATAGATATACTTTCAATGTCATTTGGGTTAATTGCCGCCAAAGGGTTAGAAGCGCCCGAGCCATTACCAATTAGTGAGTTGGCATTAGGGCTGCTTACACCAAAATTATCTGGGGTTTCAAGCGGTACACCATCAATAACATACAGGGGCTGTGTATTAAAACTTAACGAACTTGTACCACGTATTTCAACCGAAACACCACCACCTGGTTCGCTCCCGCTACTCTCATTTACAACTACACCTGGAGCTTTGCCGCCTAAAAATTGTTGAAAATTTGAATAGCCCCCACCATCAAGATTTTTTGTAGAAATAACAGTTGCAGCTGTGGTTATATCACTTTTTTTAGCTTTACCATAGCCTACAACAATAACTTCATCTTGTTGGCTTACTTTTTCAGCCATTACAACCAACAATATTTTTTTATCTTTTACAATAACTTCCGTTTCGTCATAGTTTACGGAAGTAAATACTAATACGGCATTTTGATTGGGTAAGTCAATAGAAAATTCGCCTTTATTATTTGTTTTGGCAACTTTACTGGTATTCTTAACTTTAACGGTAATATCCTCCAAAACAATCCCTGTTACAGATTTAACAACTCCTGTCACCTTATTTACAAGTGGCCTTTCCTGTCCAAAAACAAGCGTGTTTAATAGCAGACATGATATGAAAAAGAATAAAAATATTAAATATTTAAAAGAAATTTTCCTTTCGGCGTATTGAAAGTCATGAGTTTGTTTTTTCATATTAGCAGATTTATTTTATAATCGTTAGAAAGAAATGCAAGATAAAAATTGCATTGACCAAGTATATTACCGATTAGGAATACCTAAATCCCTCTTATTTTACAAGTTTCGATTTTTTGTTTTTAATTTTTTGGCCCCATAACCAATACCAGCCGCGACAAGTAAACTAAGCCCGCCGTCTATAGGTGCATCAGGATTCCCCCCGTCGGGGAAAGCATCGAACTGAGAATACGAGAGAAAGGGGATACATGCAATGAAGAAAATCACAAGGAAGCATTTAACCAACGGTTTATAGTTTTTAGTATTCATTATTTTTATTTAAAATATGACTGGCAAAATTTCATTTCCAGCAATTGAATGGATTATTACTTTTCCAGTATTATTAATATTGCTTATTGTTTTATAATTTTTCGCGTACTTGCCAAGTTGCGGCCGTATAAAAGTTGTACAGTGTATGCCCCTGCACTCAACCCTTTGGTATCTATGTTCATATCACCCTCACTTACCTTACCTGCATTTACCTCGCGTACGACCTGGCCAAGACTACTGATAATTTTTATTGAAGTATTTTCAGCTTCAGCTGTTTTAAATGTTACATGCAACTGATCCTTCACCGGATTGGGGCTTAGGTGTACAAGAAAATTTTTGTCTGCCGCATCTACAGAAATGGCTTTAAAAGCATTTTCAAGTGTTATTATAAACCTGTCCAATGCATATGAAACAGGATCGCTGTCAACAAGAAAATCATAAGAGTTAATACCAGAAAGATCGAGTTTCACTTTTTTACCAGAATAATTATCAATCAATATAGCCTCACCAACCGAAAAGTTCCTAGTATCAATTTTCATTGTATATTCCTTGTTGCTAAAATTATCAAGGCCTACATGCAGCGTATCCTTCCCTATAGGCATAGGCCGCCCCTCAATACTTAAACGCTGGTGGTTGCGTATTAGGGAAAGGGTTTCATTAAAATTTCCAAGCTTCGCCGCGTCTTCTTCAGCCAAAGTTGATTTAAATTTTTCACTAAACAGCGCTACAACACCATCAGCAAACACCCCAGTATTTTTACTGTATATGTTTACATTCAATTGAGCCATTTCCGAGGGATTGGTGAATACAGTGTTTGATGTACCCGTGAGACCTGTACCAACTTTTGCGGTTTCTTTAAATGTAATGGTTGGGCTAAGGCCTGAAGCATCATTCTGTATAAAAAATGCCTGACCACTTTGTATGGTGTCTTTACGTTGCTGGCTGCCAGAGGGAGATACGATGGTACCGTTAGATGTTACAAACACACCAAGATTAGGATCATATACATAAAAAGATGATGTGACGTTTGTTTTAACAACGCTTGAATTGTTAGCCCACATAATAGCTGATGGGTAAGGGTTTGCAATAAGGTTAAATTTACCAGCACCAGCTATAAGTGAAGCGGATAAAATAACGTCGCCAGTGGTAATAGCGCCCGTTGCCCTTAATATTGTATTACCAACTAAAGGTGATCCGGCCAAAATCGTTCGGTCGCCCCGCACATATAGCAGATAACCCTTACCTGCGGCCAGCGTGTTTACGTTAGTATTTGTTAGCCCAACCCATTTTGTGCCAGTCGCCTTATTATCATCATAAGTAAATACCGAAGGAAACCCCGATGCACTTGCAGCATCGAATCCGTTGCCTGAAGCAGCCCCTGTAATTTGTGTGCCATAGCCTGTAGTTATAGCACCTCCTTCTTGCCATGCTGAATATATAGTAGGGCTGCTTACCGGTGCAGTAACCATTGTATAACTTTTTCGGCCAGAAGCAGGAATATAACGCTCAACGGTAACATTGGTAGCATTGTTTAAAGTACCGCTCACTACGCCAATTCTTGCAGTACCAGAAGACGATGATTGCAACGTAACTGACTTTCCAGCAAAATCAACTGTCGCATTCGCCGATATTATCAATGAACTTGCGGGCTCAAACCTAGCTGTTGCGGCATTACCCAATGTTACAAAGGCGCCTGTATTAACAGTTACCGTACCGCTTGTTAAATTCAATCCATTATCAATAGTTAAACCGCTGGCCTTGATAGTAAAACCTACAGTTGCACCAGAGCTGATAGTATTAATATTTGTTCCTAAAAAATTATAGATACCGTTAACAGCAGCTGATCCAAGTATCAACTTTGAACCTGCACTGGTTTTAAAAAAGCCCCCGCTGGTGGGGTTATTTAATGAGCCATTGATAGTAAGCTGATAACCATTTAAATCTATATAATTATTTGTGTAGGTTATTGTGCCTGTTGTAACAGATGCAGCGGCATTTAATGTAAAACTAGTAGTAGAAACAACATTTGTTACGAATAAAGGTATAGTTGTTGCCGATGGGTAAATCATGGTACCAACCACAATACCTGTATTGGCAACTGACACTGTTAAGGTATTACCTGAAATATAATTAGTAGCTGCACCAGCAGCTAAACTTGCGGTGCTGCCATTTGCAAAACTTGGCCCGGCAGCAATTACAGCATCTTGGGTTAATTTAATGGAACCACCAATAACAGATGAACTTGTAGCAGTAAAACCAAGCACGTTACTTGTTATAGTACCTGTAAAACCATAAGCAGCATCAGTAACGGCAAAACGTAACCCGAAAGTTTGCGTAGAAGTAGCAACAGTGCCATCCCCTATTAATGAACTAATATTCAGGGTAAAATTAAATGCTGTGGCACCACCTGCGGTTCCAAAGTACAAACCACCGTTAACAGTTAAAATACCAATTGTTTTGTTACTACCCCAATCTACATTAACGCCCACAGGAATCACTAAGTTATCTAGAGCGGTAGTGGTTGGCACGCTTGCTAAACCGGTAGCCCCACCATCAGTTGACCAGTTGGAAGCAATAGATGATGAATATTTACCGTTTGCATCTATTGTTCCAGCCCGCATGGTATAGTCTGTTGCGTAACTGCAAACTGTACTAAATGTAAAAAAAATAAAGAATAATTTTTTCATAATGGGAATATAAAGTTGTAAATAATAACAAATTCTCGTTAAAACATTTAACTAAAAACTTAAATTCAAACGTTTGAATTATTTATCCTTTAAATTGCGCTTTCAGATTGAGAGGCACTTTTTTGGAAGAAGTAAAATAGAAAGGCGTTTATTCAATCGTTTGAACAAAAATAGGAAGAAATTTGATTTGGCAAAAAATTTATTTTAATTTCATTTTTTTTTTGCCCACAACAGCTACTTTTTATCTCACTATTTTGCATAAAATTTTTATTAAATGTTTAAAAAAGCGACACTTCAGGACATAGCCAAAGAACTAAACTTAACAGTGTCAGGGGTTTCTAAAGCATTAAGCAATCATCCTGCGATGAATGAAATGACTAAGGAATTGGTAAGAAAAACTGCCAAAAAACTAAATTATCAACAAAATAAAATTGCACTATCGCTTAAAACCGGCAAAAGCCACATTATTGGGGTAATTATTCCTAGTGCTGAAAAAAACTTTTTTGGTTCGGTGGTACACGGTATCGAAAAAGTAATCAACTCGAAAGATTATAACCTGTTATTGTTCCAGTCAAATGAATCGTTGGATTATGAAATCAGGGGAATTGATACCTTTTTGCAAGCTAATGTTGATGGCATTATTGCTTCGATTGCTAAAGAAACAACCCATTACGAACACTATCTTGAAATAAAGAAAAGAAACATCCCCTTAATACTTTTTGACCGTGTAGAGGATTCTTTAGGTGTACACTCTGTTAAAATAGACGACTACTTAGGTGGGTATATGGCTACTGAACATTTAATACAAAAAGGATATAAGCACATTGCACATATTACGGGTTTAACACACATTAAAATCTTTAACGACCGTACAAAGGGATATATGGATGCTTTAAAAGCCAACAATATCCCCTTGGTTGCAAGCATGATTTTTAATGGCCAAAACTCAATTGAAAGCGGAAAAGCAGGTATGCTGGATTTGTTAAAAAACAACAAAGAGATTGATGCAGTTTTTGCAGTAGAAGATTTTACTGCTTTAGGGGCAATACAAGCTATAAAAGAAGCTGGTTTTAATATTCCATCAGAGATTGGTGTTGTAGGGTTTGCCAACGAATCTTTTGGGCAATATATCACCCCTTCTCTTACAACTATAAATCAGCAAACTGTTTTAATGGGAGAAGAATCCGCAAAACTATTTTTAAAATTAAAAGACAAAAAAAACACCTACTCAAAAATTGAATCTATAACATTAAAACCTGTTATTATCGAAAGGGAATCAACAAGAAAATAACTGGTTTACGGCTTGAAATCAGTCAATACAAGAAGCTACAAATTAAAGAACCGGGAATTGTAGAGAAGTGAATAGGATATTATTAGTAACCTGTCTGCTAATTGTAAAGCTGTTTGCAGGGGCAAATATCTAGTGTTCATTCAAAATACAACAGAAATTAACTTAGGCAGCCATAGTAACAGAATTAAAAAGGACAATGATATAGGTAAAAGGGATTGGATGCAGATACAATTTTAGCTAGTATTTTTTGCTGCTGATACCGCTGTTTCTATAGTCTGGCTTATCTCTTTTTTTTCTAAAAGAACGTACACCGCTTACAATTCCCGCAGTAAGTATCAGTGTAACCCCACCGTCAATCGGCACATTATCCGCAGGCGGGTCAACAGGCCCTCCAGGATCGCCATCATTATCGTCTAGCGAAAATAAAGGTCCGCCGGGATCATCATACATAGTGGTGTAACCAGCACTGCCTTCACTGCTTGTTGTATAATTGTTTGTAACACCGCTATGCGGTACAGTACCTGTTACAGGTGAAGCAACGGTGGAATTCATTGCAACTGAGGTTCGTTCAGCCGAAGCGCTGTAATTATTATCACCGCCAGTAACCAAAATAGTTGATTGCCCCGCGTAAGCTGTTCCTGGTTCATAACCCGCTGACGGGCCATGAGCAGAAGTGGTAAAATCAATACCATCCGCGTACCCATGAGCCTGCAGGCTGCTGTTACTGCCGTTAAAAAGTACTGTTGAGGGACCTGTTTCCTTAATATTACTACCACCTATCGCCGGCAACAATCCCCTGGCATCAGCCCTTTCATTACTGGCCATCAGTTTACCACCTTCCTGCATCCTTGCGTAGCTGTCATGGCTCTTAACTGCACTGTCGGTATTACCGCCTTCGCCTGAACGTAACTGCAGTTTGTTTGTCCAGAAATTATCATCCATTGGTTCGGGGCTGGTTATCTCTACATAGTTTTTTACTATATACAACAGCAGTAAGCAAAACATAAAATGTCTTTTCTTCATCACAATTCAGGGTTGGTTTTTTTTTAATCAGCCAGGCTTACTCTACTATTAATTTTTGATGATAGCTGCCGTTATGCCCTGTTACTTTTATTTCATACATACCCTGTGCTATTGCATCAGGCAATACCACGGTGTAACTTCCTGCACCATTGCCTGTATGTGCCAGCATGGTACGGTAAACCAGTTTGCCTGCTGTTGAGTATACCATTACC
>JANPIP010000053.1:0-143869 GCA_031424995.1 Chitinophagales bacterium | reverse complement strand
AGAGCATGCAAACGCCTGGATGGACGCTTTTAAAGCACTGCTAATCAGGTATGAAAAGAGAACGGAAACATGGATGGCATTGCAATGGATTACTTTGACCGCCATGTTTTGTAGAAAATTAAAAGTTTAAACAGCTTCAATATAAGAATACTTATAACCCTACACTGGCGCTACTTCTACCATTTGTGTTTTGGGCATATTGGCGTTGCGAATAGAAATATTACGTACCGCTGTGGCCGTAACATCCCTGAATGCCTGTTTTGATATTTCATCATTCCCCAGCATGGCTGGAACACCTTCATCGCCACCTTCGCGAATACTTTGTACCAAAGGAACCTGCCCTAAAAATGGCAGCTCATATTCATCAGCCAAACGTTTACCACCTTCTTTTCCAAACAAATAATATTTGTTTTCAGGCAGCTCAGCAGGGGTAAAATAGGCCATGTTTTCTACCAGCCCAATAATAGGTACGTTAATCTGTGCCTGTCCAAACATGGCAATACCTTTCTTGGCATCAGCCAGTGCTACAGCCTGTGGTGTAGTAACAATTACAACACCAGTTACAGGTACGGTTTGCATTAATGTAAGGTGAATATCGCCTGTGCCAGGCGGCATATCAATCACTAAATAATCCAGTTCGCCCCATTCAACATCGCTTACAAATTGTTTAATGGCGCTACTGGCCATTGGGCCACGCCACACCACGGCATTGCGTTCATCAACCAGTAAACCAATGCTCATCAGTTTAATACCAAATTTATCTAAAGGAATAATTAGCCCCTTTCCATTTACTTCTTTCATCATTGGGCGTTCGCCCCTTACACCAAACATTATAGGTACACTTGGGCCATAAATATCAGCATCCATAAGACCTACGCTTGCACCGCCTTCTGATAAAGCCAATGCAAGATTTGCCGCAACCGTACTTTTTCCAACACCACCTTTACCACTTACTACGGCAATAATATTTTTTACACCACTTAAAATCTGCTGTGCATCTTTACGGTTGCTGGTTGTATTAGAGGTGAAATTTACCTGTACCACAGCTTCTTTATTCACCAGTAATTTTACCGCGTTTTCACTCGCCATGCGCATCATATCCTTCATTGGGCAAGCAGGCGTTGTTAAAATAATAGTAAAGGCCACATTGTTACCATCAATGGTAATATCTTTTATCATGTTCAGTGTTACCAGGTCTTTGCCAAGGTCAGGTTCCTGTACATTGCTCAGTGCCTTTAAAATATCAGCTTCTGTCATCACGAAAGTTTTTGTTAAAAAAGGATTCAGGCGGCAAAATTAACCGCTCACCACCTTACTTTGTTGCGAAATGCAAAAGCTTATCAACAAAAAAAGGGGGTATGTGTTTTGCTGAATTTATTATAAGCTTGTAATTTTATGCAGATGAACAAATTTATACGCTACACCTTATTGCTTGTTTGCCTCACCGGCATTACACAGTTACAAGCGCAGCAGGCGCAACCTACCCGCAAGGATTCTGTAATACAGTTGTTTGGTATTGTTATGACGGCAGACAGCCTGCGTGGTGTACCCAGTGCAAGCGTAATTGTAGTAGGCAAGGGGCGTGGTACTATTACCAATAACGATGGTGTGTTTTCTATAGCTGTTTTAAAGGGCGATAAGATAACTTTCTCGTCTGTAGGTTATAAAGACAAAACCATTGATATACCCACCAGCCTTGCTGATAACCAGTACAGCGTAATTCAGTTATTAATTAACGATACAGCTTACCTGCCTGCCACCATTTTAAGGCCAAGGCCCACACGCGAACAGTTTGAGCGTGACTTTGTAAATACCCGTGTACCTGATGATGATTATGAAATTGCCCGCCAAAATACGGATGAAGCTACCAGGCGTGCTATTATGGCAACATTGCCAGCCGATGGCCGCGAAGCAGTAAACTACCAGTTGCGCCAGCAGGCCAGCAAATATTATTATGCAGGTCAAACCGCACCAATGAATATTTTAAATCCCTTTGCCTGGGCCGATTTTGTAAAAGCCTGGAAGCGCGGTGATTTTAAAAGCAAGCGGTAGTTTTAAGTTTAAGAGTTTATAAAGTTTAGAGTTTAATGCATTGCGAAGTCGGGAGGCTTCGCATTTTTATTGACCAATTTTGTTTGCTAAATAATCTAAATCATTTCGTAGCAAAGCATGTAAACAATCAAGAGCAGCTTGTTCTGTGAAACCGCTTTTATCTGAAGTATAATAGTTGTCAATTTTTTGCTTTAAGCCAAAAAATGAGTTTACTTTTTTAGGTCGTTTATAAAAAATATAAAACTCATAATTATTTGTATCGCCAACTACTGCAAAAGCAAGTCCGTGTTTTGTGCTTTTGTTTTCAACTTCAAATGAGGGTGAAAAGAAAATTTCAGTTTCTTTCACTGTTGTCATTTTAAGTAAATAGTCAGCCCACTTAATGCTTTTAAATTCATCTACAATGCTGGTTTCATTCATATCGCCGAGTTCAATGATATTTGGGTTTAGTGGGTCACAAAAGGATGCTCTGAAATTCATTTTTAGTTTCTTTAGTTAGTAAATGTTAGAATAATTTAGAATTATTGTAAAACAGTAGCCAGAATAATCTACTCTCCTCATTTTAAAACTGAAATATGCCAAAGTGGGCCAACACTGGTCATTTTAAAATAGAAAGTATGCCCTGTGCGACCAACTCTCCTCATTTTAAAACTAAAACATGCCAAAGTTGGCCAACACTGGTCATTTTAAAATGGAAAGTATGCCCTGTACGACCAACTCTTCTCATTTTAAAATTGAAACATGCCAGAGTTGGCCAACACTGGCCATTTGAAATGGAAAGTATGCCCTGTGCGATCAACTCTCCTCATTTTAAAACTAAAACATGCCAGCGTTGGTTGTATACAAGCTTTCTAAAAATCAATAAGCCCGCCGGTAGGGGGTCAATTTGCTAATAGTTTATTAAAAAAGCTGAATTGTGTAATAATTATCAATACTCATTTTTAATGTATACTGTTTTTTAGTATTTTGGGTTATCATTTAATAAAATACAAAACTATTCGCATGAAAAAACAATTTAGTCCTGCCCTTGAAACGGCAGCCGCAGCATCAACTACGGCAACACCAGTTACTATCAAAGCTTATAAAAGCCTTATCCCCACAAAAATTGCCGATTTACATGCCTCTGCAGAAAGGGTAAGCGCACACTGGGCAACGGTACCATCGCTGGTATGTTTCTGGAAAACACAGCCTGCTTTTGCTGCCAACGTAACCGACCTTGGGGCAGTGGCAAATAAAAAAGCAAAAGACAGCAGTAAAACATCCACCCATTCAGCCACACTTAAAAAGCTGGATGCCAGTGTTAATAAGGGCGTAGCAAAACTTAAGGGTTACCTGGAAGATAAATATGATACTAAAAAAGCCGCCATACCACATTACAGCCGCTTTGGCATGGTGCATTATAGCAAAAGCAAAAGCCATATACTGCCACGCGACCGTGAGGAGCGTTTGAAAAGTTTTGCAGTACTGCTTAACGGGCTTAAAGACGATGGTTTTGAAACTAAAGAATATGGCAAGGCCTGGTGGACTGCATTGGCGGCTGATTATAAGGTGGCACTTGATGCATCGAAAGATACACGGGAAGTAGTAAGTGGCTCAGTAGGCCAAAAAAAGGTACTTGAAGCTGAGGTAAGAAAAGTAATGCAGGCACTGCTTAAATTGCTGGAAGGCAATTATCCTGATACTTACTATAATGTGGCACTTGAATGGGGTATAGTAAAAAGTAGCGCAAAGACGATAGTTGATAGTTGCTGGTTGATAGTTGATTGCGAAGCTTTTTGGCTTCGCATTTTTTATGTTCTTTAGGTTTTGCAAACCTGGTTTTAATTGTTGTTGAAAGCGTTAGGCTTTAAAGAACATAGGGCATATAAAGTCAGAGGCCATAAGTGTTCGAAACTTGTTCCGGCGGAACAATTGATGGATAGTAGATGCAATAAAATTGGGTTTCGCGTTCTGTAAGAACGCATGGTGTGCGATGCTTTACACCAAACGTTCCTACGGAGCGACATATATTGCTCGCTTATTCTACCAACACGATGTTCCTAACGGAACAAGTAAAACAGTATAGAAGACTTAAAAGCCTGGTACAGCAATCGTTAAGGCTCACTGTATGTTATATGAATGTTCAACTGTTTATCATTCGTTTAACGCTATCATCACCGTCAATACTTTACATTTGATTTTAGCTAAAAGAAATCTACACAAATGAAACGTACCAGTTGCTTATTGCTTGCCTGTTTATTGTTCAGCAATATTGCTTTTAATCAAACCATAAAAAAGGTAAAGATTGCGGATGTGTTGAAAATGGCTGATACCGCCACAACCCCCATGATTATTAACTTTTGGGCTACCTGGTGCGGCCCATGTGTGCGTGAAATACCCTGGTTTGAAAAAGAGGTAGCTAATTATAAAGACAAGGGAGTGCAACTGGTTTTGGTAAGCCTTGATTATGTTACTGACTATCCTAAACTATTAACCAAGTTTGTTAAAGACAAAGGCTATAAATCGAAGGTGCTTTGGTTGGGCGATACAGACCCTAATATATTTTGCCCTGCGGTTGATAAGCATTGGGAAGGTACCATACCTGTAACATTAATGGTAAACAATGCCAAAAAATACCGCGCTTTTTACGGCGAACAAATTCCTGAGCCGCAATTGAAAATTGCGTTGCAAAAGCTGGTAGAATAACAGATTTCCCAACACATAAAAACATAGGCACATAGTTTGAAACCCTTTATCAACGTGGCTTTCCTATGTGTCTATGTGCCTATGTGGTAAGATAAAATAAGCAGTTAGTTTTGGTATATGATAAGGGCGGATAGTTAGCCGCCGTTTTCTTCCTGATTTACCATTCTTTTAAACAATTTGAAGCAGATAATAATAAAAAAAAGCAGCAGTAAAAAGGAAGTAATTTCATAGTCAGTTTATGCCTTTAGATGAAATTGTAACTGCTTTCCATAAATCAGAATCAAACAAAGTATGAAAACAAATAAGCCGCTGGAAATTTCCAGCGGCTTATAACTATCTAAAATTTTCATTATCTACAACAAATCACTCAATATATTATGCCCTAGTTTATCTCTTTTGGTGGTAAGGTATTTTTCGTTGTGTTCGTTGGGTTTAATTTCAATAGGTACTACATCTACAATCTCAAGGCCATAACCTTTTAAGGCAGCGCGTTTGCGAGGGTTATTGCTCATTAGTTTCAACTTTGTTATGCCCAGTGAACGCAGCATTTGCGCACCAACACCATAATCTCGTTCATCCATACCAAAACCCAGGTGCAGGTTGGCTTCAACGGTGTCCATGCCTTCTTCCTGCAGTTTGTAGGCTTTAAGTTTATTCAGCAGGCCAATGCCACGGCCTTCCTGGTTCATATAAAGAATAACACCGCGGCCTTCGTTCTCAACCATCTGCATAGCCTTGTGCAACTGCTCACCGCAATCACAGCGAAAGCTGCCCAAAATATCACCAGTAAAACAACTGCTGTGTACACGTGTAAGCACAGCCTCGTCTTTTTCTAATTCGCCCTTAATAAGGGCAAGGTGTTCGGCACCAGTAGTTTTTTCTTTAAAAGCCACCAGTTTAAAAGTACCATAGCGGGTAGGCATATTAACGCGTACTTCCTCTTTCACAAGGCTGTCAAGTTGTAGCCTGTATTCTATAAGGTCTTTTATGCAAATAATTTTAAGGGAAAACTTTTTTGCAATTTCAATCAACTGCGGCAGCCTTGCCATGCTACCGTCTTCGTTCATTACTTCTACCAAAACGCCTGCAGGTTCCAGACCAGCAAGTCGTGGCATATCTATAGAAGCTTCTGTGTGGCCAGTGCGCCTTAGTACACCGCCCTTTTTTGCAATCAATGGAAAAATATGACCTGGCCTGCCTAAATCTGTTGGTTTTGTTGAAGGATCAATTAAAGCAAGAATGGTTTTTGACCTGTCTTGCGCAGAAATACCCGTACTTGTATCATCTGAAATGAGGTCAACAGAAACGGTAAAAGCCGTTTCGTGCAAAGAAGTATTGGAAAGCACCATTGGTGTAAGGTCAAGCTCTGCGCAACGTTCTTCTGTAAGGGCAACACAAATAAGTCCGCGGCCTTCCTTAGCCATAAAATTAATGGCTTCAGGCGTAGCAAAACGGGCTGCCATAACAAAATCACCTTCATTCTCACGGTCCTCATCATCAACCACAATAATCATTTCACCCCTGCGTATTGCGTCTATTCCTTCTTCAATGGTGTTCAACATAATCAATCAAATTAAAAGTCAGAACGAAGTAAAAAAAAGGCAGATTTCTCATACCTCGAAATGACGGCTACTAAAAGAGCAAAACTAACTAATAGCTATAGTGTATCGTTAGCTGGATGCAAAAGGTTTCGTGCCTCGTAAATATTTGCTAACACATAGATATATAGGCACATAGTATATTTTGAAAAGTTGCAATTTTTCTATTGTGTCTATGTGCCTATGTGGTGAGAAAACCTAGTCGAGTTTAAGCACGGCTAAAAACGCTTCCTGCGGCACTTCAATATTGCCTATCTGCTTCATACGTTTTTTACCTTCTTTCTGCTTTTCCAATAGCTTACGTTTACGGCTAATATCACCACCATAACATTTGGCAGTAACGTCTTTGCGCATGGCACTGATGTTTTCACGTGCAATTACTTTGGCGCCAATAGCGGCTTGTATGGCAATCTGGAACTGTTGTTTGTTTAACAGTTCTTTTAGTTTTTCGCAAAGCTTACGGCCAAATTCTTCTGCACGGCTGCGGTGTATCAATGCACTTAAAGCATCTACTTTTTCGCCATTTAAAAGAATATCCATTTTAACAATAGTTGCTTCACGGTAGCCAATAGGGGCGTAGTCGAAAGAAGCGTAGCCACGGGTCTGGCTTTTCAGCTTATCGTAAAAATCAAATACAATTTCTGTTAAAGGCATTTCAAACGTAAGCTCAACACGGGTAGGGGTGAGGTAGGTTTGGTTTAACAGGATGCCGCGTTTGCCAAGGCAAAGCGTCATGATATTGCCAATATAATCTGGCGATGTAATAATTTGCGCGCGGATAAAAGGCTCTTCAATGCGGTCAATCTTTGTAGGTTCAGGCATTTCAGCCGGATTGTTTACAATAATTTTATCGCCTTTGGAAGTGAAGGCAATAAAGCTAACGTTGGGAACGGTAGTGATAACCGTCTGGTTAAATTCACGCTCCAAACGTTCCTGTATAATTTCCATGTGCAGCAACCCAAGAAAGCCGCAACGGAAACCAAATCCCAATGCCTGCGAGGTTTCCAGCTCAAAAGTTAAAGATGCGTCGTTCAGTTGCAGTTTGTCCATACAGTCACGCAACTCTTCAAACATATCAGTTTCTACGGGGTAAATACCCGCAAATACCATGGGTTTTACTTCTTCAAAACCATGTATCATTTCACCCGGATTATTGGCCAGGGTAATGGTATCGCCCACCTTTACCTCTTTGGCATTTTTAATGCCGGTGATAATGTAGCCCACATCTCCCGCTTTCACTTCTTCCTTTGCTGTCATGGTAAGTTTTAGTACGCCTACTTCATCAGCATTGTAATTCATGCCAGAGGCAATGAACTGTATTTTGTCATTCTTTTTCAGGATGCCATTCATGATCCTGTAATAGATAATGATGCCGCGAAAACTGTTGTAAACACTGTCAAATATAAGTGCTTGCAAGGGTGCTTCATAGCTGCCTGATGGTGCAGGAATACGTGCAACAATGGCTTCTAAAATACCTTCAATGCCAATACCGCTTTTGCCGCTGGCAAGAAGAATGTCTTCTACTTTACAGCCGATAAGATCAATAATCTGGTCCTGAACTTCAGGAATCATGGCACCATCCATATCAATTTTATTGATAACGGGAATGATTTCGAGATCATTGTCTATAGCGAGGTATAAATTGCTGATGGTTTGTGCCTGTATGCCTTGTGAAGCATCGACTAAAAGTAAAGCACCTTCACAAGCAGCAAGGGCACGGCTTACTTCGTAGCTAAAATCTACGTGGCCTGGGGTGTCGATTAGATTGAGTATATAGTTTTCGCCTTTTGAAGAATAACTTACCTGTATCGCGTGGCTTTTAATAGTAATACCTTTTTCACGTTCCAAATCCATATCATCCAGTACCTGGTTCATCATATCACGTTCGCCGATGGTTTTTGTATGTTCCAGTAAGCGGTCGGCCAATGTACTTTTCCCGTGATCAATATGCGCAATGATGCAAAAATTTCTGATGTTCTTCATAACTGGCGGCAAAGATAACGGTACGGATGTATTGATATTTATGTTTTATACTTCGAAATGGTAGTGCGTTGCCAATTATACAGCGGGATAAAAAGGTTGCTTTCTTTCTATATGTATCAATTTTTTGAAACAAAAAAAGGGCTTCAACAGAAGCCCTTTTTTTATGTGAAATAAGTTTTACGGGTAAGGTACAATCATACTACCTGCGGTGCCATTCAGCTTGGTCTATTCTATTTTATAACCATAATAGTCGCCACAACCAAAAGTAAGCGGTTGCTGGTTACCGCCAGAATTTACGCCAAACCTAACAGTTACTATTTGGTTGTCTGTAATTACTTTCCTCACACCGCCAATAAGCTTGTACCAGCCACATGTTGATCTGCTTACAATTGGCTCAGGTGCCTGTACAAGAAAACTTTTGCTAAGCCTTGTTGTACCGCCAATACTGCAAATGCTGTTGTTAACAGTAGTGTCGCCATTTGTGGTAACAGTAAGCACATTTGTATTTTTTACGTAGGTATTCTTGCGGGCAATCCACCAGTTACGGCTGGTGCCATCTTCAAACGTTACAGAAGCTGTACCACGCACTTTATGAATAACAGTATCTTTTACCGGTGCAGAGGCACTGTAACCAAACATTAAACCACCACTTACATTGGTCATAAAACGTTCGCCATTATAAATGTAGCCCTTGCCCAGCGCAGGTACTATTTTTAAAGCGCTTAAGGTGAATTTTAAAACTGCGCCGGCACTGTACCAATGCTGGCCTTCAATTAGCTGGATAGTTATTTTCCCACTTCTTATAATACTTGCACTACAGGCACTGTCACGATAAGTAATTACTATTGTTTTAGCAGCAGTACCCCACAGCGACGCATCAATATGGGCATCGCATGTTTTTTTCATGGTATCGTTAATGCCCAGAGTTATATAACCTCCACTGTTTTCTATTTTGCTGAGTGCATCATTGGCAAAAGATTCATTATCTGCATCCACCCTTGACTGATCTGTGGAATTCTGTATGGCATCTGTCTGTAATTCAATATCAGTTGCTGTAGGGACGGTGTCTTTCTTTTTACAGCCATAAAAAATAAAAAAGACAGAAAAGACAGTTACAGTGAGGAAAAAGGTGATTTTTTTCATAATAGGTTCGTTGAGGATTTAAATTAAGATAATAGTATGATAGGTTATGTTGCTTGTGACCAGAGTTTGTGTAAAAAGTTACAGGTAAAAAAGAGATTTTTTTGAAATAACTAATGTCTGCATAACCCGATACTATTATAATCTTAGAAGCAGGTTGAGTTCATTAATATTTTCACCATTCCTTCCTGTAACTTTTCAGGTACCTGCATAGTACCTGTACTATCATATAGGTTAGCTGCATTGGTACCAGCTTCTATTAAAAGCAAAAGCTGTGCAAGTGTCACACCTTAAAAAATGCCTATCCCTTAAATACAGGTATTTAAAAACCAATAAGAGTTTATATTTTGCATCCCTTCACTAATGGCAACCATGGACGCTTTAATAGGATTGATACTCTCTCACATGAAATACCTGTACCTGCTTGCTGCTGCATTAGTAGGATTTAAAGTGTTGCTGGTAATTTTTTTTAATAAACTAAGTACAGAAAAGATACTGGTTAGCTTTTTTACATTTTACAACAGCGACCAGTTGCAACTGGCACATGGCTCGCGTTTTGTTTTTAGAAAGCTGAATAACTGGGTAAACACGCTTTTGTATATTGTGCTTGGGGTTATAGTGATAATAAAAGCTGCCACACTTCATGCAGGATAATTACCTGTGTTTTTTATAGTTTTTTGGTAGATAGATACAATTTGCCTGCCAATGATATTATAACCAAATGTTTGTACCGCTTTAGCTGCAATGTTTTCAGGCTGAAATTGATATGGATTATTGCAAACCCGTATTATGGCAGTGGTTAATGCTTCTTCATCTTCTGCATTTATGAGAATGCCATTTTCTTTGGTAATAATTTCAGGTATTCCGCCCACATTGGTGCTTATCACTGGCAGGCCGCAGCATAGGGCTTCTGCAATAACACAAGGCATATTCTCGTAATTACTGAACAAAACAAAAGCGGCTGACTGGTGCAGCAATTCCGCAACTTCAATCTGGGCAAGCATCCCGGTAAAAACAACAGCATCTTTTAAACCAAGGCTTGCTGCATAATTAACAACATCCGCTATGGCTTCGCCTACCATTCTTAACTTTAAGTGATTGTTTTTTTTATAGGCATTTGCAAAAGCCCTCAATAAACCTTCCGGGTTTTTAGGATGGTTCATTGTAGAAACATGAACAAGCCAGCAGGCATCTTTTTTATGTTTTTGCTGGTAATTAAAAATGGCGGTATCAACTACGTTGTAAACTGCTTCAAATGGTTTTTGTGTAACCAATTCGTTTACAGCAATGCCAAGGTTTTTGCTTACAGGTAAAAAAGCAATGGCTTCATCAATTACTTTTTTGGTAAGGTGTTTAAACCATTTATTACGCAGTACAAACTTGTCAGGCGCATGATTATTATAAATGCCGTAATGTTCTGTAAGTACAAAATTTAGTTGATACTTTTCTTTCAACCATAACCCTAACTTGCCTGCTTTTACAGGCACCTGCACATGAACAAGCTGCGGTAAATGGTTTTTAGAAATATAATTATTAATGGCCCTCTTAAAGTGTCTTTCATAGTTAAGCTGATTAAAAATCCTGTTAAAAAAAGAATCATTACCAGGCTGCCTGATGTATAAAATAGTTTCTGTAAAATTTTGCAGCTCAATGGTTTCTGTTACTACTGCTTGTTTTTGAAAAGAAGGCGGTACCAGCTGCGCATGAATTACGTGGAGGTTACAAAAGGCGGAGGTGGAAATGGCATGACGCTGAATAAAATCGCCGTTGTACAGGTCGTATTTGTTGGGGTACCAGCTTGTTAACCATAACACCTGCATCATACTAATTGTGTTTATTGGTTAATATTTTTTTTAGCCACAAATAATCTGATAAACGCCACATGAAAAATTCTTTCATCGTTACCGTTTCATCTTTATAAAAAATATACAATGCATATGCAAGGTTAACTGTATAGCCAATGCTACTAATTACAGAGGCTACAGTTATGCCATATTTTTTGGTGAATATTAAGTTGGCTGCAATAACCACTGCCAGTGCTATAGCTGCACCAGTAATATTTACTTTTACTTTATTCATACCACCAAAATATGCTGATAATAAGGCCAGCATTGATAAGGATAAAATACCTGGCAGAAGCAATAAAAATGGCATGTGCATGGTATTGAAACTTGGGCCAAAAACAGCAATAAAAAAAGGTTTTCCAACCAGTAGGCAAAGCAGAATAAGCAGTATAAAAAACTGTATCAATAACCTTGAAATTATGATAATGTTTTGTTTAATTACCGCTTTGTTTAAACCCTCAGCAGTTTGAGGAAATATAGTTCCAGCAAGTATTTGCGGCACTATCAGTAGTATTTGTCCCAGCTTTGCTGCCTGTATATAATTGCCAAGATCAGCGGCAGAACACCACCTGTTTACGAACCAGTAATCAATTTTATAAACAAAGAAAAAAATAATATTGCCTGTAAGGGAAACCAAAGAAAACTTCAATAATAGACCAAGTTGATTTTTTGACAGAACAGAAAGCGTAAAGGATAGATTTTGTTTAACAAAATACAGTACCATCAGCCCAAGACCCTGTATTAAAAAGAAGCCAAAGTAGGTGTTAATAATAGTAATTACAGGATACCCAAACCATCTTAAAATAATAACTACAAGCACAAGTATTATGTTAATGCTGCCAAGCCATAGATTGGGCAACAGGTAGTTTTTTTTTGCATAAAATAGTACCGAAAAAAAGTTGCACATCAATATGCCCAGGCTGTACAGCAAGCCATATAATATGCCTTGTAAAATGCCCACTTCCTGCTGTGGAAATAAATAAAAGTACAGGCAGGTAAGCGGCAGTATAATAACAGAACTTATTAAAGATGATAACAAAGCAAAAGAGGCAAGTGGCTGTTCTTTTATCTCGCCATTAGCTGCGTAAAAACCAATACCACTTTCAATGTTAAAGCTGCCAGCTAATAAAATAAATGCAAAAATATTAGTAAGAAAATACACCCATCCACTGCCATCTGCCTGCAAAAAACGGCTTAGTACTATGTTCAGTAATAATATCGCCGCAAAATAAAACCCACGCCAGATAAGGCTTTGCCGCAACAGCTTTTCAAACTGCATCTAATGGTATAGTTAATAGCCGCTAATGTACGATATTGCACCAACTCAATCATATCACCCATAACTTATGGCTTTACTTAAACATATTAACTGGCGTGCAAAAGCTGAAACAGAAACAGGGCTTGGCACTAACAGTAATTACAATGGAGGTAGGTTTTTTAATAAAGATGGCAGTGCCAATGTTGAAATGCACGGGATGAGTTTTATCAGCCGTATTAATGTTTATCATGCCTTGCTTTCGCTACCCACATGGAAATTTTTAGGTATCATTATCATTGCTTTTGTAACCATTAACCTCGCTTTTGCAGCTATTTATTTACTTATAGGTATTGACCATCTTGCAGGTATGGTTGCAGAAACCAATGCAGAAAAATTTGGTGAAGCATTCTTTTTTAGTGCGCAAACTTTTACAACCGTAGGGTATGGGCGCATTAACCCAATTGGGTTTGCAGCAAGTTTTGCAGCTTCGCTGGAAGCACTGATTGGTCTTATGAGTTTTGCTTTGGTTACAGGCTTGCTGTATGGGCGTTTTGCAAGACCAAGGGCTTATATAAAGTATAGTAAGAATGCTTTGTTTGTTCCTTTTAGGGATGGGATAGCTTTTATGTTCAGGATTGTTCCTTACACCAAAAACCTGCTGGTAAATGTTGAGGTAAAAGCAACGGTAAGTATGCAGGTGATTGATGATGATGGCAACAAAAAAAACAAGTTTTTTTCTCTTGCATTAGATATCGCAAAAGCAAATTCACTTGTCTCTAACTGGACGCTGGTGCATATTGTAAATGAGGAAAGTCCGTTTTATAATTTAACCAAAGACGATATTGCCAATGCCAACACTGAAGTGCTGATACTGATACAGGGCTTTGATGAAAGCTTTGCCAATACTGTTATTTCAAGAGGGTCTTACACCGCCGCTGAGTTTGTGTATGGTGCCAAATTTTTACCTATGTATCATCCCAACCAAAGCAATACAGGCACTATACTTCATCTTGATAAACTGGATCACTTTGAGCTTGCTGAATTACCTGTAAGAATTGCAGAACCTTCCATCAATTAATTTATACTGTTTATGGTTGGTGTTTAATTGTTTTTATATTGTGAGCTTATTGTTCAAATTAAAGTGCTTGATATGACTCCCGTAATGTTGTTTGGTTTTGTAATTGCTTACTTTATCATCTTATTAATTGTGGCCTGGTACACAGGTAAAAACAGCAATAACGAATCGTTTTTTATAGGCAATAAAAACAGTAACTGGATGCTGGTTGCTTTTGGTATGATAGGCACTTCTTTAAGTGGTGTAACCTTTGTAAGTGTGCCTGGGGCTGTGGCAAAAGAATCCTTTGCCTACTTTCAAATTACGCTTGGTTATTTAATAGGTTATATCGCCATAGCTTATGTTTTATTGCCTTTGTATTACAGGCTTAACCTCACTTCCATCTATAATTTTTTAAGTACAAGGCTTGGCTTTAAATCATACAAAACTGGTGCCTCATTTTTTATCTTATCAAGAACCCTTGGTGCTACAGCAAGGCTTTATCTGGTAGTGAAGATTTTGCAGGATGCGATATTGGAAAGTTTTGGAGTGCCTTTTTGGTTAACAACACTTATTATATTGATTATGATATTGCTGTACACTTTTGAGGGTGGCGTAAAAACCATTGTTTATACTGATACCTTACAAACCACCTGTATGCTTGCAGGGCTTGTAATATGCGTAATGTACATACTCAATACCCTTAATCTTGGTTTTGGTGAAAGTATTTCTTTAATGGGCGAAAAAGGGTATTCAAAAATCTTTTTTACTGATCCTGGTAGTAAACTCTTTTTTGTAAAACAAATACTGGCAGGTGCATTTATAACTGTTACCATGACGGGCATGGACCAGGAAATGATGCAGAAAAATATCTCTGTAAAAAGGCTTGCAGATTCTCAAAAAAATGTGCTTACGCTGGGCTTTATTTTGTTAATGGTAATATTATTGTTCTTGTTTTTAGGTGGATTATTATACTTGTATGCCGGCCAAACAGGCGTAATGGCAACAGGGGATAAACTATTCCCTGAAATTGCTTTGAAACATATGCCACCATTCGTTTCTATTATTTTTATTATCGCTTTAATATCTGCTTTATTTCCAAGTGCTGATGGCGCTATTACTGCATTGACATCCTCTTTTTGTATTGATATTTTGGGTATGCAAAGACGTAATGATTGGGAAGATGCCAAAAAGAAAAAGATACGCCAAACGGTACACCTTACTATTGCAGCAACCTTTTTGCTTTTTGTAATGCTGTTTAAATGGATTGACAGCCCAAGCATGATTGGTGTAATATTAAAAGTAGCGGCTTATACTTACGGTCCGTTGCTTGGTTTGTTCACGTTTGGTATTATTACCAAGCGCAGTGTAAATGATGATATTGTACCAGTTATTTGTATTGCTTCGCCCATTATTTGTTTTGTGCTTGATAAATACCAGAAAGAATTATTAGGCGGTTTTCAAGTGGGTTCAGAATTACTGATTGTTAATGGCTTGCTTGTGTTTTTAGGTTTGATGGCGGTGTCGAAGAAGTCAGTTAGTCAATAGTGAGTGGTGAGTAGTGAGTGGTGAGTAGTGAGTGAGTCAATGGTCATAAAGTCATTGATGAAATTGTTCAGGCCGTTAAACAATGTAACGGTTTTAACGATGGACAATGGACTATCTGCGATGGTCGTCTGTAATTAAAATCATATTAAGATAAATGGAATTAACCAATCTATTGGCAGAGGCTTATGCAGAGGCGGTAACTTCACCGCAGGATGCCTTGCTGCAGCAGGTACACGATGAAACGGTGCAGCAACATGCCTTGCACCACATGCTCAGCGGAAAAGTTCAGGGAACATTTTTAACATTTCTAAGCAATCTTATTCAGCCAAAATACATTTTAGAGATAGGAACATTTACGGGCTATAGTGCTTTGTGCTTAGCGGCTGGCCTGCAAAAAGAAGGTGAATTGCACACCATTGAGTTACGGGAAGCGGATGCCCAAACCGCTCAACGAAATTTTAGCAAATTAAACGGCAATAAAAAAATACATTTGCACCTCGGGAACGCGCTGGATATTATTCCCGCATTGCCACACAACTGGGATTTGGTTTTTATTGATGCAGATAAAACGGGTTACATTGATTATTACGAAATGGTTTTGCCCCGTTTGAACAAAAATGGTTTGATTATTGCTGACAACGTGCTTTTTCACGGACAGGTGCTTGAACAACCCCTGAAAACGAAAAATGCCAAAGCAATTGTTGCATTTAATAAGCATGTTGCAAACGATAACAGGGTGCAACAGGTTTTACTGACAGTGAGGGATGGCTTGTTACTCATTAAAAAGAAAAATGAATGAAAAAAATTGCAATTATTGCTTGCCTCTTGGTTGCCAAATGGTGTACAGCACAAAAAGAAAAAGCTTTTAATTACATCAACGCTTATAAAGATATTGCCATAGCAGAAATGCAGCGAAGCGGCGTACCGGCCTCAATAACTTTAGCACAGGGAATACTGGAATCTGCCTACGGCGAAAGTGATCTTTGCAAACAATCCAACAACCACTTTGGTATTAAATGTAAAACCGAATGGACAGGTGATAAAGTTTATCATGATGATGACAGCAAAGGTGAATGTTTCCGTAGCTACCCAAATGCTTCTGAATCTTATAAAGACCATTCCAACTTTTTAAAAACACGTTCTCATTACGATTTTCTCTTCAAGCTTGATCCTGTTGATTATGAAGGATGGGCCAAAGGATTAAAGAAAGCAGGCTATGCTACAGAAAAAGATTATCCACAAAAATTGATGAAGGTGATTAATGATTTCAACCTCAATCAATACACACTCATCGCTTTAAACGGAAAGCCTCTAAATAATGAAACCTTCGCTTCAAATGCCGAACCAAAGGATACCACTTTAAGTGAATTGTTTATTACTGTTTCCTCAAAAAAATTACAGCAAAAAGCAATTGCCAATGCTGTTGATGATAATGAAGATTCTGTAATTATTATTAATCCCGCTGTTATAAAAAGAACAGTGGAGGCACCTAAAAAAAGCGTGTATCCAGGGGGGATTTTTACCATCAACCACAGCAAAGTAGTATTTGTTAAAGAAGGTACTTCTTTACTTGCGTTTGCCAAACAATACGATATATCATTAACCAAACTTCTTGACTTTAATGATATGCAGGACGAAGATGTATTGGTTACAGATAAGTTGATTTTTATTGAGAAAAAATTAACCAAAGGCGCAGCCGATTTTCATGTAGTACAGGCTTGGGAAAGCCTTCATGATATTTGCCAGGCAGAAGGTGTACGCCTTGATAAAATTGCAGAATACAACAATATAAAAAAGAATGTACAGCCTTTAACAGGCGAAAAAATATACCTGCGCGGTATGGCACCATCATCGCCTAAAACCCATACTGCATCTATATTACAGGCCAGTGCCTTTTCCGCAAACTAACATAAACCACTTACATGAGCGTTATAAAAGTATTAGATAAGAGCTTTGTACCATTTATCCCTGAAACTACTATTCAGCAAAAAATAAAAGAGCTTGCAGCACAACTGAATAAAGATTACGAGGGCAAAAAACCTTTATTTATTTCTATATTAAATGGCTCGTTTATTTTTAGCGCAGACCTTTTTAAAGAACTTACTATTGAAGCTGAAATATGTTTCATAAAACTGGCTTCTTACAAAGGCACACATTCAACAGGGCATGTAATTACATCAATTGGTTTAGATGCAGATTTAAACAACCGCCATGTGGTTATTCTGGAAGATATTATTGATACAGGCAAAACCCTTCATGAGTTCCTCCCTCAATTGCGCAACCAGCAGCCTGCTTCTTTAAAAATTGCAGTACTACTTTTTAAGCCCGATGCTATTAAATATCCTGTAACTATCGATTATTGCTGCTTTTCCATCCCCAATAAATTTGTACTTGGCTATGGCCTTGATTACGATGGGCTTGGCAGAAACATCAGGGAAATTTACCAGTTAAGTGAGTAATATTGTATTGCACTTAAAACCTTGCATCAACAGGTTATGCGTAGTTTTCCACATATAATTTGTTTGTAAATGGGCTGCTAACTAATTATATATTACTTTAGCATCACCCTGTTATTAATTTTATGCTAAAACTATCCACTGCCATATTTATTTGTTTTCTTGCCTGCAATATTTCATTTGCACAGTATTATTTGCGTGGTGAAGTAAGGGATGAAAAAGGGCGTATTTTATCAGGTGTAAAAATTAATCTTTTAAGCAAAGGCAATTACTCATTTTTTACTGGCGATAATGGCACATTTGGTTTGCCTTGTCCAAGATCTACAGACAGCATCACTCTTACGTTTGAAGGGTACGAAACCTTCAGGAAAGTTGTACCCACACAGGAATTTCAAAAATTGGTAATGAAGATGTTGCCTGCTACTGCCAGGGCTATGAAAAACAAGCTGGCATCCATCACTAAAAACCTTACAGGTACAGGATCAGCCAATTTTTTTCCGCCTACAGGCGAAAGTTATACCTCCCTAATTGAGAACACTTTTGTAGATGCATCAGGTTATCCTGAAACAGGTTTTGCACTCAATATTGATCGTGCTTCTTACAGCAATATCCGCAGGTTTTTAAATAACGAACTCAACGTTCCTATGAATGCGGTACGTATTGAGGAAATGCTCAACTACTTCAATTTTAATGCATCAAAAAAAGATTCTGCCGATAAAAAATTTTCTGCAACAACAGCAGTTACAAATTGCCCTTGGAATAAAGAAACCAACCTTGTTTTTGTAAATCTGCTGGCACCTAAACTTAACCTTGACAGTGTGCCGCCAAGCAATCTTGTTTTCCTGATAGATATTTCAGGCTCAATGGATAAGCCTAACCGTTTGCCATTGCTGCAATCTGCCTTTAAACTGCTTACACAGAATTTAAGAGCTATTGATACCCTTTCAATAGTTACTTATGGTGGAGGCGTTGCCATACAATTGGCACCAACAAGCGGTATTGAAAAAGATAAAATAAACCGTGTTATTGACTCTTTATCTGCCAGTGGCGATACGCCAGGCGAAGGTGCTATACGTATTGCTTATGCAGTTGCAAAAAAAGCATTTATAAGGAATGGAAATAATCGTGTGATAATTGCTACTGATGGAGATTTTAATGTAGGCCAAACCAGCGAAAAGCAACTGGAAGAAATGATAGTTGTACAACGTGAAAGTGGTATTTACCTTACTTGTCTTGGCGTTGGTATGGGCAATTATAAAGACAGTAAATTAGAAACCCTGGCTAAAAAAGGCAATGGTAATTTTGCTTACCTGGATAATATACAGGAGGCAGAAAAAGTGCTTGTAACAGAGTTTACTAAAACACTGTACAATGTGGTTAATGATGCCTTTGTGAGTATCAGTTTTGATGCTCAAAAAGTAAAGGAATACAGGCTGATTGGTTTTGACAACAAAACGGATGCTATCGCAGACATAAGCAGCGAAATTGAAGGTGGCGAAGTAGGTAGTGGTCATAGCCTGATGGCTATTTTTGAAGTGCAGCTTAAACCTGATGTAAAAGATAATATTGCAACTGTTAACCTGCAGTACAAACCAGTTAAAACCGATGTTGTTGTAAAACAATCTTTTCCTGTAAACTATCAATTGCAGGATTTGATGAAAGCTGATTCAAGTATTCGTTTTGCTACCGCTGTAAGTATGTTTGGTGCCTTGTTAAAGCATTCTCCCTTTGCAAAAAAATATACTTTTAGCGATGTGATTAAGCTTGGTGCCACTGCCGTTACTGAAGGCAATTTTGCGCAGCGCGAGTTTTTGGAACTGGTGTATAAAGCAGACAGGATATACAATCCACGTAAGAAAAGATAAGCCCTTAGCTTTTGCAACATTACCATTTTGTAAGTGTTGTATAAGATTAGTAGTTTTTATATCCTTCATTAAAAATTATTGGTTAAAATGCCGCTACGAATAGTCGAATCTCCACGCGATGCCATGCAAGGCTGGCCCAATTTCATACCCACAGAACAAAAAATACACTACATCAACTCTCTGTTAAAAGTAGGGTTTGATACTATTGATTGCGGCAGTTTCGTATCGCCCAAAGCCATTCCTCAAATGGCAGATACAAAAATGGTTCTGCCAAAACTTCAACTGGATAACTCTATTTCAAAATTGCTGGTTATTGTAGCCAATTTACGTGGTGCAGAAGAAGCAGTTCTGTTTGATGAAGTCACCTATCTTGGCTTCCCGTTTTCCATTTCATCCACCTTTCAGCAACGCAATACCAACAGTACAATTGAGGAAAGCCTGCAAAGTGTAGAAGCCATACAAGCTTTGTGCAGCAAGCATCACAAGCAATTGGTGGTTTATCTTAGTATGGGTTTTGGTAACCCTTACGGGGATGTTTATAATGAAGGAATTTTGCTGCAATGGGCCAATGCGCTGGTAGCACTTGACGTAAAAATTATATCACTTGCTGACACTGTTGGTATTGCAAATCCACCTCAAATATTTAATGCTTTGCAGGCATTGATACCAGCATACCAGCATACCAGTTTTGGTGTTCATCTGCACAGTACGCAGGCCAGTTTTGCAGATAAATTACAAGCCGCAATTAATGCAGGCTGCCACCGTTTCGACGGTGCCTTAAAAGGTATTGGCGGTTGCCCCATGGCGCAGGATGCCCTTGTTGGCAACATGAATACTGAACTGATGATTGACTATTTTGAAAAGCAGGGCATATCATCCTCCATTAATAAAAATGCACTTGCAGAAAGCCTGCAAATTGCTTCCGCGATTTTTGCATGAGAATGGGTACACAGATGACACAGATAGAACTGATAAAACTGTTAAACCAATATTTTTGGTAAAAATTCATTCTGTTGCTTAGATATTAGGAACGATATATTTTTTCAGGCAGATAAAATCCGTTTTTAATCCGCTATATCTGTGTCATCCGTGTTCCTATACAATTTCCGCCCAAACTTCTTTTCTTCCTTTGTTTCTTTGCGCCAAATAATTTTAATGCAGTTTTTTACCAACATCAACATAAAGCCTCTACAGCCAGCCATTACATACCATGATAAATTGCTGTTAATTGGTTCATGTTTTACAGAGCATATTGGCAATTACCTGATGGACGTAAAGTTTAATACGCTGCAAAATCCCAATGGTATTTTGTTCGATCCCATAAGTGTTTGTAACAGCATGGTGTCTTATATCCAAAACAAACAATACACTGTAAACGACCTGATTTATTTAAACGAGGCATGGCATAGTTGGCAGCACCACAGCCGCTTTTCTGGTATTGATAAAAATGAGGTACTGAACAATATTAACCAGTCGCAGCAAACAGCTCATACATTCTTAAAAAAAGCTGACTGGCTAATTATTACCCTTGGTTCTTCCTTCGTTTATAAGCTTGCTGAAAATAATTCGCCTGTTGCTAACTGCCATAAAGCACCATCACAAACCTTCCACAAACACATGTCAACCATTGACGAAACTGTGGTTGCATTAGACAGTGCTTTATACCAGCTTTTTCAGTTCAACCCTTATATAAAAGTATTGTTTACTATTAGCCCTGTAAGGCATTTACGCGATGGTGTAGTAGACAATAACCGTAGCAAGGCAAGGTTAATAGAAGCGGTGCACCACCTGGTAAACAAGTTTGATAAATTGCATTATTTTCCAGCCTATGAATTGGTAATTGATGTGCTGCGCGATTACCGTTTTTATGATATTGACTTTGCGCACCCCAACTATGCAGCCACACAATTTGTACTGGAACAATTTGCTGAAACCTGTATGAATGAAGAATCACGCCAGTTAATGGATGATATTAAAAAGCTGGTTATTTCAAGAAACCATAAGCCTTTCAACCCACAATCGCAGCAGCACAAAAAATTTCTGCAGTCTCAATTACAGAAGACTACAGAGCTTCAAAACAAACATCCCTATCTTGATTTTGGGAATGAGATGAGGTATTTTTCTTCAATTAAAATTTAACCTTCTTTTTTATAGGTAAGTCTTTATTTTTAAAGCTGTTTTATAGCTATTCTTTTTGATTAAATAACTTGCGAACCTGCTCACTTAAAGTAGGTTTGATTAGTTATGATCTAAGTTTTGAAGTATATTATTTTTAAAAATTAAAATTGAAACATTCAATGAGAAACTATTTGCTTATCCTTTTGACATTTTTAACTGTTAATCTCTTTGCACAAGAAACAGCCAAACAAATTTATGAATCTGAAGCTCTTAAACTCTCCATTGCCAAGCACAAATTAGTTGCCATACTTCCTTTTGAAGCTGGAATTTCTTATAAAAGACCGCCAAAAAATTTTGATGCAGCACAAAACAAAGAAGATGAAAAAAAACTGGCCAACGACCTGCAAAATGAAATGTTTACTTATTTGCTTCGTAAGCAAAGTAATTATACAGTAAATTTTCAGGATCCAGACAAAACAAATACCATTTTACGTAAGGCGGGTCTTTTTGATAAAATAAATGAAACAGGCATTGATTCTCTGGCTAAATTATTAGGTGTTGATGCAGTGATAAAATGCAGTTACAGCTACGAAAAAACATCATCAGACGGGGCTGCAATTGCTAAAACCCTCTTGTTTGGTGGGCTTGGTTCAAAAACTGGTGGCGGGCAATTAGTAATGCAAATAAAACAGGGTAGCGATGGTGAACTGTTGTGGCGTTTTTCTAAAACTATGGATGATGGTGTTTTTTCTTCTCCAAGCCAGCTAATGGAAAGAATGATGCGGAAAGTATCGCGAAATTTTCCTTACGAAAAATGATTAAAGCCAGGTATAGTAAGGGTTTAAGAATAGCTTAAATGCAATAATAGCATACCGTCTGTTTAAAAAGGCCACCTCAATATAATTTTGAGATGGCCTTTTTTGTTAAATATTTTAATACGCTTAGCAGATATAATCCAAAAAAACCTATGGCAAACTAAAATAATGCTGGCCTGCTTCATAATCTTTATCAAGCGCACCTAAAACTACCTCTAGGTGTTTTGGGTTACCTAAAAAATCGGCATTGCTGGCATCAATAAAAATGGTTTTGATGTTGTGTTGCTTAATATAGCTGGTATACGTTTCCTGTATGCTGAACAGGTATTCGTCTGGTATGCGCTGCTCATAGCTACGGTTACGCTTTTTTATATTTGCCTGCAGCCTGTTTACTGGTGCGTGCAGGTAAATTAAAATATCAGGAAAAGTCATTTGCTGGTGAATAATCTCATATAACTTTTGGTATAGCCGAAACTCTTCTTCAGGCAGGTTTACCTTGGCAAACAGCAGGCATTTGGTAAAAAGATAGTCTGAAATGGTGATGCTCTGAAAAAGGTCTTTGGTATGCAGCATATCTTTTAACTGCTTATATCGCTCTGCCATAAAAAACAATTCCAGCGGAAAAGCATACTGCTGCGGGTTCTCGTAAAATTTGGGCAGAAAAGGATTGTCGGCAAACTCTTCCAGTATAATGCGTGCATTAAAATGCTTCGCCAACAAGTGGGTAAGCGTTGTTTTGCCTGCGCCAATATTTCCCTCAACAGTTATAAAATGATGCTTCATTGTAGTATCAAAATTAGCCGCGATTACACAGCGGCTATGGTAATTTTTTGCACATCCAGCGTGTCTGTACAGGCCTGTAATAGCTGCAAAACGGTTTTGTTTTCAACAGGATGTATCAAGTCGGGCGCAACTTCTGCCAAAGGCAGTAAAGCAAACCTGCGCTGTGGTAAAGCAGGGTGGGGCAGAGTTAGTAAAGCTGTATTGCTAATAAGGTTATTTATTAAAAGAATATCAATATCAATTGTACGAGGGCCAAATTTAATGGTACGCACACGGCTCAGTTTTTCTTCTATTGATAAAAGTGTTTGCATTAAAGCTTCAGGCAATAAAGCAGTTTCAATTACCAATACCTGGTTGTAAAATGATGGTTGGTCTGTTAAGCCCCAGGCTGCCGTTTCGTAAATAGATGATTGGGCAATAACGTTACCTGCAAGCGATGCAATATGTTGCTGTGCTTGTAATAAATAATGCTGGCGGTCGCCAAGATTGGTACCCAATAATAAATATGCTTTGTACATGGAAATAGTTTGATGGGAACACGGATTGAAACTGATTTTGATAGGAACACGGATGACGCAGATTGAGCGGATAAAACGGATTATTATACTAAATTCGACAATGCAGATTTAAAAAGCATCTGTGTAAATCTTTCAAATCCGTGTCATCGGTGTTCCAATATGCTTTGACCGGAACGCGGATAATACGAATTAAGCGGATAATAACGGATTTATAATAAACTCAAAATAACCAATTGTTACAATTTCAAAAAACATCTGTGTAAATCCGTCTAATCAGCGTCATCTGTGTTCCAATTTCAAAAAACATCTGTGTAAATCCGTCTAATCCGCGTCATCCGTGTTCCAATAACACCGCAAGTTATCGTACTCCCCATTCCCACAAACCAAATTGTATTTTTTTATCAGGCAGATGCCCGTTTTGTTTCAGGCAAAGCATTATTTGCCCGCGGTGGTGGCTTTCGTGCGCAACCAGGTAGCCAACAAATGCGGTGGCATGTGGTTTAAATCCTTTTATTTTTCCTGTGGCCACACCAATTTCTATCAATTGCTCCATCGCTGTGGCAGACTGCTGTAATGCCTGCTGCAAAAAGGCTTTATCAAGTGCCTGTTCTTTCTCAATTTTTGTTAAGCCTTCCAGTAAAGCCGGTTCTGAAGCCTTTAACCACATTAGGCGAACATTGTGTATATGGGCAAATTGTTCGCCCACATTACGACCTTTATTATCAGAAGCAAGGTCTGCTAAATGTTCAGGCAGCAATGCATTTAACAGGTAAAGGTTAATGCGGTTGTTAATGGCAAATGTTTCTGTAAGCGGGTTTTGTAGTGACATAGTAGTTGTTTTTGGTTGGGAAAAATAAACAAATAGATTTGCTGCAATTACAATTTATATGCAGGGTAAATATAACCAGTTTACGGCCATGATGGCCATTACCAAAGCCAGCTTAAGTGCCACCTTCCGCAGCCCGCAGTCGGTATTTTTTAGCCTTTTTTTTCCCATTGTTTTAATAAGCATTTTTAGTGCATTGGGTGGTAAGGGTATGGCTTCTGTAGATGTTGCTTTTGATAAAAAATCTGATACGGCAAATATTCTTTATCAAACTATGCAAAAAATACCAGTACTTGATATCGCCAAAGGCGAACAAAGTGTACTGGAAGATAAATTGAAAAAGGGCAGAATTACGGCCATGCTGAGTATTAACAAAGTAGCAGGTAGTGATTCATCTCAAAAACCAAAATACGACCTGCATGTAAAAACTTCTTCTGCCAGTATGAAGGATATGGCATTGCTTCAGTCAGTGCTTAAAGATTTGATAAGCAGAGTAGATGACAGTATTTATAAAGACAAGCTTACTTATGCTTCTGTTTCAAACGAAATGATAGAAGGCCGTGAGTACAAAATGATTGATTTTATGCTGCCAGGCATGATTGGGTTTTCATTGATAGGTGCTGCTGTTTTTGGTGTGGCTTTCTCTTTTTTCTCTTTCAGGGAAACGCTGGTATTAAAGAGAATGTATTCATCGCCCGTTAAAAAAAGTGTTATTGTTTTGGGCGAAAGCCTTGCCAGGGTTGTCTTTCAACTAATAACCGTTGTTGTGCTTATTGCATTTGGAAAGTTTGTATATGGCTTTACACTGGCCAATGGCATTTTTACTTTTATAAATATGCTGGTGGTGAGTTTTCTTGGCCTGCTGGTATTTATGGGCTTTGGCTTTTGCATTAGCGGCATTGCCAAAAACCAAAACGTAATACCAATTTATGCCAACCTATTTATGTTTCCGCAATACTTTTTGTCTGGTACATTTTTTCCAAAAAGTGCGTTACCACAAAGTCTGCAGGCGGTTATAAAATACCTGCCCTTAACAGCGGTAAACGATACTATGCGCAATATTGCATTTGAGGGCGCCAGCCTTGCAGCCTGCTGGAAAGAATTGGGTATTCTTGTACTGTGGGGCATTTTAATTTATGCCATTGCGGCCAAAACCTTTAAGTGGGAATAAAACCAACCTATGCGTTTTCTTAAATTAATACTGATAAGTTTTGTGGTGCTGTTTATTGTTGTGACCCTGCTTGGTTTGCTGTTCCCTTCAACGGTTATAGTATCAAGAGCAGTTGATGTTAATGCGCCTAAAGACAGTATTACAATTTTGATAAAAAATATGTATGGCTGGCAAAAATGGATTGAGGGAATGAACGGTAACAATGTTACTATAGAAAGCCCCACCAAAGCCATACTTGGCAAGACTGCTGTGCAAATTGAAGTTGTTAATAATGATAAAATAAAAAGCACCTGGACAGGTACTAATGGTAATATTCAAACAGGTACAATCAACCTTTTTAATAACGCAGGCCAGTCAACTACAGTAGTGCAATGGGAATTTCAGCAGCAATTAAAATGGTACCCTTGGGAGCGTTTCGCTTCTATGATGAACGACAAAATTCTTGGCACCATGATGGAAAAGAATTTGAACAATTTAAAGGTGGTTGCAGAGAAAAGATAATTAAACACATACTTGTGCAATAGTTTAACGAGAGAATACAAGCTATTTCTATGTGCCCTTTTTCTTTCCTATGCCTCTATGTGTTTCATTTTTTCCATAAAACATCTTAGTCATCCATTAACCATTTCTTTTCGTTATTCGTCACAACGGTGGGTATTTGTAAATGCAAGTACAGTTATCTTCGTAACCATCCGTAAACAGTACGCTTAATAATGAAGAAAATCCTGCTGCTTTCATCCATCTTAACTCATTTTTCTTTTACGCTGTTGGCGCAGGTGCCGCCAACAACCAGCAGTGCAGATATTTACATGCAACTGAAAAAACTGAATGTTTTAGGGAGCATTTTATACGTGGCTGCACACCCTGATGATGAGAACAATGGACTTCTTCCATACCTGGCTAAAGAGAAATTATACCGCACTGCTTATTTAAGTTTAACGCGTGGCGATGGTGGCCAGAACCTTATTGGAAGTGAACAGGGCATTGAACTTGGCATGATAAGAACGCAGGAATTATTGGCTGCGCGAAGGATTGATGGTGCAGAACAATATTTTAGCCGTGCGTATGAGTTTGGCTTTAGTAAAAGTTCAGCCGAAGCATTGCGTATTTGGGACAAGGAAAAGATTTTGAGCGATGTGGTTTGGGTGATAAGAAAGTACCAGCCAGATGTAATAATAAAACGGTTTCCGCCAGATGCAAGGGCAGGGCATGGGCATCATGCAGCTTCTGCAATAATTGCTGATGAGGCTTATATAGCGGCGGCAGACCCCAATAAATTTCCTGAGCAGTTTAAGAATGGTGTTAGGCCCTGGAAGGCAAAACGTATCATTTGGAATACATTCAATTTTGGTGGTAACAATACTACTTCAAACGACCAGCTAAAGATTGATGTTGGTGGTTTTAATTCTCTAATTGGTAAGAGTTATGGCGAGTTGGGCGGCGAAGCAAGAAGTATGCACAAAAGCCAGGGTGAAGGAAGGCCAAGAAGACGTGGGCAGATAGTTGAATATTTTTCTACCACAGGTGGCGATGCGCCAAAAACTGATTTGATGGACAGTATTGATATTACCTGGAACCGTGTAAGTTGGGGCGACAAAATTGAGCCAATGGTTAAAGATATTATTGCTAAATACAACTTTGAAAAACCTGAATTAAGTGTGCCTGCACTGGTGGAGCTTTATAAATCAATAGCCCGTTTGCCTCAAGAACAATGGAAGGCAAAGAAACTAGCGGAAGTGCAGGAACTTATTGAAAACTGTGCAGGTATTTTTGCAGATGCAATAACGGCGCAGCCTTCAGGCGTTGAAGGCGATTCGGTTAAAGTGAGCTGTTTTGTTAACAAACGCAGCAATGGGGAAGTTAAGCTTGAAAATATTTCTATAGCGTATCAATTCGATAATTTATTGGTAACTCAAACAAACACACCAATTGGCCAGTCCTTGTTGACAAATCAAAATTACAATTCTGTTTATTCGGTTTTATTAGAGGATGCGTCTGCAACCCAACCTTACTGGCTTAGAAAAAGCCAGCAAACTGACGGTAGTTTTGAAGTAACAAATCCATCTATTATTGGCGATGCCTGGAGTAAACCAGTATTAAATGCAAGCTTTAGGGTAAAAATTAGTGATTATGTATTCTTCATAAAAAAGCCTGTTCAATATAAATATACCGATGCTGCTAAAGGTGAATTGTACCAGCCTTTTGTGATCATTCCAAAACTGCTTTTGTATGTAACACCACATGTTCCATTGCTAAATGTAGTTCCCTCAGATAGAAAAGAAAAACACGATTCTGTACTGCATGTTATTTGCAAATCGAATGTTACACTTAAAAATATTCCCGTAACATTATATGTTTTGCAGGATAGTGTTAAAACTGTTTTTAAAGAGCGGGTACAGGATTTTGAAAAGGATAAGATGTACACTTTTGATGTGCCAGTAGCCAAGTTCTATAATAAAACAAAAGGTAAATACCTGGAAGCAGCCATCAAAATAAGAGTTGATGGTAGGGAGGAAATGTTCACGCAGTTTATACGTACCATTCAATACGATCATATCCCCGATATAAATTTTTTCTTTAAAGACCATGCAAAATTTGTAACAGAAGAAATTAAAACCATCGGTAAAAAAATTGGCTATATACCTGGTGCAGGCGATAAAGTACCTGAAGCATTAATACAAATGGGTTATGATGTAAAAACACTTACAGAAGTAGACCTTACAGAAGATAATCTTAAACAATTTGATGCAGTAATAACAGGCGTTCGTGCTTATAATATTTACGAGTATCTTACTAATAAGAACGATGTATTGATGAACTATGTTAAGAATGGCGGTAGCCTTATTGCACAATATGTTAAAAGTAACCAGGTGGGCAGCAAAAGTATAAGAGTAGGTCCCTATCCTTTTATTGTTAGTCCAGGTTCAAGGGTTACAGAAGAATTAGCTACAGTGAATTATTTGTTACCGCAACATAGCTTACTTAACTATCCCAATAAAATAACAGACAAAGATTTTGAAGGCTGGGTGCAGGAAAGAAGCACTTACCAGGCTGAGCAGGTTGATAGTCGTTATGAAGCCCTGCTTGGCATGAATGATACCAACGAAAAACAAAGCAGCGGAAGCCTTATCACCACAAAATTTGGCAACGGTTATTTTACGTATGTAAGCCTTGTATTGTTTAGGCAGTTGCCTGCTGGTGTGCCTGGCAGTTACCGTTTACTGGCTAATTTAATTGCACAGGGAAAAGTAAAATAATATGCAGCAGAGAAAGGGAATAAGTGTGTTTGTATTACTGGCTATTGCACTTGGCATAAGCTTGCTTTTAAAAAATGTAAAAGTGGGGCTGCTTATTGGTTTAGTGATAGGATTGCTGGTGAGCGGGTTGCTTGGCAGCAGGAAGAAGTGAGGAAGTCAATGGTCAATGGTCAATGGTCAATGGTCAATGGTCAATGGTCAATGGTCAGGTCAATGGTCAATGGTCAATGGTCAATAGATTGGGGATTAAAATTCGTGTAATTCGTGCAATTTAAATCATTCGTGTAATTAGTGTAATCCCGATAATTCGTGTACCATAATTCGTGTAAAACAATTCTTGTAAGCATGTCATCTAACAACAAAATACCTCTTTTTAAATCATGGCCGCAATGGTATGCATTCGTGTTACTGATATTGCTGGCGCTGATTTTTTTCTTCACCTGGTTTACTAAACACTTTGCATGAGTAACATTGACTGGATAGTGCTTTGTGCTACGCTTGCTTCCATTATTGGATATGGCCTTTATAAAAGCCGCAGCACCAAAAACCTTGATGATTATTTTCTTTGCAACCGCAGTATGCCATGGTACCTTGTATTGCTGAGCATTATGGGTACGCAGGCAAGTGCCATTACCTTTTTATCTGCACCAGGCCAGGCTTTTACTGATGGTATGCGCTTTGTGCAATACTACTTTGGGTTGCCCATTGCCATGGTGATTGTTTGCATAACATTTGTGCCGCTTTTCAGCAAGCTGAAAGTGTTTACTGCTTACGAATACCTTGAACAAAGGTTTGATATAAAGACCCGTTTATTTACTTCTTCGTTATTCCTATTATCAAGAGGATTGTCTACTGGCATCAGTATTTATGCACCTTCCATAATCATTTCTTCTTTATTGGGCTGGGATATTTTTTATACCAATATTGTAATGGGTGGCCTGCTGATTATTTACACCGTAAGCGGCGGCGCAAGGGCTGTAGCGTACACGCAGCAGTTGCAAATGGTCATCATTTTTGCAGGCATGTTTGCAGCAGGTTATTACGTAGTTCATTACCTGCCAAAAGGTGTTGGCTTCAGCGAAGCACTTAAAATTAGCGGTGCCAGTGGCAAGCTGAATGTAATAACCACGGGCGTTACAGAAAAAGGGTTTGACTGGAAAGACCGTTACAATATCATCAGTGGTGTAATTGGTGGTTTGTTTTTAGCATTGAGTTATTTTGGTACAGATCAAAGCCAGGTAGGCCGTTACCTTACTGCAAAAGACAATACAGAAAGTAAACTTGGCCTGCTTATGAACGGCCTGGTGAAAGTGCCCATGCAGTTCTTTATTTTATTATTGGGTACGTTGTTATTTACCTTTTACCAGTTTAATTCATCGCCCATTTTTTACAATAAATCAGTGGATGATAAAGCGAAGCAAACCGTTTACCAGCCGCAGCTTTCAGCCATTGAAAAACAGTTTAATACAGCACAATTGCAACAGCAGCAATGGAGTAATAAATATGTAGCTGATAATAAGAATATTGCTTATAAAGACAGCCTGCAAAAGGGTACTGTACAAATGGCTGCATTGCAGAAAGAATATAAAACAGTGCTGAAAAAAGCAGTTCCGCAATCAGACACCAACGATACCAATTATATCTTTCTACGTTTTGTGGTTGATTATTTGCCCAAAGGCCTGGTAGGCCTGTTGATTGCCATCATTTTTATTGCATCATGGGGGTCTATTGCTGCTGCATTAAATGCTTTGGCAGGTTGCTCGGTAATTGATTTTCATTTGCGGTTTCGCAAGAAAGTAGTTTTTATAAACGATGATATAAAGGCTGAATATGAATATAAAACCAGTAAGTATTATACGTTGGGCTGGGGTATTTTTTGCATTATTACGGCTGAATTATCTACAGGTATTGGCAGCCTTATTGAAGCTGTAAATTTACTTGGCTCTTTGTTTTATGGGGTGATACTGGGCATCTTCCTCGTTGCATTTTATTTAAAGAACGTACAAAGCAATGCTGTTTTTTATGCCGCTGTTTTAGGCGAGTTGTTAGTGATTACTTTATTTCTGTTAGATAAATACAACGTAATTGGCCTTGGCTTTTTATGGCTAAATGTTGCAGGGGCATTAATAGTAGTTGGTTTAAGCTTGTTACTACAAGCTATTTTGCCATCAAAAAATCCTCGCCTTGATCATAACCTAAGTACTTAATCACTACGTTTCAGTGGTTCCTTATTCAGGCAAAAATTGTGGCTGCTGCATTTTGGGTATTACCAGTTTATCGCTCAGGTTGGGTAGTGCTGTTCTTAAGGCTGTAAGGTCTTTTCCTGCTGCGTCAGTGAATGTCCAGTTTTTACCTTTATCGGCTGAAATAGCTATTAATGTTGACTTTGCAAGCACACGACCCAACTGCATTTTCATTTCTGTAGTTTGTGGTATAGTACATTGCAACTCTTTGCCCACGGTTAAAATAGGTGAAGGTTCACCAAGTGTTACACCTTTAAAAGCAACGCCCTGTTCACTTAATTTAGATTGCCCGGTTTTTAAAGATTCAGCCATTTTAGCTGCACCGCCCATCTTCTGTATAACGGTTGGGTTGGTATATTTTGCAAACGTGTTATAGTCTTTTTTTACCAGTGCATCTACCATAGTTTTTGCCTGCAATTTTACTGCTGCAATTTGTGCGGGTGTTTGGGCAAAGGATGTAAACGAGGCTATAAGTAACCCTAAAAATAATATGGTACGTATCATGTTTTATAAATTGATTGAAGTAAAAATAGCCTATTCAGCCTTAACCAAAAGTCAGCGAAGTTGTTAAAATTTTAGAGGCGTTTTTATGGGTTGTTTTATTCTTCCATTTCAATGCCAATCTTGCGCATTAAAATAGAAGCATTAAGGCTTTGGCAAATGCCCTTCTTTAGTTTATAGTCAAAGTAAAGTTCATCGTTGGCAACCTGCACATCAAAATGGTAATTAGTTATGTTTTGCGATTGGTTGTTTTCTTCTTTGGCAAGTTCAATATCATGCGTGGCAAGTATGGCAACGGCATCTTTTTTAATAAGCTGTTTAATCAGTGCTTTAGAGCCGGTGTGGCGGTCTAAAGAATTGGTGCCACGTAGAATTTCATCCAATAAAATAAACACTTTTTCATGTTTGTTTACAGCTTCAATAATGCTTTGCAGCTTCTTTAATTCAGCATAAAAAGTAGAAGTATTTTCAGCAAGATTATCAGCAATGCGCATACTGCTTAATAGTTTTATATGCGATGTTGTAAAGACATTGGCGCAAACGCGGCTTCCCAACAAAGCCAATACAACATTGCACCCTATGCTTCGCAAAAAAGTGCTTTTGCCAGCCATGTTAGAACCTGTGATTAGGGTAACCTGCCCTATGCCATTGGTAGTAAATGAGTTGGTAACACTTTGTTTGATATTGATAAGTGGATGCCCAGCCTCTGAAGCGCTAAAAGTAAAATGCGTATCACTAATGGTTGGTACACACCAATGCGGATGGTTAAATGCAAGAACGGATAAAGTGTTAATCACTTCCATTTCTGCAATGGTTTCAAACCACAGGTTTACATTGTTTTTGTTTTGGTTTTTCCAGCGGTTAAGGGCGCGCATTTGCCAAACATCCCACAACAAAAATGTATTAAGGAAGAAGAAAAGCAAGATGTTCAGACGTACATCAAACAGGTTAAGAATGTTTTTAAGGCTGTTAATTTGCTGGGATGCAGTACTGCCCTGTACCTGTAAATTTTGCTGCAATAGTTTTAGTGATTCTGTTTTAAAATGGGTGACTTCTATTGTTTTAATAAGCTGCTCAATAACACTTATCTCGTCAGCAATTTTAGAAAGGTGTACATAAGCTGTCATTACTTTTTTGCTTTGCAGCGAGGCAAATACAAAGCATATAAACAGTATGGCAGAAAGCAGGGAAGCAGGTATCACATCAAACAGGTATAATGCTGTTAACCCAAACGTAAAAGCAATGTATAAAGGCAGCACGATTTTCCAGGCGGGTGACTGTAATGGCTGAATTTCTTCCTGTAGCCACAAGTTTATTTTTTGTTGTGTGTTGATGGTTACCTTTTCTTGCAATGCAATGGCCTGGAAGCCTTGCTGCCATTCTGTTTTGCTGTTTAATTCATTGATTGCCTGTTGTCTTTGCAGGATGTTTTGAAAGGGGATAGGCACTAAGAGGTTGTTAGCAAATAATGCCTTGCCCTGCTCAGTATTGCATCGGTTAATGTATTGATACAAAGAGGCGTTGCCAAATACATCAAGATCGTTGGCGTAAGCATGAACTGGCGGTGTAAACTGGCTGCCATTTTCGCGATGAAAATACTGATAGTCAAGAACGGAAAGTTCTTCTTTATTGATGTTGATGAGAATGTTGGAATTGTCTATCTCACGTTTGTTCTTTACATCTTTGGCTACTGCAAAAAGAAATATACTGGTGCCTGTGATGATAATCATCCAGCCCAAAAGCAGGGAAACGGGAAATAAAAAATATGGCAGTAAGATGGTGACAATAACGCATAAAAACCTTGACCATGCAAGTAAGTTTTCACGCTTTTTCAATACTGAAAGTGTGGAACTGTGTGTTTGTATATACTGGTTGTAAGTTGTTGCTGCTGTTTCCATTTTGAGGCCCTGAAAGTAAGAAGGATTGTGGTTATATGTGTTAAACAAACTAAAGGTGTAACAAGAAAATGAGCAAATACAGCATGCCTAATTGCGTTTTTTTATCGAATTGATACATTCCTAATACACCTCCTATACTTCTGGCATACTTCAGCTATACTCCTCCTATACTGCTGATATGCTTCAGATTGGCTAAAAAGTGCGTTTAAATGAAGATTGTTCCTTATTTTTACCAACTGGTTTAAGTATGAAGTTCTTTTTATTGATGGATGAAATAACCACAGAGTTAAATGAGTTATTGCACAGAGTTGCATGGTGTAAGGTAAATTACATATGTCTCGTGCCTCGACATGACGAATTAAGAATCTAAACGCAGCTTCCGATAGCTATCGGAAGTGCGACGCCCGCAGGGTCTTGTGGACTCACAGAGTCCTGTGGACAACGATTCTCAATAGTTATTCTTCAGCCCGTCAACAAAAAAGAAACAAATTGTATGTAGTGATTTTAACCAAATCATTACATCTTACATCACAACATCAGAAATAATATGGGGCTGTATTGGTTTTGACAGCAAAGTTCTTTGTAGGTGTAAGCATGCAGTGCGTTGGATAATTAGCACTTTAATCTGAATATTCAAAACTCAAATGGCAATACTCAGTATGCCATGGCTGCTTAATCAGCGATTAAGTACCCATTAGGGCCGCGGGGCAGGTTGTTCTGTTACCAAGTTCTGCCGCCGACTCAAATTAAATACAGGATGCTGTTGCGGAAGGCTGTGACTGTAGCAAAAGACCATCCAGCTAAGGGTCAGATCGGTTTGTTCAATTCCTGTCTGGTCACGAAAAGCAATAATGAACTAAGCATGTAGAAGACTTACGGCGGATTTGTTTGGACACCGGTTCGAGCCCGGTCAGCTCCACTTTATAAAAGACCTGCAGTAATGCGGGCTTTTTTATTGGAACACGGATGACACGGATAAAGAAATGATATTTAGGATTTGATTTTGTTGGTTTACCAGTTTATCTATGTCATATTTTAAATTTAATGCAGCATTATTGGTGAAATCATCATCTTCGCTAATATCATTATAACAGTCCTGCATGAATAATTGAAATCTACCTAATTTACATTCCTATTTTATTAAATAATGATGCAACACAAAAGGCTGTTTTTTTGTGGAATGATGTTACTGTTTAGCAGTAGCGTTTTTTCGCAGTTCAGAAAGTATTCCAACGAGTTTTTAAATATTGGCGCAGGGGCAAGGGGCCTGGGAATGGGCGGCGCACAAATTGCAAGCGTTAAAGATGCCACTGCGGGTTACTGGAACCCCGCTGCATTGGTTAATATAAAAGCACACCCCCAACTGAGTGTAATGCACGCTGAATATTTTTCAGGTATTGCGAAGTACGATTTTGGTGGCCTTGCCATACCAACCAAAAATGGCAACCGCACATTGGGCATTTCTGTGCTTCGCTTTGCAGTAGATGATATACCCAACACGCTTTACCTTGTTGAGCCAGATGGTTCCATCAACTACAATAATATTACTACGTTTTCTTCGGCTGATTATGCGTTTTTGCTTAGCTATTCTCAAAAATTACGGGATGATGACGATATGAAGCTGAGTGTTGGCGGTAATGCCAAAATTATTTACCGCAAGGTGGGCACCTTTGCACAGGCCTGGGGTTTTGGTTTTGATGCAGGCATACAAATGACCAAAAAGAACTGGCGACTTGCTGCAGTAATTCGCGATGCTACAACTACATTTAATGCGTGGAGCTTCAGCTTTACTGAACGGGAAAAAGAAGTATTGTATCTTACCAATAATGATATTCCTGTAAAAAGTACAGAAATGACGGCACCGCGATTGATACTTGGCGGTGGTTATACTTTTAAGTTCAATGATAAATTCAGCCTGCTGGCTGAAGCCAACCTTAACTGCACTTTTGATGGCAAACGCAATACTGTATTAAGTTCCAGCGTGGTAAGCATTGATCCCAATATCGGCCTTGAGGCCAATTTAAACAATAGCTTATTCCTGCGTGCGGGTATCTCTAATTTTCAGCAGGCTTTAAGTGATGGGGATACTACCAATCAAAAGAAAACCTGGATATACCAGCCCAGCCTTGGTGCCGGTTTCAGGTTTGGAAATGTAGGCATTGATTATGCCTTTACCAATCTTGCCAATCAATCAAACCCTTTGTATACCCATATATTTTCTTTAAGAATAGATCTGTTAAAGAAGGAAAAATAATAATAAATTAATATGTTTTTTTAATAAAAAATTATAATTTCTCCCAAATTTTAAAAAAAACTTAAATTAATTGTTATGAAAAAAAATCTTGGGATTTTTCTTGCCATTCTTTTGAACAGCCTTATTGCAAATGCCCAATGGAGTCTTTCGGGAAATAGTATTTCTTCTGGGGATTTTATTGGTACTACTAATTCACAAAGCTTAGTATTTAAAGTAAACAACTATTTTTCAGGGATTATTGATTTAGCAAATGGAAATACAGCTTTAGGGTATAAATCCTTTTTTAATAATAATACCGGTGTCGGTAATGCATCTTTTGGGGAATATTCGTTATTAAGCAATACAACAGGCAGTTATAATATTGCCCATGGTTCAAATTCGCTTTTATCCAATACTACAGGCAGTGGTAACGCTGCTTTAGGGTTTCAGGCCTTATTGCAAAACATTACTGGGAATAGCAATACCGCTGTGGGCGTTAATTCTCTTAAAGATAATACAGGTTCTGACAATTCTTCTCACGGGGCATATACATTACAAAATAATACGTCTGGTAACAATAACAGTGGGTTTGGTTGTCTTGCACTTTTAAGTAACACTACTGGCAGCAGTAATACAGCGCATGGTTATAAAGCACTTTATCTTAATACAACTGGGTCTAATAATGTTGCAATAGGAAATTCAGCAGCTTATAATTGTGTTGCTCAAGATGACATCATTGCTATAGGTGCAAATTCGCTATACTCTGGATCCTATCATCAAGGATCTATAGCTATAGGATCAAATGCTCTATATAACGGAGATGGTAGTTTCGGGGGTAATACTGCTATAGGTTACAATGCACATTATTACAGTAATTATGGAGGATACAGTACTGCAATTGGGTATGAGGCATTACGCGGTGTAGCTAATAATATGTCTTCTATCCCCTTAGGGAACACTGCAACGGGTTATAGGGCATTATATAAAAATCAATATGGTGGGGAGAATACCGCTACTGGATATTTAGCTCTTTATAATAATTATGATGTTTCAAGTTACAATACAGCATACGGCTCTCGCGCAATGTATAATAATTATGCTGGGCAGTTTAATACGGCATGTGGAGCAGGGGCATTATACCAGAATAATGGTGGCAATAGTAATTCTGTAGTGGGTTTTAATGCGCTTAATGCAGCAACATTAACCTCCAGTTGTTCTGTTGTAGGTGCTAAATCACTATTTAGTAATACCACTGGTTCTTATCATACAGCCATTGGTTTTCAAACTCTTTATTCAAACACAACTGGTAGTAATAATATTGCTGTAGGCTATCAAGCTTTATATTCAAATACGACAGGTGTTAATAATACGGGGGTTGGCTATAATTCTTTAACTACCGGTACAACGGGAAATTATTTAACAGCTTTGGGACATAATGCCGATATTACATCTTCTGGCTTAAGCAATGTAACTGTGTTAGGAGCTAATGCTTCAGGAACTGCTGGAAATCAAGTACGCATTGGGGATGCTAGTGTTACTAGTATTGGGGGATATGCTAACTGGACCAATATTTCTGATGGCCGTGTAAAAAAGAATATACAGGCAAATGTGCCTGGCCTTGCTTTTATTAATAAGCTAAACCCTGTTACTTATACCCTTGATTTAAATGCTGCCGATAAAATAATACAACGTACTGCACTAAAAGATAATGACGGTAAAACGATTTTACCAACTGAAAACGAGGTTGTTGCAAGAAAAGAAAAAGAAAAAGTAGTGTACAGTGGCTTTATTGCACAGGATGTAGAAAAAACAGCAAAGGCCTTGAATTTTAATTTCAGCGGTGTAGATGCAGCTAAAAATGACAAAGACTTATATGGTTTGCGCTATGCTGAATTTGTAGTACCATTGGTTAAAGCTGTTCAGGAGCTTTCTGCACAGAACGACAAAAAAGATAGTGCAATAGTTGCCCTAACAAATAAAGTTGATGAATTACAAGCGCAGATGAATGCGGTTTTACAACAGCTTGGTTTAAATAAAACCTCTTTGTCTCAAGCACCTGCCACCAATAAAGTTGAGCTATCTTACCTGCAACAGAATGCCCCCAATCCTTTTAACAGCAATACTGTTATTAAATATTATATAGCCCCAAAAGCAAGTCGTTCACAAATTGTTATTACTGATGCAAATGGTCGTAATTTAAAAACGGTTAATGTTAAGGAAAAAGGGTTAGGGCAAACTACAGTTACAGCCGGTGAACTTGCTGCTGGTGTTTATTTTTATTCTTTAATTGCAGACGGGGAAAAGACAGATACAAAACAAATGGTAATTTATAAATGAAAAAATTATTAAGTATACTATTTATATTGTTGGGCAGTAAGCTTACTGCCCAACAATATAATAATGAGTGGATTGATTATTCCAAAGCGTATTACAAATTCACTATTGGTAATACAGGCTTGTACAGAATTACAGGTGCTGTATTAAAAGCTACTAAAACCAATCCGGGCAACCCTTCTGATACATCATCATTAGCAGCAATACCTGCAGAACAATTTCAGTTATGGCGTAACGGTAAACAGGTTGTTTTGTTTACGAGTATCACCGGTGGGCAACTAAACCAATTTGATTATATAGAATTCTGGGGCGAGCAAAATGATGGAAAGGCAGATAAGGCATTATATCGTGATCCTGCATTTCAGCTAAGTGATAAATTGAGTTTACAAACAGATACAGCTGCTTATTTTTTAACAGTAAATGTTGCTACACCTGCTAATGCAAATCTTCGTTATGTTACTGATGCGGCAACGAGCACACTAAATCCTGAGCCTTATTTTACGCATACATTACGTTACAATTTTAGGGAAATAATTAACCGTGGGTATGCCTTTAACGCTGGTGAAAATGTATATTCTTCTTCTTATGATGTTGGTGAATTTTTTAGTACCAGGGATATACAATTCGGTTCTCCTTACTCGACATCAGCCAGTAATTTCTATACTTTCTCAAGCGGTCCTGCTGCGACTTTAGAGGCAGGTTTTGCTTCTAACTCTGATACTGTTGTCCAAATTCAATTAGGCGTAAACAATAACTTGCCCTTAATTGACCAACAATTAAAAGGGATAACCGCGGGTGTTTTTTTTAACAATAATGTACCTGTAAGCGTATTAACAAACACAGCCAATAGTTTTACTATAAAATTAAATGCAACCAACCCTTTTCATCGTATTGTTTGCAACTATATAGAACTAAAATACCCCAGAATTTTCGATTTTGATAACAGTAGTAATTTCACCTTTACATTGCCACCCTCTTTGCAGGGTTTTAATTTAAATATTAGCCATTTTAATACAGGCAGTTCGGTGCCGGTATTATACGATATAACAAATAATAAAAGATATATAACCGATGTAAGTGCGCCCGGTATAGTAAAGGTGGCTTTACCACCTTCGGCAAACGCAAGAGATTTAATATTAGTAAGTGAAAGTACAAATAACATTACGTCTATAGCAAGCTTGCAACCAGGGCGTGTTTTTGTTAATTATAAATTAACTGCCAACCAGGGCGATTACCTGATTGTTTCCAATAAAATACTAATGTCGGGTGCCAATCCTGTTGAGCAGTACCGTGCTTATCGCAGTTCGTTTGCAGGTGGCAGCTACAATGCCAAAGTGTATGATATTGATGAACTGGTTGACCAGTTTGCTTATGGTATTAAAAAGCATCCTTTAAGTATTAAGAATTTTATCCGCTTTGCAAAAGCATCTTTTACAAAAGCGCCTGACTATCTTTTTATAATAGGCAAGGGGGTTACGTATGATGAATACCGCAAGAATGAAAATTCTGCCAATGCAGATAAACTAAACCTGGTACCTACCTGGGGCTGGCCCGCATCTGATAACCTGATGGTTTCTGCAGATTTGCAGCCTGTGCCATCTATTGGTGTTGGGCGATTGTCTTGCGTGAGTGTAACTGAGGTGAACGATTACCTTGCCAAAATAAAAGAGTATGATCAAAAGGCTGCATCAACCAGCCAAACCCTTGCAGATAAAGCATGGATGAAAGAAATGATACATGTGGTGGGTGCAGACGAACAAAGTTTAAATAATCTGCTTACGTATTATCTCAACAGGTATGAAGATATGGTAAGGGATACGCTGTATGGTGGCAATGTGGCCAATTTTAACAAGACAAATTCAAGTGCTATTACAACTACAAGTACTGACCTTGCGAGGATACTGAATAATGGCATTAGCCTGTTAAGTTACTTTGGGCATTCAGCAGCTTCTGCTTTAAGTTATAACCTTAATGAGCCTTCTGATTACAGCAATGCAGGTAAATACTTTATGTTTTTTGCCAATGGCTGTAGTGCCGGCAATTTTTTTGATTATGATGTGAACCGTTTGCAGGTAGTAAATTCAATTGCAGAAAAGTTTGTATCTGCCCCCAACCGCGGAAGTATTGGTTTTATTGGTAGTACACACTTTGGCATTACCAATTACCTGGATACTTATGCTACAGGATTTTATAAATCCTTAACTGGCAGCGGTTATAACCAGCCTGTAGCAAAAAACATGTACGAAGGTTCCATCGCTTTAAAAAATGCGTCTTCTAATTTTAATGATTTTTTTTACCGAACACATGCTGAGCAGTCTATTTTAAATGGTGACCCCGCTGTGGTTATTTATGCGTTTAACAAGCCCGATTTTGTGGTAGAAGAACCGCAGGTAAGCATCAGCCCATCTATACTTTCAGTAGCGGATACAAGCTTTACCCTGAAGGCCTATTTTTATAATGTTGCTAAGGCCACTAGACAGAACAATCTGCAGGACTCTGTAAGTGTTACTATCAAACGCCGTTACCCTGATGGTACTGAGCAAATGATATACAACCAGAAATTAAAGTCGGTACGTTTTATTGATTCTGTTATTTTAAAAGTGCCTATTATAGCTACAAGGGATAAAGGAAATAACAGGCTTACCATATCAATTGATACTGATAATAAATACGATGAACTTAGTGAGCTTAACAATACCGTAAACAAAGATTTTGTGGTGTTTGATGATGCTATAACCACGGTTTATCCTTACCAGTATGCCATTATTAACAAACCCACTGCAAAGCTGGTGGCATCAACTGCAAACCCATTAAGCCCTTTGCGTAATTATATAATGGAAATGGATACAACAGAGCTGTTTAGTTCTTCCTTTAAAATTACAAAAACAGCTTCTGCCATTGGTGGTATTATAGAGTTTGATCCTGGAATTACTTATAGGGACAGTACGGTTTATTACTGGCGTGTGGCACAGGTGCCCACCAACAATTTGTATGTGTACAGCAAAAGCAGTTTTGTGTATTTGCCTAATGGTGGTGCGGGTTATAACCAATCACAATTTTACCAGCATACACATACTGCCTTAAATGGTATCAGCTTAGATACAGCCACAAAAAGGTTTAATTACAATGTTAAAAACACAAGGGTTACCGTAAGAGACCTTGTGTATAAGGGCCCTGCTGATGATGCAGGTATAAACGTTTCAATTACTTTAAATGATGAAGTAAATTCTCCTTTTGGCGGAATTTGTTTCAGGAGCAATAACCTCACCTTCACAGTGTTTGATTCGTTAACATTAAAGCCAATGCTTAACAGTCTTGATGGTTCACAAAGCCTTTACAATTCTATGGATTATGTAAGTGGTTGCGTAAGCGGTAAGGAGTATGATTTTGCTTTTGCATTAGATAATCAAACCAGCAGAAACTATGCACGTGATTTTATGGATAATACCATACCTGTTGGTGCTTATGTTGTAATAAGGGCTGCCATGATTGATGCCCTTCCTTATACTTATGCAAACGTGTGGGCGCAGGATGGCACCAACTCGTTGTATGCAAGATTAAAGAGTGCGGGTTTTGCTGATGTAGATTCTTTCAACAGGCCGCGTTCCTTCATATTTGTTTACCGTAAAAGTGTTAGTGGATTTACGCCAATATCTAAGTTTTCCAATGGTATTTTCGATCCTGTAATTGTTGCTACTAATTTTATCACCAAAGAAATGTCTGGCACAGCATTGTCGCCCAAATTTGGTGCTGCTCAAAAGTGGCGACAATTGGTTTGGAACGGTACACGAAGTGATGCTTTTGATATGGTTAATCTAAAAGTGATAGGTACTAATACAACCACCAATAATGTTGATACTTTAATGAGTTTAACTGATATACAAACCACGGCAGATATTAGTGGTATTGATGCCGTAAAATATCCTAACCTGCAACTATACCTTACCGTAAAAGATACAGCCAAGCAAACACCTTACCAATTACGTTATTGGCGTTTGTTGTACGATCCTATACCTGAAGGTGCTGTTGCACCAGCTATTAAGTATGCCATGAAGGATACGCTTGAAGCGGGCGAGCAAATGAATGTTTCTCTGGCCTTTAAAAACATCAGTGATGTTGCTTTTAGTGACAGTATTGTTGTAAAACTGCAGGTGCTTGATAAGAGTAATTTAACTACAACGCTTGCAACTGCAAAGCTGAAAAAGATTGCCGCAGGTGATACTTCTGTAGTAAATGCAGTTATTAATACACAAAATTTTATAGGCAACAACACGTTGTTGATTGATATAAATCCTGATAACAAACAGCCTGAGCAATTTCACTTTAATAATTTTGTGTATAAGAATTTTTATGTAAAGGGCGATGGCATAAAACCGCTGATAGATGTTACGTTTGATGGCCTGCATATTCTTAATAACGATATTGTTTCAGCGAAGCCAAATATCCGCATTAAGCTAAAAGATGAGTCTAAGTTTGTGCCACTTGACGATACTTCGCTTGTTACACTTCAGTTGCTGATGCCAGATAATACAGTTAAAAGATTTAGGTACAATACAGATACTTTGCGCTTTACGCCTGCCAATGTTTCAACTGGCGAAAACGTTGCTACGGTTGACTTTTCACCTTACTTAACCATGGATGGGGATTACACATTAACGGTGACTGGCCGCGATAAAAGCAATAACGAATCTGGTACACAGCAATATGCCGTTAAGTTTACCGTGTACAACAAAGCAATGATCAGTAACGTGTTTAATTATCCCAATCCATTTACTTCATCAACAGCTTTTGCCTTTACATTAACTGGTACTGTGGTGCCGCAAAATGTAAAAATTCAGATACTTACAGTTACAGGTAAAGTGGTGCGTGAGATTACCAGCGATGAATTAGGCCCACTGCATATAGGTAACAATATCACACAGTTTAAATGGGATGGTACAGACAGTTATGGCAGTAAACTTGGCAATGGTGTTTACCTGTACAGGGTTACTACCAACCTAAATGGCAACAGCCTTGATAAGTTCGATCTGCGCAGCAATGGCAATAAACTAGATACTGATAAATATTTCAAGGCAGGGTATGGAAAGATGTACCTTATGAGATAGATTTGCTGCATGAAAAGTGTAGGTATAGGAACCCGGGTTTTAAATTTTTTGATTGATACGATTCTTATTGCAATAATAGCTATGCTGCTTGCAAGATGGCATAACTGGTATGTACATTACTATGGTATTAAAGCGTTCAATTTTGGTTGGTTTTTCTGGGGTACTTTGTTTCTTTATTATACATCTTTTGAACTTGCAGTGGCACGAACTCCAGGCAAATTTATCAGTTATTCTAAAGTGGTAAACAGTAAAGGGGGCAAGCCATCCATTGTTGCAGTATTAATCCGTAGTGTTATACGTCTTATTATTATTGACTGTTTCTTTATTCCTTTTTTAGATAAAACCCTGCACGATTATTTTAGTAAAACAGAAGTGGTAGAAGTATAGATGGCATATGGATATTGATATTTATTTAAAGCCCCATCTGGGGCTTTTTTTATAATCAGTCTTTTTCCCAAACTATTAATAACATTTAAAATAAGGCTTTCTGCTAATGCTTTTATCGCATACATTTCTTATTAGCTTTACATTCGTTGCACAACGTATTGTAAAATAAACACACCATATGAAATACAGTTTTCTTTTCCTGCTTTGCGTTTGCACCATTACTTACCAGTTACAGGCACAGCAAACAAAATTGCTGGTAATAACAAAAACCAATGGCTTCAGGCATAAGAGTATTCCTGGTGGTAAAGATGCTTTAGCTGCTTTGGCAAAGGATAATAACTGGCAGGTTGATTTTACAGAAGATTGCCTACAGTTTAATGATTATAAAGCTTTAAAAAAATACGATGCTGTTGTTTTTCTTTTAACCACGGGCAATATTTTAGGAGAAGCCCAGCAGGAAGTGTTTAAAAAATATATACACAAGGGTGGGGGATTTGTTAGCATTCACACAGGTACAGATACTGAAAAAGATTGGCCCTGGTATATGCAAATGATAGGTGCCAAATTTAAAAGCCATCCCAAACAACAGCAGGCAATATTCAGGGTTCTTGATACTACGCATCCTGCCACCAAAACGCTTGCGGCTGAATGGACAAGGTTTGATGAACTGTATAATTATACTGACACACTTAACAGCAATATTCAGGTTTTAATTGAAGTAGACGAAAGCACTTACAGCGGCGGTACAATGGGTGTACATCACCCCATGGTTTGGTGTCAATATTTTGAAGGTGGACGCATTTTTCAAACATCTTTAGGCCATACAGACGAAAGCTATAAAGAAGATAAATTTCTTAATCATATAAAGGGTGCTATACGCTGGGCAGCCAAATTGGAGAAATAAGACTAATAAAAATAAAAACCCGCTTTATTACTAAAGCGGGTTTTGTTTCTTTTCATTGGGCAGTTGCCACAGTAAATTTTCTCATGTTGATTCTATGCCCACAAAATAATGAAACTTGTTAAATAAATGTTACAACGATGAAGTTTTATTTAGCTAAACCACCTTTTTCACGAAAAACGTTGTGATTTTACAAATTTTGCTTTCTACTTCTTCCTGTCCACTTCCCTGTTCATTTCTTCCATATCCACAGGGCGTTCTGTTTTGTCGCCCATTAAATGTTCGGTAAAATAATCAGCCATTTTCCAGAAAAAATATTCTGTCATATCAGTGTAAGCGTGTCTTTGACCAGGCAACATCACCAAATCAAAACGCTTGTTGGCTTTTATTAAAGCATTTACCACGCGAATGGTATTGGCAGGGTGAACATTGTTATCAATCTCACCAGTGCTCAGCATTAAATTGCCTTTCAGGTTTTTAACAATGTCAGGGTTTTTATCTATGATATAAGCAAAAGAAGTATCGCTTTTATCGCCAATAATTTCCTTTACACCATGGTGCTTTTCACTCCACCAACGGTTATAAATACTGTTATCATGGTTACCTGATGACGATACTGCCACTTTAAAAAACTCAGGATACACCAGCATGGCAGCCGTACTCATAAATCCACCACCACTATGGCCATGAATGCCTACGCGGTTTACATCAATAAAAGAATATTTATCTGCAAGCTGTTCAGCACAGGCTTTTTTATCAGCAAGTCCATAATCGCGAAGGTTGCCATAACCATAGGTATGGTACCATTTGCTGCGCGAAGGATGGCCGCCCCTGTTACCCATCGTAATCACCACAAAACCAAGCTGCGCAAGGCGGTCTGTCCTGTCCATACCACGGGTAAAGGCTTTGTTTACCGCTTCAGTTTGCGGGCCCTGATAAACATATTCTATCACAGGATATTTTTTGGTGCTGTCAAAATCAAAAGGCTTGTACATCACGCCGTAAATGTCTGTAATGCCATCATCAGCCTTTACTTTAAAGGGCTGCGGAAACTTATAGCCTGCTGCAAAGAGTGAACTAAAATCAGCGGTTTCCAGATCCATAATCTTTCTGCCATCACTTGCAAACAAAGCAGACTTTGGCACTGAATTAACCCTTGAAAAAGTATTTACATAATACTTCTGGTTATCGTTCATGCTCATATTGTTATCAAACTCCCCTGGGTTTAAAAGCTTCAAACCCGTGCCATCAAAGTTTACGCTGTACAGGTGCAGGTAGTAGGGATCTTCTTTATCTTCTTTGCCGTTGGCAGAAAAATACAGTACACGTTTCTTTTCATCAATACCTACAATATCCTCGCAATGGTAACTACCAGAAGTAATCTGATTCTTCAATTTGCCATCACCATCATACAAATAAAAGTGGCCCCAGCCATCTCGCTCACTCCATTCAATTAACTCTTTGCCATCGTTTACCAAACCAAGCCTGCGCACTTCTACATAAGTGTTCAAACGCTCTTCAATAATGGGTTTAATGGCAGCAGTTACAACATCAACAGCGCAAACATCAATGCGTTTAAGATCGCGGCTGGTTCTTGTAATATAAAATTTATCGCTGGTACCAAGCCATGTATTTACACGGTAATCATCATCTCTTGCATTAGCATTTTGCGGGTTGCTCCATATAGAAACATTCTGATCTTTAAACAGTTTAACGCTTATTTCTTTATGACTTTTATCTGCCATGGTAAACAACTGAAGTTCTTCTACAGGGCTTTCTTTTTCGCCAGGCATCCAGTATTTATAGGTTTCCAAAGTAGGCCTTGGGTCTGCAATACTGTTAATCACCCACAAGTCTTTAACCTTACGGTTATCAGTACGCACCAGTGCAAAATGTTTACTATCAGGACTCCAGGTAATTAAGGCAGGCTTGCGTTTGTTTTTATTCTTCTCTTTATCTACATTATTTTCACTGCCGCCGCCCATACCACCATCACTGTGGTAACTGTAGTTTTCTATACCATCAGTGGTAAGTTTTGTTTCTACAATGGTACTGTCATCTTCCTTTACTAAAGCCTTGGCATAATTGGCTTTATCCATGTAGTACAGGTTATAGTTTTTGCCAAAAACAACCATGCTGCTGTCTGGCGAAATGCTGGCCCACTGTGGCTTACGTTTAGGCTTTTTAAACCCAACAAGTTCTGTCAACTCACCTGTAATAAGGTTGTACTCAAAATAAAACACCTTCTTTTCTTTGGCAGGCGGGGCTGCTGCTGCCCCACCTCCCCTTCTTCCACCACCAGTGGCAACAGCGCTGTCTTTTTTATCAATTTCAATAGAACTTTTAACCTCAAACTGAATGCTGTTCTCATCTTTAATAAAACGCATACTGTCAAGCCCAAGATGCTGCGCATCAAAAGGATCTTTCACAATTTTGGTGATAAGTGCCGCCAGTTTTGCATTATCAAACAGTAATTTTTTTTCAGCCTTTGCAGGATCAACAATGTACCATTTCTTTCCTTCCGTGGTTTCGTACATATACCAAAAGCGGTCGCTTTTCTTCAACCAATGTGCATCAACGGTAGTTGAAAACACCATCTTGTCAAGTTTTTTGGGCGAAAACCTTGCCGCCAGCGGATAGTTGGCTTTGGTAACAGGTACTTGCTGGGCGTGGGCATTTACGCATACCAATAACAGTAAATAGTACAGGCATTTTCTCATAGTTGCTTCTTTGTTTTAGAAGTTTGTAAATTAAACCGCCAATTTTAATGGCAGCAACCACTTATCATTTTGCTTATGTGGTTTTGTTTTTTGGGACGGGCCGTTTAATTACTATGGGACAGCGGTGGCGTCGCACACTGGAGCAGTTGGTTACTTTACTGAACTAAAATTGATGATGTTATATATCTTTGAGATATACACATTACAAAATGAACCCACTAAAAAATCATGCGGCCAGCATATTAAAACTCTGTGAAACCCATAGGGTAAAAAGCTTGTACGCCTTTGGTTCTGTTGTTACAGATGCCTTTAACGAAAAAAGTGATATTGACTTACTGGTTGACTTTGAAAGCCTGGATGTGCTTGATTATTCTGACAATTATTTTGACCTGAAATTCGCTCTTGAAGATATGCTTAAAAGACCTGTTGACTTGCTGGAAGACAAAGCCATTAAGAACCCTTTCTTCAGGCAAACCATTAATCAACAACGTCAATTGGTATATGGACAATGATATAAAACCTGGCTTTACGACATCCTCAACGCCATAAATGAGATTGAAAACTTTTTTATTGACAGACCTAAAGAGTTTATAAGTTATAAAAACGACCTGCGTACCAAACGTGCTGTTGAACGGAATATTGAAATTATTGGTGAAGCAATGAACCGCATTTTAAAGAAAAACGAGTTTATTGAAATTACAGACTCCCGCAAAATTGTTGCTGTTAGAAACAGGATAATTCATGGTTATGATGTTGTTTCTGATGAGATTATCTGGGGCATTATTATTAAGCAATTGCCACTTTTGCAAAACGAAGCAGAGAAATTATTGATGGAATAGATTATTCCCCACTATTGTTGCGTGTCATAACGCAACATGAATAATGGCAACCTGAAGACTGATTTACTGAGATAAAAACATCCAAAGACACTATAGGCTTTTCAGGTTTCAATACGGGGCCATTTCCATGCATAACAGATAGTTATACAAAGAAGAACGACTTCTACCACAGCACCAAACACCATGTGCATCCAAGCCTCGCCTGCCAAATTAAATAATGTGTAGGGAATATACACCGTGGCAATAATGATATTTGCCCAGCGATTTATTTTAGCTGGCAGGGCAACAGAAAGGGAAATCATCAGTGCAGGAATGGTCACTGAGGCGAGTGCTGCCAAAATAAATCCTTGTGTAATATCAAATTTAAACACGATCCCTTTCTGAATATCTTCTATCTTACCTGGCATATATAAAGCGAAATAATCAACATAGATTAGAGAAACATAAAACTCGCCCACAGCATAGCAAGCTTCAGTTTCAAGCTGACTTTGATGTCTTCCTGCGCATTTTGCGTATTCATAAATTATCAATTAAAAATTAAATCCTAAATGAAGCCCTGGTTCAGGCGTGTATTTTGGCCACTTGTCATCTTTTTCTTTAAATCCACTAGGCATTTCAGTGAAATAAGGACGGCCAGCAACACCAAGAGATGGTTCTATAAAAAACCTATCCTTAAAGAGTTTAATGTGATAGCCAACTCGATTAGTGTTGAATATAATAAAACCATTACCCACTTTATCACCCTTTTCATTTTTAAATGTTTGCCACATAGGCATGGCATGTACTGCTAAGTAAAGACCTTTCCAAACATACCTTTGATAAGCAAGGCCAATTCCATATTCTCTTATATAACCAGGAAACTTCTCTTCAGGCGTTCCGTATGCTTTATTGTAAAAGGGGTTAATGCCAAGTGGCCAGGCATGTTTCCAGGTTATTAGTTCAAGTGATACTACATCTTTTCCTGTAATACGATAGCCCACATTAAGTTGAGCAAAACCTGGTGGGTTTACTTTATCTAAATTACCTAATAGAAACATAGAGCTACCAATGAAGCACTGTTTGTAAGTGCTGTCTGTTTTACCATATTGGGCTTTAACTTGTAGAGTGCTTGCCATTAGTAACGTCAAGGCGAATAATAAAACTTTCTTTTGCATTTCTTTCCTTTTTTTGTGAAACGATACTGCAAAAGAAGATTGACGAGATACCATAACTCCTTGACTTTAGTTAAGAAATACGTTTTGCTCTTTTTTTAAAGAATTCTTGCTCTTAGTCTGCTTAATAATTGAGGTTTGAGACCTAATAAACTTGGGTAGTTTGCAACAGGTAATGCTTATTTAAACACTACCCATTTAATAATGGTAGTTTTAAAAATTATACCCAAAATGAAGCCCAGGTTGAATAAAGTAGTTAGGCCATTTTTTTTCTACTGATTTAAAAGATTCTGGAACATTCTTTCTTACAGGCCAATAACTACATCCAATAGCTGGCTCAAAAAAGAACCGGTTTTTAAAAAACTTAAACTGGTAACCCAAATGAAAGTTGAGATATAATGTGTATCCATTTCCAATCTTGTTTTTATCCTTATCTATATATTTTTCAAAAGCATTTAATGCATAAACCGATGTATAGATTCCTTTCCACCAAAAACGCTGGTATCCTAATGTAGGTGCAAGTATGCGTGCATGGCCAGGATAGTTTTCTCCTGGTGCATCAAATGATGGTCCAAAAGGGATACCTATTGGCCAGGAATAAATGGATCTTTTAAATTCAAAGGAAACAACATCTTTGGGTGTTATCCTATATCCAACATTTAGTTGTATGTACTCAGGGTTATTTACTTTTGAAAAATTTCCTAACATCAATAACGAACTCCCAACAAACCACTTTTTATAGCTGCTGTCTTGTTGGGCATTTTGAGCATTCACCTGTAAACTGCTTGCCAATAGTAAGGCAACTCCAATCCATAAAATTTTCTTTTGCATGTTTTCTTTTTGTGTGAAACAATGCTGCAAAAGAAGATTGGTGAGATACAATAACTCCTTGACTTTAGTTAAGAAATACTTTAACTCTTTTTTTCAAGAATTCTTGCTCTTAGTCTGCTTAATGATTCAGGTTTGATACCTAAAAAGCCAGCTAATTGGTGTTGAGGAACACGCTGAATAAGGTCTGGTCTTTTTTGTAGTAGGTTCAGGTATCGTTGTTCAGGTGAAGAAGTCTTAAACTCGTCAAAATTAATTTGTTGCTTGGCTAACAATTCTTCCGAAAATTTTCTACACATTATATCAAACTTTGGAAATTTGGTGTTTATTTCTTCTTCCATATCAACATTTGAAACTGTAAGAATACAGTCTTCAACACAACTAATAAAATATTCAGAAGCTGCTTTATTTATAACACAAGCAGGTGTTAAGGCGTCCATTTCTGTGTAAAAAGCGGTTGTTTTTTCTTCTCCGTCTATGATGTAATAAATCCTGATACAGCCTTTTAAAACAAAATAGCTATTGAGTGATTTCTGTCCTTCTTTTAGTAAAATCGTCCCTTTTTTTACTGAGCGAAATAGGTCTAATGAAAGTATGGCGTTCTTCTCATCTTCTGTAATAGAAATGTATTTTGATATAAAGTCAAATAGTATGTCTTGCATTGTTTTTTGTTAATAGTCAAGTTTTGTCAATTAATGCTAGGATTAGTTTGAAATCCCAATAGTACTGGACACAATCCAGCTCTTTTGTGCAGTAATGGGTGAGCCTGTGGAACACCCGCGCCAGTTGGAATGAACCGAGAGGTTCACGTACGGTTCTGTGAGGAGCAGGGGGTGAAATCCCCCTTGCTTACTCGACTGGCTGTAGGTTTATCACATGAGGCTTGTCAAAATTTCTTTGTTGCGTTTTGCTTTTTTGTAATCCTCATTCATTGTTTCTGTCATGTTTCGCCCATAATAAACTCCAGATGATTGAATAAATCCGTCATAAATTATTTTGTCTTTAAATGGGATTAGAGTAGTGGAAATGTTAACAGGGAAATTGTCAAAGAATTTGTCAAATGAATCACCCAATGCTTTTACAGCATAGAATCTATTGTCATTTGTGTCTATGAAAATTGCATAATTTGTCAAGCATTTAAAAATTACAAAACTGCTTCTGATTTTCTTCTTGAAACCAACTAATATTTTTATTTGGTCTGTTGTCAAGTGGTCAAAATTTGAAGCAATGTATTCGTCAATAATGTCTTGGTCCTCGAATAAAGTTTCTCTGCACTTAAATTTTATTTGAAAGTCAAGGTTAAGGAATTTTTTCAGGCTAAGGTCTTTAGGCAAAATATTTTTTTGATGTCCTACATAAAATAGAAGGTCAAGGTGTGTCTTTAAAAACTCTTTGTATTCTTTGTCGGTCAATGTCATACGAAATGTGTCTACAACTTACGTTAAGGCTTGGCGATGGGCTGGTATTTTATAATGTCAAAGCCCGGAACCGAAGCCGATTGAAATACTAAAAATGAAGATAATAGCTAAAAGTTGAATTATATTCGTCTGATGGAAGTATTGCTGATATTGAGTTGCAGCTGATTATTATTCCTTCAGACAGCCTATTGCCAAACCTAATGTAAGCGGCTGTTTTGTTGTCGTGTAATTCTGTTAAGTTTCTCTATCGCAATGTTTCTTATCTTTTTGTTTTTTCCATTAATAACAAGTTCCTGAAGCTGATTAAAGTTTGCTAAGTCGAGAATATATTCATGAATAACGCTGTCTCCATCGGTTATACATTCTTTAAAAAATTCGTCAGTCAAATTATTTGTATTTAGTTTTCTTAGCAGCGTCTGTCTTGTAACTACCTTTTCTGTCCAGTCGCCGAAGTGTCTAATAGATTTAGAAAGTTTTTCAAATTGCAAGTCTGTCGAGTCAACTTTATTAAAAAGGTCTGCCGTAGCTGTGCCTGCCATTAGAACGTCATTGTCTTTGAGTGCTAACTCCAAATAATTATCAAACTCTATATCCAATAAATTGTTTTTCGAACTTAAATAGTGTCTGAAAGCATTCATTCGATAATGCTCCGTGTTTTGGTCATCGCCGTTGTCAAATGTCTGTACTTGCTCAATTAAATATTCAATTGTCAAAACGCCATAGTCTAACCACAGGTTTGTGTAACCAATCTTTGAAAGTTTATCTACAAGTTCTTTGTCTGTCATTATGGGTTGTGTAAAAATTGCCGCCAATTCAAATATATACGAAACTGTTCTACTTAAACAATACAAAAACGAACTTTTTTTGTTGATAATAAACAACAATACAAAATGAGAAAGTTCAAAAACATGCGCCAATACAATTTTCCACTTTACTGTTAAATATCGCTTACATATTACAACACCTTGCTTGTACTAAGTTTAAAATAGGCAACATGTTTCAACACGTTACATAAAATCATAAATTTTAGTTAATAGTAATTTTAATTGCCTTACTATTATAGTAATTTAAAACATAGTATTATATTAGTATTCTAAACTATACGCATATGATACAACACATCCTCAGCAACCCTTTTGCAAAAATCACAGTTGGCAACGCCAAGTTTTACAAGTTTGTAAAAGCACACCTTGAAAGCCTAAAAGCAGCCAATGAGGGCGGCAGGTTCAATGCAATTATTACCAAACTTACTGCACTGCTGGAGCCTTATGGCGACTGGCTATCAGACCAGGACCAAACTACCATTGAAAAGGAAACTGATACTGATACCGTAAATACGGTGCTGGACGATTTTGAAGATTTTGTAAGCAGCCGTTGGAAGGAAGTAAACTATGTATTTGAAAAAGACGATGCAATAAGGCACGAGATCTTCCCCAACGGTAAAAGCGAGTACAATAACGTTACCCTTTTTGAGGCACCTGTATTATTAAAACGAGTGGCCGATTTTTGTGCAGCACATAAAACCAGTTTAAAAGCGGGCAGAGATACAGAAAGTAAAAAATACCTTGACGATTTTAATGCAGACCGCGGCGAACAGCTTGGCAGCAAGGGCAGTGTTAGCACAGGCAGCACAGAAGGTAAAACACTTCGCCATGCCATTGCCACTTACCTGTACGAAGGGCTGATAAAAATAATATTGCTGCATATAGATAATCCTACAGCTACTGAAAAATATTACGATTTTAGTATTGTACGCATTCGCCGCAAGGCAAAAGAAGAAGAAGCGGTAAAGTAATAAACAGAGTTGCTAACCTTTTAAAGGTTGGCAACTCTGTTTCCGGCTTACTCACAATTTACAACTCACAACTCACCATTCACTTTCTCACTTCTTCAGCGAAGCAATATCTATTACAAACCTGTAACGCACATCGTTTTTAAGCATTCTTGCATAAGCATCTTCAATAGCATCAATAGTAATCAGTTCAACATCGCTTACAATATTGTGTTCCGCACAATAGTCAAGCATTTCCTGGGTTTCAGGCAGGCCGCCAATCATAGATCCCATAATCTTGCGCCTGTTGGGTATTAAACTAAAAGCATGTACTGGCACGGGTAGCGGTGGCGCACCAACAACAATCATGGTGCCATCCGTTTTTAACAGGCTAAGCATCTGGTTATAATCGTGCTGCGCAGAAACGGTGTTGAGTATAAAATCGAAACTGTTTTGCAGGCTGCCCATGGTAGCCTCATCAGTAATCAGTGCAAAATGGTGCGCACCAAGTCTTTCAGCATCTTTTTGTTTAGAAGGTGAGGTACTTAACATGGTAACTTCTGCACCAAAAGAAACGGCAAACTTAACGGCCATATGGCCAAGGCCGCCAAGACCAAGCACGGCTACTTTATGTCCTTTTTTTACACCGACGTAACGCAAGGGCGAGTAAGTAGTGATGCCTGCACAAAGCAAAGGAGCTACAGCGGCAAGGTCAAGCTTTTCAGAAACCTTTAGCACAAACCTTTCATCTGTAACTATTTGTGTTGAGTAACCGCCATAAGTAATTGCGTCACTGTTGCGCTCTTTGCTGTTATAGGTTTGGGTAGCGGTTTTTTCGCAGTATTGTTCAAGGCCATGATTACAGGGGTCACATTCGCGGCAACTGTCAACCAGGCAACCAACGCCTGCAAGGTCACCTGCTTTAAACTTCTTAACATGCTCGCCCACTTTAATTACTTTGCCGACAATTTCATGGCCAGGTACCATAGGGTATATTGAGTTGCCCCACTCACCTCGCACCTGATGAATATCAGAATGACAAACACCGCAATACATAATTTCTATATGTACATCATGCGGACCAACTTCTCTTCTTTCAAAATTAAAGGGTGTAAACGGCGATGTTTCGCTATGAACTGCATACGCATTTGTTGCTATCATAAATTATATTTTTGAGTAAGATAACATAAAAGAGTTAACAGTGTTCAGTATACTGGAATGAATTTGTGTATAGGAACACGGATTACACGGGTAGTAAGGATTTAAACGGATTTTTTTTAGTGGGGGAGGTAACGAAGCAGGCAATAATAGAGGCGGGGGCTTTGCGACTAAGAAACACAGGTGTGCGATTAAACGGCTGTTACAGATTAAACCAACTGGCTTAATAAATGTATAAACTGTTGCCGCATAATCATTTTGGCGCCAAGACTTTCAAGATGTTGTGTGTACACCTGGCAGTCAATTAATATAACGCCTTCAGTTTTCAAGTATTCAACATACTTAATAAAAGCATATTTGCTGGCATTACTGGCATGGCTAAACATGCTTTCGCCAAAAAATATATTACCCAAACGAATGCCATATAAACCACCTACCAGTTCGCCGTTCTGCCATGCTTCGGCACTGTGGGCAATGCCTTTTTGGTGAAGTAAATTGTAAGCCTGTTCCACTTCGCTTTTTATCCAGGTGCCATCTTGCCCCATGCGCTCTGTAGCCTTACAGGCACTTATAACGGCAGCAAAATTTTTATTGATGGTAAAATCGAATGCATTACGTTTCAGTAAAACTTTCATGCTTTTACTTACATACAATTCATCAGGAAACAATACAAAACGGGGATTGGGGCACCACCACAAAGGCACTTCACCATCATACCAGGGAAAGATGCCTTTTTTGTAAGCAAGTAAAATGCGCTCAGGGGTTAAATCGCCGCCCATTGCAAGTAAGCCGTCATCCAGTGAATCTTCAACATCAGGAAACCAAATTTTTTCGTCTAAAATATGCAGGGGCATGAAAAAGAAATATGGATGGCAATAAAAAAGTAGCTGATTGTAAGATGGAAAAGTAAAGAATTAATGTTCAACAATCGACTCAATTGTAGCACCAATGCCCCGTTCAGAAATAGCTTCGCGAAGGGGTTTCAGCGCATCATACTCACCTTCTTTTACCGCATATTTTCCTTTAAAATGTATAATCATGGCGCATTGTTCAGCCTGTTCAGCAGTATGTCCACAAACATCAACCAGGGTTTCAATTACCCAGTCAAAACTGTTCACTTCGTCATTCCACACAATCAACTGGTAAGGATTGGTGTGATCCAACATCACATCAATTTCATCCTTTTCCCAGGGCTTGGCTGACATATCATTCTTCGTATACATCATACCACAAAATTAAAGCTTCCCTGCTATCAAAAAACGGATTGGATGAAATTCTTATAACGGCTTATTTACTGAAAAGTGAGTGTTTGTTTTATTCCTGCATTCTACCACTTATAAATGTGCAGTAGGGTAATACACTTGCTGCCAATACTTTAAGCCTTAACCCCAAGAATAGAAAACCTGGTTTTGTAAAAAAGAACATTTTTTTAATGGTCATTCAGCGGCATACCCAAACGCTGAAAGTCAATCCAGTTCATGTATTCAGGGGCAACACGGTTTTCTTCCATGGTAATACAATTGTCAACAGGGCAAACCAATTGACAAAGATTACAGCCTACACATTCTTCTTCTTTTATTGAGTAGGTATTGTATGGCTTGCCATAGGTAAGATTAATAGACTGGTGCGAAGTATCCTCGCAGGCAATATAACAAAGGCCGCAATGAATGCACTTGTCCTGGTTTATTTTGGCAATATGGTGGTAGTTAATATCCAGGTCTTCCCAATGGGTGATGGTTGGTACAGATTTGCCGATAAAATCTTCCAGTTTGGTAAAGCCTTTTTCGTCCATCCAGTTGCTCATGCCTTCGCACATATCTTCTACAATACGGAAGCCATGCTTCATGGCAGCAGTACACACCTGTACATTGCTGGCACCCAATAACATAAATTCAACTGCATCTCTCCAGGTACTAATGCCGCCAATACCAGAAACAGGAACTTTTTGGGTAACCTCATTCTGAGCAATGGTGGTAAGGAATTTAAGCGCAATTGGTTTTACCGCAGGGCCACAATAGCCACCAAAAACCGACTTGCCTGCAACGTAAGGGTTGGGAACAAAAGTATCAAGGTCAACACCTGTAACGCTTTGAATGGTATTGATAAGAGATAAGGCATTAGTACCAGCTTCAACTACTGCTTTGCCTGTTGGCACCACAGAGTGTACATTGGGTGTAAGTTTGGTAATTACGGGAATAGTTGCTTTTTCCATTACCCATGCTACTACCATACGTGCAATTTCAGGATCCTGGCCAACGGCTGCACCCATACCGCGTTCTGTCATGCCATGCGGGCAACCAAAGTTTAATTCAAAGCCCATCGCACCTGCATCCTCGCATTTTTTTATCAGGTCGTGCCACGACTCTTTATTATTATCCGCCATAAGCGAAACAATCATAGCCCTGTCTGGGAAAAGTTTCACGCACTCTGTAATTTCTTTCAGGTTAATATCTAAAGGCCTGTCGCTGATAAGCTCAATATTATTAAAGCCCATTACACGGCCACCGTTAAAGTTAACGGCAGAGTAGCGGGAAGAAACATTCTTCACTTGGCTGCCCAGTGTTTTCCAAACCACACCGCCCCAGCCAGCTTCAAAGGCACGAAGTACATTAATTTTTTTATCGGTAGGGGGGGCGCTTGCCAGCCAAAATGGGTTGGGCGATTTGATGCCAAGGAATGAAGATGATAAGTCTGCCATATTTATAATTTTAGCCACGGATGCACGAATGAGCACAAATGATTTTAATACAATACTCTTTGATATTCTAATTTTCCTCTTGCAAAATTTACAACAAGAGCCAATTTGTTACCTGATACTTTTAAACAGTTAATTGCTTGTGAGATGTGTTCATCTGTTATTTTTTTTACACATTTTATTTCAAGAATAATCTTATCAAAAACAATAAAATCAGCATAAAAACGATATGCAAGAATTCGGTTTTTATAATGCACCAGATATTCTTTTTCTCTTTCGAAGGCTATATCATTTTCCGTAAACTCTAATTGTAAAGCATCTTTATAAACAATTTCAGAAAAGCCATGTCCAAGTTGATTATGAACTTCCATGCACAACCCTATAATACCATATGATTCTTCTTTATAAATGATTTCGCTCATGGCGCAAGGTTGTCGCGGTTATTAAGAAAGAGTTGTGAACAAAGTTATTTGTGTCCATTCGTGCCTTCGTGGCTCACATATTCCAAAATAGCTTTTGCGCCATCTTTTCCTGCCTGCACAGCATCTACTACTTCTTTACCGCCATTTACACAATCGCCGCCGGCAAAAACACCTGTTATATTGGTTTGGCAATGTTCATCAATCATCAGTTTGCCTTTATTGTTTTTAAATTCGCAACCATTTACAACACTTTCATATGGCATTTGCCCCGCAGCTTTAATTACCATATCAACATCCAGCGTAAAGGTTTCATTGGTTTCTACAGGGCTGCGTCTACCACTGTTGTCAGGCAGGCCCAATTCTATTTTACTGCATACCAGTTGCGTTACTTTGCCATCAATGCCAATTACCTCTTTTGGTGCGGCCAGCCAGATAATATTACAGCCATCCAGTTTGGCAATGTTTAGTTCATGTTCTGTACATGGCATTTCGGCCTGGGTGCGCCTGTACACCATAGTTACTTCTTTGGCACCAAGCCGTTTGGCCTGTGTAGCGGCATCAATGGCAGTCATACCCATTCCAATTACTGCTACTTTATCGCCCACCGCTATATTTGAAAAATTATTGCTGCGGAGGTTATAAATAAAACTAATTGCATCTTCAACACCCTGCAGGTTTTCACCAGCAATTTCAAGCTGGCGTGCAAGGCCAACACCAAATGCCAGGTACACGGCATCATAATTTTTTTGCAGGTCTGCAAGGGAAAAGTTTTCGCCCAATGTCATGCCATATTCAACTTTTATACCGCCAATAGAAAGAATATAATTCACTTCTTCTTCGCAAAATTCGGGGGTAACTTTATAAGCAGCAATGCCATAGGTCATAAGGCCTCCGCCTTTTGCTTTTTTCTCAAAAATGGTTACATCAACACCTTCTTTGCTCAACATAAATGCACAACTTAAACCTGCAGGACCAGCACCTACTATTGCTACCCGCTTACCTGCTAAAGGTGAGTTGGAAGCATTTTTTCTTTGAAATAATTGCCATTTATTTTTTATTGCCATTTCAGTTGAATAGCGTTGCAGTTTTGCAATTGGAATCGGAGGTTCATCCATGAAATGATACACGCAGCTTCCTTCACAAAGCTTTTCTACTGGGCAAACTTTACCGCAGCCAGCACCCATAATATTGGAAGAGAAAATGGTATGGGCCGAGCCTTTTACATTCTCAGTAGTTATTTGCTTGATAAACTTTGGAATATTGATGCTGGTAGGGCATGACTTCATACATGGTGCATCATAACAGAAGATGCAGCGGTTGGCTTCTACCAGCGCAGCCTCCTTTGTTTCAAAGGGTGGATGTATGTCGCTGAAATTTTCTTGGTATTGCTCAGCGGTAAGGCGGTTTGAAATTATGGCCATAGTTTGAATTATTGTTGTAAAGCCTTTGTTTTCTTTGAATCAGGCAGAAAATTTTCACCAGTTACTACTGCGTGTACTTTTCTTCCTGCTGCAATCATTTCAACTGGGGGACAAATTGTCCCCCAGTTGAAATTTAATTCTTTATAACTATTTATTGTGGACTTGCTTTGCACTGCTCAATCAAGTTATAAACGTACAAGAGTGCGACGCAACCAGTGTTCAATAGATATTGCAAAGCTGGTTACCAAAATTTCTTCATTGTCCCCCTTCAGGGGTTAGAGGCTTTTAAAGCTCCGTTATCTCTCCATAAGTTTCCGGCCTCCTGTCCCTATAAAACTGCCATTTGCTGCGTATTTGGTCAATCAAGTCCAAATCAAATTCTGCTATCAATAACTCGTCCTTATCTTCTGATGCTGTGGCGAAGATTTGCCCCAATGGATTAACGAAATAAGAGGTGCCATAAAAGCGGCCGAGGTTCCATGGTTTTTCTTCGCCTACGCGATTGATGCATCCCATAAAGTAACCGTTGGCTACAGCATGTGCGGGTTGCTCCAGCTTCCATAAATATTGTGATTGCCCTACTGTTGTTGCCGATGGATTATAAACAATCTCTGCGCCGTTTAAACCAAGACATCTTGCGCCATCAGGAAAGTGGCGGTCGTAGCAGATGTACACACCTACTTTTGCATATTTTGTTTGGAAAACAGGGTAACCAAGGTTGCCGGGTTTAAAGAAGAACTTTTCCCAAAAACCGCCTGTATGAGGAATATGGTTTTTGCGGTACTTGCCAAGATAAGTACCATCTGCATCAATTACCGCAGCGGTGTTGTATAATACGCCCGCCTGCTCTTTTTCATACACAGGAACAATGATGACCATGCTGTATTTTTTTGCATATTCTGCCAGCAAAGCTGTGGTTGCACCAGGCACTGTTTCAGCAGAAGCATACCATGCAGCATCCTGGCCAGGACAGAAGTATGGGGTGTTGAAAATCTCCTGTAAACAGAGTATCTGCACACCTTTCTGGCCTGCTTCATCAATCAGTGTAAGATGTTTTTGAAGCATAGCTTCTTTTATTTCTTCAATGGTTCCTTCGCCTTCTGTTTTGGGAAGGGACATTTGTATGAGGCCTGATTTGATGATACGTGGCATAGAAAAGAGTTTACCCCTAACCCCTGAAGGGGAAAAAAGGAATGAATAATTTATGTTTAAAGATCATTACCATGTTCCTGAATATAGTCTTCGGTCAATGTACTGGTGTATACAAGGTATTGTCTTGCAGGATCTATGAAATCTTCAATTTCATTATAATCAGTAATCATAAAATCACTGTAATCATCGTCTATCCTTTCATTCATTAGCGAACTAAAAAACATAGCATGTTCCTTTTTAAAAAGATTGGTCAGCACAAAATGCTGGTGAAGCATTGTTGCGGTGCCGCTATGTGTTTTAGGAATAACATCTTTTGTAAGCAAAAGTGCTTTTGTTGCATGGAAGCAACTATAATACAACCGGTTTACAGCAGTGGTGTAATATTTCTTTTCAAGAAGGTAATCAACTTCTTCCATAAGCAATTTTGCTTTCTTTAGTTTGAGTTGTATTACCTCAATTTTCTTATTCATAAAATAATGGCGCTATCTGCAATTGTTTGTTGTAATGAATAATACCGAATTCCATTTTTCCATTCTTCTTTTGATGAAATTATAAATTGAATGAAAGCCCCGCTATTTAAACTTAGTTCAAATAGGTTTTCTTGTACTTTCCTGTTGATTTTTTTATCTGCAACTGTTTCTGTTAATATCAATACATCCCAGTCGCTTTCTTCGTGCCAGTTTCCTGTTGCGCGGCTTCCAAAAAGCATAACAACAGCATCTGGAATAATTTCCAGAACAGTGCTTTTTATTTCATCTAATATTTTTGCTGTAGTCGTCATGTTAATCTGCGATGCTTAAATTATGCCGTTTGTTTTTTTTCGTTTTACAAACTGTCCATAGCCTTTTTGCAGTTTACAATCATTATCCTCAATGGCTACTTCACCCCTTAGTAAAACGGTCTTTACCTTGCCTGTTATTTCCCAGCCTTCATAACCACTGTAATCGACATTCATGTGGTGGGTGGCCGCGGATAAAGTATGCTTTTCATTGGGGTTGAACAACACAATGTCTGCATCACTGCCAATTGCGATGGTTCCTTTTTTAGGGAAGATGCCAAAGATTTTTGCGGCATTGGTAGCGGAAACTTCTACGTATTTATTCAGTGATATCCTGCCTTTAGTCACTCCTTCGCTGAACAGTAGTTCCATACGGTTTTCAATAGCGGGATGGCCATTGGGTATTTTTGAAAAATCATCTTTGCCCATCAGTTTCTGTTCCCACATAAAAGGGCAATGGTCTGTAGCAACTACCTGCACCAAGCCCTGGTTAATGCCTGCCCAAAGGGTTGACTGGTCTTTCTGTTCACGCAATGGTGGGCTCATTACCCATTTGGCACCTTCAAAATCCTGTTCATATAAAGAGGCATCAAGTATCAAGTATTGAATACAGGTCTCAACAAAAACTTTCTGGTTTCTTTTGGTAGCATTGCGTACTGCATTTAGTGCGCCTTCACATGTCATATGAACGATGTAGCCAGGGCAGCCTGTATAACTTGCCATATCAACAAAGCGTTCGCTGGCTTCTGCTTCTGTAATTTCTGGTTGAGAAAGATAATGGTACAATGGTGCACGGTTACCTGCTGCTTTGTTCTTTGCAACAAGGTAATCAATCATATCGCCATTGGTGGCGTGAACGTTTATTAAGCCGCCATGTGCTTTAACCTCTTCCATCAGGCCAATCATCTGGCGGTCATCAATCATTAACGCGCCTTTGTATGCCATAAAGGTTTTAAAAGATGTGATGCCTTCTTCTTCTATAAAATGCTTTATTTCTTTTTTTGTCTCTTCGTTAAAATCTGTAACAGCCATGTGAAAGCTGTAATCCCCAACGCAGTTGTTGTCGCTGCGGCCTTTCCATTCTTGCAAGGCTGATTGTAAAGAATTGCCCTGCTTTTGCAGGATGAAATCTATAATAGTTGTAGTGCCGCCATATAAGGCAGCGCGTGTACCAGTTTCGTAGCTGTCGCTGCTGAAGGTGCCCATGAAAGGCATGTCTAAATGAACATGAGGATCAATGCCACCTGGCATTACGAGCAGTCCTGAAGCATCAATGGTTTTGTTTGCGGTAACGTTAAGGTTTTTGCCAATGGCTGATATCGTTTCACCCTCAATGAAAATATCAGCGATATAATCATCGGTGGCTGTAATGATGCGTCCATTTTTTATTAAGATAGACATACAAAAATTATTTTTTAAATCCTATTGGTTTTCTATTTTTCCATTCGAGTTCTTTCACTTTTTTATCAGCTTGTTCATCAAGCATATTTTCTAAAGCTTCATAAATTTGATTGAGTTGTGCATCGTGGGCATTTATCCTTTCATGGAGATCTTCTTTTATTTTTTGAAGTTGAGCCATAAAATCTTTGTGTTCTAACGTTAATTGCCTTAAAGCAATAAATGCTCTGACTATTGCAATATTCATTTCAATTGCTTTGTCAGAATTGAGAACTGATGCTAACATGGTTATTCCATGTTCAGTAAATGCAAAAGGAAGGTATCTTGTACCACCTCTTTTTGAGGTGCTAAAATTGCACCTCAAAAATTCTTCTTTAGTGAGTTCAAACATAAAATCCTTGGGAAAGCGCTTTAAGTTTGATTTTACTGCCCTTTTTAAATATTTTGTTTCGATTTGATATAACTCAGCTAAATCAAAATCCAACATTACACGATGTTTTCTTATTTCATAAATTTTGTTATGTATAACTTGAAGCAGCATATAGGATTATTTCTTCTTCATTAATAGATAATAAACAAACGCACTTAATACAAAACCTACAAACCATGCGTAGCTGTATAAGCCAGATAACCAAGCAGGTACGGCATTGCTGTCTATTGCTTTTATTGTTGTTAAAAAGCCCGGAACATTTGGCAATATACCAATAATCAATGCTACTACTGCGGCATTATTAAAGCCATTTTTGAAACTGTAAATGCCTTTGTTGCTATATAAATCGTCTACCTGTAAAGTTTGTTTACGGATGAAATAATAGTCAGCAATCATAATGCCGCCAACAGGACCCAGCAAACTGGAATAACCCACAAGCCAAGTGAAAATATAACCGCTTGGGTCTGCAATCAATTTCCAGGGGAAGATGCAGATGCCTATAACACCTGTAATATAACCTCCTGTTCTGAAATTGATTTTGGATGGAGCTAGGTTGGCAAAATCATTTGCAGGACTAACAATGTTTGCTGCGATGTTAGTGGCCAATGTTGAAATGGCAACAGCAATCATAGCGATACTTACCAGCAGCTTGCTGTCAAACTTTCCTGCAAGTACCAATGGATCCCAAATGGTAGTGCCATAGATGATAGTGGTTGCAGAAGTAACCACCACACCAATAAAACTAAACAAAGTCATAGAAGGTGGCAGACCAATAATCTGACCTTTTACCTGTGCCTCATTACTTACTGCATACCTTGTAAAATCGGGAATATTTAACGACAGTGTTGCCCAGAAGCCAACCATACCTGTAAGGGCAGGGAAGAAGAAATGAAAGAAATCTGCTGTAGTTGTGAACTTGGATTTTTGTTCCAGTATTGGCCCTAATCCATGCCCTGCCGTAATGGCCCAAAACAACAAAGCCAAGGCGGCAACGGGCAGGAAAAAGGCTTTGAACACTAAAAGCTTTTTAATGCTTTCAACGCCCAAAAACACCACATACATATTCAACAACCAAAACAAAACAAACGTTATTGCAGGGCCTGTTTGTAAGCCCCATGACGCAGGAAAAACCTGCGGTAAAGTTTCTAAAGAGGGCATCCATAAACGGAACATCTGGTACAATGCAAAACCACCAATCCATGTTTGAATACCAAACCAGCCACAGGCAACAATAGCCCTTAGCATAGCGGGAATATTGGCACCTGCTGTGCCAAAGCTTGCCCTTGCAAATACGGGAAAAGGGATACCATATTTTGCACCTGCATGGCCGTTCAGTATCATTGGTATCAAAACCACCACGTTACCCAAAAAGATAGTGAGAATACTTTGCCACCAGTTCATGCCGCCTTCTATTAAAGAGCTGGCAAGCATGTAAGTAGGTATACACAGGCTCATGCTTATCCATAAGGCCGCATAGTTCCACGTGTTCCATGTGCGTTTATTTAATGGAATAGGAGCTAAGTCTTCGCTATATAAGGATTCTTCAGGCATAGTTAGCGTTTGAACACGGATTGAAAGGATTGAATGGGTTTACACAGATTTTTGATTACTTATATTCATTATCAAATATTTTTCTTTTTACTTCTGGTTTCTTTCCAAAATTTAGCAATAACCCAACCTCTATAGTCGTTGCTTTTAGATAGTTGACAAGTTGTATGGCATGTTCCTCACATAGGCTTTCGGCTGCTTTAATTTCAATTATTATAGCATCTTCAACAACCACATCAGCATAATATAATCCCACTACCTCATTTTCATAAATCACATTAATGCTTTGCTGTCTTTCCGCATTTAAGCCAGATTTCCTAAGTTCTATCAAGAGCGCATTTTCATAAACCTTCTCTAAAAAACCATAACCCAATGCATTATAAACTTTATAATAAGCTTTAATGATTTGGTCTGTAATTACTTCATGTTTCACAGTTGCTTTGTGGATTGATTTAAACTAAAAATAAAGCATCAATGCAAATCCATCACATCTATTTTATCCGCGTTTTATACACTAACACTCCTTACTTGACCTTAGTTAGTATTTGATTGATTTTAATAGAAACTAGAGCATCAGTGCAAATCCATCTCATCGATTTCATCCGTGTTCTATGTGATGCTTTCATCAGCAATTTTAATCGCCTCACTTATAATTGCCAAACCTTCATCAATCTGTTCTTTGGTTACAATTAATGGCGGTGCACAGAAAATGTAATTCCATCTTACAAAAGTGTACATGCCCAGTTCTTTTATTTTAGCTGCCACTTTGTTCATCACCACCATTTCATCAGGTTTGGCGTTAAATGGTGCCAAAGGTTCTTTTGTTTTCCTGTCTTTTACCAATTCTATACAACCCAATAAACCTGTGTTTCTAAAATCACCGATGGAAGGATGTATCACCTTCAATTTTTCTACCTGCGCTTCCATGTATTTACCCATCTCTCTCGCGTTTTCTATCAGTCCATCATCTTCATAAACTTTTAGGGTTTCCAATGCAGCAGCGCAGCAAACTGCATGTGCTGAATAAGTTAATCCCAATGGCAGCATCGCATCATCATATTTGGAAGCAATTTTTTCGCTTACCTGCAAACACCCAAAAGGTAAGTAGCCACAAGTTAAACCCTTAGCCATAGCAATCATATCAGGAATAATATCATGATTCTGGAAACCAAACCACTGTCCTGTTCTTCCAAAGCCACTCATCACTTCATCCATTATCATTAAAATGCCATGCTTCTTTGTTATTTCTCTTACAGCTTTTAAGTAGCCTTTAGGATACTGCAAACAGCCTGAAGTTCCCGATTCACCTTCCAGCAAAATAGCGGCAATATTACCAGGACCTTCATAAGCAATTACACGCTCTAATTGTGCCACTGATTCTTTCAGCAAATTTTCTTCACCATATTCCCAGCGGTATAAATTGGGTAGGTCAAAATGTACAAAGTTGGGAGCCTGTTGAGCATCTACTGCAAGTTTACGTGGGTCACCCCCTGCAGAAATAACACCCATGGTTGCACCATGATATGATTGGTAACGGGTTAATATTTTATGCCTGCCAGTATACAGCCTTGCGAGCTTTATACCATTTTCAATAGAAGTGGCGCCACACACAGTAAAGAAAGATTTATTCAGATCGCCGGGGCAAATCTCTGCCAGTTTTTTACCCAAATCTGCACGCACTTTGGTAACACAGCTTGGAGTTACGTAGGCTACTTCCTGCATTTGTTTTACCACAGCTTCGGTAATGCGCTGGTTGCCGTGGCCAATATTCATATTTATTAAACCGCTCGAAAAATCAATAATGCGGTTGCCATCGTAATCGTATAAATAAACACCTTTTGCATGTTTCACTGCAATAGGGTTAGTGCCTTTTTGTTTGCTCCAGCTAAACAAAGTGTATTCCTGGGCGTCGTGTATTATTTCCTCTGCTTCTGATATGGTTTGTGTTTCTGTAGCCATGTTTTCATTTTTTATGTGACCAGCTTTTTGTTATTAATTGAGCGTCTGTTGCGTCGCACACTGCAACGCTTTGTTCTTTATTCAACTTTTATCCTTTACAGCTTAATTTCTATCCTTTTAGTGGCAAATCCTATCCTTTTAGTGGCAAATCCTATCCTTTTTGCAATTATTTCTATCTTTTTGTTCCTAATTCCTATCCTTTTTCTGATTTATTTGCTCCTTTTTCCCGTTCTTTTCACACTTTTAAAGACTTATTTTCCCTTTTAAAGCTTTCTTTCTCCCTTTTTTAAACTTCTTTTTCCCTTTTAAATGGATATTTCTCCCTTTTACGGACTAAATCCTCCCTTTTTTTAGTTATTTCTCCCTTTATACGGGCTATTTATACACTTGATTTCAAGCTCAATAATGTTATGAACGTTGCAGTGAGTGACATTCACAGAATCCTGTGGACAATAGGCGTTACATTGAAAAACCAAAGCCCGTCCATAAAAATTATCTTTTTCGCCGTTTTTTTACTCCCCCTTTGGGGTATAGGGGGCTTCTAACTCATCCAATTTACCCCAGCTTCAGCATTCCATTTAGTCGTTGATTTCTTCAGCTTCGTCCAGAATTCAATAGAACTCTTACCAGTAATATCGCCCACGCCAAACTTGCTTTCATTCCATCCACCAAAGCTAAAAGGCTCACGCGGCACAGGAACACCCACATTTACGCCAATCATACCAGCACTTGCACGCTCAATAATATAACGTGCTGCACCACCATTTTGGGTAAATACGCTGGCTGCATTGCCATAAGGATTGGCATTTTCAATTACCAAAGCCTCATCTATAGTTGCAGCGCGTGTAATACCAATCACAGGACCAAAAACTTCTTCTTTGGCAATATTCATGTCAGGTGTTACATAGTCAATTACGGTAGGGCCAACATACGTGCCGCCTTCTTTGCCTTCTACTTTGGTATTACGTCCATCTACCAAAATTTTAGCACCTTGCTGTTCAGCTTCAGTAATAAACTTCTCAATTCTTTCCTGCGAAGCTTTATTAATAACAGCCCCAAGGTTTTTACCGGCAACAATTTTTCTTGCTTCCTCACAAATTTTTTCAACAATATGATCAACATCTCCAACGGCAATCATAGCACTTGCAGCCATGCAACGCTGGCCTGCACAGCCACTCATAGATGCAGCAACATTTTGTGCCGTCATTGAAGGAATGGCATCAGGCAATACCATCAGGTGATTTTTTGCACCGCCCAAAGCAAGACAACGCTTATAGTTATGTGTAGCACGCTGGTAAACAATTTTAGCCACTTTAGTAGAGCCAACAAACGACACCGCTTCAATGGCAGGATGGTCACAAATGGCTTCCACTATTTCAACATCACCATGAACAATATTAAAAACGCCGTCAGGCAGGCCTGCTTCTTTTAAAAGTTCTGCAAGCTTTCCACAGCTTAGCGGAACTTTTTCTGAGGGCTTGATTATCATACAGTTACCAAGGGCAATTGCATTTGGAATTGTCCAATTAGGTACCATTGACGGAAAGTTAAAAGGCACAATAGAAGCCACTACGCCAAGAGGAACATGCTCAGTGCGGCATTCAACGCCGCGGCTTACCTCTAACACTTCACCAGTAACTAATTGAGGTAATGATGTAGCAAACTCTGTAAGTTCTATACACTTTTCAATTTCAGCAACAGATTCGCCATAGGTTTTACCGTTTTCTTCGCTGCAAAGTTTAGCAAGTTCATCAAGATTTTTTTCCAGTAAATACTTGTATTTAAAGAAAACCTGTATGCGTTCTTTAATAGGTGTTTTACTCCATGAAGGAAAAGCTGTTTTGGCGGATTTTACCGCTTCATCAAGGTCTTTTGAAGAAGATAAAGGTACGGTTGAAAGCAAGGTTCCATCAATTGGAGAAATAACATTTAAATTTTTATCAGTAGTACTTGGAACGAATTGCCCGTTAATGTAGTTTTGAATGGCAGGATATTTCATTGTAGTTGCAATATTTGTAGAAAAAGATAACAAAAATAAAAATAATGGATTCTTATTAAAATAAACAACTAAATTTATTTTTTTATAGCATATTTGATAAAAAATTTGACTTAGCCCATGACCTCAACTAACCACATTACGCTTGATGACCTGGATTTTGCAATTCTTTCTTGCCTGCAAAAAGATGGAAGAATGTCTTTTACAGTAATTGCAGATAAGCTGAAAGTTTCTATTGGAACCGTACGCTCAAGGTTTAATAAACTTATTGATGATGGTACTATTAATATTATAGGAAGGGTAGACCCTGACAAGGTTGGCTTTCATTCCTACGCACATATTGCCGTGTATGTAAGGCCTGCAACTTTAAAGGAACATGTGGTGGAAGAGCTTTTAAAAATGCCTGAAGTTAGTTTTTTGGCAGGTACTTCTGGCGAGTATGACCTGGAAGTGGATGTAATGTGCAGGGATAACGATCATCTGATTGAGTTTATTAACGAAATTTCGAAGGTTGATGGCGTTAATCAAACAAAAACCACCCTTTACTTTAAAGTATATAAGTATGCACAACCAGATTTAAACCTGCTGCATATTAAAAAAGATACCAACGAAAAAAGCCACCTATAAAGGTGGCTAAAACCAAACCAAAACCACTATTAATTTAAGCAATAGCTTGTAAATTATTGAATTTCAATTTGTTTAGGTTGTGCTTTTACTTCTTCTTTTTTAGGCAGATACAACTTTAAAACACCATTTTCGTATTTAGCTTGAATACTGTCTGCATTAACTTTGTCATCTACACTAAAACTGCGTTTAAAGCTTTGCAAAACAAACTCGCGGCGTAAGGTTTTGTAGTCATTGTTTTCTTCCTGCGCCTTTTGCTGAAAACTGATGGTTAGTAAACCATTTTCAACATTAATTTTAAAATCTTCCTTATTGCGGCCTGGTGCATTTAGTTCTACATGATAGCCATCTTTTGTTTCATGAATGTTGGTAGCTGGTACCGACCATGTGTTTTGCACATCTTTACCCCAGGTTGCAGGGAAACCATTAAATAATTCATCAAATAAGTAATTGATGCTTGCTGGATTTCTTTTTACGAGTGTCATAGTTTGTTATTTTTTTAAGATTATAAATTATTTTGTTCGTGATATTGGTTTACAAATGGTATTCCATCACTAAAAAACGCTATTAAATAAGACAATATGTCGCTTTTTGTTTTCAATTAGTGTCATAGTGGCGTTTTCGATAGGCGTAAAATGATTAATTGACAGAACTTGAATTCAATCTTACTTACCCTTTTTATCTATTTTTGCATTTTAAAAAAGAAAAAGACTAAAATGTATCCAGCAGAAATAGTATTGCCAATGAAGGCAGAATTAACAGAATATGGTTTTGAAGACATGAAAACCGCAGCCATTGTAGATGAAACCATTCAACAAAAAGGTACAACGCTTGTTGTTATCAATTCAGTTTGTGGTTGTGCTGCTGGTGCATGCAGGCCAGGAGTTTTAATGGCAGTGCATAATGCTTCTAAAAAACCAGATCATTTAGCTACAACTTTTGCTGGTTTTGATGTTGAAGCGATTAATAAAGTAAGACAGCATTTATTGCCTTACCCACCATCTTCACCAGCAATTGCGCTTTTTAAAGACGGTGCATTGGTAAGTATGGTTGAGCGCCACCAGATTGAAGGTCGCCCTGCGCAAGTTATAGCGCAGCATTTAATTGCTGAATTTGATAAACATTGTAATTAAAGAAGGTTGTTAATAGATGGATTAGTTAGTAAGAAACCCCGCCTTTTGGCGGGGTTTCAATTTTTGTGGGGTATTTGTAACGGCTAAATTAGTTTACATCTTTATTTTCTTTCAGTTTGCCAATCATATTTACAAGGTTTGCTTTATTGTTTGCATAGTTAAATTAAAACAAGAGTCTTTGCTATTAAGCCTGTAACAAAATTTAAATGTATTTGCTTGATAATATTACCCTCTAACATTTTACAATCCCACAACCCCTTATATTTATCACCTTTTAACAAAACAGTTTTTTTATTGCCATTAATTTTACAGCCTCAAAAAGTATTGAATGAAAAATTTGACTATCGGTTTAAATGTTGTGTTAGCTATTGCAGTGGCGGTGTTGTTTTACCTGCATTTCTCTTCTAAAAAAGATACGGTTACCCCAAAGGCTTCAGCCGCAGGTGGCGCAGGTGCTGGTGTTAAGATTGCTTACTTTGAAGCAGACTCCCTGCAAAACAATTTTGATTATTACAAACAGATTATTAAAGAACTCGGTTTAAGTGAACAGCAAAAAAGGGGCGAGCTGGCTGCCAAAGAAAATGCCTACATGGCAAAAGCAAAAGAATACCAGGCAAAAGGCCAGAGTATGACGCAGGCTGAAGTAGCCCAGGCGCAGCGGGATATGGCACAGCGTGAAAAGGAATATCAAATGGCAAAACAAACCAAAGGCCAGGAGATGGAAGAAGAAAGTTTTAAGAAAAGACAGGATGTAAAAAAGAAAATAGAAGATTTTTTAAAAGAGTATAACAAGGATAATACTTACTCTTTTATTCTGGCAAATTCAGCCGACCTTATTTATTATAAAGACAGTACTTATGATATTACTGCTGATCTTATTAAAGGGCTCAACGAAAAATATAAAGCCAAAAAACAATAGTTATACTTCATTTCATTATCTTGAAATCCCATTGCAAAAGCAACGGGATTTTTTTATTACTAACCACACCCCATCACACTACTTATGCCCGAAACCACTACGCAGTTTAAACCCACCCTTGGTTTAATGGATGCCACCATGCTTGTTGCAGGCAGCATGATAGGTTCAGGAATTTTTATTGTAAGTGCAGATATTACACGTAACGTAGGCAGCGCAGGCTGGCTGATAGCGGTATGGCTTATTACAGGGTTTATGACATTGACTGCTGCATTAAGTTATGGCGAGTTAAGTGCCATGTTTCCCAAAGCAGGTGGCCAGTATGTGTATTTAAAAGAAGCTTACAATCCATTGGTTGGCTTTTTGTATGGCTGGAGTTTTTTCTCCGTAATTCAAACAGGTACCATTGCTGCTGTGGGCGTGGCTTTCAGCAAATTTGCCGCCTATCTTTTTCCTGTATTAAGTGAGGATAACAAGCTGCTAAAGATTGCCAATGGTGTTAATGATTGCGGCGTTACTACTTACTTTTCAATAAGTGCAGCGCAGGTAGTTTCTATACTGCTGATTGCGTTTTTAACCTACACCAATACCCGTGGTGTAAAAGGTGGTAAATGGATACAGAACATTTTTACCACAACAAAACTTGTTTCTTTATTTGGGTTGATTATAGCAGGGTTTATCGCGTTTAAACCTGAAGTGTGGAATGCCAACTGGAGTAATGTATGGGCTTCAACTAAAGCCAGTTTAATTGATAGTTGCGACACCTCAAAAGGGTTTAGTGTAACACCTATTGCAGGTGCTGCATTAATGGGCGGCATCGCTGCCGCGATGGTAGGTTCTGTTTTTAGTAGTGATGCATGGAATAACGTAACCTTTATTGCAGGCGAAGTGAAAAATCCTCAGAGAAATATTGGCCTCAGTCTTTTTTTGGGAACGTTGATTGTGACCCTTATTTATGTTTCTGCTAATGTAATGTACACTGCTGTGCTGCCTTTAGATACTTTGGCGCATGTTGAAAAGGACAGGGTAGCGGTGGCTGCATCCAACGTAATATTTGGTAATGCTGGTACCATTGTAATTGCGCTGATGATTATGGTGTCAACCTTTGGTTGTAATAATGGGTTGATACTGGCGGGTGCAAGGGTGTATTACACCATGGCAAAAGATGGTTTGTTCTTTAAAAAAGCGGGTACGCTAAATAAAAATTCAGTACCACAATGGGCTTTGTGGGCGCAGTTTGTGGTTGCCGCCTTGTTATGCTTAAGTGGTAAATATGGCGATTTGCTAGATATGATTTCTTTCGTAGTAGTAATATTTTATGTATTAACGATTGCAGGTATTTTTATTTTAAGAAAGCAACGGCCAGATGCTGAACGGCCTTACAAAGCCTTTGGCTATCCTGTATTGCCAGCCTTGTATATTGTTATGGGCTTAACTTTTTGTGGCCTGCTTATTTTCTACAAACCAGAATACACATGGCCTGGTTTGATAATTACTTTAATAGGAATTCCTTTGTATTATATTGCGGTCGCCAATAAAAAGGCTTCTTAACAATGAATTTTGAAAATTTATTTGCTGATTTTAAGAAGATTAAGGTTGCAGTTGTTGGCGATGTAATGCTGGATACTTACTGGTGGGGACGTGTAGAACGTATATCACCAGAAGCCCCAGTGCCAGTTGTAACATTAGATAAAAAAGAGCAACGTATTGGTGGCGCAGGAAATGTGGCTTTAAATACTGTTTCACTTGGTGCAGAAACCTTTATTATATCCGTTATTGGTGATGATAAAGATGGTAAGGAATTAACGGCTTTATACCATCAGCAGAATATAAAAACCAATTATTTAATTCATTCCCCTGAAAGAATAACCACCAATAAAACACGCATCATCAGTCAAAACCAACAGATGATGCGTTTAGATGCAGAGAGCACAAAAAATCTGTCTCATAGTCTTGAAGAAAGACTGATTGACCAGTTTAAAGAATGTATTGCCGACAATAAACCCGATGTTTTAATTTTTGAAGATTATAATAAAGGGGTACTTACCGAAAGGGTTATTACAGAATTGATTGCACTTTGTAAGGCCAATAATATTATAACAACAGTTGATCCCAAACGTAAAAACTTTTTTTCTTTTAAAGGTGTTGATGTGTTTAAGCCCAATCTTAAAGAAGTAAAAGAAGGGCTGAACCTATTGATAGAAGAAGTAAACCAACCCACACTCAATAACATTCATGAGCAGTTGAGAGAAAAGTTGCAGCATGATATTTCCTTCATTACCCTGTCAGAAAAAGGGGTGTTTTACCAGCAGCAAAATACTTCAGCTATCATACCCACACATATACGCAGCATTGCAGATGTTAGTGGTGCAGGTGATACCGTGATTGCGGTAGCCTCTTTAGTTTATGCTACTTCAAAAGATATGCACCTTGCAGCAGAAATGGCAAATATTGCCGGCGGCTTGGTTTGCGAAGAAGTGGGAACGGCAGCAATTAATAAAGCCACATTGATGAAAGAATGTAAAGAACTGCTCAAGTAATTATTGGTTCGTTACTGTTTTATATTACTCAAATCACCACTTTTCTAACATATCTCAATGGCTTTAAAAAAAACTCAAAGCATTTCCATAAAAATGTCCTGACTTTTTACCCAAAATGTCCTGAGTTTTTACCTAAAATGTCCTGAGCTTTTACCCAAAATGTCCTGAGTTTTTTTAGCCCCCTTTTTTTAGCTCCAAAAAACAGTTTAAAGTTTTTAAGTAGATTAAACTGATCCTATTATTTATATGCCTGTGCAATTGTTTTTCGTCATCCTCTAAAGGTTTATTTATATACTTAAATGCTGTTCACTGTTACTGCATTAATCTTCAAATTTCTAAGTTGGATTAAAAGTTAATTTCGGATTGGAAATAAACTTTAGACGTATGCAGAATTTTACAATAGCAATTCATGGTGGTGCAGGTACTATTTTAAAAGGCGATATGACCCCTGAACTGGAAGCCGCTTATTTACATGGTTTGCAGGAAGCTTTAGATGCAGGTTATGCCGTGCTGGAACAGGATGGAAGTGCGGTAAATGCCATAAAAGCTGCGCTTGTTTTGCTGGAAGATAATGTGCTTTTTAATGCAGGTCGCGGTAGCGTTTTTACCAAAAAAGGTGTGCAGGAAATGGATGCTGCTATTATGGATGGCAAAGACTTGAGTGCTGGAGCCGTAACAGGCATCCGCAATGTGCGTAACCCTATAGAGCTTGCCATGGAAGTGATGCGCAACAGTAATCATGTTTTTTTAAGTGGTAAGGGTGCCAATGATTTTGCCATTAAGCAGGGTATTAAATTAGAGCCTGAAGAATACTTCTATTCACAGTTTCGCTACGATCAATGGAAAGCCATCCGCGACAGCGATAATTATTCTTTAGACCATACCAATCACCAGATAGAAGAGTTAATGAAGGATAAGAAATTTGGTACCGTAGGCGCTGTTGCCTGTGACAGTAACGGCAATATTGCAGCAGCAACAAGTACTGGCGGCATGACCAATAAAAAATATGGAAGAATAGGAGATAGCCCTATTATTGGCAGCGGCACTTATGCCAATAATAAAACCTGCGGCATCAGTTGCACAGGCCATGGCGAAATGTTTATACGCAGCGTTGCGGCTTACGATGTAAGTTGTTTAATGGAATATAAAAACATGAGCCTGCAGGATGCAATGAATGAAGTTGTAAACAAAAAACTGGTTGCCCTTAATGGTGAAGGTGGTATGATTGGTGTTGATGCGGAGGGTAATCACGCAATGATATTAAACAGTGCAGGCATGTACCGTGGAGCTAAGAATAGTAAAGGTTTGAACGAAGTGGCGATTTATAAATAATCGCCACTTACCAAATTGCTTTTAAATCAGGTTGTATGGTACAGCCATCATTTAGGATGAATTGTAATTCATCAGTTTTTGGCTGGTAAACATTGCCTGATAACTCGTATACTTCAATACTTTCTTTATCAATATCTACTAATAAATAATACTTAACACCCTGGCTTTGATATATCTCGAATTTTGTATGCCTATCTTTCATCGCCGTAGATGGCGATAATACTTCCGCTATTAAAGCAGGGGGAAAATCCAGGTATTTCTTTTCTACCTCGCCACAAATAATCAATACATCTGGTTGTACAATGGTGTCTTCAGATATTTTGTAATCAACAGGATCATAAACCTTACATTCTTTGCAACCGCTTTCTTTTAATGCTAATGTCAATTCAAATGATAAAGAAGCTGTTATTTTTTGGTGTAAAGTATCTCTTGTTGAATCATTAGCGAAGGGAAGTCCATCAATTAATTCCCATTGGCCTTCCCAATGGCACCAGTCTTCATAAGTATAATACGGTAATATTCTGTTTGTTAATCCCATATTTAATACTGCTTACTATACTTAAGTTAAACAATTAAAATTCTGCGTTTTCCGCGCTTTCTGCGAGAAACATTCTTCAGTATTCTACCATTACACCCACATAATTGGATGGTGTGATTGCTTTCAATTCTTTCTTTAAGTCTGCACTTACTTTAAGCTTGCCAATAAAATCGTGGATGGCTTTTTTATCTATTTTATTGTTGCCTCTTGTAAGGTCTTTTAAAGCCTCGTAAGGATTAGGGTAGTTTTCCCTGCGCAAAATAGTTTGAATAGCTTCTGCAACTACAGCCCAGTTATTGTCAAGGTCTTCGGCAATTTTTGCTTCATTTAAAAGTAGTTTGCCCAAGCCTTTCTCTATACTTTTTACAGCCAATAAAGTATGGGCTACAGGCATACCAAGATTACGAAGAACAGTACTGTCAGTAAGGTCGCGCTGTAAACGGCTGATAGGTAATTTGGCTGAAAGATGCTCCAGTAAGGCATTTGCAATACCAAGATTGCCTTCAGCGTTTTCAAAGTCAATAGGGTTTACTTTATGCGGCATTGCAGAAGAACCTACTTCGCCAGCTTTTGTTTTTTGCTTAAAATAATCCAAGCTTACATACGTCCATATGTCGCGGCACAAATCAATAAGTATGGTATTGATGCGTTTTATAGCATCACAGTGTGCAGCAAGACTATCGTAATGTTCAATCTGTGTGGTAAACTGCATTCTTTCAAGACCAAGATAATTGTCAACAAAATCGTTGCCTAATGCCACCCAGTTTTTGTTGGGGAAAGCAATATTATGTGCATTGAAGTTACCTGTAGCACCACCAAATTTGGCAGCATAAGGTATGTAGGAAAACAATTTTATTTGATTGGCAATCCTTTCAACAAATACCATAATTTCTTTGCCTAAAACGGTGGGTGATGCAGGCTGGCCGTGGGTTTTAGCCAGCATGGAAATGCTTTTCCATTGGGTGGCAAGGTCGTGTAAACTGTTATGAATATTGGCAATGGAAGGCAGGTAATCATTTTCCATGCAATGCTTCCAGCTAAGGGGAATGGAAGTATTATTAATGTCCTGTGAAGTAAGTCCAAAATGTATCCATTCTTTAAGTTCAGCAATGCCAATTTTATCAAGCTGCTCTTTTAAAAAATATTCAACGGCTTTAACATCATGATTGGTAATAGCTTCAATGTCTTTAATGCGCTGTGCATCGTCAAGGTTAAAGTTGTCAGCCACTTCCTGTAATTGCTGTTTGGCTTTGGAGGTAAGTTTAAAGAACTTTTTATCTGCCAGGAAAAAGAAATATTCTACCTCAACAAACACCCTATATTTAATTAAAGCATACTCAGAAAAATAAGCGTCTAAATGTTGTAACTGTTTGCGGTAACGGCCATCGATGGGTGAAATTGCTGTAAGGTTGTTAAGTTCCATTCTCTTTGTGAATTGTCAGTAGTAAGTGGTGAGTAACGTTATGAACGTACCAGTGTGCGACGCAACGGAAGCTTCATAGTAGTACCTTCAGCCTGCTACATAAAAATTGTTTTTATTTGCGCGGTAAAATTATACGATTTGAAGAAGATAAAAGTTGGTGCGGTAAGTTATTTGAATACAAAGCCTTTATTATACGGAGTTAAGAGAAGTAAATTGATGGATGAGATTGAGCTGGTGGAAGCGTATCCATCAAAGATTGCGCAGATGTTGCTTGATGATGAGATTGACGTGGGATTGGTGCCAGTAGCAATTATTCCAAAACTAAAAGAAGCACATATTGTTACTGACCATTGTATTGGTGCTGTGGGCGAGGTGGCTTCTGTATGCCTTTTTAGTGAAGTGCCTGTAGATGAAATTGAAACTGTTTTGCTGGATTATCAAAGCAGGACATCAGTAAACCTGGCCAAAATTTTATTAAAAGAATACTGGAAAAAAGAAGTGGTTTTACAGGATGCTTCAGAAGATTTTCGTGAACATATACAAGGCACTACTGCTGGTGTTGTTATTGGTGACAGGGCCTTTGAGCAACGGAAAATTTCACCCTTTGTATATGACCTTGCGGCCACATGGAAAGCCTTTACAGGCCTGCCTTTTGTGTTTGCTGCATGGGTTGCAAACAAGTCTTTACCGCAACAATTTACAGCTACTTTTAACGAAGCCAATGCTTATGGATTGCAGCATATAGACGATGTGGTGGCTGAAAATAATTGTCCGTTATATGATTTGAAAAAGTATTACCAGCAAAATATCAGTTATACATTAGATGACGATAAACGTAAAGGACTACAGTTATTTTTAAAAAAATTGAACCACTTAAACAATGGATAATCTTACCATCGCTGAAATTGTATCGCATTATCAAATGCTGCCACATCCTGAAGGCGGCTATTATAAAGAAACATATAAAAGCAGTACGTTAATACCTCACAACGCTTTGCCACAAAGCTTTACAGGTGACAGGGCTTTTAGTACGGCTATTTATTTTTTGCTGGATAAAGGAAACTTCTCAGGGTTTCACCGCATTAAAAGTGATGAATGCTGGCATTTTTATGCAGGCCAAACTTTACATGTTTATGTTTTGTATGATGATGGAAAGTTGGAAACTATCAAACTTGGACGTGATGTATTAAATGGCGAAACTTTTCAGTTTGTAGTACCTGCCAATGCCTGGTTTGCAAGTGAACCTGCACCTGGCAGTACGTTTAGCTTTGTTGGCTGTACAGTAGCGCCAGGCTTTGATTTTGCTGACTTTGAACTTGCGGAAGCAGAAGAATTAAGTAAAGAATTTCCACAGCATGAAAGTGTAGTGAAAAGATTGTGCAGGTTGTAAGTCTCTCGCGGAAAACGCAGAAAGCACGGAAGAAAAAAATAGGTTAAAACAGGCTAATTTATTCCTCTCAAATGCAACACATAATAACCAATAGTACAAAGCAAAATAATCAGCACTACAGCAATTAAAATCCAACTATTATCTTTTAGTTTTCGCTTCTCCTTACGTTTCTTTTTGGCAGCAATATTTTTTTGTAACTGGGCATTTAGTTGTTCAACGTATTCGTTAATATTTCCTTTATTGGCAAAGGTTTCAAGGCCTTCAACCGCATCGTTTACAAATGCATTATCGGCCATTTCTTTTTCCAGTGCATGGCGTTCTTCATCAGATAAACTACCGTCAAGGTATTTCATCAAATGATCGTCATTCAACTCATCATCATGGGTTAATATGTTGGTAACATCAGCCATTATTGTTGCTTCAATTTCTTTTCAACCAATAGTTTTAAGTTGCGTTTGCCGTTTTGTATATGGCTCTTTACCTGCATCATGGTAAACCCTGTTTCTTCTACAATTTGATGGTAACTTTTCTTTCCCAAATAAAATAAAGTTACACAGGTTTTCTGGTCAGGCTGCAGGTCGCTCAAACTCTCTTCAATAAAGCTCAGGGTTTGCTCTTTGTTTACCAGCGATGCCATATCAATATCCTCGTTCACCATTGGCCTCATATCATCCACATCAACAAAAATATGTTTATCGCGAAGCTTCATCAGGCAGTGGTTTTTTGCCACCATATACAGCCAGCTTTTAAAATAATCAACCTTGTATTTGGTGAGTTCTGTGATGGCTTTTAAAAATATTTGCTGCACTGCATCTTTTGCGGCTTCTTCATTTTTTAAATACTTCATGCAAACGCCCAAAAGCAGCAGGGTATAGCGTTGCAGCAAAATACCAAGCCAGTAATTATTGCCATCAGCATAAAATTTCTGCAGCAGTTCAGCCTCTGTAATATGTTGGTATTTATCGTTTGGCACAGGCAATTGGTAAACGCTTATTTGCTTGTTAAGATGCAACAATACTTACTATCCATAAACTGTTTGTAAAAACTTTTTATTTCAACGGCCCTTGGTTGTTAATTGCTTTAGGCAAGTAATACAAAAAGAAATTGTTTGTATGTGCATGCAATTTTGTGTATGTTGTTTAGCACTCACTCAAGCTAATTGGTATATGCACGGCCAGTCCGCCATCAGATGTTTCTTTGTATTTACTATTCATGTCAAGAGCTGTTTCCCACATGGTTTTTATTACTTTATCAAGGCTCACTTTTGCAAAATCTGGTGTGCTTTGCAATGCAAGCTGCGATGCAGTGATTGCTTTGATTGCCCCCATGGTATTACGTTCAATACAAGGCACCTGTACAAGGCCGCCAATAGGATCGCAAGTCATACCAAGATGATGTTCCATTGCAATTTCAGCAGCCATTAAAGCTTGTTTTTGAGTACCGCCCAAACTTTCAGTAAGTGCAGCAGCAGCCATTGCACTACTCACGCCAATCTCTGCCTGGCATCCGCCCATGGCGGCAGAAATGGTAGCCCCTTTTTTAAAAATGCTTCCTACTTCACTGGCGGTAAGTAAAAAATTGATCATCTTTTCCTCATCATCACCATCACAAAAAGCAATAAAATAGAGCAATACCGCAGGTATTACGCCAGCAGCACCATTAGTGGGTGCAGTTACTACACGCCCAAAACTTGCATTTTCTTCATTCACTGCAAGGGCAAAACAACTTACCCAATCTAAAACGGTTTTAAATTGCTGCCCCCCTTTTTTAATCAGCGCCAGCCAACTTTTGTAATCATCATATGGTTCACCTGCGGTTAATTTTTTATTCAATGCAAAAGCCCTGCGCTGTACCTGCAAACCGCCAGGCAATTCACCGCTGGTGTGGCAGCCACGGTAAATGCAATCTTTCATAGTTTGCCATATTTGCAATATGCCTTTTTTTATCTCTGTTTCAGTGCGCCAGGTATGTTCATTTTCAAGCACTACATCGTGAATACTTAAACCTGTTTTTATACACCAATGCAACAGATCTTCTGAAGTGTTGATGGGGAAGGGAAGATCTACCTGTTGGCTTTTTGAATTGTCTTCTCCTTCCTTCACCACAAAGCCACCGCCAATAGAATAATAGGTTTCACTGATGTTATTACCATCTTTAAAACTCACCAAAAATGAAAGTCCGTTTGGGTGAAAGGGAAGCGTTTCGTTGAAAAGAAATTGAACGTGAATGGCTGGCTGAAAATCAATTTCTCTTTCATTGCCTAAATTTAGTTTGCCTGTAGTATTGATCGCTTCAATTTTTGGGGTGATGCTGTTAACATCAATAGTTACTGGGTCTTCACCACACAAGCCTAAAATAACAGCTATATCAGTGCCATGCCCTTTGCCCGTTTTTGCCAATGAGCCGTATAATAAAACTGTAATGCTTTGTACATTTTGTAAATTGCTTTGCTGCTGTATGGTTTGCACACAACGCAGTGCTGCACGCCATGGCCCAAGGGTATGCGAGCTGCTGGGGCCAACACCAATTTTAAACATATCAAAAACAGAAATGGCTTCGTGGGGCATAATCAAATTTATAATTTAAAGATACTTAACAAGCCTCGTTGCAATAGCTGCTAATATAGAAAATACTGAAGCTGGGTTGGTGAATGATTCGTTTATAATTCTTTTTGCTTTATCTGCGCAGCGAAAAAGATGTAAAAGTTTTTGCAAAATGGCGCTTATACTATTTAGAAGCCTCATTAAAAATTTCATTCTACTAGTAAAGGCAGCTTACCCGCTTAAACCCGTGTCTTATATTTGGGTAAGTGTGTAAAATGGTAAGTAAAGAGGATAAAAAAAACTCACAGACCTCTTTTATCAGCACAAATTAATGCTGTAAACGTAAAAATATCCCCAATTTGCAGTTATTCACAATAAATGATACAAAAGAATAGTTTATTAATAAGGCGGTAACGAATATTTATGAAACTGGCCGTATTGTTTATAGTACCAACTGTAATTGCGGCAAACATAGCTATGGCTGATGAAGCCATATCACAAAAAACATGAAAACAAAATTTATAACGGTTCTCTTTTTTGCGGCAATGGTTTTAGCTGCCTGTAGTAAGTATATTGACACTACAACTACTGGCACGCCCACAGGCACGGGTACTGCTGGCAATGGCAACAGCGACCCTTCAAAACCAGCACCTACGCCAGGCCCAATACCAGGCACACCCACACCACCGCCAACCACCCCAACAACGCCAACCAATCCAACAACACCCACAAACCCAACCACAGGCGGCACTACAACAGGTTCTACTATTGGTAATGTTACCGTAAGCTATACAACAACGCCAGCCTGCGCACCAAGTAATGAAATATTTACATTTACTTTAAATGCGCCTGGCGCACCAGCAGGCTCAACGTATAACTGGTATTTTGGTGATGGTAATTCAAATACAGGTGTAACGTCAAGCAATACCTATAATTCAGCAGGTTTTTATACCGTTATTGCCAAGGTGATGAATAATAACCAGATACTTTCTACCACCACACTTGGTGTTACCGCGGTAGGCCAAGGCGTTACACCTGTAGCACAGTTTTATTCGCAACAAACCAATGCAACAACAACTGGTAATTTTTATTCTTTTAACAGTACTTCCAATGTTTTAAAAGGTACCATCACTTCTTATATATGGGATTATGGGGATGGCACCACGGGTACAGGAAGTTTCAGTACACATAGTTATAACCAAACTGCTGTGGCACAGCAGTTCACCGTTAGGCTAACTGTAATTAGCAGTGCGGGTTGTACAGCCAGTACATCACAAGTAATAAATGTACCGGCAGGCTATACTATTGCAGGCGGATTTACTTTTACCAAAACATCGCCATGCGCACCTGGCAGGGAGGTGTTTACTTTTACAGGCCCAACTACCGGGGTGCCTGCAAATGCTGTATACACCTGGGACTTTGGCGATGGCGGCATTTCTGTTGGCAACCCAATTACAAGAAGCTATAGCTTTCCTAACACATATAATGTAATACTTACTATTACTGTTAATAATGCACAGGTATACAGGGTGCTGCAGCCAATAACGGCTATGGGGCAGGATGTAACACCAACTGCATCTATATCTGTACAGCAAAGCAATGGCATTGGTACTGCATGGGCATTTAACAGTACGTCAACGGTACCGCGTGGTACCATTACGGCTTATGCCTGGGATTATGGTGATGGCACCACAGGTGTAAACGCTTTTAATATTAAAACCTACAATCAAACAACAACAACACAAACCTTTATTGTAAGGCTAACAGCAACTTCAAATGCAGGTTGTTCGCATACGGCTACAACATCGGTAATTGTACCTGCCAGGTAGGTGATAAAAACAATAATAAAGCATTGATCTTAATAAGAATATTGATGAAAAAATACATTTACTTATTTGTTGCAATTGTATGCGGATTGGTTGCCTGCACTAAAGTAGTTGACACTACCACAGGCACAGGAACGGGAACTGGGACTGGTACAGGAACTGGTACTGGTACTGGCACAGGAACTACAACAACTGGCCCTGCCTTTATAAAGTTTTATAACGTTATGGATTATGGCGACATTGTTGTAAACCTTGCAGGAGTAGGTGTTGGTGCTGTGCCTATTTATTATCCTACTATTTATAAAACTACCCCTGCGGGCATCAACAATATTAAAATCTCTTTTAACGGGGGAACCATTGTAGATATTAATGCAGACTTGTTGGGCGATAAGTATTATTCCTGTTACCTGTACAGGGTAGGCTATAACTGGCGGGTTTCAATAGTAAGAGATGACCTAACCACACCTGCAACAGGCAAGGCCAATGTGCGTGTACTCGACTTTCGCTCGCAGGCTTATTTTGATTATGTAAAAGTGCGTTTTTTTAGTCCTGGTGGTGAGCAACTGGATTATGCCAACAGAAATTTTTTAGACCATCTTTCTTACGATACGTTCACTACTTTTAAACCTTTACAGGCTGGTACTTACAGGATAACTGTATTTAATGACAGTACTACACTTGCAACAAAAACCGATTATCCGTTAGAAGCAGGCAAAGTATATTCTATGGTAATGATGACCCCTGCAAGTTTAACCGCGGCACAAGCCCTTTTCAGAATAAACCTGGATGTGCAGCCAATAAAGTAATGGTGTAACGAATAAAAGCCTACTTATAGTTTTATAAATTTCTCCTGGAATATTTTCTCTCCTTTTACTATTAATATGTAATTCCCTCTTTTCAATAAAGATGTTGAAATACTAAAGTTGTTGCTGCCTGCCTGCACCCTGATTTGTTGTTGACTGATTACTTTACCTGCCAAATCTGCAACTTGTACAATAATACTTTCTGCCCTGTTATTTTTAAGTTGTATAAACAAGTTGTCTTTTACTGGATTGGGAAATATATGGAGGTTATAAATCGGCGCATTTATATTCACAGCTACTACATTGCTAAAGGTGTATTTGCCGTCTTTGTCTGTATTTTGTAAACGGTAATAGTTGGTTCCGGGTAAGGGGGTAGTATGAATAAACGAATAAAGATTGGCTCCTGTTCCTGTAGCCTTAACAGTACCAATGGTGTTAAATATGCTGTTGTTTGTACTGTGCTGCACGTTAAAGTAACTGGTATTAACCTCGTTTGCAGTTTGCCAATTGGTTTGTACAATCTGATTTTGCAGGTTGGCAGTAAAAGATACAAGGTCAAGAGGTAGTGGTGCAGGAGTAATTTTTCTTATTCGGTAATTGTAGGCGTCTGCTATTAGAAGATTGCCTGCTTTATCTATAGCAACTCCTGCTGGATAATTCAAACCTGCACCTTTTGCCAAACCACCATCACCACTAAAGCTTTCTGTTCCAGTTCCTGCTATGGTACTTATAATGCTGTCTGTTCCTATCTTTCTAATAATATGGTTGTACAATTCTGCTATAAAAATGGTTCCATCTTTTGCAATAACAATTCCATAAGGAAAATTAAGTTTTGCGTTAACAGCTTTGCCACCATCACCACTATAACCTTCAGTTCCATTGCCTGCAATGGTTGTTATAATACCATTGGTTGCTATTTTTCGTACTGTATGGTTGGCATCGCCAAAATAAACATTGCCTTTTAAATCAGTGGTTACACAATAAGGTTGCCCGATTTTTGCATTTATTGCAAGGCTGCCATCGCCACTATAACCCGCAGTGCCTGTACCGGCAATTGTGGTTATAATACCTTTACCGTTGATCTTTCTTATGCGGTGATTGTCCTGGTCTGCGATAAATATATTGCCCGCTGTATCTGTTGCAACACTTATGGGGTGTGACAAAAAAGCTGAGTCTGCGGGAATATTATCTCCATTGTAACGATTAGCTATATAATAATCGTAACCATACTGATCAACGGAATCTTTGCCTGCGATGGTAGTGATGATCCCATTGGTTACTTTTCTAATTTTGTTATTACCCTGGTCACATATCAGCAGATTATTTTTATTGTCAATAGTAATACCTGCGGGAAAATCCAATCTTGCATTGGTAGCTGGTCCTTTATCACCGGCAAATCCAAGTGAATTAGTACCTGCTATAGTAGTTATAATATTATTGGTACTTATTTTTCTTACCCGGCTAAAAACGTCTGCCATATAGATGTTTCCCGTGGTATCGGTGGCAATACTTACCGGAAAGAACTGTGCATTCAGGGCTGGTATATTATCACCGTTGTAAACGCTACTACCATTTCCTGCAACTGTAACAACAGAACCGCCTTTGCTAATTTTTACAATACCATAAACATTTAAGGTTGAATCTACTGTTGGCACATACACGCTACCTGAATTGTCAAAAGCTACGTTGCTATTATATGGACTTAAGCTTATTGATGGATAACTTGCAATGGTTGTTATATTCCCTAATGTATCAAGTTTCTTAATATATCCACCGTTTTGGAAGTAATCATTATTGGTAATATACAAATTGTCCTCTAAGTCAATATTCAGCCTGTTTACAGATAAATCACCTGAAATAAATTTTACTACGGTACCATTGGAGGCAATTTTATAAATGCCTGATCTGAAGGTTGAATCAAACCCATTAATGTAAAAGTTGTTTTTACTATCAACTGCTAATGATGACCCATTGTATTGAAGATTGGAATTTGTAGCCAGCTTTCCGATAGTTAAAAAGTTTGTTGTCCCTCCACCAGCTATAGTTGAAATAATTCCATTTACCGAAACTTTTCTTATTCTTAAATTGTCGTATATGTAAATATTCCCAGTCGCATCTACAGCAATACTGACGGGATAATTTAATTGTGCATTAACAGCAAGGCCGCCATCGCCGCTAAATCCCCTGCTCCTTGTTCCTGCAATGGTTGATATAATACCATTGGTATTAATTTTACGGATACAGCTACTATCCACATCATTAATATAAAGGTTGCCGGCCGTATCAGTGGTCATATCTGTAATATACCCTAACAACGCAGCCGCCGCTGGTCCACCATCGCCACTAAAACCATTTTTAAATTCAATACCTGCAATAGTGCTTAATATACCCGCAGGTGATATTTTGCGTATACTGCTGCCATTAGTAAAATAAACATTTCCTTTTTTGTCACTGGCAACAGGAAAAGTTTTTGTGCCACCTCTAATACTTACACTTACAGCATTGTATCCATCGCCATTACCAATACCAGCAATGGTACTAATAGTTTGTGCTTGTATATCCCTAACGAATAAAGCAATAACAACAAGGAGTAAAGTTTTAGCAGATTGTTTTAGCATAACTTAAATATTAAAAAAAGATTTATTTCACAATAATATCAAATTATAGCCGAAATTAATTTTTAGCCATTAAAATAATCGCTTTTTAACTTCAATAGGCTTGTATGTTATGTGGCAAAATAGTTTTAAAAAATAAAATTGCCACAGTGTTGTGGCAAGTGATAGTGTGGCAATTTTTTTTGCCACAAGGGTGTTTGCCACAAGCCCGTGGCAAAACCTTTTACAGAAATTAATTTGCCACAGGCTACTACCACACAATCATCTGCGCAGCAAACTTTCACTAAATAATTTCCACCACATCCATCATTCTAAAAGATATTTTCTAAAAAGATACTGTAACCGTATTCTTTTTTCTATTCTGCTGGCTTTTTTGCTTTATGGTTGCCTACATTTGCGTTCCAAATTTTAAAAAATTAATAATGAGCACGCAACTGCAATTATCATCCCTTTTAGACCGTTTCGCAGAACCTGAAACGCTTAAAATGGCCAAACTTGGCCGTGAATTAAGGGCTCAGGGCATTGATGTTATTGATCTTAGCCTTGGTGAACCAGACTTTGATACTCCGCAGCACATTAAAGATGCAGCCATCAAAGCCATTAACGACAACTTTAGCCATTACACACCAGTATCTGGTTATTTAGATTTAAGAGAAGCTGTTTGTACCAAGCTGAAACGTGATAATAACCTTGATTACAAACCTGAAAATATTGTTACTTCTACAGGGGCCAAACAAAGTTTGGCCAATGCAATTCTTGCTTTGGTAGATGAGAATGACGAAGTAATTATCCCTACTCCTTACTGGGTTACTTACAGCGAGCTGGTTAAAATTGCACGCGGTAAAGTAGTAGAAATTCATTGCGGATTAGAGAGTGGTTTTAAAGTTACGCCTGCTCAATTAGAAGCGGCGATTACTCCAAAAACCAAGGTGTTCATGTTCTCCTCACCATGTAACCCTTCTGGTGCTGTGTACAGCAAAGTAGAGCTGGAAGCGTTGGCCGAAGTGTTCAGGAAATATCCTGCAGTTACCATCCTTTCTGATGAGATTTATGAGTACATCAACTTTGGTGGACAACATGAAAGCATTGCACAATTTGAAGACCTGAAAGAGCGTATCGTTATCATCAATGGTCTTAGTAAAGGCTTTGCAATGACGGGCTGGAGACTTGGTTATATTGCTGCAAACACTACCATTGCTAAAGCCTGTGAAAAATTACAAGGCCAGTTTACCAGCGGTACCTGTTCTATTACACAAAAAGCAGGTGTGGTTGCTTTAACAACCGATCTGAAGCCATCCATTGAGATGACGGAAGAATTTACCCGCCGCAGAACCAAAACTCTGGAGCTGGTTAAAACAATTCCTGGTTTTAAATGCTTTGAACCTGAAGGGGCATTCTATATTTTCCCTGATGTAAGTGCTTACTACGGTAAATCAAACGGTACAGAAGTGGTAAAAAATGCGGCTGATTTCAGTATGTATTTGTTAAACACTGCACACGTGTCAAGCGTTATGGGCGATGCATTTGGCGAACCAAACTGTGTTCGTTTCAGCTTTGCAAACAGCATGACGAACATTGAAAAAGCATGGGCAAGAATTGCTGAAGCTTTAGCTAAATTGAAATAAGGTTTTGATTATAAATTAAAAATGCCTTCAACAAAAGTTGAAGGCATTTTTTGTTACAAGCAGCTATGAAAACCATCATTTATACATTTTACTCAATTTTATCATTCACCATAAAAGTTAACCCGCGAAACATTTTCTTTTCTTCCACATTGGGTACATCTGCAAATGCTTCGCGAATGCGGTTAGCCAGAGTTTCATCGTATGGCATAAGATGATTTTAAATCTATCAACTGCTTACAAATTCCCCGTTCTTCCCCCATCAACCGGCAGGTTTATACCATTAATATAGGCCGCCGCAGGCGAACATAAAAAGGCAACCGCTGCACCAAATTCATGGGGTTCTCCAAGGCGGCCTGCAGGTATCAGCGCAATTGTTTTTTCTAAAATATTTTCTTTTTGTGTGCCAGCATTTTCGGCCTGTTTGCTAAAGAGATAATCAAGTCTGTTAGTATTGGTGTAGCCTGGTAGAACATTGTTTACAGTAATGCCAAAGCTGCCCAGTTCGTTAGCTAAAGTTTTTGCCCAGTTGGCAACCGCAGCCCTCACTGTATTTGAAATACCAAGGCCATTAATTGGTTGTTTTACTGATGTGGAAACTATATTTATAATGCGTCCATAACCTGCCTCTTTCATGCCAGTTACCAGCAGTTGCGTTAAAGTATGTGAAGTAATAAGATGCGTTTGAAAAGCTTTTTCCAGTTCAGCGGCATCAGTATCAATCATTGCGCCTGATGGTGGGCCGCCTGCATTGTTTACTAAAATATGAATGGCTTTTTCTTCAATAATTTTTGTAACGGCTTCTTTAATTACTGTTGCAGAAGAAAGATCTGCCGCAATAAAAGAATGTTCCTGTTGTTTTGAAGTATCAAGCGTAGCAAGTGCTTTTTGCAACTTTTCTTCACTTCTGCTTACAAGAATAATATTGGCACCAAGCAAAGCCAGTTCTTGCGCAGAGGCAAGCCCAAGCCCCTGTGAGCCGCCACAAACAAGGGCAGTTTTATTGGTAAGGTTTAAGTTCATTGTTTAAAATTTATAGTCTTCACGTTCAGGTAAAAAAACATCCAGCAGTTCGCAATCTGTAATGGCTTTGCCACTATGCTTTACATGCGGTGGAATTAAGGCAACAGTGCCGGGTTCAAGAATTTTTGTTTCACCGTTAACAGTCAGTTCAAATTTGCCTTTCAATACTTGCGATACCTGCTCATGAGGATGTGCATGGTCTGCAATTTTTGCATTGGCGGTAACATGCAGGTAAGCAAAGGTCATGCTGCCTGTATGCAGCGTACGTGAAATATAACCTGGCAATATTTCTTTTGAATTGAGGGTTGAAGTATTGATAAATGGCATACAAATAAATTGAGAATGCCAAGTTACTGTTTGTGCAGCCTAAAGAAGAATGGAAACTGAGTTTATTAAAACAAATTCTAACTAAACTGCGCTTTATTTGTAACCATCATTTTATACAAACTGTAGCTTTCCCAATTTTAGCAGTGCTAAATAAATAGCAGTTACGTGCATTGACTGCATAAAAGCTCCCTGCTTAAACAGGTCTATAAATTCTTCCATACTTACTAACAACACTTCAAGGTCTTCGCCTGCATCAAGTTCTGCATCCTGCACTTTTTCGCCATCATAAGCAATAAACATATGCATAATGTTGGCATTGGTAGATGGGTTTGCAGAGGTGTTGCCCAGGAACTCAAACTTAGAAAATTTGTAGCCTGTTTCTTCCAGTAATTCCCTTGCAATAGCATCTTCAACGGTAGCATCTTTTTTGTCAATACAGCCGCCTGGTATTTCGTAACCCACCTGCCCAAGCGCTTGACGGTATTGCTTTTCAAGAATTATCTTGCCATCTTTTGTAATGGCAATGGCCGTAGCCCAGTCAGGAAATTCGTACACATAATAAGGCGTTACAATTTCGCCGTCAGGCTTTTCGCAGGTATCAACACGAATGGTAGCCCAGGTGTCTTTTAATAAATATTCTGATGATAAAGTTTTCCATGTCAGGTCTCTTGCCATTACCAGTTGTTTCTTTCTTTAAGTGATGTAATATGTGCTGTATGATGTTTGCCGTGCCATGCATAGCTGCCCAATAAAAACCAAAGGCTCATTTGTTTGCCATGTTCAGGATGTACCACTGTTCTGTTCCATTGTTCATCAGTAAGGTTGCTGATGGTGGCATGTAACCGCTGGTGCAAAGCGTATAAAAGTGTAATAGAAACATTGATGGGAACCAGGTCAATATCGGCCAGCATTGCCCAGTCTTTTTCTTCGTAGGGTTTAATGGTGGGATTATCTTCTGTAAGCCCAAGTTTAAAACGTATGTATGCATTGGTGTGACTATCAGCCACATGATGCACCAGTTGTTTTACCGTCCAGCCGCCATCGCGGTAGGGTGTTTCAAGCTGCGCTTCGTCAAGGTTTTCAATGGAGCGTTCCAAAGCCTGCTGCAGAAATTTTATATCCAGTAACCAGGCTTCTTTTTGTTGTTGTGAAAATGGTTGAGGTTCGTAACTACCTATTGGATATCTAAAATCAATCTGACTCATAATGCATAAAGTTTAGTTGGTTAACACTTGTAAAAACAGCATCGCCGCTAAGTAAAGGCAACTTCATTGAAACGGCAGTTGCAGCAATAACAGCATCTGCAAGTTTTAGATTTGTTTGCTGCCTGATGCGGATGTATTCGTTTTGTATATCTGCGTTTAAAGGAATGATAAAACAGTCTGAAAGTAAACTGTTACGCTGTGTTGCATAAGAGGGAGATGGGTTTTTAAGCCCGTGCATTTCAAGTTCTGTTATGAATGAAACATAGATGAGTCTTCCATCTAAAAAAGCAGTCAATGTATCATCGCCTGCTAAAAGTTTTATGAGAATATTTGTATCAACCAATAATTCTTTCCCACTCATTCCTTAGTTTTTTTTGAATGGTCATTGCATCTTCCTCAAACTTCACGGTACCATTATATTTTTTTGCGTCGAAACCACTTTTGTCCTTTCCAGCCAAAGCATTTATTTGCTTTTCTGTTGCTTTCATCTCCTCAATTGTGGAGCCTTTTTTTAAGGTTACTACCATAACAAAAATTTCATTAAAGTTAATGATTATTCTTCCCTTAAAGAAACACCAGTTAAATGAATAAAAACATCCTCAAGGTTTGCTGCCTTTACTTCTTTTGGCCTTTCAAAACCAGTAGCAATCAAATCATCAATTAATTGATTGGGGCTGTTGATGGCAATGATATTGCCACTGTCAACAATGGCTACACGATCGCATAAAACTTCGGCTTCATCCATATAATGTGTAGTGATGATAACCGTTGTGCCCTGTTTTCTTATATCAGTTATCAAGTCCCACAAATTCCTTCTTGCCTGGGGGTCAAGACCAGTGGTGGGCTCATCTAAAAAAATAATCTTTGGTTTATTGATAAGTGTTGTAGCTATAGAAAAACGTTGCTTTTGCCCACCGCTCAATTCTTTAAACTTAGCCTTTGCTTTGTCACGCAGGTTTACTTTATCAAGCAGTTCTAATGCATCTACTTTCTGGTTGTACAGACCTGCAAAAAGTGCTATAAGTCCTGTAAGACTCAGTCCAGGATAAAAGCCGCTTGTCTGCAATTGCACTCCAATAATCTTCTTTATTTCGTTGGGCTGTTCGTCAAGGTTAAAACCATCTACAATCACTTCGCCGCTTGTCTTTTTGCGCAAAGTTTCTATAATTTCAAGCGTGGTTGATTTGCCTGCACCGTTAGGCCCAAGCAGCCCAAATATTTCACCTTCAAATACTTCAAAGCTGATGCCTTTTACCGCTTCAAAATCGCCGTACTTTTTGTGAAGGTTCTTTACACTGATGATTGTGTTTGCCATGACTAAAATTTTACAATTAAACCAATACCATTATCAGTAATACCAATGCCTGCGCTGGTGCTTGCTGTAGCATGCCGCTGATTAAACAAAGCAGTTGCTGTTGCTATTTTTTGTTGTGATATCACCATAAGATAACCACCTGTAATGGCAGTAACCAAACCAGCACCTGCAACAATCCACCCTGTGTTTTTATTTTCTACTTTAGATGACGCCTGTGCTACACCAAAAGCCAGCGCAAATGAACCAGCGGTACCTAAAATAGTACCTGTAATTTTATTGCTTTGGTGTTGTTTGTACAGTTGTATAATGTCAATATCACCCGTTCTGTAAAAGAGGTTGCGGTATTGTACACTGCCCCTGTAAATAGTATCGTTATAAACAATTGAATTGGGCTTATTGGTTTGTACATACACCATTTTTTTACGCTCCAGCCTTTGTTGTGCAACAAGGCTTCCGCAGAACATTACCAGTAAAAAAGAAAGAAAAGAATACTTCATATTATTAAGACTATAATCTGCGGCAAGATAAGGATGGGAGGGTTTATAATGAACAGGGGTTTTGCATTTGTTGTGTTGATAGATTAAGGGATTTCTTTTAGTTGAAGTTTGAAATGCCTTGCTCTGCGGGAACTTGCAGTTACTCAAAGCAAGGGTGGCATCAAAGATGCTTTTTATCTTTAGTTCGAGATGCGCTGCGCTAACATCTCGAACAGCGAGGGAACTACTACTTATTAAGAGCAATAAGATTTTGAATAAATCGTTCCAAATCATTCTTATTATTCTTCTCTACAGAGCCAGAAATACCATATGAATAGTTATTTAATCGTATGAACCCGATAATTAAGCTAAATGAATATGAAACTTCTCCAAAAAGCATGTTTACAGGAACCAAGTAATAAAACCCCTTCGACTGTAAAGATTTTTGAATTGGTGTATCTGTAGTTACTTCTGCTTTTGAAAGTATTGACTCTTTATTTTTTTCTATACCCTCGAATTTCGCTGGATCGTCTTTATAAAACTGCTTCAATATTGATAAAACTCTTTCAATTGGTACGTTTGCCATAGATATTTTTGATAGTTCTGGTAAAGTTTTTTTCTCAACCCCAGCCTTTATCCGTTGCAAATCAGCACCTGTTAAAACAATCTTTGAAATTATAGAGTCACCGTACAACGTTATTAGGTTTTCTGATATTTCGCCTTTGTACAAAGAGATGATGTTATATGTGTCTTGTTTAGTTTTAATATTCCGAGACACGTTATCATCTATTTTTTGCCAGCCAAAAGGAATGGGAACTTTAATGTCCTTTGTTAAGGTCTTTCGTGTTACTACTGTTTGAGCAGTACTAACGATACCTGTCAATAAAAAACATATAACTGTCAAATATTTCATAAAACGTTATTATTATAAAGTCGACAAACTTATTAGCTAATCGATGTTCCTAAGGGCATCCAGAAGAGTATTCTTTTTATCTGTAGTACGATATGATCTACAAGAATATATCAAACGGCGACATGCTAGTAAAATAAATTATTCTGTTAATTTCTGTAATTCCATATCTGCAAGCTCTATTTCTATTTTACCAAATATTGTATGCCAGTACATGATCTTTTTACCTTTTACTAATTCGAGGCAACCAATTAACGTGTCAAATCCTAGTCGGGGTAAATTTTTTGTAAAATTATCTTGGTCATGTTGAGTTAAACTTGGGTTAACCATTGTTAATATTTCCCAAGAAACAGGCTCTGTAAATGAGAAGGAATCCACCAAACTCTCACAGTATCCCGTAGTATTAATCTTTTTCACAGGGATTGCATAATTAATAAGTTTAGAATTGTCGACCTTAGGTGAGATATTTGCCTCGATTGAACAATATTTGATGCCGTCAACTTTTTTATTTTTTGTTACCCATTGCAACAAGAATTGTGGAAATATATATTCTGGTTTGAATGCCCCATCTTGTTTTTTTACTTTTATTGAGCATGCGGCAACTAACGGCCAACTATTTAAAAACTTAATGCTTAATTTATTGCTTCGATTAAAAGATTCTTGACGTTCTATACCCGCTAAGACGATTAATGAATTTCCTTGTATAATTGTAGCAGAACTCTCTAAATATCGAATTACAGAATTTGCTGTTAGTGAAATATCTAATATCTTGAAATTTTTGTTTTCTAAAGTAAATTTACTTACCTGTATTTTATTTATATCTGGCCGTTTTAACTCTTCCCAACATACATAAATTGAACTTGATAAATATAGACAAGGAAAACCTGGGATGCTAAATCTATTTGTTGTTGCATACTCTCTTTTGTGAAAAGGTATATGAAACATTTCACCCTTAGAAAATTGAATAGAGTTACCAACTCTGGCCCTGTAAAATGGTTTACTCTTACCAACCATATTTTCAGTCTCCTCTTTAATTGAAAGATTATTTTCAATCAAATTCATAGCTTCCTCAAATTCATAATAAGCCTTTGCAGGCAAGCCCTCATAATAAGAAGTGACACTTTGTACTAAGCAATTGCAGAAAGCTTTAAGCGTGGGTAGGTTTTTAGTTATCTCTGCTTTTATTGTTCCTTCATCAATTTTCTCAATTGTTTGAAGGAATAATTCAAATGTATCATGAAGCAAGTCGATAAAAGATTCATTATCATTCTTTTTTGGAAGAATAAAAATGTGTTCTTTTAGAGCATCCACTATATTCATTTCTATCTAAATAATGTTTTAAAATAGAGTTGTTAAACTGGTTTAAATATTATTACCGATTTTATCGTATGTGCCACCACAATATAAACATGTTGTGTAAGTACACGCACTATGTCTGAATATATCTTTAAAGCCATTCTAAAAATCCCGGGGGTAATTCGATACCTTGATTTTTAATATTGTTGTCGACGACCTACCTCAACGCCTTTCACTCATCACCCCCTCCCCACTCAACTTCGCCTCCTATTCCAATATCCCTATTTTAATTTCCAGTTTACGTTGCACCAGCAGGGTACTAGCGTTTGCTTTTTTCGCCCTAGACTTGCTTTTCATCTTCATAGGGTTTCCTTCGTAACAACAATTTGTATAACACTATTTTTAAAAGGTTTGGTAAAGGCACCAGCACCGTAAGCGTACATCCCTCACTACTAAAAAACAGTCGCTCACCACTATAAAACCACCGCTCATTACTGTAAAATGGTGGCTCAATACTGTAAACTCATGGCTCAATACTAAAATATGGTCGCTCAGCACTTTAAAACCGTGGCTCACTACTAAAAAATGGCAACTCACTAGTGAGCTGCCATTTTTTGTGTGCGAATTGCCAGTTTTTAGGGCCTAATTGACGCAAAATGTGCAATAAATGCCCCAGTACTGTTTCGGTTACTCCTTCCAGCCCAATTTTTCCCTTAATTGTGGCTGGCTGCCAAGTGCCAGCACTGCATATTTTTTAAATTCTATAAACCATTCGTCAAAAGCTTCCCATGCTTCATCCCTGGTATGGGTAGCCTGCTGGGCTTCGCCGGTTTCTTTTGCTTTTACAGGAATCATTTTTTTTAAAGCCGTATACCCTGTTTTGCCTGCCAGTAAAGCTGTATCGGTAATGCCCCTTGCCAGCAGGGCTGCTTTATAGGCGGCATTGCTTTGTACACCTTCATAAAATAATAATGCCTGGTTGCAATAGCCGCTTTCGGCCTGTAGCCTCCTGCCCTTTAAGCCTAAGCTGTTTAAGGCGGCAAGGTCGTTCTCAAAAATAAGCTTGCCCCATTTAACATCGGTTAAATAAGCGGGGTGCAGGCTGGCAGCCAGCTCATCAAAATCTTTGGTGGCTTCGTACTGCTCGCCATATTCTTTTTTTTGTTTGTCGTCCAGTGCTTTCAGGGCTTCCAGTTCGGTAAGTTTAGCGGCAATAGTTGCCGGTGGGTAGCCTGCGGCGGTAAGCAAGCCTGCAATAGCAGTGTCGGCAGCATTGGTAAGGGCGGTTAGGCGGTTACTGTAATACAAATCAAAATTTTCGTAGTAGCTGCTGCTTAAAACAGTGGTTGTTACAGGTGTTACGCTGTTAGCGTTTGGTTCCATTGTATTATTTTTTGTTATTAGATAGGCTAATATAATAAAGTTATTTAAACTTTAAAAATTTGTACAATGGGGTTAAAGAAAGATATGTAGTGATTGATGCTGTAGTGCTGTGTTAATCACCTCTTTTTACATATGTCGCTCTTATTGGATGTTCCGAAGACGCATCCCGAAGTGTAAATAAAGGCAAATGTTTCATCTGCTATATTCCTGTATTGGCGGAATCAGGGATTCCATTTATTTGTAGTTAGATATGCCCTTAAGGAATATGTGGAACAGCGGATAGAAACTACTGTCCATATCCTTGTTGTTGCGGCTCGTCACTTGCTAATACCTTTATATTAGCAGGTGCTTTATACATTGTATCAATGGTGGTTCTAACCACAAAAGCGGTGTCATTATAATACAAAGTATCCATTGATACCGATTCTCTTGGATCGTCCTCGCTCTCAATAACCGTTATCACTTCTTTCTCTTTATGCCTTACCCCATCTTTCTTATTTATAAAGTATATCCCAACTGCCAAAAATACAAGCACGAATAAATACCATTTATCGTCCAGTTTTTCAAATAATGTTTTATCGCTCATAGCTGAAACGAGTTTGCAAGAATTGCAAAATAATAACTTGACCAGACATTGTTATTGTACCCATAAGAATACCTATAAAAAGATGCTACTAATAAATTTATTCTTTTGCATTTTGTTCTTTCGGGTAACCCTTGGTTTTCTTTAAACTGCTTGGTCGAAGGATTTAGAATGATAAAGAATAACAATACTCCTATTGTTATTTTCCAGGCTTTTGAAAGGTTAATTCTCATATAAATTTAGTTGGTTGCTTTCAGTCCCTTTGAGCAGGTTGCATAAAATAAGCGTGGGACATTATAGCTACAGTTAAAGAAGCACTGAGAAGAACCTTGAACCAATGACAAATAAGCCCACGCCATAGGCATGAGCGTTAATGCGCTATTCATTGGTTCAATAAGAAGATTCGCAGTTTTCTTTAACATGAATAAGCTAACGCTAATAATTTTCAGTGTAAATCTATATATTCATTCACAAACCATGAAACCATGAATGTCATATTTGAATTAAAAGAGCCGATGCAAGTCAATATAGAGGGAACTTCTGCGTATTTTAGAAAACTTAAAGTAGTGGAGTTTTATGGCACAAAAAATACCGAAAGTGCATACACAGATATATGGCAGAATTTAACTGTTACGACAAGTATGGATAATAAAAAGAGAGCCGCAGGAGAATTGGTTGTATTCTTTAGAAATCAAGGAGTTGAATTTGGGTGGGCTATGCACCTTAATACAGATGTTACAATTGATGGCGAAGCGGATGTGCCCTCAACAAGGATATTATATCTCACAGTACAGTACCTGTTCGACTGGTTGGAAAACTTTGTAAAAACTAATGAAGTTAAAGACAATAACGGTAATTTTTTTGTCGTTCCATCGTTTCATTATAGCGAAGATCAATTTAAAAGCATAGAGTAATAACTAGTCAACTTTTTTAAATCAGTGCTTAATCATAATAGCACTCATATCCACATTGGAAACATCTGTTTTACCGTCTTCTCTAATTGTTGCCAAACCCCGTATTTCATCTAAAGCAGTTGTGTATTTTTTATGCCAGTTTTGCCAAACCTTGTTAGACGTCGCAAAGGTTATTTTCAGTCTGTAATTTATTTTTGTTCAGGTATTCTTTGAATTGTGCAAAAGCCATTTTTTCAGTGTCTTTTGCAATTTTTTCTTTAATTTCTCTAAAGACTTTTACTGTGTCAAAAGCCTTTTCTTTTTTATCTTTCGTCTTCATTATATACAATTTCTTTAGGTGAGCGAATGTCAAGCTGCGAATACCCACAACGTAAATTTATTGAATTATAACCACGAATTCTGAGCTATAAAAAATCCCGAAGCAAAGCTTCGGGATTTTTTATAGGTTGATAGTGCTCTCTACAAATATTCATGTGCAATAAAAGTATCCAGTTCATCCATCATGCCCTTGCTGCCAACAAAAAATGGCGTGCGCTGGTGTAATGAGGTTGGCTGAATATCCATAATGCGCTGTTTGCCATCAGTGGCGCGGCCACCTGCCATTTCTACAATAAATGCAAACGGGTTGCACTCATACAGTAAACGCAGCTTGCCCAAAGGTTTGTCGCTGGTGCCGGGGTACATAAAAATACCGCCCTTCATCAGGTTACGGTGAACGTCTGCCACCATGCTGCCTATATAACGCTGTGTATAAGGGCCACCATTGGTTTTGTCTTTACGCTGGCAGGTATTAATGTAGTTACGAACCCCTTCCGAATACCTGAAGAAATGGCCGTGGTTTACTGAATATACATTACCAAATTCAGGGGTTTTTATATCAGGATGGCTTAAACAAAATTCGCCGATGGAAGGGTCTAAAGTAAAACCGTTTACGCCCCTTTTTGTGGCATAAACATACATGGTAGACGAACCATAAATCATATATCCTGCAGCTACCTGGCGGTTGCCCGGTTGCAGAAAATCTTCTTTGATACAAGGCTTTCCACGTTCACTAACACGGCGGTAAACGCTGAAGATGGTGCCAATAGAAATGTTTACGTCAATATTTCCGCTACCATCCAATGGGTCAAACTGAACAACATATTTACTGTTGTTGCTTACTTCATCATCAAACACCACAAAATCGTCCAGCTCTTCACTACCAATGCCTGCGCAACTGATACCATGTTTTAGTACGCCCATAAACTGGTTGTTGGCATAAATGTCAAGCTTCTTAACATCTTCGCCCTGCACGTTCACAGAACCTGCATCGCCTAAAATATCTACAAGGCCCGCCTTATTAACTTCTACATTAACACGTTTGGCAGCAAGGCCAAGGTCTCTTAACAAAGAACTCAGTTCGCCTGTTGCTTCAGGAAAGCCGCGTAAAGACTGGAGTGTAAATTCGTCGAGGGTTAAAATGTTCCTGTTGATGTTCATGATTCAATCGTTGAGTTTTGATAAAGATAGCAGATGGCAAATATCACGCACTATTTAACAGTAGTAAATGTGGCTTTTTTTTATGAGAACGTTTGCGAAAAAGTTCACAAGCATGTTTATGTACGAATAACATCATGTTTGCAACGAAAGCTGTACGAAGTCTCTGACCACAAGTGTTCGAAACCTTGTTCCAGCGGAACAATTGATGGGTAGATGTTATGCAATTAGGGGTTTGAGCGTTCTGTAAGAACGCATGGTGTGCTATGTTTTGCACCAAACGTTCCTACGGAACGACAATAATTTGTTAACCTTTTCTACCCACCGTGTGTTCCTATGGAACAATTAAAACGGGTTTCGAACACATTTTGATTGAGACTTCGCATAGCCGTGTATTTAAATGTTGCAAGCCTCTATGTGTTTATTATTGTTTGATTTATGCTGTTACCGTTTGTTCATTTTTATTTTCCTGCGGGGATGATATGCTATTGTTATTTATCCTGTTGGAGTACAAAGCCATTAATGTTTTTTCAGGCGTTATTGGTGCATCAAAAGGAATATTGGCAGATGGATTGAAAGCTTTGATGGCATTGCGTATAGCAAAGAAGGCACCAATACCATACATCAGCGGTGGCTCGCCTACTGCTTTTGAGCGGAAGATGGCAAGATTATCTTTATCGGTATCTAAAAAATGAATGTCAATTTCTTTTGGCGCTGAATAAATATCAGGCACTTTATAAGTTGATAAGGCATTCGATTTTAAGCGTCCTTCTTTATCATACAACAATTCTTCCAGAGTCATCCATCCAATGCCCTGTACAAGGCCGCCTTCAATTTGGCCTTTATCAATGAGGGGATTCATACTGCTGCCAAAATCATGTACCAGTTTTACGGCATCAATTTCATAACGGCCACGCAGGCAGTCAAGTGTAACGGTTGTAATTGCTGTACCAAACACATGGTAGGCGAAGGGGTTTCCTTTTTCAATAGTGGCATCAAAGTGAAGGCCCGGCGTTGCGTAGTGTGAATGTTCAGATAAATTTACCTTTTGCAAAAAGGCCATCAGTACCAGTTGCTTCCAGTCAATGTCAGATTTAATGCCGTTGTTATATACCCATTCATCTTTAATTTCAATGGCTTCAATAGTTGTATTCAAAGCATTGGCCGCAACGGGTTTCAGCCTTTCAATTAAAGTGTTACAGGCTATCTGTACAGCCTTGCCGTTAAGATCAGCAGTAGCACTTGCAGCAGAAGGTGAAGTATTAATGATGCGGTAGGTATTGGTACTGTTGATTTTTATTCTTGATGGATAAACAGAAAGTACATGCGCAGCCACCTGCAGCATCTTGGTGTTCACACCTTGCCCCATTTCAACAGCGCCTGTACTTATATTAATGCTGCCATCACTGTAAATATGTACCAGTGCCCTGGCATTGTTCATAAAGGTTTTGGTAAACGAAATGCCAAAACAAATAGGCATAAAACTCGACCCTTTTTTAAACAATTTATTGGTTGAATTAAAGGCTGTAATTTCTTCCTTCAGCTTATCAACTTCATAAAAACTAACAGCTTTATCCCAGCAATTACTGGCTTCACTAACCGCCTTTTGCCCATAAGAAAATTCATCACCTGTTTGCAACAAATTCTTTTGCTGTATAACGCTGGCATCAATGCCAAGTTCATCGGCAGCTTTTGCTATGGCGGCTTCTATCACAAACATTCCCTGTGGGCCGCCAAACCCTCTGAAAGCTGTATTGGGTGGCAAATGTGTTTTGCAACTATAGGCGGTTGCCTTTACATTGGGTACAAAATAGGTATTGGTTGAATGGAATAAACTGCGTTCCATCACCGCAGGTGAAAGATCCGCAGCAGCGCCTGCATTTTGAAACAGCGTTACTTCATAGGCCACAATTTTCAGGTCTTTATCAAGGCCAATTTTAAAGTCAGAAGAGTAGGGGTGGCGCTTGCCGGTCATGCGCATATCTTCCATTCTGTCAAGCGCATATTTTACCGACTTCTTTAAAATAAAACAGGCCATAGCGCACAATGCAGCCCATGTATTGGCCTGGTCTTCTTTGCCTCCAAAGCCGCCACCCAGGCGTGTTACATCAATTTCAATGCGGTGCATGGGTATGCCAAGCACTCTTGATACAGCACGTTGTACGGCTGTTGGTCCCTGTGTGGAAGAATATATTTTTATCGCTTCGTTTTCGGCAGGTACGGCATAAGCACCCTGTGTTTCAATATATAAATGTTCCTGGCCATTGGTATCTGCAACACCTTCAAAAACATGAGCGCATTGCTGCCATGCAGCGGTGGTATCGCCTAATGCAAAAGTTCTTGCAGGCACAATTAGTTGACCAAGTTTTTGTGCTTCACGAGGGTCTGTTATTACAGGTAAAGCATCTATCTCAATTTTTATTTTTTTAACAGCGGCGCGTGCAGCTTCATCTGTTTCTGCCACAACAAAAGCCACAGGCATACCACAGAAATCAACCACACCATCAGCAAGTAAAGGCTCGTCTGGTATAATGCCGCCAATCTGGTTTTCTCCGGTAATGTCTTTGCTTGTAAATATGCGTACTACGCCTTCCGTTTGCAACGCCTCAGTAAGGTCAAGGTGTTTTATTTTTCCATGCGCCACAGGCGATGCAAATGCAGCACCATATAGCGTTCCCTGCAAAACAGGAATATCGTCAAGGTAAATGGATTCGCCCCTTGTATGTGTTTTTGAATCTATATTCTGCATGTCTGAACTATGATTTGTGGGATTTGTAGGATTAAGAGGATTAGATCCCCGTTAATCGAATGGTATTTTCTGCATTACTAAGTTTAGACTATTGCTTCAATTTTTAATGTTGGGAAAAGCACTATGAAGTGCGCTTTTATCAACTGCGATAACAGCAATCTTTTGTATTCTACTGAACCTCTTGCATCACTTATTGGGGCTATTTCCTGCTGTGCTGTTTCGCATAATTCAAGAATGAGTTCTTCAGTTAATTCTTTGCCAACTAATAAAGCAGAAGATTTTGAAAGGTAGGCTGGTATTGGCCCTACACCACCTGCTGATAAAGCTGCTGCTGCAATTTTGCTACTCTTCATGGTAATGTTTATGGCAGTATTTACACTGGCTATATCCAGGGTGGTACGCTTGCATATTTTTTCAAAATTGAAGTAAGTATCTGCACCAGGTAAAGCAACAGAAACCTGCTGCACAAATTCGTTGGGTTGTTTATCTAATTGCTTGTAGCCTTTGTATAATTTTCGCAGAGAAACTTCTCTTGTTTTAGTTCCATCATTTAACAATACAACGGCATCCAGCGCAAGAAATAAAATGGTAAGATCGCCAATAGGCGAAGCATTAATAAAGTTGCCGGCAATAGTGGCAATATTTCTGATTGGTGTGGAAGAAATAAGTTTTGAAATGCCTGCAAACTGTGGGAAATATTCTTTTATTACAGGCGACTCAATCATATCTGTAACCGTGGCCGCACCACCAATAATGCAGTTATTACCTTCCTTTCTTATACCCTTAGTTTCCTGTTTGTTAAACAAAAAGTCAATGGATGAATGAGGCATCTGGTCATGCTTCTGTACATACAAATCTGTACCGCCACCTAAAAAAATATTGGTTGACTGTGCTGACTGCAAACTGCCATTTAACGTACTGTTCAGCGTTTTAAGCCGCTCTTCAACGGTTGCAAAATAGGCGGGTAAAATGCCTTTGCTGGTAACATAATCAATAGCTTCATCGCCTTGCTTTTCTTTAAGTAAGTCTGCCAGTTTATAAGCAGCCCTTTCAATGGATTTATATCCCGTGCAACGGCAAATATTCCCATCAATAGAAGCTATTGCATTTTCTTTGGTTGCTTCTTTATCGCTTAAACAAAAACCTGCCATACTTACCACAAAACCAGGTGTACAGAAGCCGCATTGAGTGCCTGCTTCATCGCACATTAATTGCTGTACAGGGTTTAAATCCTGCATGTTCAAACCTTCGATGGTAACAATGTGTTTGCCATTGATATTGCCCAAAGCCGTAAGGCATGATGTAGCAGAACGGTAGCGCAGTTTGCCGTTAGTAAGTTCACCAATTAAAACAGTACAAGCCCCGCAATCACCTTCGCGGCAGCCAATTTTTGTACCTGTTAAATGTTTATGGTAACGTATATAATCAAGCAGTAAAGTGCCGGGAGGCAAATGCGTGTTTACTTCTTTCTCATTTAAAATAAATTGTATCAAATCTGTAAGGTTGTGTGATTGATGAAGGTAAAGCTTCTTGTGAAAGTTTTTTCTTTAAATTAGTTTTAAAGTCAGACTGCTTGTGCTGATGATAATTCCAATTACGGTTTTATCTCTTAATCTGCTTGAAAAAGTGGCGCTTTTTGTGAGCCTTTTTTTTGTAATTCTGCTTACCTCCTAAGAATTATATCTAACAACACGCAAACAGCTTTGTAATATAAACTCCTATTAATTATTTACGTCTGCCATATTTGTACTGCATACTATCCAGTAAAATAGAGTTGTTTTTTTGGAGGATTAAACCTCATATTTGTTTTAGCCGCAGCGCATGTAATCTTTTATGGAAATATCAAACAACACTTCTTGTTATACTTTTCACGCGTTTGATATTTCGCGGTTGGATGAGCGTTTTATAGAAACTCACGCGGCAGATAAACTTACAACAGACCTCAAAGGATACCTTGATGTTTTTCCGCAGCAAATTGAAGTAAACAGTGCTTTGTTTACAGGATTACCAGGCATTCAGCCACAGGATGTTTCTGTATACCAGGATAATGGCAACCTCTTTGTTTGCTGTGGCTGTGGCGCATCTAATGATAAACTATGCAGCCACCAGTCGCAAGCATTGTACAATATCTATAAACGACCAGAGCTGCGTATTTTTTTCGACAGCATTTTACGAATTAATAAACTCAGGGACTTTGCACTACCTTATGGTTTGCAACAGGAAAAGGATGTTGAACGGTTCTTTAACATAGAATACCGTGACAGAAAGTTTATCATTACTCCTGTAGAAAAAAGTGTCTTCGCCGTAACAAAAGATATCACTCAAAAATTACAGGAACAATTGCTGTTACAGCAGTTGCCACAAATTCCCTACACTGGTAAAGAAGAAGCCCCCAGCATGTTTGTGGTGTTAAAACGGCACAAATATTACAGGCACTTGTGTATTGAACTATATGAGGCTGCCGTTACAAAAGCCGGTAAAATAAAAAATCCCTGCAACGCAGTAAACCCTTTGGATTTTATATGGAAAACAGATGACCATAAAGAACTTAAATTTTTCACAGGTATTACAAGGTTTCAAAACAACCACAGTACTGTTACTTCTGCGGCCGACCTTGATGCTTTAAAAGCCATCGTAAAAAATCCGCAGCAGCTTGATTTTTACAGCCATAACAGTGATTTTTCAGAGAATATAGTTGCAGGCTCATTGAATAAACTGTTTATAGGCGAAGTGTTGACAGATGTAAAACTCACCGTTAAACAAGAAGGGCTTTTCTATCATATTGAAGCCAGTGTGGTTATCAATAAACAATTGTATGCTTTAAAGGAACTCGCCCTTAGTTATGATTATTTTATATTGATAGAAAACAGGCTGCACCTTATTGGCAACTTTCAGTTACTGAAAGTGCTTGAGTTTTTAAAGCAGCACCAGTTTAGCCTGCTGGTCCATGCTTCAAAATATGCGCAGTTTCAGCAGGAGGTACTGGCAAAGCTGGAAGACAGGATAAGTATTCATTATGCAGAGCGGCCAGTTGCTACACCTGGCCAGGCAAAAGAAAAGGGGTTTGATAAACCTACAGAAAAACTGGTGTACCTGTCAGATCTGCCCAATTACATTATGATACAGCCTGTAATGCGCTATGGTAATGTAGAAATACCTGTGCTTACCAAAAGGCAGGTATGGGCGAAGGATAATAAAGGCGATGATTTTACTATAGAACGGGACGATGCGGCAGAACTTGCTTTAACTGAATTGCTCTTAAAACAACATGATGATTTTTACGAACAACTGGATGGTGCGCTGCCCTATTTTTACCTGCACCGTAAACGTTTTTTAGAAGAAGACTGGTTCTTAACCGCTTTTGAACATTGGCAACAGCATGGCGTTACCGTACTTGGGTTTAATCAATTAAAAGGAAACAAACTCAATGGCAATAAGGTAAGCATATCCATTATTGTAACCAGTGGTACCAACTGGTTTAACACTGATATAAAAGCCTCGTTTGGCAAAGCAAAAGCTTCGTTAAAGCAACTGAAAAAGTCGGTGTTAAACAGGAACAAATATGTTCAATTGGATGATGGCACGATGGGCATTTTGCCTGCTGAATGGATGGATAAATTTGCAGCCTATTTTAATGCAGGTGAAGTAATAGATGAAAGCCTGCTGACCGCTAAAATAAATTACGCATCCATTGCAGACCTGTACGAAGAAGAACTTTTAAGCAATGAAGTAAAGGTTGAATTGAAGCTGTATCAAACAGAACTGTACAACTTTGAAAGCATTAAAGAAATTGAGATTCCCAAAGACCTTAATGCCACATTAAGGCATTATCAGTACCAGGGCCTTAACTGGTTAAACATGCTGGATGAGTTTGGGTTTGGGGGCTGCCTTGCAGATGATATGGGGTTGGGTAAATCTATACAGGTGATTGCTTTTATCCTTTCTCAAAGAAACAAACAACGCCACAATACCAACCTTGTCGTGGTGCCAACATCTTTGCTGTTTAACTGGCAGGCAGAGATAAATAAGTTTGCACCATCCATTAAAATACACACTTATTATGGCGCAGGCAGGGCAGGGGATGGCCTGCAGTTTAATGACTATGAAGTGGTGCTAACCACTTATGGTATGCTGGTCGCTGATATTAATGTGTTAAAAGCATACAAGTTTAATTATGTGTTTCTGGATGAATCGCAGCAGATTAAAAATCCTGAATCGCAGCGCTATAGTGCAGCCATGCTGTTAAAAAGTTACAACAGAATTGTTATTACTGGTACACCTGTTGAGAACAATACGTTTGACCTGTTTGGACAATTGTCGTTTGCATGCCCGGGTTTGCTGGGCAATAAAAGATATTTCAGGGATATCTATTCCATACCCATTGATAAATTTAAAGATAGCAGGCGGGCGGCTGAATTGAAACATAAAGTACAGCCCTTTATTTTACGAAGAACCAAGAAGCAGGTTGCCACTGAATTGCCTGATAAAACCGAAATGGTCATTTATTGCGAGATGAGTGAAGCGCAGCAAAAAGTGTATGACGCTTACGAAACAGAATTCAGGGAATTTATATCTGCCCAAAACAGTGATGAGTTGCCAAAGAATGCCATGTATGTTTTAAAGGGATTGACGAGGTTAAGGCAGATATGTAATTCACCGTTGCTGCTGGCAGAAGAAAAGTTGTACGACGATTCTTCTGCAAAAATTGATGTATTAATGGAACAGGTAGAAAGCAAATCGGCTGGTCATAAAATACTTATCTTCTCACAGTTCGTATCCATGCTCAACCTGATTAGAAAAGCGTTGGAGGCAAGAAATATTGATTTTGAATATTTAACCGGCGCTACCAAAAACAGGGAAGCAGTGGTAAACAGCTTTCAGCAGAACGAAGCAAAACGTGTGTTTTTAGTAAGCCTGAAAGCGGGTGGTACAGGGCTTAATTTAACAGAAGCTGATTATGTTTTTTTAGTAGACCCATGGTGGAACCCAGCCGTTGAAAACCAGGCCATTGACCGTTGCTACAGGATAGGTCAACAGAAACATGTAATGGCTGTACGGTTGATCTGCCCAGGTACTGTAGAGGAGAAAATCATGAAACTGCAGGAATCAAAAAAAGAACTGGTAGAGGATATTATACAGGCAGATAATTCTTTTTTTAAATCAATGTCAAAAGCTGAGTTGCTGGGATTGGTGGGTAAATGAAGGAGTTTCTGTTGATTTTATCTATAAAACCTTTGAAAAAGCTTTTTCAATCATTTTTCACTTGTAAAAACAATCGAAAAAGTTTTTTCAATCATTTTTCATTAGTGGAAATCATTGGAAAAGTTTTTTCAATACTTTCTACACTATAAAAATCATCAAATCTATAGTTTCAGTCTTTTCTCATTTGGAAAAACCATTCAATTTATGGTTTCCAGCACTTTCCTCAATTTTTAACTATACCATCGCCGATATTATGCTGTATTTTAAAACTTTTCTATATATGCCCGCAATCTGTGGGCAAAAATCAATTACTAAAATACGTTTCCTGGTAGGCTTTTGGGCTAACGCCACGTATCAGTTTAAAGCCTTTATGAAAGCAGGAGAAATTGTTAAAGCCGCTTTCAAAGCAAATCTGTTTCAGACTCTTCTTGTTTTCTATCAGCAGCTTGCAAGCATGGCCAACCCTTATTTCCTGTAAAAATTGCGTGTAGGTTTTGCCAGTTCTCAACTTAAAATAACGGCAGAAAGAATTGGGTTCCAGGCTTATCAGCGAAGCAATTTCATCCAGTGGAATTTTTCTGCTAAAATGGTTCATGGTAAAATCGTAAATGCTGTTAATTCGTTCGTTTTCTGAGGCAGAATAGGTATTTGAAAACCCCATAGAAGACAATGGTTTCACCTTGTTTGCATTTCCAAACAGCAGCAGGCATTCCATTAACGAAATTATTTTTTGCAGGTTTTGTGAAATGTATATTTTCTCCATCAACTCACTTATTACGGGCTCGTTTTTTTGTATTACTGCCAGTCCCTTCCGCGCTTTTTCAATTACCATTTTCAGTTCTCTTGATTCAGGTAATTCTAAAAACTTATTGCCCCAAAAGTCAGGAGCAAAATGTATCACCGTGCTAAAAGCCGTGTTGCTGGTGTTCTTTTTATGGGCCTCGTCGTAACGCCAGTAATGTGGCAGGTTTGATCCAACCAGTATAATGTCACCTGCCCCAAAGCGGCTGATATGGTCGCCAATAAACTGCATACCACCATCATAATGAAAATGTATCAGCTCTAGTTCAGTGTGGTAATGCCAGCGGTTATTGATATTGGTCTGCATTTCCTTACGTATGCTAAAAGATTGGGCAGCATCAGTAGGAACTTTTAAAAAATGTGCCTTCATTATGATAAATATTCGCAGATAATAAAAAATAAAGATAATGCTAGTTAGAATATCTTACTACTTAGATAATTAGCTGTTGTGTTTTTGAATAACTAAACCTTTTCTTTGTAACAGCTAAATCATACATTCTAACGTTTCTTAATCATTGCACATGCCATCTTTAACCAACAAAAATTACCGTTTTGCGTTTATCCTTATTACTTCTTTGTTCTTTTTATGGGGCTTTGCACACAACCTTGATCCTATCTTAATTCCGCATTTAAAAAAGTCTTTTACATTAACCACTTTACAGGCTTCGTTGGTAGATTCTGCTGTGTTCATTGCTTATTTTTTAATGGCATTACCCGCAGGGTTCATCATGAAAAAATATGGGTATAAATCCGGTATCATAACAGGCTTGTTATTATTTGCGCTAGGTTCCTTTTTATTTATACCGGCAGCAAATACCCAACAATATTTTTTCTTTCTTGGTGCTCTTTTCATCATTGCCTGTGGACTGACTATTTTAGAGACAGCCGCTAATCCTTATGCTTCTTTGTTGGGTGATCCTGAAACTTCTACACAGCGCCTGAATTTTTCTCAATCTTTTAATGGTCTTGCAGCTACTATGGCACCTATTGTTGGTGCCAAACTGATATTGACAAAAGGTGCATCAGAAGAGCAACTAAATGTTATGACAGAAGCCGCCAGAAAAGTTGCTTTAGCATCTGAGGCTTCGACAGTTAAATTGCCGTACTTTATTTTAGGAAGCATTATCTTACTCATAGCGGTGGCTTTCTTTTTCACAAAATTGCCTGAAATAAAAGACGGTGATGACGAGGAAGGTGGGAAGAATATTTTGCATGCATTTAAGCATAAGCATTTGAGTTGGGGTGTGGCAGCGCAATTTTTCTACGTTGGTGCACAGGTTTGTGTTTTTAGCTTCTTTATGTTGTTTGCTTCAAAAACAATCCCACCAGGCAGCCCTAAAGATGCTTTTATTATAGTAGTTGAAAAGATTTTTAAGTTCCTGCATATTATTAATGAAGCCAGTGATTCAGATTACCTATCTTATTATCTGGCAACCTGTGGGTTAGCATTTATGATAGGTCGTTTCATAGGGACGTTTATTATGAAATATGTACAGCCAAATACCTTGCTGGCTTTATATGCAGGCATTAATATTTTGCTTTGCCTGTTGGCAATGAACAGTCATGGTACCACGCCTGTCTATGCTGTGATTGGTATTGCATTTTTTATGTCAATCATGTTCCCTACCATTTTTTCTTTGGGCATACAGGATCTTGGTGGTGATACAAAATTTGGAAGCAGCCTTATTATCATGTCAATAGTCGGTGGTGCTATTTTGCCGCCAATATTTGGTTATATAAGTGATACTGTCAATATTCAGTACGCTTATATTGTTCCATTGGTATGTTTTGCAGTAATATTATTATTTGGATGGAAGGGTTATAAAGTAATCAGCGTAAAGGCTGCGTAGGATTGGGTCCCATCTATGTTTTCCTTTCTTAACTATGTTACTATTGTGTTTAAAAAAGTAAGTGTATGAGAATAGATGCGCACCAGCATTTCTGGCATTACAATGCTGAAAAGCACAACTGGATTAACGATGAAATGGCGGTAATAAGAAGAGATTTTTTACCCGCAGACCTTGCACCTGTGTTAACAGAAAACGGTATTGATGGCTGTGTAGCTGTACAGGCCGACCAAACAGAAGCAGAGACCAATTTTTTAATTGAACTTGCTGCAACTAATTCTTTTATTAAGGGAGTCGTTGGTTGGGTGGATTTACGTGCCGATAACATAAAAGAACGCTTACAGCATTACGCGCAATTCAATATTGTTAAGGGTTTTAGGCATGTACTACAGGGCGAAGCTCCTGAATTTATGTTGCAGCCAACTTTTTTAAACGGTATTGCTGCTTTGCAGGAGTTTGACTTTACCTACGATATTCTCATCTTTCCCAATCACTTAAAAGCGGCACTTGAACTGGTACAACAATTTCCCAGTCAGCCTTTTGTAATTGACCATATTGCGAAACCTTATATAAAAGATGGTTTGCTGGCGGATTGGATAAAAGACATTAACGTCATAGCCCAACATTCCAATGTGCAATGTAAAATCAGTGGTATGGTTACTGAAGCTGATTTTAAACAATGGAAAAAAGAAGACTTTACACCTTATATAGAAACAGTTGTTAAAGCCTTTGGTATAGAAAGAATCATGTTTGGCAGCGACTGGCCTGTTTGCCTTTCTGCCGCTTCGTATAAAGACATGGTTGGTATTGTAAAGGATTATTTTACCCCGTTTTCTATTGATGAACAGGCATTGTTTTTTGGTAGAAATGCCATACAGTTTTACAAGTTATAATTAATTGAACAGCAGTAAAGCGATTGAATTAAAATGAGTGCAATAAACAAACTACCACCCGTAATTTTTGGTACCAGTTGCTTGGGCAATATTTACGAAGCCACTACTTACGAAACAAAGCTGGCAATTGTAAAAGCCTGTGTTGACAATGCTCCTGGCGGTATTGCCATGTTTGATACTGCTGGCAAATACGGTGCTGGCCTTTCGCTGGAAAGCCTTGGTAAGTGCCTGAAAGATTTGGGCGTTTCGCCCGATAAAGTAATTATCAGCAATAAACTGGCCTGGTACCAGGTGCCGCTTACAACACCTGAACCTACGTTTGAACAAGGCATTTGGATGAACATGAAAAACGATGCAGTGCAGCGTATTAATTACGATGGCATTATCGCATGTTTTGAACAAGGTAATGAACTGCTGGGCGATTATAATTCGCAGATGGTATCTATTCACGACCCTGATGAATATTTGAATGCTGCCGCTGATAAAGCAGACGAAGGAAAGCGTTTCAATGATATTCTTGAAGCCTACAAAGCCTTGTTTGAGCTAAAGAAACAGGGTAAAGCAGCTTCAGTTGGGGTAGGTGCCAAGAACTGGAGATCTATACAAAGAATTGCCGCTGAAGTGCCTTTGGATTGGGTGATGATTGCCAATAGTCTTACACTAAAATCGCATCCCAAAGAGTTGATTCAGTTTGTAAAAGAATTGCATCAAAAAGGGGTAACAGTCATTAACTCTGCGGTATTTAATGGTGGCTTTTTAATAGGCAGCGATTTTTATAATTATGTGCAGGTAGATGGGCAAACCCCAGAAGGAAAAGCCCTGTACCAATGGCGTGATGATTTTTTTGCCTTGTGTAAAGAATTTGATATACAGCCTGCGGAAGCCTGCTTTAATTTTGGGTTTAATATTCCAGGTGTTGATAGTGTTGCGTTGAGTACTACTAAGCCAACCAAGGTTGGCCCTAATGTGGCAATGGCTACAAAGCCAATACCAGTCGCCTTCTGGAATGCAATGGTAGAAAGAGGTTTACTGGAAAGCAATGATTTTTTTAAACAATAAGCTAATATGTTTAACCACAGAGGTAAAGGATTTTTATTCACAGAGTTAAGAGAGGAAGCTTTTAAATCGAATAAATAAACACTGTGTTCTCTGTGAAATAAACTCAGCGTTCTCTGCGGTTCATTTCCTCAAAATAAAACACAATACATATGAATCTCCTCACAAAAATTGGTTTGTTTGCAACCATGGGTTTATTCTCTTTTTTCGCGCAGCCGAAGAAAACCAAAGTTTGCTTTTTTGGTGATTCTATTACGCAGCAGGGTGCTGGTAAAAATGGCTATATCCCCAAAATGGACAGCCTTATAAAATTGGCGGGTCTTGGCGATAATTATGAACTGTTTGGCGCAGGTATTAGCGGCAACAGGGTATATGACCTTTATCTGCGTATTGAAAAAGATGTGCTGGAAAAGAAACCTGATGTAGTTGTGATTTATATCGGCATCAATGATGTATGGCATAAAACAACTTCAGGTACTGGCACTGAACCTAAAAAATACGAACAGTTTTACCGTGCTATTATTAAGAAGTTGCAGGATCAAAACATAAAAGTGATTCTTTGTACGCCAACCACTATTGGCGAAAAGAATGACATGAGCAACCTGCAGGATGGCGACCTGAACCAGTACAGCAAAATAGTACGCGATATTGCCAAAAGCCTTTCTTTACCTGTTTGCGATCTGCGTGTAGCTTTTACAGAATATCTTAAGAATAATAATCCTACTAACCTTGATAGAGGTGTGTTAACTGTTGACGGCGTTCACATGAACAATGCAGGTAACCTTTTACTGGCCAACGAAATGTGGAAGACTATACAGGCTGCAATAAAATAGATAATTATGAAGACACTTGTTTGTAATACACCCGGCGAATTTGAATATAAGGAAGCCGCAATGCCTGCTTTGCAGGATGGCTATACTTTGCTGAAGATAAAACGTATAGGCATTTGTGGTACTGACCTCCATGCGTATGAAGGAACACAGCCCTTCTTTAATTATCCCAGAATATTAGGCCACGAACTTGCAGCAGAAATTGTTGAAACGCAGGAAGGTAATGGTTTTGAAGTGGGTGAGGCCGTAACCATCAGCCCGTATTTTTATTGTAGTAAATGTATTGCCTGCCGTATGGGCAAGCCCAATTGCTGCGCGGCAATTAACGTATTTGGTGTGCATATTGATGGCGGTATGCGTGAATATGTAACCGTTCCAACCTATTCATTAATTCATGGTGAAGGCCTGAGTTTTGATGAACTAGCTCTTGTTGAACCGCTTGCCATTGGCGCACATGGCGTTAGAAGGGCAGGGGTTACCGAAGGTGAATTTGTGCTGGTTATTGGTGCAGGGCCAATAGGTTTAGGTACCATGGAATTTGCACGCATTGCAGGTGGCAAAGTAATAGCGCTTGATATTAATGAACAGCGGTTGCAGTTTTGTAAAGACAAACTTGGTGTATCGCATACGATCAATGCTATGTCGTCAGATGTGGCTGAACAACTAAAAACCATTACCAACGGTGATATGCCTACGGTAGTTATTGACTGTACCGGCAATTTAAAAGCCATCAACAATGCGTTTCAATACATGGCGCATGGCGCAAGGTTTGTGTTGATTGGTTTACAGAAAAATGAGATTGCTTTTAGTCACCCTGAATTTCATAAACGCGAAGCTACTTTAATGAGCAGCCGCAATGCTACTTCGCAGGACTTTGACCATGTAGTGTTGAGCATGAAGAAAGGGTTGGTGAACCCTACTAATTATATTACCCACCGTGTTGGTTTTGATGAAGTGAAAGATAATTTCGCAAGCTGGCTTGATCCTAAAAATGGAGTGATAAAAGCGATGGTAAGTTTGTAGAGTAACCAATTATGAGTTTTAACACATAGAGACATAGTAAAAGAAAAGAGAACATAGCTTATTGTAGTATGGCTATGTTGCCTAATAAAAGAAAGCGGCTTTTAGCCGCTTTCTTTTTATGTTTAGTTTCTTAAATCAGGTTGCTGAACGAAAACTTTAATAAGGATTTTGTTTTCAGCTTACACTGATGATGTTTTATCTGTTATTATTTGCCCTTACGGGTATTGGTATCAGCTTTAATTTTTTAGGCTGTGCCAGGTTATTCAATTGCTGCAATAATCTCTTGATCGTTTTCATTTTATTACTGGATTTAATATTTCAAATCTAACTACAATATCTGTTGCATCCACTTAAGAGTGGCTTAAAAGCCTAACGTTGTGATTTTGTTAGCATTAAATAAACAATGAAGTGTGCGTGAATGTTTATTAATTGAATTTTACTTCAAATAATTTTGGCCAATTTTTGCCTGTAACAAAAAAGCGTTTACCAACACTGTCATAGGCTATACCGTTAAATACATCGGTTTTTTCAGGCGGCAGTTCAGGAAAATACTTTTGCTTTAAACCACTAAAGTCTGCTTTGCCAACAACTTTACCACTTTCAGGATCTATTTTTAAAATCACATCTTTCATAAATACATTGGCATAAATAAAACCATCAACCAGTTCCATTTCATTAATTGAGTCTACAAAACCATTATTATCCGTTACGCTTACAATAGTTTTTACTGCAAAAGTTTCAGGGTTGCGGTAATAAAGTTTATCAGAACCATTGTTCATAATAAGTAGTTTGCCATTGTTTGTCATGCCCCAGCCTTCGCCATCATAATCAAATTCTTTTATCTTGGCAAAAGTTACAGCATCGTACACAAAGCATTTTTTTTCTTTGTAGGTAAGTTGATAGATTTTACCGTTAAGCAGCGTAGCACCTTCACCAAAATACATTTTATCAAGGTTGATTTTTTTTATGTCCTTTCCTGTCTTTAAATCAACGTAGGCCAGTTTACTTAAAGCAGTCGCAGAGTTGGTGGGGTTTCCTGAGCTTTCTAAAAACTTACCATCATGCCATTCCAGTCCTTCAATATAGGAACTGGTATCGTGAGGATAAATATTAGTAATAGTATAATTCAATACAGCAGGTTCATTGCTTGTAACAGAGGTTTCGTTACCTGTGCTTTGGGTATCATCTTTACAGGCTGCAAATAATAGAATGCTACAGGCAACCAGCAGTTTTTTATTCATCATAAAAACAAAAATAAAGAAGTTGAGAAACGCGACCTGTTAAAAATTTACCAATACCATTTTGGCGAATTCTTCAGCCAGCACAGGTGTAAGTGCAACGCCCATTCCATTACAGCTAACGGCCGCAAAAACGTTGCTGCCAAAGGCTTTTAGCAATGGTTTCTTATCTTCAGTAAAACCCATAATACCGCTCCACCTGTAATCAATAGTTACTTTTTGCTGTAGTATATGCGTGTACAAAAAGTTTTCCAGCGTTGATTGTATAATATCTGAACCTGAAAAATTAGTTGTCTTTTCTGCATCTATCGCAACATTTCTTGCACCACCCAGCAGAATACGGTTACCCATATTGCGCCAGTAATAGAAACCTTCATCAAAATGAAAAGTGCCTTTCAGTTGCAGGTTTTCTATTGGTGCAGTAACTATAATCTGACCTCGTGCTGGTTCTGTTTTCAATTGCTGGAATAATTGCTTTGTAAAAGCATTAGTACAAAACAAGAGTTTGTTTGCCGAAAAATCAATTTGCTGCGCAGTGCCAATAGTTATTTTGTTTCCTTCATTCTGCCAGCTTTTTATTTCAACGCCATACAATATTTGCACGCCAAGGCTTTGTGCTTTTTGGGTAAGCACCTTAACAAGTTTACCGCTATGCAGTGCTGCTTCCGTTTTGTTTTCAATCAATACATCAAAGCCCTGTAAACCAAATGTTTTTAATTTATCAGTTGCAATTGAAAAGGTGTTTTGCTGTTTAATAATTGGAAAAAGTAAACTGTTTAAGTAAACAATCTTTTCCCTTAAATCATTGATTTTAAAATTTGAGTTCAGGCATTCATACCCGCCGCAATTATCAAAACCAATCTGGTTATCATTAAAATGTTGCCTTATCTTTTCAATTCCTTTGCAGCGCATTTCAACCAGTTGCAGCATGGCATCTACGCCCATATGTTCTGTATCGTACAGTAGTTCTGTAGGGCTGCCAAAACAGGCAAAGCCTGCATTTCTTGTAGAGGCACCCATGGGTGTAATTCCTTTTTCAAGAATAGTAATGGAAAGCTGCGGCTGTAGTTTTTTAAGCTCAATAGCTGTCCATAAACCCATTAAGCCAGCACCAGCAATTATTACATCCTGCGGTGCATAAAAGGTTTCTTTTTCCCAAAGCGAGATTATTGCCATGCTGTAAAAATAAGGCTGTGTCCACTACAGTAAAATTCATAAACAAACAAGGCGCATAGCAATATTATTACAGCACAGTTGCAGCTGTAAAACATAGTAAAGAGAATTGAACAATAATACAAACAGCTTATTAACAAGTATTACCGGTTAATAACAACCATTTACGTTAAAGCATTTGTTACATTTGCACACTTTACAATTTAAGAAGGATAGTATAATATGATTAATATCAGTTTCCCTGATGGCGCAGTAAGGCAATACGAAAGTGGTGCAAGTGCGCTGGATATTGCAAAATCAATAAGCGAAGGACTGGCAAGAAAGGTGCTGGCTGCAAGTGTTAACGGCGAAGTTTGGGATGCCTCAAGACCCATTAACGATGATAGCTCACTTAAATTAATAACATGGGATGACAGTGAAGGAAAAAATACTTTCTGGCATTCTTCTGCGCACTTAATGGCAGAGGCTGTTGAAAGCCAGTATCCTGGTGTGAAATTTTGGGTAGGCCCAGCTTTGGAGAAAGGATTTTATTATGATATGGATTTGGGCGACCATAAATTATCGGAAGAAGATTTGGCTACGCTTGAAAAAAAGATGAATGAATTGGCAAAAAAGAATAGCCTGTTTATTCGTAAAGAAATTTCTAAAGCTGATGCAGTACAATACTTTGATGAGAAAGGTGACGAATATAAATTAGACCTGCTTTCTAACTTAAATGATGGTGGGATTACCCTTTACACTCAAGGCGATTTTACAGACTTGTGCCGTGGGCCACATATTCCCAACACTGGTTTTATTAAGGCCATCAAACTAATGAGCATCGCAGGCGCTTATTGGAAAGGCGATGAAAAGAACAAGCAGTTAACACGTATTTACGGCATTACTTTTCCTAACCAGAAAGAGCTGGATGAATATTTATTAATGCTTGAAGAAGCCAAGAAAAGAGACCACCGTAAGCTTGGCAAAGAACTGGGTATTTATACTACAAACGATGATGTTGGTGCAGGTCTTATTTTATGGATGCCCAACGGAACTGTAATAATTGAAGAGCTTGAAAAACTTGCAAAAGAAAAGGAAGAAGATGCAGGTTACAAGCGTGTAGTTACGCCGCATATTGCCAAAGAAAATCTATACTTAACAAGCGGTCATTTGCCTTATTATGCTGACAGTATGTTCCCCCCCATGGAAATGGATGGTGAGAAATATTACCTGAAAGCAATGAACTGCCCGCATCATCATAAAATATTTGATGCTGAGCCAAAGAGCTACCGCGATATGCCTTACCGTATTGCAGAATACGGTACTTGCTACCGTTACGAGCAAAGTGGGGAGTTGTTTGGATTAATGCGGGTGCGTTGCTTGCACATGAACGATGCGCATATTTATTGCACCAAGCAACAGTTTGCACAGGAGTTTAAGGCAGTGAACGACATGTACCTTAAATACTTTAAAATATTTGGTATTGAAAAGTACGTGATGCGTTTGAGTTTGCACGATCCTGAAAAGCTGGGTCAGAAATACATTAACGAACCTGAGCTTTGGCTGGAAACAGAAGAACTGGTAAGAAGCGTGTTGAAAGAAACAGGTGTACCTTTTGTAGAAGTTAAAGGCGAAGGTGCTTTTTATGGGCCTAAAATAGATGTACAAATTTGGAGCGCCATTGGCCGTGAATTTACATTGGCCACTAATCAGGTTGATTTTGCGCAGCCGCGTAGTTTTAAATTGTCATTCACCAACCAAAATAATGAACCTGAAATTCCATTAATTATTCACCGTGCACCTTTGGGCACGCATGAACGTTTTATTGGCTTTTTACTGGAACATTATGCTGGTAAATTCCCGGTGTGGTTAGCTCCTTTGCAGGTTAAAATATTACCAATTAGCGATAAATTTATTGAGTATGCTGAGACAGTAAGAAAACAATTACGTAAAGCAGGTGTTAGGGTAGAAGTAGATGAAAGACAGGAAAAGATTGGCAAAAAGATACGCGAAGCAGAGTTAAGCCGTGTACCATATATGCTGGTAGTTGGCGAGAAGGAAATGAATGAAAATAAACTATCTATACGCAGGCAGGGCAAAGGCGATGCAGGTACTCAAACTGTTGAAGAATTTATTAAAAATATCAGCGAAGAAATTTTTGAAAGAAAAAGCGGGGAATAACATTATTTTTACGTTATGACGGCTACTCAGTATGTAAAGCTTTATGACTTTTTCCGTAATCAACTTAATGTTGAGGACGTTAAGGCCAAAGTTTTTGTAGAGGAAGTTGAAAGAATTGTAGAAAGTAAATTTGAAACAGAAAAAGATAAATTTTCATCAAAGTCAGATATTCAGGAGTTGAAATTTGAGGTTAACATTCTAAGGCAGGAGATTAAAACTGCTATGGCTGAAACCAAAAGTGAACTGAAATCTGAAATTAACAAATTAATTGTTTGGATAGTTGCTACCATGTTTGCTTCGGCTGCCTTGATTGTAACGATTGCTAAACTATTCTTAAACTAAACATTTTTAACCAAACAAGTTTTAATGGCATTACCATTTAGAGGCGGTGGGGCAGGAAGATTTAACCCACGATTTAACAGACAACCAGAACCTGAACATCGTATCAACGAGAGAATAAGGGCCTTGCAGGTTCGATTGGTAGGAGACAATGTTACGATTGGCATTTACCCTACAAACGAGGCACTTAAAATAGCCCAGCAGTTAGAGCTGGACCTTGTAGAAATTTCACCAAATGCAGACCCGCCGGTTTGTAAGGCAATAGACTATAAAAAGTTTCTTTACGAGAAAAAACGTAAAGAAAAGGAAATGAAAGCCAATGCCAAGCAAAGTGAAGTAAAAGAAGTTCGCTTTACGCCAGGTACTGATGATCATGACTTTGACTTTAAAGCAAAACATGCCGAAAAGTTTTTGAAAGAAGGTAATAAAGTAAAGGCATACGTTCAGTTTAAAGGCCGCGCCATTATGTTTAAAGAACGTGGTGAGCTGGTACTTCTAAAATTTGCAGAACGTTTGGCAGACAGTGGCCAACCTGAAAGTTTACCCAAACTGGAAGGTAAAAGAATGTTTTTGATGCTTACACCAAAAACATCGAAGAAGAAAAAAGACGGTGAATAATATTTAGGAAATGCCCTGCAACGCAGGGCATTTTTATTATAGCATAAGCTGATTGAAAAACATTTGCTGAAAACATAGCCACGTCCCGATGGTTATCGGAAGGCGTGGATAACCCGCTGAGGCATTGTGTACGGGCTGTGGCGGATTAGGAATAGAAAGCAGGACGCTGTTGATTATGTGCAAAAGCATGGCTGCAAACATTTCTTATATACATTTTCTTATTCTGACAACAAACCCTTACTTTTGCAGCCCATTTCCCGTAAGGTTCAACAAGTTTCCGTCAGTTCGGAACGCCAGCAGGGTGTAATCTTAACAAGATTATTTTTATGCCAAAAGTAAAAACAAACTCAAGTGCCAAAAAACGTTTTAAAGTAACCGGCACAGGCGAAATCACTTTTCAAAAGGCGTTCAAACGCCACATTTTAACCAAAAAATCTACTAAACGCAAGCGTGAACTTAGTAAGAAAGGTATGGTTGGACCAGCTAACAAAGACTTCGTTATGCGTTTATTACGCCTTAAGTAACTAAGTTAAGCAGAGGAAGATTAAAATCAATTTTAAAACATCTGTTAGTTGGTACACTGTACACTAACAACAAATTAATAAAGTATGCCACGTTCAGTAAATGCAGTAGCATCAAGGGCCAGAAGAAAAAGGATTTTAGAACAAGCTAAAGGTTATTATGGTAAACGTAAAAACGTTTATACCGTTGCCAAAAATATTGTAGAAAAAGGTTTGACTTATGCCTACGTTGGCCGTAAGCTGAAAAAACGTGAATACCGTCAATTATGGATTGCACGTATTAACGCAGGTGTAAGAGAAGAAGGAATGACCTACAGCCAGTTTATTAACAAACTTAGCGTTAAAGGTATTGATCTTAACCGTAAAGTTTTAGCTGATTTGGCTATGAACAACCCTGAAAGTTTTAAAGCTTTAGTTAACTCAGTTAAATAGTTTTTGTAAGAAATAAGGTAAGAGAGCCGAAGCGAAAGCTTCGGTTTTTTTGTGCCTCATTGTGTTGTTGCAATATGATGTAGGGATTTGGAAGGGCATAAAAAAGCCCGCTTTTAGCGGGCTGTAAATTATTCTTCGTTAGAATTATTGTCTTGACTTATAAGTTTTGATAGCAAAAACACAATCTTCAATTTTCTCAACCTGTGAAGACCTGTCTTTCCCTGAAATAGAAGATATAGAAGGCATTTTAATCTTTTGCAGCGAAGAATCTTCTTTCTTTAAATCATCTACAAGGTTATAGATATTTCTGCTTTTAATGGCAAAGGTAACACCATCAGCCTGCGTTTGCCTTGTACTTAAAATACCAATTACTTCGCCATTCTTATTTAGTACAGGGCCACCGCTGTTACCTGGGTTTGAACTTATTTGAATTTGATAAGTAACAGTATCTCCATTAAAACCAGTTTTTGAACTTAAATAACCTTGTGTATAGGTAATATCATTTTTAGGATAACCCAGTGTGAAAATTTCCTCGCCAAGTTTGGCACCTGACTTATTAATGCTGTAAGGAAGTGATTTTAAAGGTTTAAAATCATCATCAATTATTTTAAGAAGTGCAATGTCGTTTACGGCATCAATATGTACAATTTCGGCCCTGAATTCGTTGCCATTTGGGTTAGAAACGATAACTGCATTTGAGTTACGTAACACGTGAGCATTTGTAACAAGGTAACCTTTGCCATCTACCAAAAAACCAGTACCTCCATTTACGGGCGTATAATCTACGGGCAGTTTGCTTTTTACCTGCTTGATCATTGTACTTTGAACAGCCTGGTTGTATTTTATATTGGCAATGTCTTTACTCAATTGCTCAATTTGGTTGCTTTTAGAAGAAGGGGAGAAGTACAACAAAACGCTGCCAATAGAAAGAACAATTGCACCGCCAACACAGGCAGCCATCAAAAGATCTTTTTTGTATTTATTATAAAGCCTTACAACTTTACCCTGTGCAGGTAATAAGCCACCTTCGTTTATTGCACCTTCTGCAACAAGCTTGCTGTGTACGTTATTTAAAGTATTCCTGAAATTTCTTTGTACCACATATTCATCCATTTCATGTAAAAACATCGAATGTTCCACCACCATTTGGTCAATTTCTGGAGTGTTTTTACGAAGCTGCTCAAAGTAAGCCTTCTCATCTGGCAGCATAGTGCCATCTAAGTAACGCTCAATGGTCTGCATCATTAAAATATCGTCCTGCTGAGTATTCATAATCTTTATTCTCCTATATTGTATTGGGTAAAGAACAATTTTTTGAGACGCATGAGGCATTTGTATTTTTGGTTCTTTGCATTGTCTGCATTGGTGTAACCAAATTCTCTTGCCAGTGCCTGCATATCTATTTTCTTTACATAAAATCCTTCCAGTAAACTTTTACATGGTTCGCCCAGGCTGTTTAATGCCCTGTCCATAATGGCAAATTCTGCATTTCTTTTTTCTCTAAACTCTACATCTTCTTCAACTGGCACAGTTTCTTCCAAGCTTTCAATCTGGTTACTAAACCTGCCCATTTGCTGTAACCTTTTAAACCAAAGCCTGCGGCAGATGGAATAGATAAAGGTGTTAAGTTTAGATGTAAGAACAAATGATTCGTTTTGTGCCTTCTCGTATAAAACAATCATAGCCTCCTGAAAAATATCCCTTGCATCATCATAAGATCCATTGTTGTTGATGATAAAAGTCTGAACCATTGTAAAGTTTTCCTTGTATATGGTTTCTATCGCCTTTGAATCATCAACAGCCAGTCCTTTCAATAAAGCTTGTTCGTTTATATCAACTTTCACAGCGTAACATTTAATACATCCAAGGCCCTAAAAGTAACCCAAAAGCCATCTTAAAATAAAATTTAAAAAATATTTTAAAATAGCGGGTTACCTTTTATTACTGTAGGGTATTAACGTTAAATTCACTAACAACAAAAACGCTCACAACAATGAAAAAATTCTTATTCGTAATCGCTTTAGGCGCTTTCGCAGCTTGTAACTCTGCAACAACAACTGATACCACTGCTGCTGATTCTTTAAGGGCTGCTGATTCTTTAAAATCTCTTGATTCTGCTAAAGCAGCAGTTGATACAGCTAAAGCTATGGTTGATACAGCTAAAGCAGCGGTTGATTCAATTAAGAAATAATTTATAGAGTAACTATCATGTGCTGATTGATTTTGAGATGCAGCTTGCGACAGGCGATAGTTAAAAAACTCTTTTCATATGGCAAGCAATCGTTAGAGGCCGTCCTGTTTCCACAGGAGGGCTTTTTTATTTGCAGGATAACCAGTATAAAACAAAAGCGGCACCAATTGATGCCGCTTTTGTTTTATCTTAAGCTGAATGGTTTATGCTTCACTCAAAAAAGCATACCTGTAATCAGTTGGTGGATTGAAAGTTTCTTTGATGGTTCTTGCACTTAACCAGCGGTAAAGGTTTAACATACTGCCTGCTTTATCATTAGTGCCACTGCCTCTTGCACCGCCAAATGGTTGCTGACCAACAACTGCACCTGTTGGCTTATCATTAATATAGAAATTACCAGCCGCGTTGCGCAATTTATTGGTTGCCAGTTCAACAGCGTAACGGTCTTGTGCAATAATAGAACCTGTGAGTGCATAGTTGGAAGTACTGTCAAGTAACTGAAGTGTTTCTTCAAACTTATCAGCATCATATACATAAATAGTAAGTACTGGGCCAAAAATTTCTTCGCACATGGTTACATATTTGGGGTCTTTAGCTTCAATAACAGTTGGTTCAATAAAATAGCCGTGAGTGTTGTCATAGTTTCCTCCTGCAATAATTGTTGCCTTCTTGTCTTTCTTCGCTGCATCTATATAAGCAGCAATTTTATAAAAAGATTTTTCATCAATCACCGCATTAATAAAATTGCTAAAGTCTTCAACAGTACCCATCTTCATGGTGGCTAATACGGCGGTTAATTTTTGTTTTACTTCTTCTGCAATATTTGAGGGAATATATGCCCTTGATGCCGCGCTGCATTTTTGCCCCTGGAATTCAAATGCACCTCTTGCCAGCGCAGTTACTGTGGCATCAATATCTGCACTTTTGTGTACCATCACAAAATCTTTACCGCCCGTTTCACCCACAATTCTTGGATAGGTTTTGTATTTGCTGATGTTTTCACCAACACTTTTCCATATAGTATTAAACACGCCAGTGCTTCCTGTAAAATGAATACCAGCAAGGTCAGCATGGTTAAAACAAACTTTGCCAAGTGTTGGCCCATCAACATAAATTAAATTTATTACGCCATCAGGTAAGCCTGCTTCCTTTAAAATGCGCATAAACATTTGTGCAGAATATACCTGTGTTTCAGCGGGTTTCCACACAACAACATTGCCGCACATGGCAGCACTTGCAGGTAAATTACCGCCGATGGCTGTAAAGTTGAAAGGCGTAATTGCCAAAACAAAACCTTCCAGTGAACGCCATTCCAAACGGTTATGGATACCAGGAGAAGAAATAGGCTGCTGCTTATATATCTCGCTTAAATAATGAACATTAAAACGTAAAAAATCAATCAATTCACAGGCACTATCAATTTCAGCCTGGTAAGCGCTTTTGCTTTGGCCAAGCATTGTGGTACCGTTCATATGATAGCGGTACTTTGTAGCTATCAAGTCGGCCGCTTTTAAAAATATATGCGCCCTGTTTTCCCAACTCATGGCTGCCCATTGCTCTTTTGCTGCCAGTGCAGCGTTGATGGCTTGAGTAACATGTTTTTCTTCGCCCATATTAAAATAGCCAAGGGTAAAGTCTTTTTCATGCGGGGGATTAATAGCAATTTTATTGGCTGTTTTTATTGCTTTGCCACCAATGTACATGGGTATGTCAATGGCTTTCTTTTTAAGTTCCGCCAGTGTTTTTTTCAATGCTATTTTTTCTGGACTATTAGGTGCATACTGTAAAACAGGTTCGTTAGCTGGTAACGGATAGGAGAATGTGCCGATGCTCATGTATTGCTTTTTAGAACTGCAAGTTAACAAAGAACGCTTTTGGCTTAAAGCAGTATTTATTTGTATGGTATTTGTGATTTATTATTGCAGCATGTACCTTTTTCGTTTTGCGAACATCATTCTTACAAAAGCTTTTTACATCATCCGCACGCGCAAAAATGAAGCTGAATGGGCCACTGATTATCTTAAAAATATTGAAAAACATTTTAGCGGCAGGCTTGATGATTTTACCTTTAAAAAAGTAGTGAACAGTTATGCTATTTATAACCCAATGATGTGTGATGCCTTTATGCAACTTCATGGGAGGAATACCAATCGTAAAGAAAGAGAAAGGCTGGTACATTATTTTATTTGCAGTTCATTATTTGATAATTTTTGTGACAGGAAAGAACTTACGCAGGAACAACTTTATCAAATTTCTTTTCAACAGCAAAGCTTTGCTGCCACTACGTTTGATGAAAGCATGTTTCTTAATTCTCACTTGTTTTTAAGAGAGTATGTAAAGGATAAAAATGGCTACGATGAGGTATCGCATAAACTGTTTAATGCGCAGCAGGCATCAGTAAAACAGTTTACGAAAAGTATTAGTGATGAAGAAATACAGGCTATCACATTTGCAAAAGGTGGTTATGCTGTAGAACTTTGTCATTTTTATTTTGATGATGAAGCTTCAGAAGCTGAAAAGCAATGCTGGTACCGCATTGGCAGCATTATACAATTAACCAACGACCTTTTTGATATTTATAAAGACCTGCACGATGGTTCTGAAACTTTACCTGTGCGCATGAGAGATGCATATGCTTTTCATCAATTCTTTTTGCAGTTGATTGATGGTATTAAAAAAGAAATTGGTTCCCTTAAAATATCACAGCGCCAGCGCGAAAACTTTACTGTTTCTATAATGGGAATTTGTGCTTTTGGGTTGATTGCTTTGCAGCAATTGCAGGCATTACAGGGCAACAACAATCAATTGCCTGATTTTAAAACATTACCGCGTAAAGCTTTAATCGTTGATATGGAAAAACCCACCAATTTGTGGCAATGGATAAGGTTCGTGTATCATCATTCAAAATCTTCATCTTTGCATCCTGCTATTGTATAAACCGATTGCTTAAAATCCAAATCACTACCTATGGTCATTGTTCTTTTCGATAATAAATTCCGTAAAAATTTACAGCCGCTCTCTTCCACAAAAGCCATTGCCGCATTACGCCTTGGTATTTTTACTTTCCAGGAACGGGCTGCACTGTTAACCAGAAAAGACATTTTTGTTTATACAGAAGAATATTTGCAAGGCTTGTACCAGCCTATAAAAGAAGGCGATAATATTTGGATAGATGCCAGCGTAATTTTAACGGAAGAAATTTGGGATAAGATTGCAGCCCTTGAATTAAACTCCGCCCTTGTTGATGAAACAGGTCTTGTGGCAGGTCGCAGCCTTAATCAGTCTTCAGCTTTTGATGCCTCCAATGCATTGGACTGGTTTGCCAATAATACTTTGCCTGTAACCAATGTCAAACGCCTGCAGTTTCCGCACGAAGTTTTTCTTTGGAATGATGAGATGCTTCGCAACGATTTTGAGTTGGTTACAAAAGGTAAAACATCTGAACCCATTTCTCATACCAATCAGGTTATTCAGCACTCGAATATTTTTATTGATAAGGGTGCAGTGGTTGAATTTGCTACCCTTAACTCAACGGCAGGCCCCATTTATATTGGTAAAAAAGCAGTTGTGCAAGAAGGTTCATTTATACGCGGCCCATTTTCACTTGGCGAAAATGCCATGCTTAAAATGGGCAGCAAAATATATGGTGCCACAACCATTGGCCCCAACTGTGTTTGTGGCGGCGAAATTAAAAATGTAGTGATACAGGGCAATACCAATAAAGGGCATGAAGGTTATCTTGGCGACAGTGTAATAGGCGAGTGGTGTAACCTTGGGGCTGGTACCAGTAACAGCAATGTAAAAAATACAGGTGGTAATGTTGACTTGTGGAACGAAGGTAAAAATGCCTATATAAATGCAGGCCAAAAATGCGGTGTTATTATGGGCGATTATACAAGGGTGGCTATCAATTCATCCATTAATACAGGCTCTGTATTTGGTGTTAGCAGTAATGTTTTTGGCAATGGACTGCTGCCTAAAAAACTGGGCAATTTTATTTGGGGAACTACAGAGAAATACATTTTTGAAAAAGCATTGCACGACATACAAAACTGGAAAACAATGAAGCATCAATTACTTTCAACTGCTGAAGTTGAGATGCTGAAACATATCTTTGAAAATTAATCGCTAATAAGAAATGATATGCAAACAATCATTCTCTTTCATAAAAATCATTAACAATCACAATTATAAATATGCGCAAACAAATCGCCGCTGCTAACTGGAAAATGAACCTTACCGTTGAGCAGGCCAACACTTTACTGGATGCTTTTTTAGCAGCACAACTAAACGTAAATGAAAACAGGATTGCTGTATTTGCAGTGCCTGCCCCATACCTTATTCTTGCAAAAGAAAAATTGGCTAACACGCCCCATTTGTATGTTGCAGCACAAAACTGTTACAGCAAAAAAAGCGGCGCATATACTGGCGAAATTTCTGTTGAAATGCTTCAGTCAATCGGTATTAAATACGTGGTACTTGGCCACTCAGAAAGGCGCGAGTATTTCAATGAAACCAATGCACTACTTGCCGAAAAAACAAACATCGCGTTAGCGTACAATATCACCCCCATTTTTTGTTGCGGCGAGCCGCTTGACGTGCGTGAAGCCAATGGGCAAAATGCTTTTGTTGCAAAGCAACTTGAAGAAAGTCTGTTTCATTTGTCTGCTGAAGAAATACAAAAATTAGTGATTGCCTACGAACCCATTTGGGCCATTGGCACCGGCAAAACGGCTACCAGTGCGCAGGCGCAGGAAATTCAGGCGTTTATCCGTTCACAATTTGCCGCCAAATATGGCGATGCTGTAGCTGCAAATATTTCTATTTTATATGGCGGCAGTGTAAAGGCAAACAACGCGGTAGAGCTTTTCTCTCAGCCTGATGTAGACGGCGGTCTTGTTGGCGGCGCCTCTTTAATTGCCGATGAGTTTATACAGATTATCAACGCGTAATCATAAATTTTCTATACATCACAAACTGCAAGGCATGCCTTGCAGTTTTGTTTTTTGGATACCAGCTTCAGTTCTTTATTTAGGCATCGTTGTCCGCAGGACTCTGTGAGCGTCGCACACTTGTACGCTTTGCTCTTTGTTCAACTGATAAAGAAGAAATTATTTGTAGGCTACAATCAAACCTGCCCTGTTCCTGAGGAAATATGTGCAGGTTACAATGTAACCAGCCCTGTTAACGAGGAAATATATGCAGGTTACAATGTAACTAGCCCTGTTAACGAAGAAATATGTACAGGTTACAATGTAATCAGCCCTGTTAACAAGGAAATATGTACAGGTTACAATGTAACCAGCTCAAGTATTTGTGGCAATATATATGCACCGTTAGGTATTTACAGCATGTTTCAATTGGCTTTATTCGCAAAACAATTCCCCTTTCTCGTAAACTTACGCCATTGCACACTTTGTTTCTTTGCGCTAAAGCCATCAAAATAAAATACCTTTGCACCCAATTTTAAAAAAGGATGTATGCCAACAATTGAATTAACAAGGGTTCAAAACGATTTTGGTTTTGAAGCAAGAGATGAAAATGGACACGTTGTAAGAATGGACAGCAGCCCGGAAAGTGGTGGGCAAAATTTTGGTGTACGCCCCATGCAAATGTTGTTAATGGGCCTTGGCGGTTGCAGTGCCATTGATGTTATTATTATTCTTAAAAAGCAACGCCAGAATGTGCGTGACTATAAAATGGTAATTAAGGGCGACAGGGAAGCGGGCAAAGAACCTTCTTTGTGGAAAGACATTACGCTTGAATTTCACATTTATGGCGAGGTAGATATTGACAAAGCACAAAAAGCTGTTGATCTTTCTTTAAATAAATACTGTTCAGTAGCTGCTACTTTAATGGGTTCTGGCACTACTATTAAAACAGAAACTTTCGTTCATCCATAGTTGTGAGTTGTGAGTAGTGGGTGATATGCAGGTTTAAAATTACCTGCAATGTCATGGATATCAGAATTAAATAAATTCAAATCAGAAGTCAAACATGCATAAACAAACACAGGCCATCCGTATTCAAACAGGTCAATCAAACGAGATGGAGCATTCTACACCATTGTACCTTACCAGTAGTTTTACTTTTGATACTGCAGAGGAAATGCGTGCCGCTTTTGCTGATGAATCAGACGATAATATTTACAGCCGTTACAGCAACCCAACGGTGGATGAGTTTGTAAAAAAAGTTTGTGCGCTGGAAGGTGCAGAAGCAGGTTTTGCAACTGCTTCAGGTATGGCGGCAGTGTTCAATTCTATTTTCGCTTTGCTTAAAGCTGGCGATCATCTTATCTGCTCAAGTTCTGTTTTTGGCAGCACTTATGCGTTGGCTACTAAGTTTTTGCCACGTTATGGTATTGAATGTACGCTGGTAAAATCTATAGACCACGATGCCTGGGAAGCTGCGGTAAAACCAAATACCAAAATGGTTTACCTCGAAACTCCTACCAATCCACAGCTTGAAGTGCTTGACCTGGAATGGGTAGGCCAGTTTACAAAAAAGCATAACCTCATTTATAATATTGATAACTGCTTTGCTTCGCCTGTATTACAAAATCCCATTGCTTTTGGTGCCGATATTGTTAGCCACAGTGCTACCAAATGGATGGATGGCCAGGGTCGCGTATTGGGTGGGGTAGTAGTTGGCCGTGCAGATCTTATAAGGGAAATTTATTTATTCTGCCGTAATACTGGCCCAACATTAAGTGCCTTTAACGCATGGGTATTAAGCAAGAGTTTAGAAACCCTGGATGTACGCATGGAAAGGCATTGCAATAATGCGCTGGAACTTGCAACAGTGCTGGAAAAGAATGAGAAAGTATCATGGGTAAAATATCCTTTCCTGCCATCGCACCCGCAATATGAAATTGCTAAAAAGCAAATGAAAAAAGGTGGGGGTATTGTTTGTTTTGAACTAAAAGGCGGTGTAGAAAGTGGCCGTAAATTTTTAGATGCGCTGCAACTGTTATCAATGACGCCCAACCTTGGCGATACAAGAAGCATTGCCTCTCACCCAACAAGCACTACACACTCAAAACTTACTGAAGAAGAGCGTTTGTCAATAGGCATCACGCCAGGCTTGATACGCATTTCAGCAGGATTAGAAAACGTAAATGATATTTTAGCTGATATAGAACAGGCATTGGAAAAATGTTGATGAATACATTTTGTTAGTAAAAGGCTGCACGCAAGTGCGGCCTTTTTTAATTCCATTTAAGTAAAAAATATCCTGTTCTGTAACTAATGTATATTTTTTCCTTATTTTTCGCGAATGTTTTACATACAGCAGGATAGTGTGCCAGGTAATGAGGGGGCGGGCGTAGAAGCATTACAACACCATAATATACACTCTGATGCAGGGGCAGCTACGCTGAATAATCTTGTACATATCATAAGCCAGGTTTTTCGTGTACCAGTTGCCTATATTTCACTGGTTGATAAAGACAAAGTTTTCATCAAAGCAAGTGTTGGATTACCTGCAGTTACTTCACTTGAACGCAACAGTCTTTCTTTTATCACTATAAAAAATAATGCACCTACCATTGTTACAGATATTGATAAGCAAAATGTAAAATCTTTAACCAATGGTATAGACCTGAAATTTTATGCTGGCGTTCCCATAATTACCACCCAGGGTTATACCATTGGAACCATTTGTATTTATGATACCAGCAACCGCACATTTACTGCTGAAGAAGAACAATTATTGCAAAGGTTTGCAGTAACTGCAATGAGTGAAATTGAGCATCATTTATCGGCAACAGAAACATCATCTGCCAACAATTCAGCCCATACTTCCATACCTATTCATTCCCTAAAAGAATATTTTAACCAGGCGCCTGTGGCCATTGGTGTACTACGTGGTGAGAATATGGTGATAGAATCAGCCAATGCTGCCCTGCTTGAATTATGGGGCAAAACAAATACTGTTATTGGATTAGAACTTATAGAAGGGTTGCCCGAAATAAAAGATCAGCCATTCCCTGACTTATTACTTGAGGTTTACCGCAGTAGTAAAGCGCATTACGGTTATGAAACCCTTTGCTATCTGCAGCGTAAAGAAGTATCTGAGCCTTACTATTTTAATTTTGTGTATGCACCTATAAAAGAGGCAAACGGTACTGTAGGCAGCATTATGGTGATTGCTACAGAAGTAACAGAACTGGTAAATGCCAAGATAGAACTGCAGCAAAGTGAGCAGCGTTACCGTAACCTTGTTAATGAGGCGGCTGTAGCTACAGGTGTATATATTGGTGAGGATAATGTTATTGAACTTGCCAACGATGCAATGATAAAACTGTGGGGCAAAGACAAAACTGTTATAGGTAAAGTGCTTCGCGATGCTTTGCCTGAACTGGAAGGCCAGCCTTTTCACCAACTGCTGCACAACGTGTACACTACAGGCAATACTTATAAGGGTATGGAAGACAGGGCAGACCTTGTTGTTAACGGGCAACTGCAAACCTTTTATTTTAATTTTACTTATAAAGCCCTGCGTGATGTAGATGGCCATATTTACGGTATTTTAAACATGGCTGTAGATGTTACAGAACAGGTAAGGGCAAGGCGGGAGGTGGAAGCCAGCGAAAAGAAATTTAAAAACCTGGTGTACGAAGCACCTGTACCAACGGTAATATTTAATGGGCCAGACCTTGTAATAGAAATTGTAAACTCAGCAGGTTTAAAATTGTGGGGCAGGGATAAAAATATTATTGGCAAAAAATTGCTTGATGCCTATCCTGAACTGGAAGCGCAACAGCATATCAGCATTTTAAAAAACGTTTATGTAACTGGCGAAACGTATCATAATGTTGAAAGTGTTTCAAGAATAATTGTAAATGAAATACCTAAAACCATCTATAGCAATACCTCATATAAAGCACTGCGCGATGCAGGTGGAAGTATTACAGGTGTGCTTGTAATGAGCCATGATGTTACTGAACAGGTGGTGACAAGAAAAGCAATTGAAGAAAGTGAAGCAAGGTTCAGGGTATTATCCAACTCAATGCCACAACTAATTTGGACGGGGGATATAGCTGGTAACCTAACCTATTATAACCAGGCGGTGTACAATTTCTCTGGTAAAACTCATGAAGAAATAGCGAATGATGGATGGATTGAAATTGTGCATCCTGACGACAGGCAGGCGAATATAAAAAAATGGATACACGCTATAGCAACAGGCGAAGACTTTTTGTTAGAACACCGCTTTCGCAGGTACGATGGGGTGTACAGATGGCAACTAAGCCGTGCAGTACCCCAAAAAGATGACCAGGGCAATATAAAAATGTGGATAGGTACCAGCACAGATATTGATGAGCAGAAAAAAATGGCTGAAGAACTGGAAAGTATGGTAGCTGCACGAACCATCGAAATTCAGCAGTCGAACCAGCAACTGATGCGTACCAATAAAGAGCTGGAGCAGTACGCTTATGCGGCAAGCCACGATTTGCAGGAACCGCTTAGGAAAATACGAGTGTACAGTAATATGGTGGCTGATCATTTAAAAAAGCAGGAAGATATTGCCTCGTTACAACGCCTTGAAAAAGTATTAAGCTCTGCAGAACGTATGAGCCAACTGGTACACGATCTGCTTGATTTTTCAAAACTTCAGGAGGCGGAGATGATGGTTGAAAGTACCGACCTTAACCATATTCTTACCAACGTAATGTATGATTTTGAATTATTGCTGGAAGAAAAAAATGCAATCATACGTGCAGGTAACTTGCCCGTTATCAAAGCATCGCCTGTGCAAATGAAGCAGTTGTTTTACAACATGGTAAGCAATGCACTTAAATTTTCACATACCAACCGCAGGCCTGAAATAACTGTTACATCACGCATTTTATTAAACGAAGAGGTTGAGAAGTTTAACCTGAACACAGACTTGCGTTATTTTGATATTTGCTTCAGCGATAATGGAATTGGCTTTGATAAAACCTACGAGAAGCAAATATTTCAACTGTTTAAAAGGCTTCATACAAAAGAAAAATATTCTGGCACTGGCATTGGCCTTGCCCTTTGCAATAAGATAGTTCAACTGCATCATGGCTGTATGTATGCCAGTTCTGAAGAAGGTAGTGGCAGCTCTTTTCATATTATTTTACCTGAAAAACGCAGGCACAAAGCCATCGTGTAGTAAAAGTAACGCTGCATTTCTACCATACGGCTTACTTTAAACTGCTACTTTTGCCCGCCTATTATGAAAAAGGAGTTTAAAGCCACTTTAGCCATCGCAATACCATTAATATTAGGCAACCTTACACAGGTAGCTTATGGTTTAATTGATACTGCAATGATTGGCGTTCTTGGCTATAACCAACTTGCAGCAGCATCGCTGGTGGCTAATATTATCTCTATTCCTTTAGTGCTTGGTATGGGTTTAATGATGGCTATTACTCCTATGGTTGCCATAGCCAACGGGCAAAACGATAAACACAAATCATCGCATGTATTGTATAATGGCTGGGCTTTAAGCATTATTGCAGGCGTCATTCTTTCTGTTACAGTACACATCGTTTCTTTGTTTCTTACCAAAATGGGTCAGGATGAAGCAGTTGCCGTACTTGCAAAAAATTACCTTATCATCATGGGCTATTCCTTAATACCTATGATGGTTTTTATTGCCACCAAACAGTTTTCTGACGGGTTGCAGTTTACCAAAACAGCCATGACGCTTTCTGTTATTTCACTTCCATTAAATGCCTTTTTTTGCTGGTTATTTATTTACGGCAATTGGGGTATGCCTGCTTTAGGCGTTGCAGGCGCAGGCCTTGCAACATTGTTATCAAGAATATTTCTCGCTATCGCGATGATTATAGTTATTACCAAACACAAAGTATTTAAGCCCTACATTGATTTACGAAAGCAGACCTGGAAGCTAAAGGCAGCCACGTTTAAAGAGTTTTTAAAACTGGGTGTGCCAAGCAGTTTACAGTATTGTATGGAGTCTGCCGCGTTTTCTGTTTCAGGTATTATGGTGGGCTGGCTGGGTGCTGTACAGCAGGCCGCCCACCAGGTTGCTTTAAGTTGTGCCTCTACCACTTTTATGGCTGCACTTGGTTTTTCAATGGCAGGTTCTATAAGAATAAGTGATGCCTACGGCAGAAAAAAAACGGCTTCACTTTTTATTATTGGTAAAAGCACCGCCATTGGTGGATTGGTTTATGGCGTGTTTTCAGGCCTGCTTTTAATAGCATTGGGCAGTTACCTGCCTTATATTTTTACAAAAGATGCCGCCGTGGTAAAAGTGTCGACTGTGTTACTGGTTTACGCTGCAGTTTTCCAGGTGTCTGATGCTACGCAGGCAATAGGCGTTGGACTTTGCAGGGGCGTAAAAGATGTAATTAAACCCACCATTTATGTTGCCATTGCTTACTGGGCCATTGGTATACCTATTGGTTATTTACTTGCTTTCACTTATAACATGGGCGCGGCTGGTATATGGATTGGTTTTGTTTGCGGGCTTTCGGCTTCTTCTATATTATTAAATGCACGCTTTTTTAAAAAAGTGAAGACAATAACAATATAGTATTGCATTGTTGAATAAAGATGGTACACCGTTGTGTTGTTGATACACCCAGTTGATTGTGTGATACACATCGTTGATTGTTTGTTATACCCAGTTGAGTAACTGTACTGTCACGTTGACCGTTTGAGCCACCCAGTTGACCAAAAGTTATACCCAGTTACTAAAAAGTTGCACCCAGTTGAGTAAAAGTTAGTCATTTTGGCGTAACAGTGTGTGAAGAAGCGGTAACAAGGTGATAGAAATATTTGACTGGTGTGATGATGCTGCAACAATGGTTGTAGTTTTAGCATCAAGTAGTAACGGGAAAACAACGGGTTGTGTTTGTCGGGTATTTAGAGGAAATGTTTTTGTACAATGTTTGTACAATGAAGTAAGTACAATAAAGCACAAAGCGCCGCAGTGTGCGACGCCCCAAAAGTTTAATAGAAATCCCCATACGCCTGTACCACAAAAAAACGCAACGTAAAACGTTGCGCCCTTGTATTCCTTGCTTTTTTGCGTTAATAATTTTTTTGCGTGAAACCTTAGGTTAAAGCCAGTTCCAGCACCTGCTGCATATTTCTTACATAGTGAAACTGTACACCTTCTATAAAAGTGCTGTCAATTTCCTGTACGTCTTTTTCGTTTTGCCAGCACATGATAATTTCTTTTAAGCCCGCGCGTTTGGCGGCCAATACTTTTTCTTTAATGCCACCCACGGGAAGCACCTGCCCACGAAGGGTAATTTCGCCAGTCATGGCAAGGTAAGGCTTTACCTTACGGCCTGTAAAAGCACTTGTTAGCGAGGTAAGCATGGTAATACCTGCACTTGGGCCATCTTTTGGTGTGGCACCTTCCGGCACGTGTACGTGTATCTTTTTCTTATTAAAATCTTCAGGATCAATGCCCCATTTTTTACAATTGGCCTGTAAGTAGGTAAGGGCGGTGCTGGCACTTTCTTTCATAACAGTGCCAAGGTTACCTGTTAATTGCAGTTCGCCCTTGCCTTCACTTAAAATGGTTTCTATAAAAAGAATATCGCCGCCAACATAGGTCCATGCAAGGCCAACGGTAACACCTGGCATGTTTACAGTTTTATAAATATCGTTGCTGTAACGTGCAGAGCCGAGTATTTTTTCAATATCAGCAACGGCCATTACATTTTTTACCTTGTTCTTTAATACCACCTCTTTGGCCTGGAAACGCATGATGCTTGCCAACTGGCGGTCAAGCTCACGTACACCACTTTCGCGGGTATAGCTTTCAATGATTTTTTCAAGAATCTTGTCAGACAGTTTCAAGTTTACTTTACCAAGACCATGTGCTTCTTTTTGTTTAGGCAACAGGTGACGTTTGGCAATTTCTACCTTTTCTTCAACGGCATAACCGCTAAGGTCAATAATCTCTAAACGGTCGCGAAGGGCAGGCTGAATATTTTGTAAATTATTTGCTGTGGCGATGAAGAGCACTTTGCTCAGGTCGTATTCCAGCTCTAAATAGTTATCGTAAAAAGTGTTGTTCTGTTCAGGGTCCAAAACTTCCAAAAGGGCAGAAGAAGGATCGCCGCGATGATCGTTACCAATCTTGTCAATCTCATCCAAAATCATTACAGGATTGGATGTTTTTGTTTTGCGTATGTTCTGCAGAATACGGCCCGGCATAGCGCCAATATAGGTTTTACGGTGGCCGCGTATCTCGCTTTCATCGTGCAAGCCACCAAGGCTTACGCGTACATATTTTCTGCCAACGGCATGGGCAATACTTTTACCCAAAGAGGTTTTACCAATACCGGGAGGGCCAACAAAACAAAGTATCGGGCTTTTCATATCGCCTTTCAACTTTAATACCGCCAGGTATTCAAGAATACGGTTCTTTATTTTTTGCATACCATAATGATCTGCATCCAGTACTTTTTTGGCGTTTTTTAAATCGTAATTGTCATCCGTATATTCTTCCCATGGAAGATCTAATAAAAGGTCGAGGTGGTTATAAACAACAGAATAATCCGGGGTTGTTGGGTGCATCCTTTCCAGCTTCTGTACATTGGTGTTGAAGAGGTTTTTAGCGGCTTCAGGCCATTTTTTGGCTTCGGCTTTTTTCTTCATGTCAGCAATTTCGCGTTCGTTGCTGTCGCCGCCCAATTCATCTTTAATGCTTTTTAACTGCTGCTGCAAAAAATAATCGCGCTGCTGTTTATCAATCTCAACACGGGCTTTGTTGGTCACTTTATCTTTCAATTCTGCAAACTGCAATTCGCGCTGTAACAGGTGTACCAGTTTTTCGGCACGTTCAGTAATGTCGTTGGTTTCAAGCAGTGATTGCTTTTCAGACAGGTCGGCATTTTGGTTGCTGCTTACAAAGTTGATGAGGAAAGAAGGGCTTTCAATATTCTTTAAAATAATAGCCGCTTCTGTAGGCAGGTTGGGTGATAACTGGATGATCTGCGTAGCCAGATCTTTAATGCTGCTCAGGTACGCTTCAAAATTGTCGTTCTCTGGCCTTATATCATCATCTAATAAACGTATAGTCGCTTTAAAATAAGGGTCGTCGGTAATCATCTCTACCAGCTCAAACCGCTTTTTGCCCTGTATAATAATGGTAGTGCCACCATCAGGCATTTTTATCAGCTTAATAATTTTTGCTACAGTACCAATGCTGCAAAGGTCAGTTGCCAAAGGCTCTTCAATATTGGTATCCCTTTGTGCAATAACACCTATTAATTTATCGGCTTTGTAGGCTTCGTTTACAGCCTTTATACTTTTATCGCGGCCAACGGTTATAGGCAAAACAACGCCTGGAAAAAGTACGGTATTGCGTAATGGTAAAATGGGAATTTCTTCGGGTATTACAAGGTTTTTATCCTGCTCGCTCTCGTTTTCATTTATGGGGATGATGGGCATGAAATCCGTTTCGTCTTCGCCGGCAAAAAAGTTTTTCGTTCTGTTCATATCAGTTCGTTCAAATATAATTAAGCCAAGCTGTCACTTACAGCCCTGCTTTCTTCTCAAAAATTGAGAGGCAAAGTAAGACAATATTAATGCCATGCAGATAACAAAATAGCCACAGGTACAAATTGGCGCAATAAAAAAGCATCCAATTTAATTACGGGATGCTTTTTTATAAGGAGAAGTCAATAGTCAGTAAGTCAATAGTCAATCGTTTATTGTCGATAGACTATCAGCGATGGGCGATCGACAGTTTATCTACAATAATTTAAGGCCAACGCCTACCTGTATTTGCTGGCTCTTCCATTTGTCTGAACTTGTAACATCGTTGATATTGCTTAAACCAACGTTGTACCTGCCATAAATACGGAAAGAACTAAGATTTAACTGTAAACCTGCAACAGCAGAAAGGTCGCCGCTTTTAAATGCGTTTTGTCCGTTAGTAGTTACTGATTCATCTTTATTCATTAAAATGCCAAATTGTGGACCAACGTGTATTGTAACCAGCTTGCTGACATTATAGCGCAATAAAACAGGAATAGACAAGTAATTCAATTTAAAATCAGTATTCTCTTTTAAGCCCTGGCCTATGGCAGCAGTACCTTGTACTGTTTTAGAAGTTGTTTGGCTGAATAACAGTTCTGGCTGAATGCCTAACTTTTTACCAAAGTCAAGCTCAACAAACGCACCTGCCTGAAATGACAATTTGTAACCATCGTTAAAAGACTGGCCATCAATTTTTGTAAGGTTAGCGCCCAATTTGGCACCTAATGCAAAACTCTGTGCCTTTGTTGTAACCGTTACAAGTACAATGGCAAGGGTTGAAAGAAGAAATTTTTTCATAACACTGTTTTTGCTCTTGTTTTCAATGATTGTGCCAAGGTTTAAAAAAACTTAAAAAGTCATGAGTAGATGACATAGGGCATTTTGTTTTTGAGTTATGAAAGAGGAAGCTTTTAGTGAGTCCTAATTTACATGGAAACAATTCACAACTTGCCATTCACAAGTGACCATCCTATCCCAATGTTATCACCGTTATTTCTGGCAAAATGCCCACCCTGCCAGGGTAGCCAATAAAACCAAACCCACGGTTTACATATAATTTTTGGTTGCCTTCTTCATATAAGCCAGCCCATTGTTTATACATCCATTGCACGGGGCTAAATTTAAAATATGGGTTTTCAAGACCAAACTGCATACCGTGTGTGTGGCCTGCAAGCATCAGGTCAATGTCTTTATATTCTTTGCGCACCTGGTAATCCCAATGGCTGGGGTCATGGCTCATTAATATTTTAAAAGGAATGTTTTCAGAGCCAGCGTGCGCCAAATCCATTTTGCCATATTTAGGAAAGCGGCCTTTGGCACCAAAGTTTTCAATACCCAGCAAGGCCATTTTTTCGCCTTCACGTTCAAAAACAATATGCTCGTTCATTAATAAACGCCAGCCCATTTGGGCGTGCAGTTTCTTTAAACTGTCCAGGTTTTGCTTTTTAGCGTCAGGGTTTGGCCAGCTAACATAATCGCCATAATCGTGGTTGCCCAAAGTGCTGTACACACCCATGGGTGCTTTTAAACGGTTAAAAACATCTATAAAGCTATGCACTTCTTCATGGCGGTCATTTACAAGGTCACCTGTAAATAAAATAAGGTCTGGCTGTTCTTTTAAAATCATATCAATGCCATGATTTACCGCCGCTTTATTGTTTAAGCTGCCGCTGTGTATATCGCTGATATGTACAATGCGCAGCCCTTTAAAAGCTTTGGGCAGGTTATCGTAAACCAATGAAACACGTTTTACCTGGTACTTATATTTATTGCTAAAACCATATAACAATGTGCCAAACAAACTACCGCCAAGCCCCAAACCCAGCCAGCTTAAAAAAGCAGAACGGCTGATGCCAACTGAGGTATCTGATGTGTAATGTGTTTCTCTTGAGGAGACCATTTTCATGACTGCCCACATACCTATGCGTCGTATATCATCTATTAAAAAGAAAATAGAACCCACCATTTTTGCAAAGAATAAACCAACCAAAATGGCAAAAATATAATTGCGGAAAATTTTACTGTTTTGCAGTGTTTGTATATAAGGTAAGGCCAAAAGGCTTGCCAGCGTTACAATTGCAAGTGTCCAGTAAGTAATTTGAATAATTATTTTTGACCTTTCACTTGCATTTTGGCTTACCGTTTTTATGGCCTGGTAAACATAAAAATCTAAAAGCAGCATAATTACGGCGATGATCCACCAGGTACCTGAATTTCTCATTATTTGTATTGAAGGTTGAATAAATATGCAATGATAGCTTAACATTCTGCACCTATCATTGTTGTAAAGTTTGTTACAGTTATAATTTTATCACAAAAACAATACACTTTTTTATGAAACTGACTTATTATGGACAGTCCTGCTTTTTGGTAGACGTGCAGGGAAAGAAAATATTGTTCGACCCCTTTATTACAGGAAATCCGTTGGCTGCAGACATTTCAGCAGACAGTATTGAGGCCGATTACATTTTTGTTTCGCATGGCCATGGCGACCATGTGGGTGACCTTGTTAGTATTGCAAAAAGAACACAAGCCACTGTAGTTGCTGCCGCTGAAATTGCTGACTGGCTTACAGAAAAACATGGTATTACAAAAGCACTTGCCATGAATCATGGTGGTTTTATAAATTTTGATTTTGGTAAAGCGCGTGGCGTGAATGCGGTGCATTCTTCAGCCTTGCCTGATGGAAGCAACGGTGGCAACCCGATGGGTTTTGTATTTAAAACAGAGGAAGGAGATTTTTATTTTGCAGGGGATACTGCTTTAAATATGGATATGCAGTTAATACCACTTTGGGCCAACCTTGAATTTGCGGTGCTGCCAATTGGTGGCCATTTTACAATGGATGTAGAAGATGCGCTTCATGCCACCAATTTTATTAAATGCAATAAAGTGGTGGGCGTGCATTATGATACATTTGGGTACATAAAAATTGATAAGGAAAAAGCCCAGTCAGATTTTAAAGCGGCTGATAAAACATTGCTGCTTCCTGCGATTGGAGAGACGATTGAGTTGAAGAAAGCGTACTGATTTTCAGAAGGAGAAGCTAAAAACTACCTTTATTTATAACCGCATGAACCTTAATTCATGCGGTTTCTTTTTTTAAATTACCAACAGTAGCCAATAATCCTTATTTTGATGTTGCTAATAGGTAGCTAATCTTTTACATTTGCCAACTTGTACAGTTTTATTTTCACGCAAAGAAACAAGGAACGCAAAGAGAACAAAGGGTAACCCTTAATTGAAGGTGTTTAATTTATTCTGAAATATTAGTTGCTTTGTATGAAACTGCTGAATAAAGAACAAAGCGTACCAGTGTGCGACGCAACAGAAGCCGCATAGCAGTACAAAAGCTCATAACCCAAAAAAATCCAACTCCCCTTCAGGGGTTGGAGGCATATAAATATGGCAAGAACGATAGGCGTAGCAAATCAAAAAGGCGGTGTTGGTAAAACAACCTCTGCCATTAACGTAGCAGCAAGTTTTGCTGTGCTTGAATACAGAACTTTACTGGTAGATGCTGACCCGCAGGCGAACAGCACCACAGGTACAGGTTTTGACCTGCACAATATTACCAACAGCCTGTACGATTGTATGGTAAATAATACCCGTGCCGAAGATGTGATTTTGAAAAGTGAGATTCCGCACCTGGACGTAATGCCAAGCCATATTGACCTTGTAGGTGCCGAAATTGAAATGATTAATTACCCCAATCGTGAGAATGTGATGAAGAACATTCTTGCGTCGGTGAAAGATAAATACGATTTTATTGTTATTGACTGCTCGCCATCTTTGGGTTTAATTACAGTAAACTCTTTGGTTGCTGCTGACAGTGTGATTGTTCCTGTTCAGTGTGAGTTTTTTGCACTGGAAGGTTTGGGCAAATTGCTGAATACTGTAAAAATTGTTCAAAGCCGTTTAAACCCAGATTTACAAATTGAAGGTATTTTAATGACCATGTACGATGGCCGTTTACGCCTTTGCAACCAGGTGGTAAGTGAAGTAAGAAGGCATTTTGATGATATGGTTTTCAGTACCATTATTCACCGTAATACCAGGTTAAGCGAAGCGCCAAGTGTTGGTAAGCCTGCTATTTTATATGATGCAGAAAGCAAGGGCGCAATTAATTATCTGAATCTTGCCAAGGAAATTCTTCAGAAGAATGAGATGACGAAAATGACGAACGAGGAAAGAATTTTAGAATAAAGAAAGTTGTTGGATGAAGGGTTGACTGATGACAGTAAAGCCAGCCTCCTTACCGTCAACTTACAACTGTCAACTATCAACTTAAAAGAATGGCCGCTCCCAAATTAAATAAAGATGCAATTGGCAAAGGTTTAAGAAGCCTGTTGCAGAATATAGATACTGACCTGCAAACTACGGAAGGAAAACTAAAATCTGAAGTGGTTGAAAAAGTTACGCATTCAACCCGTATTCCTTTAGCCGATATAAGCGTTAACCCCAAACAGCCACGCCGCGATTTTGATGAAACGGCACTGAGCGAACTGGCAGCTTCTATTAGGATTCATGATATTATACAGCCGCTTACAGTTACCAAACTTAATAATGGCAAGTACCAGTTAATTGCAGGGGAGCGACGTTTTCGTGCAAGTAAAATTGCAGGCTTAACAGATGTGCCGGTGTATGTTCGCCAGGCAAATGACAGCCAGCTTTTAGAACTTGCTTTGCTGGAAAACTTGCAGCGCGAAAACCTGAATGCCGTAGAAATTGGCCTCAGCTACAAGCGTATGATGGATGAACTAAACTACACTCAGGAGCAGGTAGCAGAGCGTATGGGTAAAGAGCGCAGCACTGTTACCAATTATATCCGCCTTTTAAAATTGCCACCAGATATTTTGCTGGCTGTGCGCAATGGCAGCCTTAGTATGGGCCATGCAAGGGCCTTGATAAACATTGATACGATTGATAAGCAACTGTATGTTTTTCACGAAGTGCGCAACAAAAACCTGAGCGTTCGCCAAACAGAAGAGCTGGTGCGTAACCTGTACAAAGACAAGCATGTTGTTAAACCTTCTGTAATTAACAGTTTGCCCCCTGCATATAAAAAAATTGAAGATAATTTAGCCTCGCATTTCAGTACCAAAGTAAAAATGCTGCACAACAAAAATGGTTATGGCAGCATTACATTAGAATATTTTTCGCTGGAAGAACTAAACAAAATTTTAGAGCAGATGAATGTAACGGTAAGCTAACATTTTACGCTCCTTTTAACCATGTTATATTTTTTTTTGGTCACGGTCTGTTGTTCCTTGGTGATGCTTTTGTTGCGTCGCACACTTGTACGCCAGTACTTGCAGCATCAGGTGTCAAACGTAAAACGGAAAACGTCAAATTGTAATAATCAATTTTTCACTTTTCACTTTTCACTTTTCACTTCTTTTCACTTTTCATCTTTCACCTTACGCCTTACACCTTACACCTTACACCTCATTATAGCTCTATTACTTTTCGCAAGTAACGCGTCTGCCCAAACTGATAAGCAAAATCTCAGCAAAACTTCTGTATTCAATAATACTTCTGACACTGCAAAACCTGCGGTAAAACCAGCACCAGTAAAAGTCACAAAACCTCCCAAAGAAAAAGTAGTCATTGAAATAGACAGTGCCACAGGCAAAAGAAAACACAGGGCGCAGGAAGCTACCAGGCGTTCGCTTATTTTACCAGGATGGGGACAGGCTTATAATAAAGAATACTGGAAGATCCCACTTGTTTATGGCGCATTGGCTATACCAACCATCACCTATTTTTATAATGATGATTTTTATAAAAAAACAAAGTTTGCCTACGAAGCAAGGTATAAAGCTGCAACCCTTGAACCTGGCGCAACTAAGCGGGATAGTACAGATTATAATACTTTAGAACCTAGATTTAAAACAGCAGATATTAGTGCCATACAATCGGTTCGTAATGCTTCAAGGCGAGACAGGGATTATTCTATACTCTGGTTTTTTATTTTGTGGGGTGTTAATGTTGCAGATGCTACCGTGTTTGGCCACTTAAAAGGCTTTAATGTAAGCAGCGATTTAAGCATGCAGGTAAAGCCAACCTTTAATCCTGTTACCAAAGGGCCGGGGCTAAGTATAGTTGTGAACATGAAAAAAGCGGAACACAAAATGAGCAGTGTGGGAAGGTAAGGTTGCACGCAAAGAAATGTTTCACGCAAAGAGGCAAAGTATTTTAAGGCGCAAAGAAATATTCACGCAAAGACGCAGAGTATTTTAAGGCGCAAAAAATAAGGTACAAATAAGGATAAGTTGATGATAATATGCAACAATCAAAAGAAAACCAATGATAACTGAAAATGAAATTTCAAGAATTGTGGTAGACATTTGTTTTAGGATACATCAGCAATATGGCCCTGGTTTATTTGAAAGCGTTTATGAAGAAATATTTTGTTACGAACTGGGCTTAAATGGGCTGGTTTATCAACGGCAACAGGCAATTCCTTTGCATCATAAGGAAATAAAAATGGAAGTTGGTTTTAGAGCAGATGTAATTATTGAGGATAAAGTAATTGTAGAATTGAAATCAATTGAGCTTTTAGCACCTGTGCATTACAAGCAGGTACAAACTTATTTAAAACTTACAGGCTGTAAGCTTGGCTTGCTTATCAATTTTAATGTTAACCTTATTAAAGACTGAATACACAGAATTGTAAATAAATTATAACCTTGTTCTCATCTTTGCTGCTTAGCGTTAGCGTCTTTGTGTGAAAACCTGTATTATTTATTCAAATGACAAACAACAAGCTTAAATAACTTATAAAAAAAACGCAGTCCTTTGCGGCTTAGCTCCTTAGCGTCTTTGCGTGAAAACAGAAAACATGAAAATTGCACTTGTAGGATACGGTAAAATGGGCAAAGCCATAGAAGCTATTGCTTTATCTAAAGGGCACGAAGTGCCTTTTAAATTTGACCTTGGAAATGCCGATGAATTTACTGCTGCCAACCTTGCAAAATGTGATGTAGCGATAGAGTTTACCAGCCCTCACAGTGCTGTTGATAATCTAAAAAAATGTTTTGATGCAGGTATACCCGTAGTTTGTGGCAGCACAGGCTGGCTGGCTCAATGGGATGAAATAAAAGCTTATTGCGAAGAGCAGAATGGTGCTTTGGTATACGCCAGTAATTATAGTATTGGTGTAAACCTGTTCTTTGAAGTGAATACTTACTTAGCCAAACTGATGAACAACTATCCTGAGTATGAAGTGCTGCTGGAAGAGATTCATCATACACAAAAAAAAGATGCACCAAGTGGTACGGCTATTACGCTGGCAGAGCAGGTGCTGCAAAACATAACTTCAAAAAAGCAATGGGTTAACCATATTAGCGATAGCATTGAAGACCTTGAAATTATAAGCGAACGTATTGACCCAGCACCTGGTACGCATAAAATAAAATATCGCTCACCAATTGATGATATTGAAATCATTCACACTGCACATAACAGGCAGGGCTTTGCTGGTGGTGCTGTACTTGCCGCTGAATTTTTAGCCGGCAAAAAAGGTATTTATACTATGAAGGAAGTGTTGGGATTGTAAATTTTGTATAAATAATTTTTACAAAAGCCTGTTATTGAACTAACAGGCTTTTTGTTTTTACTTAGTGATTAAAAGTGTGTTTGTGGCAATTTTGCTGGAAAAAAATTTTTTGCCACACCGTTGTCTTGTCCTAAAATAGGTTGACAGTAAAAACTGTAAACGTATGATAGATCCAGGATTAAAACAGTCTGCCATTAATGCCTATTTAGCAGGAGGTTTCAGCCTTCGTGGTTTAGGTAAAAAGTATGGTATCAATTACAA